>CAZBNV010000001.1:0-155616 GCA_964493335.1 uncultured Nitrospira sp.
AACCGCGACGTGACACACTTGGGTGTTGTTCCCCCCCTTCCCTCGGGGGTGGAAACCCTTCAAAGGGCTTTCCCGTTACCGGGAACCCATTTTTCAAATAACAGTGCTGCAATCGGATGCCGGGAATACCGCCATGACGGTGACCGTCGACGGCATTCAACGAGCCGACCTGGCGATCCCCCTGGTCGATGACCGTCACGAGCATTCAGTTGAGGTGACCATCCCTCATGAAGCAAGGACGAGCGAGGCGACCCTATCCGCCGGTGACGGGTCGCCCTCCTCCGGTCACACCCCCGCCCCGGCTGCGTGATCCAGCCAGGCATGGTGATCACGCAAACGATGGCGGGATTCATTGCATGCCGAGCCGCGCTCTCTGTACACGACTTTCAGTAGTACCCGAGGAGCGGCCTGCTCGCATGCCTCCGAGCTCGCCGATATTGAATCAATTCTCGCTGAACCAGTGGCATTGTCGACTTGCCTCTGGAAGCGTAAAGGGAAAAAGCCGACATGATCACTTCCAGAGTATGTTGATCAAGCGCCTCCAGCGCCGCATCCCGGGCGATCCTCGCTTCGAGCGGAAGACTCTCTGCCTCGATCACGATCCGCAGAACCACACATCTCCGACCACCTCCCATCGTCTTCCATCCACAGAATGCGCAGTCACGAGCCGATCAGCCAGGAACGTCGATACGACATGTTCCTCCCGGGCGAGCGCCAGGGCCTCGTGCGCTGCTGCAGCCGAAAGGCCTTGCGCCAACGTCAGATGGGGAAAGAACATCGACACCTCCTGCTCGATGCTGAGGCCGGCGGTCTTCGCCTCGGCCCGTGCCAACGCATGGACGAGTCGGTCGTGAAGTTCGACGAGGGGCGGCGTGGGACAGACCGCAACATAGAGCACATAACCGTGTCCACTACAGGACTCGAAGGTTCCCACCTCGCCCAACTGCACCTCGAACGGCCGCTGATCCCTGCATTCGCGGATGAGCCAGGCGATGAGGTCCTCGTGCGTTGCCACCAACCCCTCGCCGAGAACACAGGCGAGCTTCATGGTCACATGCGGCACGGTCATAGGCGCGTGGACCGGGTCGTAGCGCGCGCGCTGGGCCGCAAACACACGCGCGAGCGGCTCCTGTGGCAGCAGCGCGAACGAGTGCAATATAGAACCCGGGACACTCTCGCGGACCTCCGGTGCAACTCTTGATTCCGTACTCACGCGCCTCCCTCCCCGGTACTCGACGGACAAGCATCCAAGACACGAATCAGGAGACCGCCGAGCTGGTGGTCCGGTTCAACCAGGGCCGTGACCTGATATACCTCCGCCAACCGCTCCGGCGTCAGGACCTCGATCGGTGATCCGTCCGCCACTACCCGTCCCTGGTGCATCAGTACGAGCCGGCTGCAAAAACGGGTTGCCAGTCCCAAATCGTGCAGCGCGACGACCACGGTCATCCCCTTTGTTCTCACCAGATTTCTGACCAGCTGTAACACCTGAAGTTGATGGCTGAGATCGAGACTGGCTGTCGGCTCATCTAGTAGCAGTACGCGTGGTGTTTGCGCCAACGCCCGTGCCAGCACGACCCGCTGCCGTTCACCCCCCGACAACTCCGTGATGGGACGCATGGCGAAGGCGGCAGTCCTGGTGTCTTCCATGGCCTCGTCCGCGATCTCACGATCACAGGCGCTCTCCGACTGCCATCGTCCACGATGCGGATATCGCCCCATTCGGACGACCTCGGCGCAGGAGAATCGGAAGTCGGAGTTGGCCCCCGACTGAGGAACCACGGCCATCTGTGCCGCAATGTCCCGTCGGGACCATTGATCCAGGAGCCGGTCGGCTAACTGTACTGTGCCTCCCGTTCCGGCCAGCAAATTGGCGAGCACGCGCAGCAATGTCGTCTTGCCTGCGCCGTTCGGTCCCACCAGACCAATACACTCGCCCTGCGTGATCGTCAGATCGATGTTGTCGAGGATGGCGCGCCCTTGAATATGACGACTCACCGACGAGACCTTGAGAATCGGCTGGTCCATTTAGATCGCCTCACTTTGCGCCCGGTGGCGTCGAAGCAGCGAGATGAAAAACGGTGCGCCCACAAATGCCGCCACGACACCCAGGCGCAGTTCCTGGGCAGGCACCAGCGTGCGGGTAAGCAGATCGGCCCAGATCAGAAGCACGGCGCCGCCGAGCGCCACCGTCGGGAACAGTATGCGATGATCCGGCCCTACGATCAGCCGGGCGATATGCGGCACAATCAGGCCGACAAAGCCGATGATACCGCTCACCGAAACCACCGCGCCGACCATCAATGCCGTCAGAATCAGCAACCAACGCTTCAACCGGTCCATGTCGAGGCCCAGGCTGCGCGCCCCTTCCTCCCCGGACGCCGCCAGCACGTTCAGGTCTTGCGCAAACCAGGACAACGCCCCCCCGGCGATCAGTGCCGGCACCGCCGCCACCCATAAATGGAGCCACCCCCGGCCCTCAAGTCCTCCCATCAACCAGAACAGCACCTCACGCATGACATAGATGTTTTTCGCGAGGCTGAGCAGAAGCGATGTCATCGCAGTCAAAAACGCACTGACCGCCAACCCGGCCAACAGGAGCATGGCCAACGGCGTTCGTCCATGGTTCGAAGCCAGAAGGAAGATGACCCATGTGGCAAGACCGGCTCCGATAAATGCGAGGACCGGAAGCGCCCACATCGACTGCGAGGCCAGCCCCAGTACCATCGCCAGAACCGCACCCAGCGCACCACCGCTACTCACCCCGATCAATCCGGGATCGGCCATCGGGTTTCGAAACAGCCCTTGTAACACCGCTCCCGCAAGAGCCAGGGTCCCTCCCACCAGACAGGCCAACAGCACTCGCGGCAACCGCAGATGCACCACGATAGCCTGATGCGCCGCCGGCACGTCTCCGCCCCCTGTACCGGTTACTGCACGAATCAGTGCCCGAGCGATCGTTTCGAGGGAGAGAGGGACCGAACCGATGACCAGTGCGGTCATCGCACTGACGATGACGAATCCAACTAGCGCCGACAATACGAGTCCCTGTTTCATGGCCACGTCCTTCCAGAATGCTGCGTGACGCCTACCGGAATCGACCAGTCGCGCGGACTACTGCGCCGTGAGTGCCCCGGCAACGCCCGGTGCTTTCCTCAACCTACGACGTCCGTCCCTCCGTACCGCAGAGCGTCAGGAGCTTCATCGATCGCGAAACGCATCCGGATGGAGCACTCGCGCCAACATTTCAACCGTCTCGGCAATGTAATGTGACCCCGTGACCATAAGCCGACCGGGGATCAGATATACCCGCCCATTGCGGACGGCCCGCGTATCGCGGAATGCGGGATTCGCCGTCAATTGCCGGTGAAAGTCCGCTTCCCATTCTGCGTCACCCCGAAGGAGAATCACTTCCGGATCGTTCACAATCACCTGTTCCTGCGACAACACCTGCCACCCCTCGAATCCCAGCTGCCCGCTGAGGCTCTCCCCTCCGGCAAGTCCGATGACCTCGTCCATTGTGGTCTTCCGCCCGGGCACATACCCCGACTCCGAGTACGACAACACCAGGGGGCGCGGACGGCCGGCCACTCGGTCCGTTACCGCCTGGATCCGCCGATCCATCGTGGCAATGACGGTCTCAGCCCGGTCTGCAACGTCGGCTTCCCGCCCGAGCGTGCGAATGACGGTGCGTATCCACTCGATGGACTCGTAACCCGAAAGCATGATCACGCGAATGCCGAACTCTTCGACCTGTCGTGCCAGGTCGACGTTATGTGCTCCCAGCACAACCAGGCTTGGATCGGCAGCCAACACCTGTTCGATATCACCGGTGACCTTCGTCGTCCGGAGAGAGGCCTCGCGGACAACATTAGAAACGCGTGGGTCGTCGGCCAACGTGCTGACCCCGATCACTCGCTCAGGAGCGATCGAGAGCAGAATTTCATCACTCGCCACGTTGGCCGACAGGATGCGCGTGACCGCAGTCGGCCGCTGGCCTGTCACGGTGAGAAACGAGTCCAATGCCACCCGCTCCGTCCAGCCCGTCCAGGCCGGGACGCCGAGCGCGAGAATACTCACGGCCAGGGCGGCCACAGTGCCCCAAATGCCGCCCCTATGCGGTATCGGCCTCAGTTCCCTACGGATCATCCTCCGTACCTCAGTGCCCGCCCCAGGATTCCTCGCTCATGACGCCTTCCGGCGACCACGCCACTGCTCCCGGCAAGTATTTGGAGCGCATCTCATTCCAGAGCGCCAAGCGGCTCCAGTCCGGCTTCTGCGGCTTCATCCGGTCGCTCAAATATGGATTCGGGAAAAAGATCGTCAGCATCTGCTCACCGTTTCCATTCCACATCCTGAAGCCCCAGCTACCGAAACTGCCTCTGCGGCCGATCGACTTGAAGAACGCGGCCCTCGAGGGTCGTCGCTGTTGCGCCAGCGTGTCGGAAGCGGGATTACCTTTGGACCCCTTGTGGATTCCCAAACACAGATGAAAATGCCAGTCTTTGAGATTCACGGTCAGGTACCCGTCCAAATAGCCCAGTTGCGGCGGCTCCGTCAGTTGTATTTCGAAGACGGCACCCTCAAGGCAGGGGCCGAATACCATTTCTCTCCAATGCTCCTGAAACATGTCGTAGAAAAACGACTTGAGCATCGCTTCTTCCGGTTGAAGGTACTCGTTGCTGGTTTGGCTGCCGTCCAAGTCCTCGATCGTTTCCGTGTGATACTGTTGCACAATCATGAAACCCTCCTTTGTGTAGTGATCCGACGTGACTACTCCAGCCCAAACTGAATCGGAATGCGTAACCGAACCCGCGCCACTCCGAGTGACTGCGGAAGCCGCAGCGGCGAGGCGTCCGCGATAATGGCTCTTGCGTTTTCATCCAGTCCCGCGTTGCCGGAACTTATTCGAACCTGAATATCGATAATCCGGCCGTCGGCCTGAACGGACGCAGTCAGCACAACCTGCCCTTCCCATTCATTCCGCTTCGCATCCAGCGAATACCGCTTGACCTCCTCGATCCGTGCTCGAATCACCCGTGCCACCCAGCCATACTCCGGCTGAGTGGAAGGGCCCTGCGATCCGTCGGCGAGGGACAATCCCTGCTGCCCGCCGTTCGCGCTCGGCTCCGTCTGCGTGTGCCCCGAAGAGACAGTCGCCGACAGCTCGTCTGCGGGGGCCGACCCATCGGGCGAATGCTTCCCAGACGCAATCAGCTCCGCGTCCGACGCAGCTCCGGCTCCGGCATCGTGATCCACGATCCCCGCTGAGACCGCCTGCGGTCTTATTGCCATATCCGCCGGTGTCGCCAAGCCGGCCGGTGGAAGGTCTCCCTCATCGGAGGCCTCATTTGAGGAACTATCCGGACGCCGGATTACCGACGGCAATTCCCGTTCAATGGCACTCGGCACCACTCGAGCGACTTCTGCCAACACGGCCTCCGGCTCCTTGTCCATCACTGTCACCTGCGTCGTTTCACGCACCTCCCGCTGAACGGGTTCGGACACGACACGCTGCACCGTCACTCGCGGCGGGATTACTCGCGCTACAACCTTCGGCTCCTCGACTACCGGACGACTTCGTGCGACGACACGTTCAGTCGGCCGCTCTACCCTCCAACTATCGACCGCCCCCCGGTCACGCGTGGCCGTACGGTTCAACTCAGCCCGTTTCGGCGATAGAGGAGGGGTCGGACTTTTCCTCGCTGCCTGTCCGACAACCTGCACCGTCCACTGAAAGGCCTCCCTCCTCTCCACCATCCGCTCTTGCGCGAAGCTCAGAAAGATCCCCCCCGCCAAGAGGATATGAACGAGGGCTGAGACAACCCAGCCGTAGATCCAAGCCAAACGACCGGTGTCCTCAATGGGCGTTTCGCTCGTGAGCATCATCGTAAGGGCCCTCTCGCTAGAACGATGCCTCCAGACCCGCCATGGCGAAGATGCCTGGATTCGGGAATCCGTGCGCCTCCTGATATCGGGTGTCTGTCAGATTCTCGATCCGCAGCTTGGCCTTCCACTCGCTGCCCTCGAACTTGCCGAGCGAATACCATCCGGAAACGTCCGCGCGCCAATACGCCCCGTTCTTCACACGCGGCGACCCGGCCGCCACAAAATTCCGATCGGTGCGATCACCGACACCCAATACCATCACGTTCATCCCCCAGGTCTTGGTCTGATAATCCGCCTGGATATTGCCGCTATGCTCGGGGCGTCGGAGCAGACGCCCACCCGTCACGAACAACCCACCGAAGTTCTGGCCGGCGCCGATGTCGGTGACTTCGGTCTTGAGATACGTATGCGCCACCGACAGCGTGAACGCCTTAGTCACACGCCACCTCAGTTGAGACTCCAATCCTTGCGTCTCTGCGCCTTGAATGTTCATATTGACTCCTGTATTCAAGACCACGAGATTGGAAAAATCGTTGTGAAACCAGGTGAATGACGCCGTCAGGTCCTTGCCATACAACTCCTGATCAAAACCAACCTCCCAGCTGGTCGCCTTTTCCGGTTTCAAATTGAAGTTGCCGGGAATGCCGAAGTTGGGAAATCCGATGAGTTCAGTGAACGAAGGGGCGCGAATACCACGCCCTACACTGGCGCGAATCTTGGTACCGGTTTCCTTGTGCAGGTAGGCGCCGGAAAGCTTCGGATTCACGAAGGTGCCGAAATACTCGTTATCCTCCACGCGAATGCCCGGCGTGATAAACACCCGATCGGCATACACCCCTTGCAGCTGGGCGTAGTAGCCCATGTTCCGACGAGACAGATTGGTAGAAACGCTCGAAAATCCAACACTGGATTGGGAGAGCCGTTCCTCTTGAAACTCGACACCGAAGGTGGCCGCCGTCCCCATCCAGACCCCGTCCCTCACACGGAAGCTGGTATGGTAGTCGAGCATATCGCGGCGCTGCGTGCCGTCGGTTTGGGAGAATCCAAAATCCGTCGGGATGGGGTCTTGGAAGTCGAAGAATTTAAATCGCGATTCCATGTGCGACCATTGCAGGGAATGCTCCCACCACGATGTCATCTGATAGGTCGCCGAGTTGGCGAACGACATCAGCGTTCGCTCCTGGCCCTGCTGGCCATCCACCGGCGGATATCCGACTCCGGACACAAAATCAGTCGGAAACTTGGACGTGCTGTCCGTATATCGAACAGCGCTTCGAAACCGGAGGTTCTCCGTCGCCCTGAAACCGAAATTGCCGCTGAACACATTGTTCTTGAACCGATTGTTCAAGCTGAACGTCCCGGCGTGATCCAATCGCGACCATTCCGCCGAGTAATCCACGCGGTCGGATGCGCCGCTGACGCCCAGCCGCTCCTGATGCGTCAACATGCTTGATCCAATGCCTCGACCCGCCCCGGCCATCACCTCGGCCACCACTCTCGTCGGCCCGCTCCCTTTCCGTGTAATAATATTGATCACGCCGCCGAGGGCATCGGACCCGTACAAGGCGCTCTGTGGTCCCTTGACGACCTCGATCCGTTCCACGTTGCCGGTCGTCAAATCCGCGAACTCGAACCCGCCGCCGGCGTCATTGACCTTGACCCCGTCGATCATCACCATCGTAAAGTCAGACTCGCCGCCGCGTGTAAACAGCGACGTCGTCCCTCCGCGCGAACCGGTTTGCACAATCGTGAGTCCCGGCACATCCCGCAACACTTCCCGCAAATAGGGAAACTGTCTTTTCTCCAACTGATCGCGCGTAATGACGTACACCGACCCGGTCGCCTGGCTCAGCGGCTTTTCTGTTCTCGTCTCCGATACGACGACCGGCTCGACCGGCACCTCCGCGATCACGCTCGTCTCGCTGACCGATGCCGCGGACGGCGCGTCGGCCGGCTCGCCTTCGGCTCCGATCGCCGGATGAATGCCCGCTAGGGCCATCCACAACACGAAGACGCTCACAACACATATCCGCTGCGCGAATCGACGGACCATCCCTGCCGGCCAGGTATTCCGAACTGCCTGGTCTTTGGCCACCAGGCGCCCTGCGATATCACAATCTCGTTGACACTCCCGCTGTTCACGCTTCTGCATGATGACCACCTCCCTGAGCACGCAAGGATGTGGTGGAACATGGAGTGGATAGGTGACCTGGCTGACGAACCGAACGGTTCGATCACAGTGGCGGCTCCACGAGGGACTTACACCCTCTTTCCCTATCCGACTCACCTGGCGATTGACTGATGACGATCGAAACCCTCGACCCTCCCTCGGCCCCTTGCAGCGGTTGTTCCACGCACCATCCGGTGTTTTCGATGAGTGAGCGACACGAAGGAAACGGTTCCCACGCCACCACTGGCCTTCGAGGCGCTCAGCGAACTCATTCTCGGGAACACAATGAAATCAGCAGACGGGAGGGCCGCGGACAGATGGAGACAGCACGCCGGCAGATTCGTAGCCGGGTTGGGTGGGCAGGATGAGCGGAACGGCGGGATCGACCGCAACGGCCCCTCCGTCATCCGACGCGAGGCCGGACCCGGCAGCATGTTCGAGCCAGGCATGGTCGTCAAGCACCGTGTGAGCCGGATCACCGCTCAGAAGCCCCAGCTCATGGTCGAGCAGAACCGCCGGAAGCGGCAGTGCCAGCACCAGATACGCGAGCATGCAGCAGAGACGGAGCATGAGTGCGGAGATGGACATTAGACGAGCGTCACTCCTGCGGGCCATCTACGTAGGGAGAGGTTCTTGCTGCCGGGGTCGAAACAGGTGTCCCCGGAGCGGTCCTTCAGCATGGATGTTCCGATGAGCTGTTCAGCCTCAGCCAGTCCCTTGCCCACGTCAGTCCCGCACAAGATTCCCAGAATCAGACCGACCGGCAAACCCAGACGTCGCAACAACCGTTGCGCCAGTCTCGTTCGCATCGCTTGCCGAACGGCCCGGCAGCGTTGGCGCGCGGTGACCTGAAGAGCCGGTCTCGGGCTCAAGCCCACACCATCCGGCCGCACAACATACCGTTCCCGCACCCGTCGCCGTTCCTGCACGAACAACCGCTCCACAAAATTCCGTTCATTCTTCCCGCACCAGCGAAACTCATGCTCAGACATCTTCATCTCCTTGCGGTAGCCACAGCGAGGCGGCTGCGCCGGCGTCGCTCCGCAGGCGCAACACCGATCTATCGGTCGTCGAATCCCGATCGAACTGTGGTGCCTCGGCGAGCAAAATAGACACGATTGGCCTACGACGACGGCAACAACGGAGAGTTTCCTCTCACCCCGTGTGGCGTCCTTCGTACTGACGAAAATGAAAAATCTTCAGGCAAGGGGTGGACCGCGACTCAGACATGACTTGCGGTAGAGTGATTGCGATGGATTTGGATGAGCCTGAAAGGCCGGGGAGACCAGCAGGTTTTCGGCATCGACAATGTGCCCGGATTCAGACAGGCCGGACCCGGCGGCATGATCGAGCCAGGCATGGTCGTCAAGGACCGTATGCGCCAGATCCCCTGTGAGAAGACCCAACTCATGGTCGAGCAACACCGTCGGCAACGGCAAGGCTAACGCCAGGTAGGCTGTCAGGAGCAATATGATGGCGCCATGGGCGCGGCCTCGGATCACGACGGTTCCTTGCCGGACGAAGTATCATGGCCAGGGATAGGGCCATGGCCACACGCTTGGATGCCGAGTCCGCCCCCGAAAATATTCTTGACCGTCGCCGGTGGGGCTTGGGACTCGGCCGGGGGATTGGACATGGCTGCGCTGCGCGCGATAAAACCGACACCGGCCGAAAACAAGGAAGGAATCCGCTCCAACGGAGCTCGACAGATCACGCAATTCGCGATAGGGCTGTCATTCATCGATTGCCAAAATGCGAACCGCTTCGGGCAGTCCGAAGGCCCCCGGCAATCTCGCGACTGGTATTCATAAATCGGCATGACGACCTATCGTTTCTCTTTATGCACCGCATGCTTCCGGCAGCGCGCGCAGTATTTCTTCAACTCGATCCGATCCGGATCGCTCTTTTTGTTCTTCCTCGTCCAATAGACGGACATGCCCGGAATTTCACAGCCCGTACAAGCCAGTGCCACTACTTCACGCATCGGATCGTCCTTTTTGGTCTAAATGGTTTCTCCCGCCGCTCGCATCTCCGCCACCACACGACCCAGCCCCTTCTTATCGATAATCTTCATCCCGTGAGTCGAGACAGACAGGGTGATCCAACGGTTCTCATCCGGCAGAAAATAGCGCTTTCGTTGGAGGTTCGGCAGAAACCTCCGTCTCGTCCTGTTGTTGGCATGACTCACGTGGTTACCCGACATCGGTTTTTTTCCGGTCACCTGGCAATACTGACCCATGACGCTCTCCTTGATAATGGTGTTCGAATGTTCGCTTGCCTCTCATTACGCCCGTGGCAGATCGCCGTCGCCGCCGCATTCCCACATTGATATAGCCAATCGACAGGAGAGACATCGCAGCCGTGGAACTATCCCCGACAAACCTTCGGGCGTACTTCCCTTCGACAAGTCATTCGACCGGCCGGCTGCCTGCAGACTGAGCCGGATTCCGCACAAATCACGGGACAGCTCCTGTGTTAATGCCGGGATTGCCGCACCAAGTGTCATCGCCGGCTCCCCGCTTCAGCGAAACGATTCGCCGCATATCGTCCTGTCATGACGCTTCTCCCAACTTGGTTTCTTGAAGGGATCCTGGAAGGCACGCCAAATCTCTTCTTCCAGTGCAAGCTCGGCTCTCGTCAGCAGGCAGGCATTGAGTCGCTCGGTCATCCCTCGGTGATCGAGTTCCTCTCCTATGAACGCCAGTTCGATCCTGCGATCACCAAACTCAAGGTCCCACACCTGCTCCAACTCCTGGAGCGCCTCCTTCTGCTGTGGCCATCGTCGCTCCGAAATCGCCACCCACCAGCGACCCAGTCGCTCATACAGACATGCCCCGCCCGCTTGCGACCACATGTAGCAAGTGGACGGTTGCGAGGCGAGCCAGAAGTATCCCTTGGAGCGCAGCACGCCCGGCCAGACGTCCTGCATCAAGGTCCAGAAACGGGCCGGGTGAAACGGCCGTCGCGCCCGGTAGACGAAAGTCTGAATATCCCTGGGGACCTCTACAGGAGACACCCGCCCCTCGAGCAGTTGCATCCAACCGGGACTGAGCGACAAAGCTTCCTGCTCCAGCTTGGCCGCCCTGCCGAGCTGTTCGATCGAAACTTCCCCATGAACAGCCGGCAACAACGCGGCATCCGGATTCAGCGATCGGAGGAACGCTTCCAGTCGATGACGCGCCGCCGCAGTGACCAGGTCTGTCTTGTTCAGTACCAACGTGGTGCTGCATTCCACTTGATCCGCCAGTAACTCCGACACAGTCCGTTGGTCGTCGATGCCGATCCCCGCACCGCGCTCCTGGAGATTGTCGCCGGATTCAAAATCCTCCCGGAAGCGGGCGGCATCCACGACCGTCACCAGGTAATCGAGCCGAGCCAGGCTCGACAAGGGCCTGCCCTCGGCGTCCTCCTCGTCGAACAGTTCCGTCACGAGCAGCGGGTCAGTACGCCCCGAACACTCGATCAGTATCGTGTCAAACCGCCGCTCCCGCGCCAGCCGGCTCACCGCATCGATCAGTTGCCGGCGCAACGAATACCCCGTGCAGCCGGACTCAAGCCCAACCCACGCCTCTTCCCCTTGTAATCCTTCCGCGTCGTCGACCTGCCGGAAGTCGTTGCCCTTTCCGCCGAGATCGTTCATGATCACGGCGATGCGCCGCTCGCCGCGAGTGCGAATGAGCCGGTTCAACACCGCCGTCTTACCGGCACCG
The DNA here is from genome assembly GCA_964493335.1 of uncultured Nitrospira sp. Lineage (GTDB taxonomy): Bacteria > Nitrospirota > Nitrospiria > Nitrospirales > Nitrospiraceae > Nitrospira_A. The sequence goes on from CAZBNV010000001.1 coordinate 11,770, forward strand.
AAAAACCCCGACAGCACGATGACACTTGCTGGTTCCATATCCCATCCTTCCTTGCGCCCGCCTCTCAATACCACCGGGAGAAGAGGTCCGGAAATCTACGCCACGCCGCTTTGCCTTGGGCCACTTCCATGTCGGTCAATAGGCACGCGTCCAGTGACGTCCGGAGGGCCGCCTCATCCATCCCCTGGCCGATGATCACGATTTGCTGCCGCCGATCGCCGAATTCGGGATGCCACATGGCCTTGATCTGTGCTTTGACTTCCGGGGAGTCCGGCCATTCCGCTTCCGGCGTCACCGCCCGCCACGCGCCCATCGGCCCCAACTGCCAAACCGCACCTGCCAGAGAAAGCAATCCGATGAATTCCAGCCGGCTTGCCAGATTAGAGCAGCCCTTTTGCCCGCAGGACTCCCGGCCATGGTCTCCCCAACAGATCGGCGAGTCGCTGCGCATGGAAGGGCCGGCGGCTACGATACACAAAGCTGGCGATGCCATATTCCCGCGTCTCCGACCGCGTCCCCTCACGCAGCGTTTTCATCCACCCAGCAGCCTGCGAGGCCCGCTTGAATTCGAAACGCCCCGTATTGAGGATCTGCCTGAGCGGTACCTGGCCGCGCTTGGCGGGAATCAATGCGGCCTCCGGATTCAACGTAGCCAGAATTGCCAACAAGGCCGGCAGGTCTTTCGCCATCATCAAGTCAGTCTTGTTCACGACCAGGACGTTCGCGAACTCCACCTGATCGATCAACAGGTCGGTGATGGTCCGCTGATCCTGCTCGTTCACCGCCAGGCCGCGGTCCTTTAACTCGACACCTTCGCGATAGTCGCTCAGAAAGCGCGGTCCATCCACCACCGTGACCATGGTATCGAGACGCGACAGATCGGACAGCGCCTTCCCCTGTTCATTTCGAAACGTAAAGGTCTCGGCGACCGGCATCGGTTCCGAGATCCCGGTGGATTCGATCAGGAGATAGTCGAACCGCCGCGCCTCCGCCAGCCGCGCCACTTCTTTCAGCAGATCTTCCCGCAACGTGCAGCAGATACACCCATTGCTCATCTCGACCAGTTGCTCTTCCGTCCGGCTGAGCGCGGCTCCGCCTTCGGCCACCAGCATGGCATCGATATTGACCTCGCTCATATCGTTGACGATCACGGCCACGCGCAATCCCTCGCGGTTATGCAGCACATGATTCAACAAGGTCGTCTTGCCCGCCCCAAGAAACCCGGAGAGGACGGTCACGGGCAAACGTGCCGTTTCGGCCTGCATTCAGCGCCCCTCCGGCGGCAAGGTTAACGCAGGGCCGGACTCATGATCCTGCAATACCTGGCCCGCCGGAATGGGAAATGGATCGGCGACGTCCCGCCAGCAAGCGAGGCCCGGCCGTAGTTCCTCTTCCGTCAGCAGGCAGGCGTCCAGCCTCGCCATAAGGGCAGCGCGATCCATCTTGCGGCCGATCAGCACCAACTCCTGAACCCGGTCGCCGAATTCCGGATCCCACACGCCTTCCAGACGTTGATACTCCTCTTCCTCCTCCGGCCACTGCTCTTTTGGCAATGCCGCATACCAGCGCCCTGCCCATCGCACCGCGCCCGCCCCGCCGGCTTGCGACCAGAGCCCGATCAGCTCCGGACGGGAAGCGATCCAAAACAACCCCTTCGACCGGAGCACGCCAGGCCAGGGTTCCTGTAGCCATTGCCACAGACGCAACGGATGAAAGGGACGCCGCGCCCGATAGACGAAGCTGGCGATCCCGTATTCATCGGACTCGGAACGCCCTTCATCGCGCAACGTTTTCATCCACCCTGCCGCCTGGCTGGCCCGCTCAAAATCGAATAACCCTGTATCGAGAATGGCGCGTAATTCGACCCGCCCCTGGCGAACCGGAAGGCAGACCGCGTCAGGATTGAGCCTGGCGAGGATCGCCTCAAGTTCAGCCAACTCAACTTGCGTCACGAGGTCCGCCTTATTGATGACGAGCACATTGGCGAATTCGACCTGATCGATGAGCAGGTCCGTAATCGTGCGCTCATCCTCTTCACCGAGGCCCAACCCCCTGGCTCGCAGATCTTCGGCTTCCAGATAGTCCTTCAGGAAACTGGCTGCGTCGACCACTGTCACCATGGTGTCCAACCGTGCGACGGTCGAGAGGCTGCGGCCCTGCTCTGTTTCGAATTGAAACGTTTCGGCGACCGGCATCGGTTCCGAGATCCCGGTGGATTCGATCAGGAGATAGTCGAACCGGCCGTCTTCCGCCAGCCGGCCCACTTCATTCAACAGATCTTCCCGCAGGGTGCAGCAGATACACCCGTTGCTCATCTCCACCAGCTTCTCCTCGGTCCGGCTCAGCGCTGCGCCGCCCTGCTCGATCCATCGCGCGTCGATATTGACCTCGCTCATATCGTTGACGATCACCGCCACGCGCAGACCTTCGCGGTTATGCAAGACATGGTTCAACAGGGTCGTCTTGCCTGCCCCAAGAAAACCGGAAAGGACGGTCACGGGCAAACGTGCCCCGAAACGCCTCTGTCCAGATACCTGCTGCCCTGCCACTTCCTTCTTCATACGTCACCTCCCTGGCCGAGCAGGATGCGAAAACAATCCGCCGACGACCTTCCCACAGCCTTCAGGGACTCACCGCACAAATTCGCAGCCTGCTAGTCCGACTCCGCCTCGTCTTCTCGCGCCCCGGCCTCTTGAGTGGCACGTGCAAATGGATCATCGAACTGCCGCCAACCCGCCTCACCCAGCAACAGTTCCGATGGAGTCAACAAACAGGCGCGCAAGCGGCGGAACAACTCTTGCTGGTCAAGTTGATATCCGATACAAGCCAGCGCTTGACGCCGATCACCGAACTCGACGCTCCATTCCTTGTGAAGCTTTGCCTCGAAATCTGGATCGGTCGGCCATTGTTCACGAGGGGTCGCCACCCACCAGTCGCCGAGGCATTCGTAATGGCGCACGCCGGCGGTCTGCGACCAGAGAAAACACCGTTCAGGCTGGGACGCGAGCCAGAAGTATCCTTTGCACCGCTCCACTCCAAACCAGTCTTCCTCCACAAGCTGCCAGAAACGTGTCGGATGAAACGGCCTGGTGGCCCGAAATACACCGGTAGTCCACCGCGTCTGACTGAGCCGTGGGATCGGCCCCTTTTCCAGCAGCTTTACCCACCCCGGCTGGAAACTGATCGGCTCATGCGCGTTGGACCGGCAGCTAAGCACGTGATCCACGACCCGCTGCCCACTGGATGCCTGCAACACATCGGCCTCTGGATTGAGACGCCGCACGAGCGCCGTCACGCGTTGCTGTTGAGCGGGGCTGACTCGTTCGCTCTTGCTCATCACCACGAGCGTGCTGTATTCGACCTGCTCCACCAGTAGTTCCGATACGGTACGCACATCATCGGCGCCGCCGCTCAGTCCGCGGCTATGGAGGTCCTCTGTGCTCCGCACATCCGTCCAAAACGATTCCGCATCCACGACGGTGACGATGTGGTCCAATCTCGCCAGATCGGCCAAGGGTGCCTGCGCAGCCAGCGCCTCGTTAAATACTTCAGCTACCGAGACAGGCTCCACGAGTGCCGAACATTCTATGATCAGACGGTCGAATCGCTGTAGTCGGGCAATGGCGACCATGGCGTCCGCCAGGCTCTCGCGTAACGAGCAGCCGACGCAACGCTGAACGAGTTCAGCCATGGATTCACCGAGATGAAACACTTCACACCCCACCTCGCAGGACTCGTCGGCATTAAGCGACGCGTCGCTGCGATCATGCACCAGCACGGCGAGTCGAATCCGCCCCCGTCCTGCCATGACCCGGCGCACGAGCGTGCTCTTGCCCGATCCGGAAAACCCGGTGACCACAGTCACTCTCAACGGCGCTTCATGGTCCACCTGCTTCAGACCACTGTCATTTGGTGCGGACAACACGTCTCCTCCCTCCGTTACTCTACCCCGATACCGCCTCCTGAATGGCCATGCGCAGATCGGTCTGGCCTTCCTTACAATCGGTGATCGGATCCACTGCGATCCTCGACGCGATGATTCACATCCAATTCACGGCAAGGTGATCGAAACCACACGCCCCCAGTTTCCAAACAGGCCGACGGTTTACTGCCCTCCCGAGCCTGTGTATGGCAGCAGCGCCACCTGGCGCGCCCGCTTGATTGCCAGTGCCACCTCACGCTGTCGCCGCTGCGTGTTGCCGCTTAGCCGGCGCGGTATGATCCGTCCGTTTTCGCTCAGGAATCGCCGCAGTAACTCGACGTTCTTGAAGTCGATCGGTGTGGTGTCGTCGATCACTCGCCTTCGCCGCTCTGGAAACATATGCCCCCCCTTCCTACCAACTGGACTTGCGAACTCCCGGAATCTCCCCGCGCAGCGCCAAGAGACGGAAATCGATTCGAGACATGGCGAAGCGTCTCAAATACCCGCGCACGCGCCCGGAAATGTGACAACGATTCCGCACGCGAACGGGGCTGGCATTTCTCGGCATCGCGCTCAATCTCCTTCGCGCGTCGGCCTTCTGCTCTTCCGACATGGCCGGATCCTTGATGATTGCTTTGCACTCCTGCCGAGAAGCGACAAACTTGGCCACCAACAGCTTCCGCTTCTCGTTACGCAATATACTGCTGAGTTTCGCCATCTCTCCCTCCAATCATGACAGTGTCTTCGCTTTCGATACCTGCAACCGCCTCAGAACGGAAACGAAATACCCCCGACACGCAGGATCCCCACACCGGCGTTCCGGCGAGTTCAACCAGCACACTTCAACTATCCATGACTCCGGCTGTGTGACGGCACCCCCACTGAACAGGGTTCGCCCGCCATGACGGAAACTTTAAATTCTGATATCAGGAAAAATTGTTGTGATCAGGAGGCAGGAGGACCGCGGGACCGGATGTGCGTCACGAGCATGTTCGAGGGCATGTCAGACCGCAGAACGGCGGCCGCTCCCACAACAAGATCGGAGGAGATCATGAAGAGCTTGCCGCCGGAGAGTGACGATCCGGCCGCCCACTCGAGCCACACATGGACATCCGTCGCGGAATGGCCGGCATCGCCCCCGGCCATCGCTGAATAGTGATCCAAGAGCAGGTAGGGCAGAGGCAATGCGGACAGCAGGTAGAGTCCGATGACCAAAGCGACCCAGATCAGTTGCTTGAACAGATTACTCATATCGGCAAGCCAGCCGCACGTCCTTATACGAGTCGGAAGCGAGCTTCGCACTTCAACGCCGCCTCGTCGAATGACGGAGGCCCTAGTCCAATCCATTTTCCCTGCTGCACCGTAAAGCACTGGGCACAAGTCTGGTCATAGAACGGCGACAATCCCATGATCCACTCACGAGAGAATTCTCCCTGGTATTCCTTCGGCAGAAACGCCATGAAACCGGACGATGCGGATTCAAACGACTTCTTCATCGCTTCTCCCATGCTAGCCCCCCATACGCTGGACTACTGTGTCGCGCGGGGCCCCGGCATAACCCCCTTCAATTCACGGATCTTGTCGGCAAGCCGAGTAATGTGCTCCGGGGTAATGTCCCGGAAGGACAGCATCGCATCCTCATGTCCTGCCTGTGCGCACATGGCCATGGTGTAACAACTCGTTCCGCCTCGAACGATCTTCAAGCACAAATTCGCCTGATGGCAATGCACGCCGATAAAGAGGCAGACGTCGATCTTGTTATGCCAAATCGTCAAGTTCGGATGGTTCGGATTGATCTCGAACTCCGGATTGATCTTCGGGTACTTGGGCCGATAGTCCGGCATGGGGATCAACATTGGTTTCTGATGAGCTCCCACGCTCTCTTTCAATGTATTGAAGAGGTGGCGAATCGCCTTTGCTTTTTTTTCGGCTGTGGGAGTCCATGCCCATAACACCAATGGTCCCGGAAAAATCGTCGGCACCTTGGCGCCCAAGAATCGCCGGGCAGCCTCCTCCATCGCCTGCTCTTCGGGTACGACGTACCCATGCACGATCGCCTCCCCCGGATTCGGCAATCGAAGGCCCATGCTGGCCGCTGCCGGCGGCAAGAAATGCTCGGGACCTGGACGCACTTCATAACGCATACTCAGTTTCCTCGCAATCTCTCAAATGCAACTAATTTGCAATTGAGATTCGCATCCTACATTGGCCTACATAGAATTGCAAGCCTCATCTCCCGCTTACAGCACATCGTCGGTTCAACAACGGCAGTGTGTGTCGCTGAACCTCCTTCATGACACCGTTACTCACGCGGCTCGACGACAGGATGAACGGAAGCCAGCCTCCTCGCGGCATCGACCGCCCCATACGTTACGATCAGATCGGCACCGGTCCGGCGCATGGAACCGGGCGAGACCCGCGCGCGGCCCGGCATGGAGGCTCATTCCCACGGCTCCTTCACCAATTGCACCAGATAATCGGCCGCCACGGTCGTGAGCGACCGCCCTTCCATCACGTTCGACCACACGGCTTCCCGCCGGATGACCGCCGGCACAATCTTGAATCCTTTGCTTTCTACGGTAGCCCGCATGGCCGGTGTCGGCCATGCAACGACTTGACTCCATAACACTCGCACGATCGGATGCATCCCTGTAGCCTTGAGGCTAGTGCACACCGCCGCCAACCCCTCCAGTGCCCAGATATCCGGCAAGGACGGTCGCACCGGCACGAACACCCGGTCGGCGCCGCGCAGAATGCTCGCCGTCATGTCGGACAGCGTCGGTGGACCGTCGACGATCATCCACTCGAACATCGGCGCGAATCGGGCCACCTGCTCATGCACGATCGGCCGGATCTGGGAGCGGGCCACGACCCGGAACCGTTCTCCCCAGCGACACGCCCATTCGCTTGCCGTACCTTGCACATCGGCATCGAGCAAGAGGACGCGCGCTCCGGTCTGCGCCAGGGCCACCGCCGTGGCGATGGCCAACGTCGTCTTGCCGGTGCCACCCTTCTGATGCACGAAGGCAATCGTCCGCATCACGGCCGGCTAGGCCTCGGCGGGCCGCTGATATACAACCCGACCACCGACTATTGTCATCACCACCTGTCCGCGCAAATGCCATCCGGCAAACGGCGTATTCCGCCCCTTCGAGTGAAACTGCTCGGGATCGACCACCCATTCATAAGCACGATCCATGACAACGACGTCGGCCGGCACTCCGGGCGCCAATGTTCCACCCGGCAATCCCAACAACCCGGCCGGCTTGCTCGTCAAGCATTGCACAGCCCGATCTAAAGACAGCGCTCCGCGTTCGACCAGTTGCAACGTCAACGCCAGTGCCGTTTCCAATCCCACGATGCCGAACGGAGCCCGGTCCATGCCCCATTGCTTTTCATATTCCGCATGCGGGGCATGGTCCGTGGCAATGGCGTCGATCGTGCCGTCGGCCAATCCCTCGATCACCGCAACGCGATCCCGCTCTCCCCGCAACGGCGGATTCATCTTGGCATTGGGTCCCGAACGGCGCACCGCTTCGTCGGTCAACATGAAATGATGCGGGCAGGCCTCCGCCGTCACTGGCCATCCCTGCGCCTTCGCACGGCGAAGCGCGTCGATCGTGCCAGCCGAGCTCACATGCGCCACATGCAACCTGGCTCCGGTCTCCCGAGCCAAATGTAGATCCCGTTCGACCATTCGGGTTTCAGCGCGGGAAGGAATGGCAGGCCATCCCAGTGCACGCGAGACGGGGCCTTCGTTCATGCACCCGCAGCCGGACAGATTGAGATCCTCGCAATGATCGATCACCGGCAGATCGACTGCCGCAGCCTGCTCCATCGCCTGTCGCATGACACGGTCATCCATCACCGGCTTGCCGTCGTCCGACACGGCCACGCAGCCGGCCAGCTTCAAGGCTGCCAGGTCGGCGATCTCCTTGCCCAGAGACCCTTGGGTGATGGCACCGATGGGATAGACCCGTGCCGTCCCAGCCGCTACGGCTTTTCCTCTGATCAAGGCCGTCACCGCCGGCGTGTCGTTGACCGGCTTGGTGTTCGGCATACAGCAGATGCCGGTAAACCCGCCCGCCACTGCAGCGGCCCCACCCGTCGCAATCGTTTCTTTATATTCATACCCTGGCTCACGCAAATGCACATGGAGATCAACGAGGCCCGGCAACACCAGCAGCCCGGTGACATCGACATACACCGCGTCGTCGGGGGGGCAGACATCGGGCGACGCCACCGCGTCGATCACTCCATTCTTGATCCAGACATCCGCTTCACCGTTCCATCGCCCCGGATCAAGCACCCAACCGCCGGCGAGCACCAGCGTAGCAGCTTCATCTCGGCGCATCGGACCGTTGACCGCCATCCCAAAACGATCTACACTCGCCATACTTACACGCTCTCATCCACCTTAGCCTAAGGAGTTCCCCGATGAGCACACATCCCACTCATGCCCATCATCCCCACCGTCACACTCCAGGCTGCGGCCACCAAGCGGTGACGCATGACGGCCATACCGACTACCTGCACGATGGCCATCTCCACCATGTCCATGAGGACCACATCGATGAACATGTCCTTGCTGTCTCCAAAGAAAATCCCGCGGCCTGCACCCCGGCGCATGCCTGCAAGGAACACGAGGCGGGACATCGCCACGGTGCGGACTGCGGGCACCAGGCTGTTCCCCATGGAGACCACGTCGACTATCTTGTGGCCGGCCACTTGCACTTTGCCCATGACTCGCACTGCGACGATCACGGAGTCCTACAGCTTGCCTAGGGCTTGTTCCTCGACAGTGCCGCAGGGCGCCGGACTATTCGGCGCCCCGGGTTTCCCCGATCAGGCGCTTCAGAAAACCTCTCACTGCGGCCGGCTGCATCTGATCCTGCGGTATTTCGACTTCGAGAAAGAACCCGTCCTGTAACGCGAACAGTCCGTGCGCGATGCGGTGGTGATCCTCCACGCCAACCCCGAATGCCAAGATAAAGGCCTCGCGACTCGCCGGACCCGCGCAACACAGTGAATATCCGGCTGATCGAAGGTTCGGGTGAAACCGGTCAACCTCCCCCCAATGTTCGGCATGATCAGCCGACACGTGGAGAATTCGGACACTCGGCAACTGCTCGTGCCCGCGCTCCTCAAGCTCCACGATCTGCGCAAGGCAGGCATGCTTCTCAATGTTGGGCAACGTCGAAACGACCACCAGCCCGCGCCGGAGTTCGTTCGCCGTCAGCGGCTTGTCGGCCAGTCGAGCGGCTGGAATGCTGAACTCAGCCGTCAACCGCTCTCCGCGAGACGGAACCCGTCCCCGTAGATAGATGGCCTTGTCTCCAAGCTTGGCCTGCCTGATCATCTCCCCGCTCCTTCACAGCTAATGCGGCAGCATGGTCAACATCGCGATGGTCACCATCCCCGCGAGCATCATGGCGAACTGCCAGATCCCTTTGGCCGCTCCCATTCGCCCGTGCAACCCCGGCACGAGATCGGCGAGGCCGATATAGAGAAAACTGGCGGCCGCCACACTCAGCGCATAGGGCACGATCGCTTCGGCATACCCCAACCCTCCATAGGCGACGACAACACCCACCAATGTCCCGAGCCCGGACAGCGTATTCCAGAGGAATGCCCTCCAGCGGGAAAACCCGCTGGACAGCAGAATCGTGAAATCGCTTAACTCCTGCGGCACTTCATGCCCCAACACCGCGAGCGTCGTCACGAGACCAAGGCCTGGGGACGCGACACAGGCGGCACCGATGGCGACGCCATCCGCCATGTTGTGGACCGCATCACCGATTAAGACCAGCATCCCGGTTTTTTTCTGCATGCCTGCCTCGGAGGCTATTCCATGGTGGTGATGCCCATGGCCATGCTCTTCATGGCCTGGTTCATCCCCATGGGCATGCCTCCAGATGACCGTCCATTCCAATACAAAAAACAGTACGAGCCCGGCTAGGAGCGAAATCCCCACTTCATAAATGGAGATATGCTCCAGCGCCTCCGGAATCAGTCCGATGATCGCGGTGGCCAACATCGTGCCCGTCGCGTAGCTCAGCAGATAGGGCATGGCATATTGTCGCCACCCGTCTGGGATGAACAGCACTACCGCGGCCGGCAGCAATGCGCCCAAACTCCCGAGCAAGCCCATCAGAATTGCAAATCCCCACGTCGATTCGGCAGGAAGGGTCATCACTGATTTTGCTTCTTCCTGTGGTCGGCATATCGTTGTTCACACGGAGCCATCGGCATGTCTCCCAGGAACCGCGACCACTCACTATGATTGGACACATCAACACCCTCCGCTTGCGCCTCTCGTTGAAGGATGACCTGAAGATCAAGAAGCAGATCAGTCTCATCAATGTCGGCCAGAGGGTTGGCCCGTAACTGAGAAAAAAGAGCGAGATAGATGCCCTTGAGTTCGCCGAGCGAACAGGTCAAAGCAAAGCGATTCTGCTGCTTCGCGATGCGGGACTCCGACGGAGGCATTGCGTTTCCTATCTCTCTGTCCACATAGACAGCGCTTGACCGGTTAGGCTGACATCAGACAGGTCTGGAGCATTCGATGACATTGCGCCTGATCGTAGTCTCGCCCGATCAAGACCAGCGCCGGATCCGGCTCTTGCCGGAACCGAACCACGCCGATCCATCGAGTGACCGGGGAGGCATACTGGATTTCGTACAGGTCCCGCTCACCGGAAAACCGGCAGACCCCTTTCACTCGATCGAGACCGACCGGAAGGTGAGCAAACCACCGGGCAAAACGGCCCCGATAGAGCGGCCTCACCAGGGGAATCGTCGTCACCACTGGATGCGCCCAAGCCGATCCAACGACGACATTTCCGACTCGCCGTCCTGCTCCCGGCCCGCGCCGCTAAAGCAAGAGCGCAGGATCTGCGGCGGCATATGACACGGACCATAGCCTGGCATTCCCGTTGTCACGAACCAGTGCCTTTCGAAACCGTTCCTGCGCTACGGGGGAATAGAGGTCTTGCTTGTTCACGATCACTTCATCCGCGTACCGTACCAGCGCCGTACACCGTGGCCCAATGGTTCGCCCATCGGGCGGAACAGACGGTTCGATGACCGCGATCACTTTCTTCAGCCGCACTAAGGCGAGACTGTCGTGGTCGGTCACCGCCTCGATAACCTCGTCCATCGCTGCAATGCCGGAGCACTCCAGCACCACCACATCGACCTGCTGTTGCACCACGAGCTCGGCCAGGCCCTTCCCGATCCCGTCGCGTGCATCGCAGCAAACACATCCGTTGGTGATATTCCACACGGCCGCGGCCAGCGGAGCCGCACGGGCTTCATCGATGCTGATCGCACCGGCTTCGTTCATCAACACTCCAACCTGTTTCCCTTGGGCTTTCCAGTAGGCCAGAAACCGCAGGAGCAAGGTAGTCTTACCCGCACCTAACGGCCCGCCCAACAGATACAAGGGCACTGCGGCTGGTTCAGTCATCATCGTGCGGTGGAAGTTCCTGCTTCACGCGCGGCAGTAGCTCCGTGAGGTTGCAGGGTTTGTGATTAAGATCGAGCTGCGGAAGGATAATCTTCTCCATGCCCAGCCGGCAGGCACCGGTGCTGCCCGGCAGCAGGAACACGATGGTGTCGCCGCACACGCCGGCATCGGCCCGCGACTGAATAGTCGAGGTGCCGATCTCCGCATAGCTAAGCCACCGGAACAGTTCGCCGAATCCCGGAATCGGCTTCGTGAACAGAGACCGGACGGCATCGGGCGTGACATCGCGTTGCGTGACGCCGGTCCCCCCGGTCACGATCACGAAATCGACCTTGGGATCGGCTACCCACTCCGCAATCGTGTTGCGAATCTTCTGAAAATCGTCTTTACACATCTTGCGGCCGGCCAACTGATGACCGGCCTGGGTCAATCGATCGACGATCGTGCTGCCGCTCGTATCCGTTTCAGGCGTCCGGCTATCGGACACCGTCAGCACCGCCACGGCCACTGACGCTCCTGCTTTTGCAATCGTTGTCATGATTCTCGCTCCTCCTGACTTGTCAGTGCGTCATGGACGGCAGTCAGCCAATGCCTGGCCTCCGATAACCGTACAGTCCAGCGTGCATACCCCTCCTGATCCCCTGCTTCCGCCAACAAGTGGAGTACAGCATCGGCCAAGGCAGACGCTTCGGCCGCATGCTCGAGCCTGACCAGAGAGAGCTCAGTGGTCTGCGCCCGATCCCACGCCCGCTGGTACAACACAACAAGCGGTAGCATGGAGGCTGTTCTGGGTTCCTCAACAGGACCCATCTCCGCCGTTCCTTCGGCGGTCTGTAGACGCCTCTGGTCCGGCGACGGCACGTAAGGATCGAACATCTTGCCACTCATCACGACACCTCATGATTTGAGAGTTCAATCACGCGGGTCTTCACCACCCCCTGGTCCCCATAGGCGACGCGACGCCGACGCGGAAACCACACGCCGCTCACGTCCACATATTTATTCACATACCTTTCCATTCCCACCACCCATTGCCCGTCGAGTGAGAAATCATCACATAGCAGCTGGAGTACTGCCGGCCGTCCGGCGCCCCATCGTATCGCTCAATGGTGTTCACCCGGCGTTCCGTCATCGGGGTGTACGTCCAACTGGGTGTACTGGTAGTGCTTGATCCAATACCACGACTCGAGCCGCCCGCCGGTCAACAACACCCGACGCCCACGCGGATGGGGCTACCGCCGAATCCTCCTCGGGATCAAACGACAGCAACGTACTTCCCATCGCCTTCTCTGAACGGCGAATCGGCCAAGTGCATCCCCTGCGTCCACAGCCGCTCGCGCACCCATCCTGAATCGCAGGATCCGCGCCGGCGAGGCCAATAGTGGTGTCTACCCGTGGAATCGACCGGACCGTTCCCTTCAGGATCCGCCCCTCATCATTGAGCGTCACGTCGGCTCGATAGCCGCCGAACGAAGACGGCCACTTGTACGTACGACCATGGGCTTCGCGGATCAGAGCCCGTGCGGCGGGATCATCCACCAGTGTTCCGAGCTCGTTTTTCACAGGCATCTTCGCTTCTCCATTCTGTATCATGCGTCACTTCTCTATGCGCGACTCCACCGCTTGGTCTGCCGCTTCGGTTTTACCAGACAACGTTCCAGGCCGCCGAGGAAACGTTCCCAGCCTATCCGCCTACCGATGACGACAATGGTGGCCTGCGATGGCTTCGATCCCGCATAGGGGGTGATGACGAACGAGCCCATGACCCACTGCACTTCATGCAACCCGGGCTGCCCTTCCACCCGGATGAATCCTTTGAGTCGAATCACCGTTCGTTGATACCGCATGAGCATGGCCTTGAGACGATCGGGATCGAAGGGACGCAGGACCTTAAAACTACCGCTCTGATAGTCCGTGGCGGAGTCCTTGACTACGCCGTTCGTGAGGAACCGCCGGGCCGGCACTGCGACGAACTTCAAGAGCCGGCCGACCTCCACATCGGCTTGTACGGCCCTGATGATCCGAGCTCCCGGATTGGCGGCCTTGATCCGTTGCTCGACGAGATCCGCTTGTTTCGCATCGACCTGGTCGATTTTGTTCAACACCACCGTATCGGCATGCTTGAGATGGTGCTCAGACGCCTCCCAGTATGTATCGAGCGTCATGAAACGCGGCGCATCGACCATGACAATGACAGCGGCCAGCGCGCCACTCACCCTCTCCCCAGACTGCGCATTCAGCGCCTGTTCCACGCCCACGACCACCTGTCCCGTATCCGCCAACCCAGTGGTTTCAATAAAGACCGGGGCTCCCTTTGACGCCTTCACCAAGTGCCCCACCTTCTCGCTGAACTCACCGGACAGGTCACAGCAGATGCAGCCACTCAGCAACGCTTGAAGCTCCACGTCCTTCGAGCGTGGATGCTCATGGAGCACGGCGCCATCCACATCGACTTCGCCGAACTCATTCATGATTACGGCGGGCGTCACGCCCTTATCGAGCTCGTAGGCCAACGCCCGTTTCAACAACGTGGTTTTTCCGCTGCCGAGAAATCCGGCGATCACATACACGGGGGATATCGGTGTTCGACTCATCGGAGTCACTCCTTCTCAGTCATGATGATGGCCGCTACCATCTGCGAGGGCGTCCACATCGTGACGGCTCACCTGTGCAGCCGACTTGTGAATCTTGTACTGCCGCGTATTCCCAGGCCCTTCGAGCACCGCGATGACCGTTTCTATGGGAGGGCAGCCTGGCTCGCGGCATTCCAACTCCGTCACCATCACGGTCACGCTTTCCGGTAGAGACCAGTTGGCCCGGGTCCAGTCCTTGATACGTTCCGCTTGCTCAGGATCGATCGTGCGGCGCCCGCCGAATAGATTCATCGCGGGTGACCCAGCCCCTCGGCGGAGAATAACGAGACCGTGCCATCATCGGCGCCGGTCGCTATCCACGGCTCTTTGGAGCACCAGGCCACACAGGACAATCCCCCGCTCGCGTTGATCTCTTGGCTCAGCACGGGTTTGGTCGTCTGCGGCTCCCAGAGACAGAGCAACCCCTCTTCACCAGCCGTGGCGACGACCGACTGATGTGGGTGACTGGCGATCTCTCGAATCCACCCGAGATGCCCCTTGAACAAGCGCCCGCCGGTGCCTTCGAACTTCTTCATGTTCCATACAACAAGCGCAGGACCGGAGGCCGTGAACAGATTGAGTCCATCGTGATCAAACCGAACGGATGTCACCTTCATCGGATAGCCCGACATATGCCAGTTTTGTTCACTGTCCGTGCGGAACAGATGGACCGATCCGTCGAGATTGCCTGACGCCAGATACTCGCCGCTTGGATTGACGGCGATCGACAGCAGCGCGCCATCATAGGGAAAGGGTCGTACCGGCTTCTCACGGCCGACCTTCCACAGCCAGGCTCCGCCATAACAAGAGGCAATCACCCCACCCCCGCGCGGCATCCAAGCCAATGCGGAAATGGTGGTCTTATGGGCCGCAACTTCTGCGGCAAGCTGCGGAGCACCCTCGGCATTGATATTCCAAATATGGAGGACTTTTCCCGCTGATGCTGCGAGCGATTGTCCATCGGGCGACCAATCAAGATGCTCGACCCACGCGCCCGGTCCTCCGATGGGCAGCACCGCGCGCTCTAGCCCGGTATCGGCATTCCACAATCTGACGACGCCATCCTGCCCTCCGGTCGCCAACTCGTTTCGCTTGGGATGCCAGGATAGCGTGAGCGCCGAGTGCTGATGCCCTGTGGTCTGGCTGGGCCAATTCAGTGAGGGGACGTCCCATATTGACACCTGCCCTGACGCTGAACAGGCTGCGAGCTTCGCCCCATCAGCTGAGAACACCACGCGATGGATGTAATCGCCGAGTTGAGCAAAGCCGACCGGCCCCAACGAAACCATGGATTTGTGTTTGGCTAAACGAGGCATGCCCGAAACCCCTTCGTGAGCGCCGCTCGATCCAGATTTTTTCCGATAAACACCAGTTGATTGTTTCGCGTTTCACCAGCCTTCCAAGATCGGTCGGCCTTGCCGTCGAACAACATGTGGACGCCTTGAAAGACGAACCGCTGATCACGGCCCTCGACGTTGAGAATGCCCTTCATCCGATAGATGCTCGTGCCCATCGTCGAAAGCACTTCCTTAAACCAATCATTGACCTTTCCTTCGTCAACAACTCCGTTCTCGACGATTGCCACCGAGAACACACTCGGGTCATGCTGATGTGCGTCTTCGCCCAGAAAGTTGGGATCAATGTCCAACTTGCGGCTCAGATCGAATGCGCCGATGTTCAAGAGTCGATTGATCTCCACCTGCGCATCCTTCGTCCTGTGGATTTTCGCCATCACGTTGATGGCTCGGACGCGCGCTTCGAGCTTATCCATCTCACCCGAAGGAACGAGGTCGATCTTGTTGAGCAGAATGACATCGGCAAACGCGATCTGCTCCTTGGCCTCCGGACTGGTGTCGAGGTGCTCCCAGATGTGTTTCGAGTCGACGACCGTGACGATTCCGTCCAACAACAGTCGCCGTTTCATCTCGTCGTCGACAAAGAACGTTTGCGCGACCGGGGCCGGATCGGCCAATCCGGTCGTTTCGATCACCATGTATTCGAAGCGATCCTTGCGCTTCAGCAGATTGCCGATGATCCGGATCAAGTCGCCACGAACGGTGCAGCAGATACAGCCATTGTTCATTTCAAAGATTTCTTCGTCAGCGCCGATGACGAGCTGATTGTCGATGCCCACCTCGCCGAACTCATTGACAATCACCGCAACCCGCTTGCCGTGTTCTGTCGTCAGAATCCGATTGAGCAAGGTTGTCTTCCCTGCTCCTAGGAACCCTGTCAAAACCGTCACCGGAACCAGTGGCATCACTTCAGTCGTCATAGAGGCCTCCATTGGAAAAACCGCATAGGCAATGCCGCAGCACTCACATCTTCTGCAGGGAAAGATCAGGACTGTTCTTCTCGACGAAGAACAACCCAACCCTTCGAGTGCCTGCCCCGCAGGAGCGGCGAACTGGCAGCTACCCGATCTTTCCCTGCACAGAGTGTGAATATCGAATCAGCGGCAGAAGCAAGACTGCTAGATGAGGACAGGAGGACCGCGGACTGGGTCGCGGGATCGATCGATGATGTGAAAGGAAGCGGTACAGAATGAAGAGGCGGAAATTACCGTCTGAACGAGAACAATGGGGGCAATGCTGGATTGCAGCCCGGCGCTGGCCGCGTGATCCAGCCAAGCGCAGACGTCCTGGTCTGAATGTTCAGGAGACGAGCCGGCTGCGAACGTATGGTCAAGGAGCAGTGGCTGGAGCGTAAATACCAGCAAGACGTATGCGACGACGAGAGCCCACCGGTGGCCAGATGCAGCGAGGTGTTTCATCGACATTCCGGGCACCAGCCAAAAAACTCCAGGGAGTGGCCTTCCACTGCGAACTTGGTTTGCGACTCGACAAGCTCCGTGAGTTTCTTCAGCGGGCACAGCATCAAATCCACGATGCGGCCGCATCCACGGCACTGAATATGGTGGTGATGTTCACGCCCATGCCGCACCTCATAGCGCATCTGTCCCTCGCGCAAGCCAACTGGTTCGACGAGGCCCAGCTCTTGGAGCATAGCCAGATTCCGGTACACCGTCACGAGATCAGCATGAGCATGTGCCTTCTTTAGGCGTGTGTGGACCTCGGCCACGGTAATGGGAAGCGCGCTCTTTTCCAGAATGGCTAAAATCGCCTGTCTGGATTTGGTGAGTTTTTTGCCGCCGGCCCTGAGGCTTTCTAGAATTGACTTGGTCATCTCTGTATCGCATCAATTGCAAGTTAACTGCATTTATCACCAGCTGGGCAATGTTGTCAAGATGGTCGGCAGATGTATCGAACTCTCGTCACGATTACGCTCAGCATGTTAGGATGCGCCCCATGCTCATCGATACCCATACCCATCTTGACGATGCCCGCTACGAGTCCGACCGCGAGGCCATGATCGCGCGCGCGCGCGAGGCCGGTGTGGAGACGATGATCACCATCGGCTGCGACCTCGCCACGAGTCGTTCCGCCGTCGCCCTCGCCGATCACTATCCCTTCGTCTATGCCTCCATCGGCGTGCACCCTCACGAAGTCAAACACATTGAAGCACACTGGTACGACGAGCTCCGACAGTTGGCGCGACACAAGAGCGTCGTCGCCTACGGTGAAATTGGTCTCGATTACCATTACAACCACTCCTCCCCTGAAGAGCAACGCAACCGGTTTCGCGAACAGATTCAGCTGGCGCGTGAGTTGAGGCTGCCGGTGATTATCCACACCAGGGAAGCACAGGACGATACGGTACGCATCCTCAAGGAGGAACGAGCCTCGGAGATCGGCGGAGTTTTTCACTGCTTTTCAGGAGATGCCTGGCTGGCGAAGGATGCGCTCGACCTGGGGTTTTATCTCTCGTTTTCCGGCATCCTGACGTTTCAGAATGCGACCATGCTGCGAGAAATTGCCAAGACGGTTCCAGCGAACCGTATCTTGATCGAAACAGATTGTCCCTATCTCACCCCGATCCCCCATCGCGGGAAGCGGAATGAACCGGCCTATGTGAGACATGTGGCCGAACTGCTGGCCAGGATCAAGACGGAGGATGTCGCTCTGACCGCTGAAGACATGGGCCGCATCACCAGCGAGAACGCGCGCCGACTCTTCAAAATTCCCTAAGCTGCTGCTTTCGTTTACGTTGCCCCTTAGGCAACTTGCGCGGATTCCCGCCTTTGTCCTTCGACCGCTTCAAGATGTCGGCGTCTCCCCTATCCAGCTCCTTGAAGGCCATGACCGGCGCACTGGAGGACCGCTCCTGTAGCTTGGCACGAAACTCCGGCGCGCCGATGACAAACGCCCCGGCCGCTCGGGCCGCGTTTACTACTTCATGATCCGAGGACACCACGGCGCATTCCTTACCATAGACACGTGCTAGGCGTTGGATCACCTGGTCGGCTCGCTCACCGCGCTTCGAGTAAACGACTTCGACGCCGGACTGGAACTCATGGTGCTCCGATCCAGAACCGGCTTGCCACCCATCGAAGACCAGGGTGATCGCATGCCCTTTCCTCTGACGGTAGCCGGCCAGGCGCTGCAATAGCGCCTCACGCGCCGCTTCAAGGCGACCGGCGCCTGAGGAGACAGCCATTCCGGCACTGCCCAAAAGGTTATATCCATCGACAAGAAGATGCGTTGCCATCTACAATCACATGGTTTGAGGCCTTTGGTTGACAATAGCACAAACATTTGAGAAAAGGCCTTAGACGGCTTCGGAGTAACTCAATCGGCACACTGAAATTCAATAGCCCAGACATGGAGCACAATAGAACAACACCCCCGCAGGATGCTACCTGTCGAGAGGAATGCCGGCTCCTGACCCCTGTCTCCCGTCTCACTCGCAGCCTCTTTGCCCTTACCTTGCTGTGGATGCTCCTCGGCTCTATCGTCTCGTCGAAAGCCGAACTCCCAATGGCACCCGCATGGCCGGAGCCGCCTCACTTTTCCGCTGAGGAACCGGCCCCGCGCTTTCTGGCCGTAAAGCAAGAGACAGCGAGGACATCACGGTATCCAATTATTGTCCGAGATCTTCGATCCTGGTCGACCGCCGAAGGGACCAGACTCGTCCTCGATCTCAACCACAAAGGCTCGTTCTCGGAAACGCATCTTCGCAATCCGGACCGTGTCGTCATTGAGGTCAACAACGCCATCCTGGGGAAATCATCCCGCTTGCGAGTGTCGGGTGGAACCATTCCGTCATCCTTTCAAATCGCGCAAAGCCGACCACGCACGATCACTATCACCCTGTCGAGGACTCAGGGTTCAAAATACAAAGCCTTCACGCTGGCCAATCCTGACCGGTTGGTCATCGACATCTATCAGCGTCCCAAAGATCAGATCAGGCAAATCGGGGAGACCTCGACGACCTCCCCATCGGCTGCAATCGTGGCGCTCCCGACTCCACCGTCCATCCCGAGCCCCACGGTAACCGAACCGACTCGTCCGATCGCGCCCAAACCGGCAACTCCTATGCGGACCATTGTCATTGACCCTGGACATGGCGGAAAAGATCCCGGCACCATCGGACATCACGGCACCACGGAAAAAGATGTCACGTTGAAAGTCGGGCTGCTGCTGAAGACCCTGCTCAGCTCCTTGCCGAATACACGGGTGCTCATGACCCGTGACAACGACACCTTCATCGAGCTGGAAGACCGCGCGAAATTTGCCAATGGGAAAGACGCCGACCTGTTCGTCTCCATCCACGTCAATTCCCATCCCCACAAGGGCATCCGAGGTCTCGAAATTTATCACTTCGGGGAAGCCAAGGATCAACGCGCCCTGGAGGTTGCCGCGCGAGAAAACGGGACTCCGCTCAACAATACCGGCGTGGGATGGGAATACCTCGTGGCCGATCTGCTGACGTCGAAGAAGATCGAACATTCGCTTGAACTGGCCTGGACCGCCAAACAGGCCATGGTGACCAATCTCAATGGACGCTATAGCACCATCGACCACGGCGTGAAGACGGCCCCCTTTTACGTGCTCCGGTTCACCACCATGCCCAGCATCCTTGCCGAGATCGCCTTCATGTCGAATCCCACCGAAGAAGAGCAGATGCGCACGCAGCCCTTCCTTGCGCACATCGCCGAATCGATTTTCGAAGGCGTCAAGACCTATCTCCACATCAATCCCCCCAGGTGACAGCCCCGTCTGAATTCGGCTACTGTGCTCGCGTCCAGTTATGACTACCTTTAAAGTTGTCATCGAATACGACGGGACGCACTATTCCGGCTGGCAGCGCCAGTTGAACGTGCCGACCATCCAGGCGACCGTGGAAGAGGCCTTGGCGGCGATCGCACAGACCCGCCTCACAGTCGTCGGGGCCGGCCGCACCGACGCCGGCGTGCATGCCCTCGGTCAAGTCGCCAGCTTTCGGACCGATCGAGGCCTGTCGCGGCGAGAATGGCTTCGCGCCCTGAATGCCCATCTTCCCGCGGATATCAGTGCCCTGTCGGTCGAAGAGGCGCCGGATAATTTCCATGCGCGCTATTCGGCCAGTGGCAAGCTCTATGAATATCACTTGCTGAATCGATCCGAGCGAGCCCCGCTCCTTCGGGAACGGGCCTGGATGCTCTATAAATCTCTTGATTTTGCAGCCATGACGGACGCCGCCGCCTGTTTGATCGGACTGCACGATTTCTCCTCGTTTGAAACCGCGCCGACCGACAATGAGAATCCACACTGCCGTCTGGGCCGTTTGGATCTGCGACGGGAAGGAGATCTCATCATCCTCGCCTTCTACGCCGACCGCTTCCTCAAACAGATGGTCCGCTCGATGGTGGGCACCCTGGTAGAGGTGGGACAGGGAAAACGGGCGGCGGCCGACATGCAGACGGTACTGACTGCGAGGGCACGCGCGGCGGCGGGAAGAACCGCGCCTGCTCATGGCCTGTATCTCGTCAAAGTGGATTATGATAATGCAAAGAGTCCTGGGAAGTCGGCCGCCGATCTGAGAGGCGAGCAGCAAGATTAGGCCGCGCCGTGCCGGAGAGGCCCCTCACTTATGGCCATCCGCATGCACCGTGTCGCCGGTTCCCCCCGCCACGTCGTGGATGCCACGGTGAGACAGAATCCACGGCATCTGCTATAGTCCCTCCTACACACGCTTTCTCTCTAGAAAGGAGCCCTTCGATGAAACATTTTTGCACCGTCTTGTCGTCCATCATGTTGGCGGCTATTCTCATTGCGCCGCAACTGAGTTACGCGGGAGCGCAGCAGAGCAAAATGAAAACCTGCAATGCAGAAGCAGACGCAAAGGGACTCAGCGGGGAAGGCAAGGGCGACGACCGAAAGGCCTTCATGAAGACTTGCCTCTCGGCCAAACCGGCGAAGACTGAAGCGGGCGGGTCGCAGCAGAATAAAATGAAGGCTTGCAACAAGGAAGCGAAGGCGAAAAGCTTAGCCGGCGACGAACGCAAAACGTTTATGAAGACCTGTCTCTCGAGCTAGTGACTGCAACCCCGGCGCGTGCTACCCTTCGTGCCGGGGTTTGGCGGTCACCTCCTACGCCCATCTCCACCGTTCTCCACCGACGTGATGTCAGGCCTCTACCGCAAGAGGGGCGAGTCAATACAGCGCAGCGCGGGCCTACTGTCAGCGCGGGTTGTGGGCGTCTCGATTCTCGAGCTTCTTTCGCAGCTCAATGAGCTCCACCTCGAGCGCCGAGAATCGATCGGCGATCGGATCAGGCATATTCGTATGGTCCATCGTGGCATCAGGAAGCCGCTCCCCCTGCGTCTTGATAATCCTGGCGGGAACTCCGATGACAGTGGAATTGGGCGGGACATTTTTCAACACAACCGAATTGGCACCGATCTTGACGTTGTCGCCGATCCTGATACCGCCAAGGATCTTGGCTCCCGCACCAACGACGACGTGATTGCCCAGGGTGGGATGGCGCTTGCCTCGCTCCTTGCCCGTACCGCCAAGCGTGACGCCTTGAAAGAGCGTGACATAGTCGCCCACTTCAGCAGTCTCCCCGATAACCACCCCCATCCCGTGATCGATAAAGAATCCCGTCCCGATCTTAGCTGATGGGTGAATTTCAATCCCCGTGAGCCAGCGAGCCAGCTGAGACAAGGCTCGCGGGAGGAACGGCACCCTCCGCGTCTTCAACCAATGAGCAATCCGGTGGATCAGCAAGGCATGGAAACCTGCGTAGGTAAGAATGACCTCGATTCGGCTGGTCGCGGCCGGATCCCGGTCAAAAATGGCTTGAAGATCTTGTGAGATGGCTTTGAACATGCGTGGCGCCTTGTCCGACGGTGGCCATCATACAGCGCCTAGGCCCGTTCTATCAAACACACCGCTTGGGCGGCCACGGCTTCCTCGCGCCCCACCGCATCCAGTCCTTCGCCGCTCTTCACCTTGACGTTCACCAAGTCGGGATCGACCTGAAGGACTTCGGCGATGGTTTTTTGCATGGCCGCCAAATGCGGGCTCAGCCGAGGGGCCTGGGCAATGATAGTACTATCCACGTTGGAGAGACGATACCCCTTGGCACGCAGCTTCCCGACGACGTCTTCCAACAGCTTCAGGCTTGAAATGTTCTTGAATCGTTGGTCCGAGCTTGGGTAGTGGCGTCCGAGATCTCCCTCGCCCATCGCCCCGAGTAACGCATCGCAGATCGCATGAACTAAGGCATCGGAATCCGAATGTCCCTGGAGTCCTTTGCTGTGAGGAATCTCCAGTCCGCCCAAAATCAACTTGCGACCCGTCACCAAGGGATGAATATCCCATCCGCACCCCACACGTACAGCCGTCATCCTGCACTCCTCGCCGCCGTTCGTGACCTGAGTATCGCCTCTCCGATCACGAGATCTTCCGGCCTCGTCACCTTGATATTTTCACCGCTTCCTTCGACGACCACGACCGGTTTCCCGATCTGTTCCACGAGGTCCGCGTCATCAGTCGCTTGCGTTCCGTCCAGCAAAGCTCTGCGGTGGCCTTCTTCCAGCCACGCACGCCGAAATGCCTGAGGCGTTTGTGCCAGCCACAATGGCCGCCGATCCACCGTTCGCTCAATGACTCCGTCCACTCCAACATACTTCACCGTATCGCGCATCGGCAATGCGATGATGGCCGCCCCATGTTGAACCGCCGCGTCCACCACCCTTTGAATCATGTCCTCCGTCAGAAATGGGCGCACCGCATCATGAACCAGGACAATCTCCGTGTCTTCACCCACTTCTGCCAGCGCATGACGGACCGAATCTTGGCGCTGCGCTCCCCCCGAAACGACCTTCATCACCTTACCGAATTCGCCGGTCGCCAAGATGTGGTCCAGACAATACTGGCGCTCCGCCTGAGGCACCGCCAAGATAATCTGATGAATGACCGGGGAAGCTTGGAGGATACGGAGAGATTGCACGAGAATCGGCTGCCCGCCGAGCGAGAGAAACTGCTTTGGGATAGGGCCCCCCATGCGAAGCCCTCGACCGGCTGCCGGTACGAGCGCGACCGTCCGCGGGCCTGTCCTCGACAGTGTCTTTTCACGAGCAGGCACAAACAGACTCACAGTGGGGGGAACAGCGCCCGACAGAAGATGCCCAACTGCTTAGACCCAACCATTCCGGCAAGCGATCGGAGCACGCAGCATCGCGCCGGTGCTGCGTCATAACCCGCTCACCCACGCGCGACCTGATATTCGTCCCGTTCGGACTCCTCTTTGAGCCGGGTGAAGATCATGCGCCCCGCAGTCGTTTGGAGGACACTGGTCACGGTCACGTCCACATTACGCCCGATACAGCGGCGGGCATTGTCCACCACAATCATCGTGCCATCATCCAAGTAGGCCACACCTTGGCCGGCCTCTTTGCCTTCTTTCAAAACAAAGACCCGGATAGTTTCACCAGGCAGGACGACCGGCCTCAGGGCGTTACACAGCTCGTTGATGTTCAGGACGCGAACGCCCTGTAATTCGGCGACTTTATTCAAATTCAGATCGTTGGTGATGATGCGTCCCCCGACTTTTTTTGCCAACACGACCAGTTTGGCGTCCACCTCTTTGACGTGGGGAAAATCTTCCTCAATGATCCGGACATCGACATCGGTCATTTTTTGAATCTTATTGAGAATATCCAGCCCTCGCCGACCGCGCGCCCGCTTGAGCGAGTCAGATGAGTCCGCGATGTGCTGCAATTCGTTCAGAATGAAATGGGGAACGAGAAACGGTCCCTCAAGAAATCCCGTCTCGCAGAGATCAGCGACTCGACCGTCGATAATAACACTCGTATCCAGGACCTTGGTGCTCGCGCTTACACTCCGGGCTCCCGATGGCCCAGCATCCAGGCCGGGAAACTGCTCGTGCCCAAACCGGGCGCCGACGACCAATCCAAGGTAGGGAAACCCCAGGAGGAACACCAGCCCGCTGATGTGAAACAAGAAGGTCTCAACATCGAAAACGGCGCTGCCCACCCACTCCACCAATCCAGTCAGAATAAGACCGCCGGCGAGACCCACGGCGCCGCCGACAATAATGCCAAATGAGAGTCTCCGTAACGCATATTCACCTGCGAGGATGAGTCCGCCTGCCACGGCGCCCATCCCAAACCCCATCAATAAAAATTCGCGAGTCGGATCTTGGGCCCGCAGGAACAGGGCCATGCCGGCAAGAGCGCTGAGAAGAACAAATATGGCCCGTCCTACCATACCGTCTCCCTCCTCTCTGTGATCGACCCCGACCCTATCGTTCGCGGTGATCACGGCCTCAGCGTCAGATAAATGGCTCGCCCCTGCCGCCTCAACAGGAGCAATACCGCTTGGTCTTTGGGCAAACTTGCGGCGACACGTTCATACGCTTTTAACGTACCCACCGGTTTGCGATTCACCTCCAACACGAGATCGCCTTCGCGTACGCCCGCCTCCTCCGCGGGACTGCCTGATTTCACCCGAGCCACCACGACGCCATGATCGCTCGACTTGAGTCCATACCGACCGGCCAATTCGTTGTTAAGCTCTTTGACCTCGATATCCGAGAGCAGGCCGACGGGAGCGACGGATTCTCCGTTATCTTCGGTCGCGGCTTGCGCCAAATTCTTCGGCTGTTCCGCGATCGTAAGGTCGATTGACTTCGGCTTCTTTTCGCGAATGATTTTGACGGTGACCTTTTTCCCGACGAACGTCTGGGCCACAGCATTCCGCAAATGAGCCGGCGAGTCCATGGGCTTTCCGTCATATTCGACAATCACGTCTCCGCGCTCGAACCCAACCTTCTTGGCGGGGCTATCGTCCATGACATCGCTGACCAGGACCCCCTTCGTGTCTTTCGGTACGCCGAACTGTGAAGACAACTCGGGCGTCAGTTCCTGAATCGAAACACCCAGCCATCCACGTACCACTTTGCCATGCTGCACCAACTGTTCCATGATGGAGTGAGCCATATTGCTCGGAACCGCAAACCCGATGCCCATATTTCCACCACTTTGGCTGTAGATCGCCGTGTTGATGCCCACCAATTCACCGCGGACATTCACGAGCGCTCCCCCGGAGTTGCCTGGATTGATTGCAGCATCGGTTTGAATGAAGTCTTCATATTCGGCGATACCAGCCGACCGGCCGAGAGCACTGACGATTCCCAGGGTGACCGTCTGCGTCAGACCGAACGGGTTGCCGACCGCAAGGACGAATTCTCCCACCTCCAGCCGGTCGGAATCGGCCCAGGCCACGGTGGGAAGACCGCTGGCTTCGATTTTCAGCACGGCGACATCCGTCTTGGCATCCGTCCCGACCAGCTTGGCTTTGAACTCCCGCTTGTCGGACAGGAAGACCTTAATTTCATCCGCCTTATTCACCACGTGGTTGTTCGTGATGATCAGGCCATTGGGATCCACGATAACGCCTGACCCTAAGCCGCGTTCTTTTCGCTCCTTGGGAGCTTCAAATCGCTTCATCCATTCTTCGCCGAAGAAACGTCGAAAAAATGGATCTTCAAAGGGCGTGCTCTGAGTTCCCTCACTGGGTCCGTTCCGCGTCGCAAAAATATTGACGACCGCAGGTTTGACCGCCTTGGCAACATCGACGAAACTCTGCGCGCCCGCACCGGGCAACGAGGGCTGAACCGCCGTGGCAACCGGTCTGGCGACAGGAGCCTGAACTGGCGGTGGCTCCAGGACGGCATGTCCTGTAGGCAGCCAGCCGAGGTCAGAACTCACGACGACCCCGATGAGTACCCCAACAGTCAACAACAGCAGCGGCACTATCCAAGACCGCCGCGAGCCTTGAACTCCGGTATGAACGGGAAAATCGTCCATAGTGATTCGTATCGGGAGGCAGCCCGGTTAGGGCTGCTGACCCGCGTACAGCCCCATGATGGTGTTCAAAAACTTGACGGCGTCCGATTTCGGACGTTGGAATGAATTCCGGCCGATGATCGACCCGAACCCACCGCCGTCGCGGATCGCGCGCACCTCTTCAAATACCGTCTTCTCATCGCTTTTCGCGCCACCGGAGAAAATGACAATCCTGCGTCCGTCGAAGGAGCTTTGCACGACATGTTTGACCCGTTCCGCCAAGGTGCTGATCGGCACCTTTTCGGCTTCATACACCTTCTTCGCGGCCGCTTGCTCCAAATGAGTCGTGGGCAATTTGACCTTGATGATATGCGCCCCCAACTGCGCCGCAATTTGGGCCGCATAGGCCACCACATCCATGGCCGTCTCGCCTTCCTTGCTCAGCCCGGATCCACGCGGATAGGACCAGACCACCACGGCCAGGCCGCAGCTCTTAGCCTCCTCGGCTATCGCCCGCAACTGCTCATACATCGGATTACAATGGGAAGATCCTGGGTAGATGGTAAACCCGACGGCTGAACAGCCCAATCGTAATGCTTCGCGCACACTTCCCGTCACGGACGGCATCGGATCCTTCTCATCATGGAGCGTATCGTGGCTGTTGAGCTTCAGAATGAGCGGAATTCTTCCAGCGAAATGACTGGCACCGGCTTCAATGAATCCGAGTGGAGCGGCATAGGCGTTGCACCCAGCATCGATCGCCAGCTGAAAATGGTAATGTGGATTGTACCCGGCCGAGTTGGGCGCGAAACTCCGCGCGGGACCATGCTCGAACCCTTGATCGACCGGCAGGATCACCAACTTACCAGTCCCCGCCAGCTTGCCTGAACTCAGCAGTCGAGCAATGTTCGTCTTCGTTCCCGCATTATCACTTTCATACCAACTCAGGATTTCCTGAACACGATTGCTCATAATGAACCTCCCAACAAACCTCGGTCAGATTAGTCGTCACGCTCGCCCCTGAATGCAGGCTTCCGCATGGCTCACGTCCTCGGCGCTGCCGATGATCAGCGGCACACGCTGATGGAGTGCCTTCGGCTCGACGTCCAGAATACGCATCATGCCCGTGCTCGCTTTGCCCCCGGCCTGCTCCACGACCAGGGCCAGGGGATTACCTTCATACATCAATCGCAGCTTTCCTTCCGGCTTGGCGATCTCGCCCGGATACAGATAAATCCCGCCTCCCAACATGATACGGTGGACGTCCGCCACCAGACATCCGCTGTAGCGACCGCTGTATGGCCGTCCGGTCGCCTTGTCCTCCACTTTCACATAGTCCACGTATTTTTGAGTGCCGGCCAACCAGCGATGGTAGTTGCCCTCGTTGACTGAGTAGACTTTTCCCTTCCGGGGAATCCGAATGTTCTCGTTGGACAGGACATACTCGCCGATCGACGGCTCGAGCGTGAACCCATGCACCCCTTGCCCGACGGTAAACACGAGCATGGTGCTGGCCCCGTATAGCATATACCCTGCGGCAATCTGTTCGGTTCCTTTTTGAAGCAGTTCATCTTCCACGGACCGTCGCTGTCCCGCCTTCGACCTCCGAATAGAGAAAATTGCCCCTAATGGCATGTTCACGTCGGTATTGGAGGATCCGTCCAACGGATCGACCAAGAGCATGTACTTGGCTCCTTCATGCACCATCGTCAGTGGTTTTTCCATCTCTTCAGAGGCCAACACGCACACGAGCCCGCTGTGCTCGAACACTCGAACAAATGTGTCATTGGCAATCTGATCGAGTTTTTTGACCACTTCGCCTTGGATATTGGTCTCTCCGGTCGTGCCGAGGATTTTATTCAACCCCGCTCTGCGCAGGTCATGGGCGATCATTTTGCCGACCAACCCGATTTGATCCAATAGTATGGAAAACTCTCCTGTGGCTTCGGGGTGCGCGGCCTGTTGCTCAATAATAAACCGGCTTAACGTAATGGGAAATTTAGACATGCGTCCTGTCCTTCACGCAGAAATACCCTTCCCCTCTACCGAGAGTCCGAGGAAAGGGCTCACCGTCGGCAAACTTGGCGCAAGTATAACGGTTTCTCTCAGCACGAGCAAACCAAAGCGGCGAGGGTTCTCATTTTATGATGGTCCACCCAAACGATATCCTTCCATTAATTCAGCCACAATCGACCCGATGATGACCTTGGCCTTCATCCTGACCGGTACACGTCGCTCATCGGTCGTAAACCAGACGCGAATGTTACCCTCGTTGAGGAAGATGCCCTGAAACGGCATGATGACCACCACGCGGGCCGTCTGTCGTTTCCCCCAGACGCCTTCCAATGTTTCGAGGGCTTCGACCCGCACATCCATCTTGTAGTTCTTCTTGTCGTGATGCACCGTCATCGACAGAGATGCCCCGGGCACAAATGGGAGGACTTTGCGCACATAATACAAGCAGGACATGGCATCCTGCGCATCGGCGGGAATCGACAGTTCGTCGCTTTTTCCATCTTTCACAGCTGTCACCAAACCCTCGCTGTGCCGAAAGGTATAGTCAAAATCGTTGAACCGCTTTCCTTCCCGACGAGCAAAGGTCATGTGCCTGGGCAAAAACGATTCAAGGTCGACAACGGACACTCCGCGATTGTCGACCGGATAGAATTTGGTCACGACAGGGCTTGATCGAGCGGTCATCCCAAGCGTGATCTGCGGTCGACCACTCTCGCCCTGGCTCTCCTGGACGAACATGGTCGCAATCCCGGCGCGCATGCCCAGCCAGGTGACGTCGTAGGACAGTCGTTCACCGGATACAAACGGAAGCGGAGTAGAAACCGACAGGAGTTCCGCCGGCATCGCTTGCGAGAAAAACAGGTGCGACGAAAGTAAGTCGATCAGGAGCGTGGCCACAAGCAGCAGGACTGGAGGAAAACAACGAGAGGAAAATAGCACCCTACGTCGACAGGACACGGCGAGCCTGCGCAAGTTCCGTTTCGATCGTCGCGCGAATGACATCCAATCGGGCCGGCGACGGTGCCTCAAAACGCAACACCAGTGCGGGCTGAGTATTGGAGGCTCGAATCAAACCCCAACCATCCTCGAATATCGCGCGGACTCCGTCGATCGTGACCAATTCGCGCAACCGCAGAGTCGAGGCGCCGACTGGCTGGCCGGCATCCAGATACGCGGTCAGCTGTGTCCGCACCTGGTCAACCAGCTGAAACTTCGAGGCATCTGGGCAATCGACACGGATCTCCGGTGTCACCGTCGTCTGCGGAAGATCGGCGACCAGGCTCGAGAGCGACTGTTTGGTCTTGGCGAGAATTTCAACCAGCCGGCAGGACGCATAGATGGCATCATCGAAGCCGAAATAGCGATCGGCGAAAAACATGTGGCCGGACATTTCCCCCGCCAGGACGGCCGACTCGGCTTTCAGCTTCGCCTTCATCAGAGAATGTCCGGTCTTCCACATGATCGGACGCCCGCCCTTGGCGGCAATGTCGTCATACAAACATTGTGAGGCCTTGACCTCGGAAATAAACGTGGTGCCCGGGCTGCGGGCAAGGATGTCCCGCGCGTAGACAATCATTAATCGATCACCCCACAGGATCTCTCCCCGCTCGTCGATTGCGCCGATCCGATCTGCATCTCCATCATAGCCGATACCGACATCCGCCTGCTGTTCCTTCACGGTTGCGATCAGATCCTGTAGATTTTCCACGACAGTGGGATCGGGGTGGTGGTTGGGGAATCGTCCATCCAGCTCATCATACAGTCCCGTCACGCGACAGCCCATTTGTTCCAACGCCTGCTTGGCCACCAGCGACGCCGCACCGTTCCCGCAATCGATCACCACATGTAGATGGTTCGCGCGCACACCAGAAAAGTCTGCTTTGAGATGCGCCAAATAGTCCGGAATGATCGCATGGGAGGACAGGTGCCCTGAACCGGAGATGAAGCGTCCGGCTTCCATGACTCGCCGCAGCCGCTGAATATCCTCGCCGTGAATGGCTTCTTTCTCGATGCAGATTTTGAATCCATTGTACTCGGCAGCATTGTGGCTGCCCGTAATCATAATCCCGCCTTGCACCGGTAAGGTAAACAACGAAAAATAGAGGAGCGGCGAGGCACAGAGCCCTAGGTCGACCACGTCCAATCCGCCGGCCAGCAATCCACTTAGCAACGCCCGCAGTAAACCAGGTGAGCTGAGCCGCCCATCCCGCCCGACCGTGATCCTCGCGACGCCCTGCTCGCGTGCCATGGTCGCATACGCGCGCCCGACCTGCTCGGCAATCTCTTCCGTAAGTTCATCTCCGACAATACCCCTGAGGTCATATTCGCGAAACAGCGCCATCTCGATCTCCTACCAACTGCGAAAAACACAGGTTTCGTTCAACCAGCCAGCAGCTTCAGCAAAACGCAGCACCACAATAGCTGGCAGGATGCTCAAATAGACTGTCCAGCGCGGCTGCATTTACCAAAGAGGCGACGCGTCACATTCTTATCCACCCACCCCACGCCTGCCGAGACAGGCTCTTTTCCCATGGCAGTACGTGGAGCCTCGGCGCAACACGAGAACAATGCTGGCGGCCTATTGCAATATCCTGCTAACGTCCCCGGCTCAGCCGCCCATAATCGTCCTGAAAGCGCACAATGTCGTCCTCCCCGAGATAGGGCCCGTTCTGCACTTCGATAATATGCAATGTCTCGGGGCCGAGATTTTCGAGACGATGCGGCGTTTCAACCGGGATCGCCGTGCTTTCTCCCACCCGAAGATCCAGCAGTTCTTCTCCCCTGGTCACCCGGGCCGTTCCTGTAATGACGACCCAGTGTTCGCTGCGTTTATGATGCAATTGCAGCGAGAGCCGTCCTCCGGGATTCACCGTCACACGCTTGACCTTATACCCAGGCCCTTCTTCCAGCACCGTATAGGAGCCCCACGGTCTGAATACCGTCAAGTGTTCCAGATGCTCTGGAGCGCCCTGTTTCTTTAAAATCTCGACCATCTTCTTCACGTCCTGCGATCGAGACTTAGGGCATACCAAGGTGGCGTCCGGTGTATCCACAACCACCATATCCGAGAGCCCGATCGTGGCTACCACCCGGCGATCGGCGTAAAGGACGGAATTGGTGCTGTCCAAATCGATGACCCGACCGCTGACCACGTTGCCGGCCTTGTCTCGCGGAGACACTTCCTCAAGGCTGCTCCAATTGCCGACATCCGACCAACCGAACACCACAGGAATCATCGCCGCATTCGCCGACTGCTCCATGACTCCGTTATCAATCGATACCGAGGGCACCTTTTTATAGGCCGCCTCAATGAGGTGCGGCTCAGCGCCCGACGTCATCAGGGCCTGAACCCGCTGCATGGCCTTAGCCAGCAACGGTTGGTGCCGACGGATTTCCTCCAAAATAGTCGCCGCCTTCCACAAAAACATGCCGCTATTCCAGAAGTAGTTCCCATTCTTGAGGTACTGCGCCGCTTTGATCCGATCCGGTTTCTCAACGAATCGCGCGACGGCGTGGCCCGTCAGCCGCCCTTTCTTAGCCAGGGAGGTTCGTCGGTTCGGTTGAATGTAGCCATACCCGGTCTCTGGCCTCGTCGGTTTGATTCCGAACGTCACGAGATGCCCCTTTTCGGCCAGTTGCATACCCAAAGCCACCGCCGCCTGGAACGCCTTCTCGCCCGTCACCACATGATCGGCCGGCAAGACCAACATCATCGCTTCTGGGTCACGCCGAACCAGTTCCCCTGCGACCAAGGCAATGGCCGGCGCGGTATTTCTACCCACGGGCTCGATCACATAATTGCCTTTCAATTCGGACTTCCACTCTCCCAATTGGACCCGAATGGAATCAGCCTGCCCGGGATTTGTGGAAATGATGACCTGATCCGGCTTGGCACAGGAGAGCACCCGACGCATGGTCTGCTGGATAAGCGTCTCATCGCCAATGATCCGCAGCAACTGCTTGGGATACAGGTGGCGACTCAACGGCCAAAACCGCGTGCCACTGCCGCCCGCCAAAATAACCGGATA
Source organism: uncultured Nitrospira sp. (assembly GCA_964493335.1). Lineage (GTDB taxonomy): Bacteria > Nitrospirota > Nitrospiria > Nitrospirales > Nitrospiraceae > Nitrospira_A. The sequence continues at coordinate 44,036 of CAZBNV010000001.1, forward strand.
GAGATGATCTGTCACAGTCATGATACTCGACCCAGCTTCCAGACGAACAATGGCGTATGGCTCATCGCGGCTGCTGAGCAGCGAGAATCATATCCGCCACTTCCCGCACGGCACCCTCGCCGCCCTTCTGCTTGCACACATACCGAACTGTCTTCAATACGGGCGGCATCCCATCGGCGGGAGCGGCTGAAAACCCGACCGCGCCAAGAGCCTGCAGGTCGTTGACGTCGTCCCCGATATAGGCCACTTGCTCCAAGGTGAGGTTATGGCGCGCGATCAGATCCTTCAGCACCGCCAATTTATCGAATACGCCTTGATGCACTTCTGGAATCGTCAATTTTTGCGCACGGCGCATCACAATTTTGGTCGACTCTTGGGTAATGATCGCGGTCAGGATGCCTGCCCGTTGAAGGAGCTTGATCCCCATCCCATCACGGGTGTTAAACTTTTTCCACTCGTCGCCGGATTCGGAGTAATACATCCCGGCATCCGTCAACACCCCGTCGACATCAGTCGCAAACAACCGAACACGACGAAGAATCCCTTGTAACGACAAGCGAGGCGCGGGAAGGGTTTTTTTTCGATGACTTGTGCTGGGCATGCGGGCGCTTTCGGCTGAGGCCGATGTTAGCAAGCCACCGGGGAAAACTCAACCAAACTCAGCCATGTCTGGAGATTCCGCGCCTATGGCGGCGGATCGTATGGGTCATAGACGCCGGCAGGATCGATCAGTAGGCATGTCGATGAATGAACCCTCTCCAGACGGTGAGCAGCATGATTTTGAAATCAAACCAGATCGACCAATGTTCGATGTAAAACAGGTCGTGCTCGATCCGTCTCTCCAGCGAGGTATTGCCGCGCCAGCCATTGATTTGCGCCCACCCGGTGATGCCGGCCTTCATCTTATGTCGAAGCATGTACTGCGGCAGGGTTTCCCGGAAGCGCGCGATGAATTCCGGCCGTTCCGGCCTCGGACCGACAATACTCATCTCTCCACGCAACACGTTCCAGAATTGCGGGAGTTCATCCAAGCTCGTTCGTCGCAAAAACGCCCCGATGGGTGTTCGGCGCTCGTCATTGGGTCGCGTCCAGACCGGACCGGTTTCCGACTCCGCGTCAGGTTTCATGGAGCGAAATTTCAGCATTTCAAACGCCTGTCCATCAAGTCCCATCCGAAGCTGGCGAAAGAAGATGGGACCGGGGGATGTCAGTTTGACGAGGACAGCCACGGCGCACAGGACCGGCGAGAACAACACCAGGGCAGCCGATGCGCCCACCACATCCAAGACACGCTTGACGACCAAATTCCACCCATGGAGAGGAGAGCCCTGCAGCGTGATCATCGGCAACCCTTCGAACATCTCGGCTTCCGCCCGTAAGCTTACAAACTCGCATATCGCCGGCAAGGCCTTCACCTCAACCATGGTGGTGGATAAGAACGCAAACATTTTTTCCGCCCACCGCTCGTCTTCCGGAGGCAGACAGACAAACACAATATCAATCCCTGATTGCACGCGCTCCTGAAGATGATCGTACTGTCCGAGCACTGGCACATTGTGGATGCGCTCACCCACCTTCCCAGGGTCAGCACTCAAAAAGCCATGCACCTTCACGCCCAGTTCGGGATGCTCAGCCAAGGCTTCCACAGCACGGCGGCCTAATCGACTGGTGCCGATAATCAGCGCATGCCGTTGGTTGTAGCCGTGCCGGCGGAGGAATCGGAGTACCTCTCTGAACAGGACACGCGAAAAACCCAGCACGATGAGATTCAACAGCCAGAAAAAGAGCAGAACCAATCGGGAATATTCGTACTGCCGCAGAAAAAAGGTCAACGCGACGAGAATCAGCACGGAGAGGGTATTGGCCTTCGCAACATCGAAAAATTCAGCGAGACGCGTACCCATGCGCCGCGGGCGATAGAGGTCGAAGGCCTGGAACGACATGCCCCACACCGCGACAATCGGCACCAGCAGCAACAGATAGATCCGGAGTTCAGGAACGCCCTTGGTAACAGGCTCGACGATTTCTGAGAATCGAAGATAGTAGGCGCCGATCCAACAGGCGCAAATCAGCCCAAGATCGACACAAAAAAGCAGACTCTTGAGAAACTGGGAGTGGCGTTTGAGCATGACACGATCCCAGACCTTCTTACATTACAATGTGCGCGAGAGAACCATCAGTCACGAGAAATCCCCCGAATAGTAGAGCCATCCAGCGGATCCTCTGATTGCGATGAATTTTGCAAAGCATACGTCAGACCAAGGATCACGGCCAGACATTGCACGAAGGCGCGCGGAATGAGATACACTGGAGCGAGCATTGCCGGGAGTGGATCTCGCCCGATGGATTTGGTTATGAATGGCATCATCGACAGTCCCGCCACACACCAACCTATAACTCCAGGCCAGGGTCCGAGTGGAGAAACAACTCCGGTAACCAGCAAGATTGTGCTCAAGGGGATAAGAATCATCTGAGACTTCTGAGACCAAGGCGTGTGGGAATCCCTCATAGCCTTCCTTGGCGTCCTACGCACAGCGGCAACCCGCCAAAAGGCGAACTTATACTTTTTTCTGACGTAATCGATCCAGCTTGAAGGATGAGTGTGATACACAATCGCCCGAGGTGCAAACACCATCTTATGCCCTTGATCGGCCATTCTGAAGGAGAGATCGACATCTTCCGCACAGGCCACCGGAAAACGTCCGTCAAAGCCGCCCATTTCAAGAAAAACTGCTTTCCTGTACCCAGCTGCATATGTGTCAATAAAGTCGATTTCCTGATCCTGTGCCATTTTATCGTATTTATCTTCGTATTCTAACTGTACGAACCGCGCGGTGAGTTGTCGCTGTCTAGTTAGATAGACCCCCTTCACTCCTATTACTCGCGAGTCCTTACGAAAGGGCTCGACCATTTCATAGAGCCAATCAGCTTTCGGGATACAATCTGCGTCGGTAAAGAGAATGATCGGACCCTGCGATTCGGCAGCTCCTCTGTTCCTAGCGCCGGCTGGCCCGTGATTTGCCGGCAGAAATACCGATCGCACGCCAGAGTAGGCGGTTACAATTTCACGGGTTCGATCCGTTGAACAGTCATCAACCACGATGATTTCTGCGTGAGGCTGTTTACTCGCTTGAGCTAACAAACTATCTAAACAAAGCGCGATGGTCGCTTCGCCGTTATAGACCGGAATCACGACTGAAATATCCACGGCACAGTATCCTTTCAACGTGGTAAAGATCGCACTACTAAACTGGCCGTTCCCGTAAAACTTTTACGCATTCGACACCCTATCGCTTCTTTACTCTCAAACAGCCGGATTATTTCAACCGAAGAGCAAATACCTTATTATCAATATTGTGCATGACCTGAAAAGCCTTCGCAATCTGTAATTCGTCGAATGAAGCGGCGGTGTCTGCTCTCTCTGGGAAATAACTTTCCTGACCATTTATCCAGGGAAAAGTACGCTCCGCATTCAAAATAATGAGAAGGTTATTCTTAACCTCTTGGGGGATCAGTGCACGTCGCATCCGATGTTCAACCACATACCGCACCTCCGGACTCGCCCCAGGATAATCCGTGAGGAATGCCATGACGCGTTGGAAAAGTGTCTCACTTGCACTGATATGGTTGACCGCCACACTCCCGCGTAGGGACCTAAGAATTCCTTTTATCGCCTCTCTATATTCCTCTCGCATAACACCCAAGTTTGAAAAGGAATAGAGCCCATTGAGTCCGGTCTGTGCTTCGACAATGCTAAGCGTATAAGGATCTGATAGTAAGATGGTGGTTGATGGAAGCTGTCGGATGCGATCAGCCAACTCCAGCTCAGCCATTGTGTAATGTGAGATGGGTCGCTCACTAGACCAATTATCACCATAACTGTACCGGTAGCCGTATGATTTCACCGCAAACTTGTCGCTGGCCACGCCAACGAAAACAATCGACAGTACCAGCGTCGTGACACGCCAGGGTGCTCTGGCAACCGAGGCACAGGCAAGGAGAGCAAACACCCCAATAACAGCGAGCCCAAAGTAGGGGGTCAATTCACGTAAGTAAGGGTTAGTAGTCGGTCCACCAAGGTCAGGTACCTTATAGGCATATCGGCCGCTTACCAAAAGATAGCCGAGCACAAGGATGCCATATTTGAGAAGGACTACACGCTTGCCTTCCACGCGATACCGCCCAATCTCCTCGCTGCTTAGGATCGCCACCAAAAGACAGAACAGAACCAGCGGAAAATAGAGGGCACGATGGGCGTATGGCAAACCACTGAAACTTAGTAGTAGACCTGCGAGACATCCAACCCACGCAAAGAGCATTGCAGGAGGCAAACATGAGCCAAGCTGCTTTACCAAACCCAGAAGGCCCATTCTTTTCGATGTTGAATTTCGACGTGCGGAAATTGTCCAAGAAGCGACCAGAAGGCAGCAGAGAACGAAGAGCGCAGGCGGGGCCAACCGAACCCACTCTATCATGGTATTACGCATTCCCTCCCCCCCAGTAATCTCCTTTCCAAGAATCCATTCGGCTATGATGTTCATAAAAGGCCGCGATTCTTTCGTCTCAAAAACTTCTTTCACCTTCATTCCGAACAGGACGCCCATCGTTCCGGTCACCGCAATTACACTGAGCAGAAACCGCACTCGGATGGTTTCAGGCCAGTGATGCCACCCGAAGTGCATGACGTGGTAAATCACCACGATCCCTAGCGCACAGAATAGGTACAACAGGGCTACCGCTGGATGCAGCGCGACACCGGTTGCGCACAAAAGCACTCCCAACGCCACCACCGATGAGGCCCCTCTAGCCACTCTGCTATACCATGCCACTCCCAGGACCGTCAGCGCCCAATACAGCCCTATGGATTGCACAGATGAAACCTTGTATAGCACCACCACGAACCCCATGAGTGAGAAAGCACCCAGCCCTACCACTCGGGATAAATCCAAGGTCGCCCACCCCCGGATCAGCAGCGACATGAGGAGCAAACAGATGGAAAACACCATGTCACCGTTGGTAGGCGAAAACAAATTCTGAAGAGTGATTACGACTAATCCCGCCGCAATGATACGAGTAAGTCTAGAATCAGTCACCGCTGAAAAGAAGCAATGAACTGAAGCATAGCGAACCACAGCGCTCAGGACGGGAAGAATCCACTGAGAGGCAAGCAAATCGTAGCCGTACCAACCCTGTAACAATCCAAGGTGAACTTGCAATAAAGGAATATAGGAATCGGCGGTGTACGGATTGAGAACATGAAAGTGAGCGAGTTCCATTGCTCCTTTCATGAAATGCGTCTCCTGAAAAATATCTCGAAGCGGGTACCGGGTGAACTTCAGGAAATAGAAGCTGTAAGTCAGGGCGACCAATGGAGTGATGATCACCGCATGTTCGCGCCATTCTCGATCTGACCAATCAATACAAAACAGTTCCTTCTCCCGATAATAGCTATACGCTGCGCCGCACAAGGTCAGGGGGTACAGAAACGGGTAAAGTGGTTGGAGGAGATTGAGCCGCTCCAATTGTTGATAGAGAACGGTATGTCCGGTCAGGCCCATGAAAAGCGAGAGAAGCAGAACCGGCAATTTCCCCCCGACCTGCTCCTCCAGGCGCCCCTTCAAACAGGCTCGTACCATCGAGAGGCCCAGGCCGAGTGGAACCAGGAAGATCAATGGCGCGACCACGACATCCTTGAGGACATGAACCGGGTGCCACGCCAGGAACACCGCGCTCAGTGCGAAATAGATGAGGATTGCAGTTTTGAGCAATGTGAACCTTGGCTGCTGAGGGCGAAAGGGCAGTCTGACGCCGACCGGTTAAGCGCGAAAGCCGCACAGAGCGAAACATGAGGCCGGATGGTCAGGTGGACAATCAGTTTCCTGTTGGATATGAGCCGGAGTTCATAGTCGGCTGGGGGGGCAATTCAAACGATTTCCCTTCTAGGATTCCGTCGCAGATGACGTCCAGAACAGGATGCTTTCCAGGCAAGAGCTCTCGCTCCGACTCATAGGTCAGCCTGGGTCTCATTTCTTGCGCTTCCTCAAGGACGGTCATGGAGTACATTCGTCTCAGAAAAAACACATGGGCGTATCGGAGTGCCCGATCAATCTGGGTCGTACGCGGAAGGACTGAGTGGCCCTGCATGAGGTCGGCCACCTGTGACCGATATCCCTCCAAGTCGGGCGGATCGTGCGTGAAACCTTTGTTCGCATAGTGAGCTGCACCAGCTACCACAACCGGCACACCGGCGACAGCCATCTCCAAGCCAATCGTCGACGCATAGACAAATCCAACCCGAGCCATCCGCATCAGCGTATAGGAATCGATCGGCACCTCGGGCGGCACTACACGGATATTCTCGGGAAGATCGAGAAACTCCCGCTGCAACCAGTCCCCCACCCGATCGTAAGACTCTCGCCCAGGAACCTGCGTCTCAGCCGGATGGATGCGAATCACAAGACACCAGTCGGCATGCACACGAAACAACTGAACCGTCTGCCTGAGCCAATCCAGCATGTCCGAGAAAATGGTATCGCGGTCCTGCATCGCCGTATCCCACACGACATTGGTAAACAGTACCGCCAATGGCCGGTCTCCGTCCAACCGGAGGGAAGAACGGATCCGCGCCTCATCGGACTCCTTTACCGCCCAATACGTCTCGACCATTTGAATACCCCGAGCCCGCCGATCCATCGCCGCGAGCACTTTGGCCTGTTCCGACTCAGGTAAGGGGCTCTGGGACGAGGCTTCCCACGTTTCACTCACGTTATAGCGAGGCGCTGAATCTCCATGGGAGAGAAAGACCGTCCCTGCATCGCGCCCGCGCTCAAAAAATACGCAGCGCCTTCCCTGTTTGGATGCTATGGCCCAACTCATCCTTTCTTCCATGAACAATCCGTTGAGCATCATTACGACGTCCGGATTGAAGGTGTTCAACACCTGTTCGAACCCAGTCGCCCACAGTGCTCCGCCACGAATGAATCCTGTCATGACCTCTCTTCCTTCTGGGCGATCTGAGAACTGGTGCGAACGTAATCTCCATCGAGTTGGCGCAACGGCAAATCGCCCGATCGGAATCGACCTCCATTCGTAGCGTAGGAGTTGCTCCACACTGAGGGCAGCCACTTCACGGGCCACGGTTCTTCCGGCTTCATGATCCACATAGTCCGATAATCGATAACAGGGTATGCCCGCGTTTCCCGCTAATTCCGTCACATAGGCCGAACAGCGTGCACACCTGGGGAAGTGTTCCCGTTCCGCCCACGACACCTCACACACCGGCATAATGCCCCCGCACGTCACGAATGCACAGTCGGCCTCCCTCACCGTCAGCGCCTGGGCCACCCCTGCCTGGAACGTCGCGTGCGTGCGGAAATTACGGGGCGTGACAAATAGGACTCTCGGCCGAGCACCGTGGGACCCCGCACGAGTCTCGCGGTTCACATTCGCGAGATCGGTGAGTTCGAGGCCCAACAGGCCTTTGAAGCCGACCGCCGATAGCGCTCGATGGGCCGCCACAATGGGCGCCCCCTGGTAAAGCGCGCGTACTGCCGCACTCTGCCATGCCCACTTCCGAAGTCCTATGAGACTCACCAACAGCTCCTTCCCCCGTCAACGACCAGCGTCGCCCCCGTCATATAGGAGGAGGCATCGGAGGCCAGAAACACGAGCGCCCCCTTGTACTCATCTCGGCGAGCCATCCGACCCAACGGAATCAATGACGAGAGTTTCTGGACAAATTCTTCCGGCTGGTCGGTCCGCACTCCTCCCGGAGCCAACGCGTTGACGCGAACGTATCTGTCTGCCCAATAGGTCGCAAGATAGCGCGTCAGCCCAATGAGGCCATGTTTGATCACCGAATAAGTGACCGGCTTAACCGGCTGCTCTGAGTCAGGCAGACCAGACTTTCGATACAGACGCTGGTCCGGGGCGATCAACCCCAAGTCCGATGAGATGTTAATGATAACACCTGACTGTTGCCTGGCCATGTGCGCTCCGAACACCTGACAACCGAGCAGTGCACCCGTCAGCCCCACCGCCAATTCCTGGGACCATTGTTCAACTGAGAAGTTCTCAAATCGCATGCCAGCCACCGTTCCGCCAGCACCCACCTTCGAATCAATGGCGGCATTATTCACCAGGACATCGATCCTCCCGCAACGGTGCAGTATCTGGTCCCGCGCCGCTTCGAGCGATGACTTCTTGGTGACGTCGGCTTCCACCGCTAAGGCATCGACACCATACTTGTCACGCAGACGCTGGGCAACCTCACCTCCACGCGCGCCACGGAGATCCAGCAACACCGGAACGCCACCCGCCTCTGCTACAGCTTCGGCGTGCATTTCGCCAAGCAAACCGGCTGCACCCGTAATCAGTACCACGCGTCCGTCCAGCCGCCACAGGGGTGATTCTTGTCGTGTCACAAACGGCCTACCATGCTCGTGACTGTCCTCCATCCACCACGATGGAGGCCCCGGTGAGGAAGGCGGCGCGAGAGGAACTCACAAAGACCACCGTATCGGCCACCTCTTCAGGTCTGCCGAATCGATTCATCGGCACCTCGGACCTCAGATACGCTTCTACGGCATGGGAGTCTTCGCGCTGCTTCCGGTCCCAGACGCCGCCGGGAAAGTAAATATTGCCGGGAGCTACCACGTTGACTCGAATGTGATCGGCGGCCAGTTCCCTGGACAGCGCCTTACCCAAAGCAATTAAACCGGCCTTCGCGCTGGTATAGGGAATTGGGGCGGGGAGCGACTCCAGGCCAGCCAGAGAGGCAATGAGAGTCACACTTCCGCCACCTCCTTGCCGCATCAGGGGTACGGCGTGAGCGACCATTAAGGACGCGGCAATCAGATTAGCGCCGAGGAGATTCGTCCAATCTTCGTGGTGAAGAGCCCACCCCATCATCCCCCGACCCGTTCCGAGATTGGCCACCAGAACGTCCAGCCTGCCCCACTGTGAGCGGATCGCCTCGACACACTTGTGAATCACCTCATCCTGGGTCAGATCACCTGAAAACTGGAAGAGGTGGTCGACACCCCATCGTTCGCCCAACGTTGCCCAAGCCGTAGCCAGGTGACGCTCATCTCTCCCGGTCAACACCACTCGTGCCCCTTCCTGCAAGAAGGCTTCAGCAATAGCCCGCCCGATTCCCCGGCTGGAGCCGGTCACGCACACCACTTTGTCCGCAAGGTGAAGATCCACAGCAACAGGCCCCTTTACATGCCATACTGGTCAAGGTAGGAACGAACCATATCGCGGTACCGCACGGCCACTCCGACATGATCAAGATCTCGGGCCGTTTGCAGGATGAAGGGACCACAATATTCGATCGCGGCGAGCGTGGAAAAGATAGCCGGAAAGTCGGCATTTCCGGTTCCCAAGGGGACGGTCGTTCCGTGCAACAGGCGGTCTTTAATGTGGATATTGCCGATCAGTCCCTTAAGGGTGGTGAGCTCCGTGACCGGATCAAACCCTAGGGAGGCGCTGTTTCCAGAATCATAGTTCGCACGTACCAGTGGGTGGTGAAATCGTTCGAGGAAATCACGGAATTCCACTGGAGGGAGCGACGTCTCGAACACAATTTCGATACCCCGCCGCTCTGCCAGGGGCAACATTGCCGACACGCAGGAGTGAAGCTGCCGTTTATCCTCTTCCGTCTGGATGGCGGCATGATCGACGCAGGGGATTTCGACCCTTTGAGCACCGATCTCGGAGGCGGCATCAAGCAAGAGACGCAGGATAATGCCGCTCTCGTGCTGCTCTGTCGCCGAGACACGAAAGAATGGATGATCCATGAAATAGTCGGCGCATATTGCTGATACCGGCACGTGAGAATGTTGAATCACATCCCGGACCGTACCTCGTCCATCGGCTGTGAACAAAGGATTCCCGCTGTAGTCATCCGTTTCGAAAATGAACTCGATGGATGCAAATGCATGTTGCTGCGCAAGCATGAATTCCTCACGCCAATGGTCTCTGGGAAATGCCTGTATTCGCCTATTGACCTGAGGGACCAACCTCCCCTGCATCAACCCTATCTCATGCATCCTTGACCTCCACCTACTACCGGACGGTCCATCCACCGTCAACCGACAGGCATTGACCAGTCACATATGCAGCGGCATCCGAAGCCAAAAAAATGATGGCTCCCTTGAGATCATCCGGCTGTCCACATCGTCCCAGCAGTGTCCGGTCACTGAGCCGTCGAAGGAACTCCTCGTTGCGCGGAGCGTTATACGAATCACCCCCGAGGTTCGGGAATGCGCCCGGCAACAGCGCGTTACAGCGAACCCCCCGGCCGCCATAGAAAGCAGCCGTATAACGCGTCAGCGAGAGGAGCGCCGCTTTGGTCGCGCCATAGGTCGGGGGATTGAAGATCGTAGTCCCCTCGTATAAGGCGGGATCCGGACTGACCAACGCATACATCGAACTCACGTTGACAATTGTTCCCCTGCGACGCTCAGCCATGGCCTCCGCTACAACCTGAGTCGCCAAAGCATGCCAGTATACGCCGGCTTCCATCGCCCGCATCCACTGCCCCTTTGACAACGATTCGAGTCGTCCAGAAGGATCATTGAACCCCGTCTCCTTACTGAATTCGAATGCGTTATTGACCAAGATGTCGATCCCGGACGGTCGCAGAGCCAGATCCTGGAGCGTCTGACGAAAACTCTCCGTATCGAAAAAATCGACTGTCTTCGCTTCGACAGACCCCTCACCGTAGTGGGCTTCCAGTTGCTGGCTCACCCGAAGCAGTTTCTCTCCACGCCCCATCAGCACCACCCGTGCCCCTGCATCCAGCAAACCCTCCGTGAAGATACGACCGAGATAGCCGGCGGCTCCGGTCACCACCGCAGTCTTCTGTGCCAATGAGAATAGTGGTTCCACCCCCTGACGCTGCACCATGCTATTCACCTTTCAACTTATCCTGAACGAGGTCGCAGATCTCCCTGACAGCCCCTTCGCCCCCGCGGTGCTTGAGGACAATCGCGGCAATCTGCATGACCGATGGATGGGCATCGGCCACGACGATGCCGCAACCGACAGCAGTAAGACACTCTACATCGTTCAGATCATTGCCCACATACACCACCGACGACATGTCGATTCGGCGCTCCTCCGCGAACTGCTTGAGCGCTGCCAGCTTGTCGTCCAGCCCCTGGCGACATTCCAGACGCAGCTTCCGACAGCGGGTGGCCACTACAGGGTTGCGCTCAGTCGACAATACGACGAGGGGAATACCGGTTCCCCGCAGGTAATCCAGGCCAAGGCCGTCACCTCGGTGACACTGGACAGCCTCTCGGCCGTCTTCCGACACCAGCACTCGATTGTCGGTAAACACACCGTCGAAGTCGAAGACGACAGCCTGGATCATATGGGGAAACGCTTTCAACCGGTCGCGGCGTTGTTGGCGCCGGAGGATCCAGTCGCAGAGCTCCAAATCTTCCGCAGAGTCGATTTGGAAAGAACTCCAATAACTCATCTCATAGGAGGTAATTCTTCCGCCCAATCGATTACCGCATTCCCGCAGTACCCATGGACGGAATACGTAGATGGAGCCGTTTTCTCGCCATTCACTCGCCATATCCTGCTCACGGCGGCGCTGCCGGTAATCGTAGTTGAACGATTGGACCCAATCACCCGATGATCGCCACAGCAACCATTTTGATTCCGTGGCCGAAAACAACGAGTCGGCGCCGGTATTGAGCAAGCGCTCAATCGCGCGATCAATGTCGCCATCCTCCCGAATGGGTGAGGTGCATTGGAGAAATACCACCAAATCAGGTTGATACCGTTCCCGATCCTTAAGGTAGTCCAGCACGTGAAGGAGCGCGGACTCCGAGGTCGCCGTATCGGTCGAGAACTCTGGTGGACGAAGAATCACCTCCGCTCCAGCTGCGAAACTCACCGCCTGAATAGCCGGATCGTCGGTTGAAACGACGGTTCGGGTGACTTCCTTGGCCGCTTTTGCGTGTTCGATACTTTGAACCAACAGCGGACGTCCCGCCACATCCAACAGGTTCTTTCCCGGCAGCCTCCGTGAGCCTCCGCGCGCGGGAATGATGGCCAACACGTCCACTTACTTACCGACGCGCCTCAACTTTGCAATAATAGGCCGTTCCCCCTCATACACCCGTTTGACTCCATCCCCCATAGCCGCTTCTACGGCTCGAATATCGCGGACCATCCGCTGGAAGCCTTGCGGCTCGACAGAAGCCGACTGATCGCTTCCCCACATCGCACGGTCCATCGTGATATGGCGCTCGACGACGCAGGCGCCAAGCGCGACGGCGGCAACCGAGGTTTGCAGTCCAACCTCATGGCCCGAGTACCCGATCGGATGGTTGGGAAATTCCTTCTCGAGTGTCCGGATCGCCTGGAGATTGAGTTCCTCCGGCTTGCTGGGGTACGTGCTGGTACAGTGCAGTATCAGTAAGTCATCGGTATCAAGCACCCGAACGGCATGGCGAATCTGTTCCATCGTGCTCATCCCGGTGGAAAGAATAACGGGTCGGCCGGTCTTGTGGTGATGCCGAAGCAGCCCATCATCGGTCAGACAGGCAGAGGCAATTTTGTAACAGGGTGGATTGAACTGCTCAATAAAATCAACCGACTCCTCATCCCAACATGACGTGCACCAGAGAATGTCGCGTTCCTCGCAGTACCGATCAAGCTCCGCATATCCATCCCGGTCGAACTCCAGCCCACGCTTCAAGTCGCCGTTGGTAGCTCCGAACGGGCTTTCGCGCGGCCTGGCCAGTTCTTCCGGCGAGTAGACCACGTCGACGGTTCGTTTCTGGAACTTGACCGCATCAGCCCCGGCCTCCTTCGACGCATCAATCAGTTGTTTGGCCAGTGCCAGATCCCCATTATGGTTGATCCCGATCTCCGCAATGATGAAACAGGGCTGCCCGTCGCCCACCAGCCTCGATCCGATGCTGACTGTTCGTCCCATGATAAGTCCTCCTTGTCCATAGACGCTGATGCAAACGCAAACCTGCGCGTCCTGTTACACACACTTTTTTTCGAATACCACCGCATTCGACCGGCAGAAAGGCCACCACCTCCCCAAGGCCCGATCAACCGGCGTCAACCCTACCTTTTGCCATAAAATCCCCAGCGGTGCAAAGTCCCGTGCGTGAAATTCTTTCAACCGCGCATTGGCCAATAGGTCCGGACGAAGGATTCGCTTGGCCAAGACCTTCGCGGCAAATCTCGCATACTCGTAACTTTGAGTAAGCCACCATAAGATAGTCGAACGTCTCGCCGTCCGCCGGTCAGCAAGAAGAGCCGTCAGCTGTTCGGCAGTTCGTTCGGCACTCTTACCGTCATGAGCATAAATCCAGTCCGTAACGGCTTGTTCCAACGCGACACGTACGGAATGAAGTTGGGCCTCAACCCGCACATGCTGAGCTCTTCCAAGCAGGTGCGTCAGAAGCTCCTGGTACTCATCTTCAGTTGTGGCCTTGAGACTGCAGGCTGAGGCGACCTGCACCTCGAGATTGGCATCTTGAAACATTTCGAGTGAAACCACTGGCTTCCCAAACAGACCAGCCTCGAATGCAACGGATGAATTCAATTGCACGACACACTTGGCTTGTTTTAGCCAGGTGTTCAAGTTTCCTTCCCGGGTGATCCGTAAATTGGAGAGGTCGGACAACCGAGACCTATAGACCTCCTCTCCTTCGAAGGGGTGCGGTCGAAGAACGAACCGGACGTCGGAAAACATAGTACAGGAAGTCCGCACCAGCGAGAGAAATCCCTCTAACGCGCGATCGGCCGCCTGCATGGCCTTTCGCATTGTCTCCTCATCCAGCCCCATCGTTTCCTGTACGTTCCGGATTTCTTGTTCGGGCGTGGTAAAACGCGGGTTATTCAGCGGGAAACTTGTCGCAAACAAGACATAGTCACAATCACCTGACGGGGGATCGGGAATTAAACCGCTCCATTCAATTGAATACAGATCGAATCGCGGACACCCGGTCAGATGTAGATGAGGTCTGGCCCCGCCGAATTGTTGACGAAACGCCTGATACTGCCGGTGTCCCCATAAGAAATAGTCATCTATCGCTGGAAGAGCACCGCTCTCCAGCACGATGTTGAGCAATTCCCGGTACTCCGAACGTAAAATCCCGCCTTCAGTGTCCAGCACTGCGACTCGAATCCCCAATTTCTTGTACCGGTCCAGCAACCTGCGGTTCGCCTTGCGTGCATAATTCACGACGATCAGATCGGGCCGCTCCCGCACGACATGAGTCAGTTGGTCGTACATCGGAACCACTGTCACTTGCACTCCACACCGAGCCAAGTGGTACGACAACAACCCCATCCCCAACAGATCTCGTCCGGGATTGTCGAGCACCAGGCACAGCTTTTTGGGTTGCGTCGTATTGCCCTTCATCTGGCTACACTTTTGCTAGCAGGCGGAGCCTCAGGCGCCCGCCTAGACACCAGGTCCGCTTTCTTCCGGTGATACCTGGGCAACTCCCCAGCCCGCGCGACGCCTGACTACGATGACTCCCACCCAGACCAGCAACAACACGAAAAGTGCGGCCTTGATTCCGATGTGGGAAGTGTGCGCAACACCGACCGTAAGGAGGGCACCACCCAACGCCAGCGCCGCCAACCGCCCCCACTCGAGGTTGAGCGGATGGGCATAGTGCCCGGCGAACAGATACATGGCGCTAAAAAGTCCTGACGACAGGAGCAGCGCCCAAGCGGCACCGGTTGCGCCCCACCGTTGGGTCAACACGAGGTTGGCCATGATCACTCCCGCCACATGCAACAGTTGAATGGCAGGCTGCCAGCTGGTCCGCTCCGCGACCAAAATCGCCGTAGACCCAACGGGAGCGAGCCCCTGCAGAAAAAACACGCCGATCATGATGGGAATCAGCGGGAGCGCCCCTTGATACCGGCCATCCCGGCTCATCCACTGGACCACGTCGGCGGCGAAACACAGGACCGCGACCGCCGCCACGCACAGGCCGGCCACATACAGGGTCACCAGACTCCCGAGGAATGAGCGGCTATCTGCCCGTTCTCCACTCACTCGCACATAGAACGGGACCCACGCGGGTTTTACGGAGTCGTAGAAAAACTTTACGGCCTGGCCGACTTGGTTCGCTAATGTATACAGCCCGATATCCGACAATGACGCCCATCTATCCAGAAAAATTCTGTCAGCACGATGGCCAACGACCTCCAGAACTGATGATGGTACGAGAGGCAAACTAAATCGAATCGCCTGTAGAAAAGAGCGGCCATGGAGGACAAACGACACTTGCCGAAGGTACCACGCCGTTAAAAGAATACCCACCACCGCATTGGACAAGACCTGCATCCACAGCACCCCGGCCACCCCTTGCCCCGCGAGCACCGCCCAGATATTGAGCCCGGTCCCGAGAAAAAATGCAGCCGTGGAAACTAGCACGAACGCCGTACTTTGCTCACGCACGCGCAGCAAACAAAATGGACACAAGGACAGACCGCTGAAGAAAGCCCACCACATCGCCAAGCGTAGATACGGTTGATAGGGAGCCTGGGTAATCACCTGATCCAATACGAGGCCCCCAGCCAGATCAAGCACCAGCGTTGCGAGGAGCATACACCCAACCGCGACTAACCACACCATACCCAAATTTCCGGCAGCCACTCCGCTCCGAACCCACTCATGATAATAGCGGGTGATCGCGTGCGAGAGACCTAACGAAAGGATGGGAGGCAGGGCGAAGGGAATCAGTGAGGCAAGTGTCAATACGCCATATTCTTCGGGCGTGAGTCGTGCGACATACACCGGCAGTAACACAAACGTTCCCAAGCGCTGTAAGGCATTACCAAACCCATACACTCCGATCTGCGACACGAGTCTCTTTGTGGCTTGGGAAGGAGCGAGTCGACCGTATCCCCCCTCGATTGCCTCCCCTGGCCGAGTCCCCTCAGATGCCATTGATGAGGTAGCTTTGGGTCGGACGGGTATGCTCGATGGACATGGAACGTCCATCTCGAGAACGCAGCACGCTGATGCCGGCTAGCGTATACCCTTTCACGGTAGACACCGTCGTACCAAGCCCACCGGAGGGGGCTAAAAACTCTCGCACACCCTCCCCAAACAGATCCTCCATCGAGCGCTCTACACATCCGAACGCCGGAATCGGCCCAAACTTTTGATCGAGGGTCTCGCCATCGAATCGATACAATTTGACGCTGGGACACACCGTATCGGCATATTCTGGAGCGGACGAATGGTTCATAAAGAGGAGGCTTGACACATGACTCTGATTGACGACGATCTTGGGATTCACGCTCATGAAGCCGGCGTGTTTCTTTTTTGAAAAGTCGTTCAGCGTTCGCGCAAACGCGCCCGTGCGATAGTTGGTGTAAAAGTGCTCGCCCTCATAACTCATGGAAAAAATGTTGATATCCGACAAGGCTTCCGTGTGGTCACCCAAATTCATGATCAACATGAATATGGCATCCCTCATGGGGAGCCCATGGGCGGCCATCGTTTCGTTGACATTGATTTCAAACGCCTGTCCCGCTCTCCAGACCCCCAATTGCCCGAAATCCCGGAGAAACTCTCCTTGCCGAGTGGTGAGCGCCCCACGGACTCGCATGCTCCCATACCCGCCCGAGAGAAGAGGGATAAACATGCCTGGGCTCGGGAGCCGACCGGCCCGAAGCTGCTTCAGCGAGGCTTTCACCGCTTTCTTCCAACTGAAACGGCAAAAGTCCAACCGAACAGCCTGACTGACCCTATTCACGCAGTCGCCAAACACGGGGAACCCAAAACGAGGCTCGTGCTCTTTCCACAATCCGGACGGAAGCATGTAGTCCTCAGAAGTGATGGATATTGAAGTCGCCGCTTCGATGGCGCACAAGTGTGAGTGGCTGGTTGATATGCCGACCTCTTACGTGCACCGACCCGGCACGTCCGCCAAGCCGCCGGCGATAGTCAGGGAGCAACTCTCCCACAGGGATAACTACCGAAGCCCTAGGCGCCAGGGTCAGTGACTTGTGCAGCAGCTGTTGGCCCGCAGCGTTCCTGATCTCGACGTCCCACGACCGGTCACAGTTCGACTCATCCTCGCCAAAGAAGCTGTTTTGTACGACAATCGACAGTTCCAGGTTCTCGGACGTGGGAATAGTAGCTGGCTCGTACTGCAGGCGAGAATCCTGATCAAAACGCATCCGATCGGTTTCATGCGTGAAATCACAATGTCCCTCCGCATCCCAATAAGTGGCAAAGAAGAGTGTCCCAAGAAACCGATCATGCTTCAGGGGAGGCAGATAGTCGGGAACCATTTGCACACCGATGCTACCTTGGAACTCCTTCGACACCTCTCCCATATCGCATTGCCACTGCTGAAGAGGATTGAGGGTCCTCTGGACATGCCCTCGTTCCTGACCATCCTCCCCAAAGAGATATACATGAGCAGTCACATGCACGCTCTGGTCTGGGAACAACAGACTGTAGTAATTGAAGAGCGAGATCCGCGTATGGAACTGTGAATCCTCTCGCCCCCATATCAACGTGGGCACTGTTCGATCGATCACATACGGATTCATATCTGACTCGCCGAATTGGACGCTCCTGGACATGCGAATGCGCCTCTTGTCAACCGTCCATCGGAATTCCGAACCCGCGTCAGGAGGCACCAGGCAATCCAGACCCGTCGAGAGACATAATTCCAGGCAAAGGCCTGCCAAAGACGTTTGACCCAAAGCCGTCTCTCCGGAAGGCCGGTTCCTCGTAACTCGCGGGGAAAGGGCTGTGTGAGTTGCCAGAACCGCTGCCACCCGGTTCGAGATCGCGTCAATGGATACTTCTCCGATAACGAATACGACTGAATGACCCACTCCAAAATTTCAATCTCCTGCTCGTTCAGAGCGCTTTTCCAACGGCCAATCGGCCGTCGGTCAAACGGCTTGAGTCGATCCTTGAGATCCGAGGCGAGGGAATTGCCTTTCCATAACTCACCGCCGTACGAAGGCACCATCAGTAGATCATGCCAGGGAAGATCGAGCCAGGCGGCGATTTCCCGAATGATCGGCTCACCATCGAGAATCAGGTCTTCATAAAATACAAGACGATATCGACCTCGATATTTCGTCACGTTTCGATAGGCCGCTTCCAGGCTGGCCAAGAGGCGATCCCGAATGAAATTCGAGGGCTGATAGCCGATGCCTTGATACCCTGGCTCGTCCATCATCCGCTTCAACGCCAGGTAGTTATCTCGCGGATCGCGCAAGACATGAATCACTTTCGCATTGGGAAAGTCTTCGAACATCGAATCGACTGCATCATACTGTCGAGGCGTCTTTTCAATGAAGTGGGTGAGGCAGCCTGCCGCCTCCCGCTCCATCTTGTCCATCACGATCGATAGCAGCAGCTGCAGGATCGTCCTGGGCAAGTGCGACCACGGCGCCTCTACCTCGAGCCGTTCTAACCCTGCACGCAGGTCGGTGGGAGTGATGCCTGCATGGATGGTGTGTTGGCCCATGAGGGTCGAGTAGAAGGTGTTCAGTTTTGCGATGAGGCCCGATCGGTCGTGCACAGAGCTCAGGGGCAAGTGATACACCGCCGTCTCCAGCAAGCTGATGACGGACGGATGAGAATCGAACAAGGACAAAAGAAAGGTCGTGCCAGACTTGGGAGTCCCGACCATAAATACCGGCTGGAGCAACTGTGCCGCGGGTTTCTTCACACTCCACTCTCCCTAAAGTAAGATCATCAGGCATGCATCGGAGACACCGGTTGCCGGTGCCAAATTGTAGCGCGCTTCAGCGTTCTGCATCACCCCGACACAAAGCCTCGCTGTGTAAGATGGGCGACAATGCGTCTCGCATTGTCATCCGGCGTGCAATCCGTCGTCGTGAGACTTAATTCCGGTCGTAACGGCGCCTCATAGGGATCATCGATCCCGGTAAATCCACGCAGTTCTCCCTTACGTGCCTTGGCATACATCCCTTTGGTATCTCGACGTTCGCAAATTTCGATGGGCGTATTCACATAGATTTCAACGAACCGCCCCTCCCCTATCATGCTTCGGACCTCATTTCTAGTCGACCGGTAGGGGCTGACCGCGGCACACACCACCACTCCATGGTGGCGAACAATTTCCGCAGCCACAAAACCAATCCGGCGAATATTCATGTCCCGATCCTCTTTGCTGAAGGTGAGGCCTTTCGATAGATGCGTTCGCACCACATCACCGTCCAGGACCGTCACCTGTCGGCCATGCTCCATCAACAAGGGAACGAGGACTTCTGCGATACTGGATTTCCCGGCCCCGCTGAGACCGGTGAGCCATATGCAGAAACCGCTTCGGTCTGGCGGAGGAAACACCTGTTCGATCAACCGCTCCACCTCAGGCCGCCATAGTTTCAGATTGGAATCAGGTACATAAGAAGGCGCCCGGCCGGACGAAGATCCGGCTTCTGACAAACAAGGGTCCGGAATCATCGCTACACCAGTCTCTCCTTCATATTGGCCAACCAACTCCTGCGCGGCTCCCTCTCGGTAAAAAGTCTGCCCATTGGAACCGCGACCAGCCCCCCCATGGTCCTTTCTGACAACCAGATGGGAAACCCCATAATTGCGACTGACGAGGGCCTCCCAAAGAGCTTCGCGCGGCCCTCCATGCCTCGTCGCGAGAGGGCACAAACTCAAGACGGTCGATTGGGGCTCGCAATACTTATGGACCACCGACCTGCAGGCGCGCACCCGAGCAAAGTGATCGATGTTACCCGAACGTTCCAGGCCCACGACCGGATTAAACAGCAACGTCGCAAGACAGTTCGCTGCCGCAGCCTTGGCAAACTGCTCATCTTCAAGCGTCAGGGGCCCGTTCGGTTGAAACGCCACCACGCGATCGGCGCCTAACTCGCCGAAAAGTTGGCGTAATTGCGCGGGCGTGCGCCGGAGATCGAGAAAATCATGATGCCTCGGCAAATTCAGGATCTGCGGACGTCCAGACAAACACACCGACCCCCACGAGGACATTTCCGCCACCAGTGGATGGCGAACATCCGTCGTTCCGACGATGGCTCGTGCTTCGCAAGTGAGATCCCAAGGATACATTTCTTCGACGGTCATCACCGCGAGCAGGTCATACCGGGGGCTCCGAAGCGCCACGCGCCGTTCCGGACGAATCTCCGTCGATGGACTCACCGGCAATGTGATGGGTATCGGCCACAAGGTCCCATTCGCAAGCCGCATGTCTCCAAGCACCCGTTCATAGTCTGCCCGGCCCAGAAACCGATCGAGCGGCGAGAACGCGCCCACCGCAAGAAGCTCCAAATCGCACATCGCTCTCGCTGATAGGATGACCGACGGGAGGGTGGCAGCTTCCCGCAAAAGCTGCTCGGCCTCTTGACGATCGACCACGAGGTCAACGAGCCGGACGCCAAGTGGACTGATGACACCGTGAGGAACAGATCGCGCACGAGGTTGCATTATGAACGTCCCGCCACGTTGGACGAGGCAACCATTAGGGCCGTCCTCAGTTCCTCAATGACCCATTCCTGTTCCACATCCGTGAGGTTCGTCGAGCTCGGAAGGCTGAGAGCCTGCGCTTGGATCCGATCGGCAACCACACAGTAATAGGACAGGGCACCCCGGTGAGCCGGAGAGCGATGCAACGGTTGCCACAAGGGACGCGTCTCAATGTTCCGTGCCCCGAGGATCGTGCGTAAAGCCTGTCGATCGACCTTTGCCACCGACGGGTCGACTAAGATCGTATAGAGCCAGAACGAGCTGGTCGCCCACGGGGCCTCGGACATCACATGCAGTCCGTTAAGCGACTCCAAGGCGGCACGGTACCGACCGGCTAACCGGCGTTTGACCGCAACGAATTGCGCCAATTGTTCGAGCTGCGCACAACCGACAGCCGCCTGAAGATTCGTCAGTCGATAGTTGTAGCCAATTTCACCGTGGATGTATTCGACGGCGTCGTCTTTGGCCTGGGTTGTAAGATACTTTGCTTTCCGTGCCCAGTTTTCCTGTTGGGTCACTAACATGCCGCCACCGCCCGTTGTCAACAATTTGTTGCCGTTAAAGCTGAAACAGGCGACGTCACCGAGCGCTCCCAGCACGCTCCCCTTGTATGTCGCCCCCAGGCTCTCCGTCGCGTCCTCCACAATACGAAGACCATAGGTGCGAGCGAGATGACGCAGGGCGTCCAGGTCGCAGGGATGTCCCAAAATGTGGACGGGAAGAATGGCCCGAACTCGGCGACCGGTGGACTTATTACGCAGCATGCTGTCCTGCCAAACACACTCTTCGCGCAGGAAACTCTCCACCTTCTCTACGTCCATTTGCCAGTACTGCGGTTCGGCATCCATGAAGACGGGCCAAGCGCCGAGGTAGCGCACCGCATTTGCGGGGGCTATGAAACTCAACGTTGAAACCAGCACCTCGTCTTCAGGCTCAACGCCAACGACCTGCAACGCGACATGCAATGCCGCCGTTCCGCTTGAAGTCGCAATGCCATATCGGGCGCCTACGCACGTCGCCACCTCTTGCTCAAACCGATCTACGTAGGAACCGACGGACGAGACCCAACCGGTATCCAAGCAATCCTTCACATATTTCCATTCGTTTCCACGAAGGACCGGGACTGACAGCGGGACGGGTGAGTGAGGAGCCGACGCGGCACAATCCTTAGATCGCATACAATTCAGGACGGTAGTACTCAGGATGTTTTTTGATCCACTCAATGGTCAACCGTAACCCGTCTTCCAGGGAGACTGCCGGCGTCCAGTCTAGCAGCTTCTCCGCGAGACGGGTGTCGGCCAAGAGCCGCTCAACCTCGCTGGCAATTGGACGAATACGCTCCTCATCGGTAACAATCTCGATCGGCACTCCCATCAGACGGCCGATCGCTTCGACTAATGACCTGATCTTGATTTCGGATCCCGAACCGAAATTCACCACCCGACCCACCGCTTGGTCGCTGGCTGCCGCGCAAATGAACCCATCAACAGTGTTGGACACATAATTAAAATCTCTCGTGGGCTCGACATTCCCCAATCGAACCCGACGGTTGACAAGCCCCTGCATGATTACCGTCGGAATCACAGCTCTCGCTGACTGACGAGGACCAAATGTGTTAAACGGACGGACGGTGACGACTGGAACTCCGAACGAAAGGTGAAAGGCCTCGGCCATTTTGTCGGCAGCAATCTTGCTGGCTGCGTAGGGTGACTGCCCTTGGAGAGGGTGATCCTCACCGATGGGGACCTGCCTGGCCGTTCCATACACCTCGCTGGTTGAGGTATGAATGACGCGTTCAACTTCACTCTGGCGGGCTGCCTGCAGCACATTCAGCGTGCCTTCGACGTTCGTTCGGACGTAGGAAAGCGGCGCTTCATAGGAATAGGGAATCGCAATCAGGGCACCCAAATGAAAGATGACATCCCGATCCTGCACGGCCCGTACGACACAGTCGCGATCTACCAGATCCCCGGCGAACACCTGAACGTCCTTTCGGCACGCCGAATGATCCAGCCATCCCCATGCGCCGGTGGCCCGATAACGAACCAATGCCCGCGTATTCGCTCCGAGTTCGACCAATCGTTCGACCAAGTGGCTGCCGATGAATCCCCCTGCGCCAGTGACTAGGACACGCTTGCCTTGCCAATTCATGGCTCCACCTGCCAGGCCTGAACAAGCTTCTGAGCCTGTGCATAATCCGCTGGCTCGCCAATATCCAGCCACCCTTCCCGAATGGGAAAGCTCGCGACTAGACTGCCGCGGTCAAGCAACAATTGAATGAGATCCGTCATGTCCATGCGTTGACCCGGCACGAGATATTGATACACCACCGGCTCCAAGAGATAGATGCCGGCATTCACGAAAAAATTGAGGACTGGCTTCTCCTTCAATTTTCGCACCGCCGTCCCATCACATTCGATGACCCCGAACGGCACCTGCACATCATATTGTCTCACGGCGACAGTCAGATCGGCTTTCTGCGCCCGATGAAACGCATGCATGGCCTGAAAGTTAACCTGGGTTAAAATGTCACCGTTTATCACCAATGTGGTGTCCAGCGGAACTTCCATTAACCCAAGACTTCCGGCCGTTCCCAAGGGGCGGTCCTCCGCCACGTAGGTGAGATCCACCCCCCACTCGTGGCCATCGCCAAAATGCTGCTCAATCTTCTCCCCGCAATGGTGGGTGGTCACATTGACCCGATTGATGCCTGAGTCACGCAATTGTTTGATAATGATTTCCAGCAAAGGTTGCTCGCCCACAGGAAGCATCGGCTTAGGCACGTGTTCCGTCAGTGGAAACAAGCGAGACCCCCTGCCACCGGCCATGATCACGGCTTGGAGAGGAAGGAGGGGAATGGGAAGAAATTCGTCTCGACTGACAAGACCAATGACACGCTTTGCTTCGTTCACGATCGGCACATGAAGAATATTATGCTGCTGTAACAGTTGGAGATACTCGGCAGGCGATTTCCCAGCAGGAGCGACGATCGGCTGTGCATAGGCGGATCCCACTTTCCGATCGAGAATCCTATCCAGAGGGCTTTCGAGGCCGATTCGCGCCAGCATCGCGCGCCGCAGATCGCCGTCCGTAATCGTCCCGGTCAGTCGCCCGTCCTTCTCTACAACCAGCACGATGCCGAGTCGAGACCGGTCCATGCAGGACGCGGCGTCGCCAACCGTGCCGGTACGCAGAATGCAAAAACTATCAAGATTGGTATTCACCCTGCGCACTCCAAAATAAAGGTCATTATCCCTTAGGTAATTGGGTGGCGCAACTGCCATGTCCCATCACACTTTTTCCAAAGATGGGGAGACCGAAACTGGTCGCACAGCTGGTGAAACCGATCCTGAGTAATCTCCAGGTAGTCCATGGTCTCCTGAAAATAACGGCTGGGGAACTCACCATCAAACCGCCTCACCAACGCGACGCCCTCTTCCCGAGTCAAGTGATTGTTCCGGATTTCCTGAGAAGCGTCGTAAGTCGCCCGGCCGATTCCAAACTTAATATAAGTGGTGTAGTAGTGAAATCCATCGATCTTGTCGTCGAGACTATTGTATTTGCTGTAGGTCCCTTCGGTCCGCACGGAGTTGGCCTCAAACCCCGTGTGCTCGATCGCATAGTAATAACATTCCTGAGGAGTCCATTTCAGATAATACCCGAGGTAGTGCACCTCGATTTTGGCCCGCTCAAGCTCCTTGTAATCGGGTGGAAGATACGACGCCAGGTCATTCAGGGTCAGGCCGTACTTCTCGATCAACTCGCCAATCGGGACACCGCCTAGGGTGACCTCTGAAAGATTCTGCAGGGCAAAATAAGACTTGTCGCGCAAAGACCGCTCATTGTCGGCGATCGGGTTTCCATATTCCGCCTCATTCTCTCCATAGAACACGAGCGGGATCTCATATCGGACCGCCATCTTAGGAGCAAGGTTTTTTTGTCCCAAAATGAAGGTTTGAAAGGGATGGAGGAGATTTTCGATCGATAGCCTGGTCAGAAGTCGATGGACACGCCCGTTGGGCTTGTAGGTGATATTATCGAATCCTCCGACCTCAATCCAATTGCGAAAGTTCTTCAAGCCAATGTCCGTATAGAGGATAGGTGGCCACGTGACCGTCAACGGGTGCATGCCATACTTATATTTCAAGATGTGCGCCGCATAGGCACTGTCCTTCCCGCCGCTACCTGGCACGATGCAATCATATGACCCGTCGTTTCTTCGATAGCGATCGAGCAGACGGACAAGCTCCTTTTCCCGCTGATTCCAGTCGATGTCTTTCTTCCGCTCAGCCGCACGGCACGCATCGCAAATACCTTCCTCGTCAAACTGAAGCGTCCGATGGCGATGTTCTTTTCCGTGCTTAAACTCCACGGAAGAGGCGGGCCGCTGATTGGACATCACGCAGCGCGCGCAATATTGGACCTGCCTAGGCAAGCCATATTTGGCTTCAAGTGGTTCAGCCACGATGAGACTCCATCCTCTGTCCATCCACGATGGACGCAAAATTCTTATAAATCTGCAGCCCCTGGAGACCGCTGCGTTCTGGGTGAAACTGGCATCCCTGCACGTTGTCCCGACGGAGGGCCGAACAGAATGGCAGCGATCCATACTCAGTCAACGCCAGGACGGCAGAAACTTCAGGCCGACAATAATACGAGTGGACGAAGTATAGGTACTCTCCTTCAATCAAGCCCTCGAGCACTGTCCCGTTCCAAGACGCCTTTCCGTGCTCAATCATCTGGCCGCCTTCAATAGGATGGATCCCGTTCCAACCGACATGAGGGACCTTCAACCGGCATCCACGGCTGATGCCATCCGGCAGCTGCACCACATCCCCCGGGATAATGCCGAGCCCCCGGCAGTGGCCGAATTCCCAACTCTCCGCCATCAAGAGTTGCATGCCCAAACAGATACCGAGCAGTGGCTTGCCGTCCTCCACCGCTGCGCGGATCACTTCGATAAGCCCGAGGTCGCGGAGATTGTCCATTGCCACCCCGAACGCCCCGACTCCTGGCAGAATGAGGGCCGAGGCCCGCCGCACGGCGGTAGTGGAATTGGTGATCTCGGCCGCCAACCCCACCGTCTGGCAGGCGCGCAAGACGCTGAACAAATTTCCCATGCCGTAGTCCACAATGGCCACAGGCGTCTCAAGACGGTCAAACATGGGCCGCCCGCTCCGCAGCCGGGCGACAGGGAATCGCTCGACGGTTCATCTCCACCTTTAGGTCCCGCACCGATGCCGCCGCAATTTTTGAAAACCTCCGCGACTGTTTCAAATATTCCACATTACCCTCCCCCGCGGCATCATACTCGAAACCGTAACGATTCAGGCAGTCGTAGTGCAATAGGGACGCCACACAGACGGCATCGGCATGCCCATCAAGAACCGCTTCGCACACATGGGCGATTGTTCCAGCCCCTCCGCAGGCCACGACGGGAATCGAGACGGCGTCGGCAATGCGTTTCGTGAGGTCCAGGTCGTAACCTTTTCCTGTCCCTTCGCGATCAATGGAGGTGACCAATAACTCCCCGGCGCCAAGGCCGGCCGCACGAAGAGCCCATTCAAACGCATCGGCGCCGGTACGCTCCCGCCCATTATCGGTATAGACCTCATAGTTCCCATTCGGCATTCTGATGGCTTCCATCGATATCACGATCGTGGAAGATCCAAACTTTTGCGCAGCTTCTCGAATGAATTCCGGACGTGCAATTGCCGCCGTATTCAGTGCCACTTTGTCGGCCCCCGCCGTCAAGACATTCCGAATGTCCTCGAGCGTCCGAAGACCACCCCCAACAGTCAGCGGAATAAATACGTCACGCGCAGTGCGATTGACCATATCCAGCAGGCTGTTGCGCTGATAAAGACTGGCGACCACATCCATATAGAGCAGCTCATCAATACCTTCCCGATAGTAGACCTGGGCGAACCGCTCCGGTTTTCCCAGCACGCGCAGCCCTTCCAGATGGATGCCTTTGACCAGATTGGGGCCTTTGATATCGAGCCGGGCGATCACTCGAACACTCAT
This sequence comes from uncultured Nitrospira sp., assembly GCA_964493335.1. Lineage (GTDB taxonomy): Bacteria > Nitrospirota > Nitrospiria > Nitrospirales > Nitrospiraceae > Nitrospira_A. The sequence continues at coordinate 70,563 of CAZBNV010000001.1, forward strand.
TGTCGCCTCCTGTCCGAAAGCGGTTGGGCCGGAACGCCGACAACCGTTTGGCCCGGTCTCACGTCGCGGACGACGACCGCTCCTGCTCCCACGATCGCCCCGGCGCCGACTCGTATAGATTGCCGAACCACCGCTCCGGCCCCGATATGGGCACCTTCTTCCACCGTCACGGTACTCGCCAGCACAGCCCCAGAGGCAATATGAACATGATCACCAATGTGGCCGTCATGCTCTATAATCGCGCCGCTGTTAATGATCACGTTCCTCCCCACCGTCGTGCGTGCCCCAACAACAGACCCGGCCAACAGAACCGTGCCTTCCCCCACGTGAGCTGAGGTGGAACAGATCGCGCTTGGGTGGCGAACCGTCATGGGACGCAATCCAACTCCCTGCGCATTGAGAAAAAGTCGCCGTCGCGGCTCATTGTCCCCCGTTCCTCCAAGACCGACTACGAAGCTGTCCACCCCTTCAGCCTTGAGGTCAGAGAGTCTTTCATCACCGCCGCGAATCGGGAGACCGCACAATTGCTGACCCCACAGCGCTTGGTTTGAATCAAGTACAACCCAAGGCACCGCGCCCCCTTCAAGGATCAACGTCTCGATAATGACCGCCGCATGTCCTCCTCCTCCAAGGATTACACAGAGAGGACGCTTGTCGGCCACTTCATTTCTCCCCAGCAATCGCGGCTCCGACGGCCACATCCGATCCAAATCGTTTTCGCAACAGCGTGTCATCGAGTGGAACGTTCTTAATGCGGCATAGAATTCTGGAAGCTGCCTTTCCGTCACCGTAAGGATTCGAACAGCCAACCAACATCCGTCGTCGATCCGGCTCTAAAGCCGACCGAACGCCCGTCAGGATCTCTTCCGTTTCATACCCCACATCGATCACGTTGGACGCCCGAACCCGCCCCGCTTGCCGAGATCCGATATTCACGACCGGAAGCTGGAAGGACATGGCTTCGAGAATGCCGCTGGAAGAATTTCCAATCATGGCTGCCGCGATCGCCATTAGGCTGAAATAGGCCTGGGTCCCCAAATTATCGACGAGTGCAGCTTGCGGTGCATTCCGTACAAACGCACTGAGGTGGCGCTGGATCAAGCGGCCGCAGGTATCGGCATTGGGAGCTGTAATCACTATGGGCCTGCGGATCTGCTCCAGCGCATGAACGAGTTGTGTAACCTGCCATTCCGTCGCTTCATACTCGAGCGTGGTAGGGTGAAACGTCACGAGCAAGGGGGACGGACGCAGTGAGCGACCCACTCGTTGTTCAAGTGCCTCAATAGGTAATAGGGGCATGCGGGTGAGATTGTCCAAACTCATTGCTCCGGACACGGTGACCCGCCACGGTTCCTCGCCCATCTGGACCAATCGCTGTCGATAAACTTCCGCTGACGCAAAATGCAAATGACTGAGTTTGGTCATGGAATGGCGGAGAGCATCATCGAAGGCTCCCTCGGTCGTTTCTCCGCCGTGAACATGCGCCACCGGAATCTTGAACGGTAGGGCGGCCAGCGCGGCGGCATGCATTTCGAAACGATCCCCCAACACCATGAGCAGGTCGGGACGCCGTTTGGAAAACACCTGGGCGAAGCCGATCGTTCCGAGCCCCATCGACTTCGCAATCGACTGTGGCGTGTCTGAAGCAAGAATCACTTCAACCCGCTCCGCAATCGGAAAACCATCCGCCTCGATCTCTTCAACAGTTCCGCCGAATTCGGCGCTGAGATGAGTCCCGGTAACATACAGCAACAGTTCTAGAGATGCGTCCGCAGTGATATCCTGCAAGAGCGGACGGTAAATTCCGTAGTCAGCTCGGCTTCCCGTGACGATCCCAATCGTTCTCATACGAGCTGATCCATCCTCACTAACGATCCCGCTGGGATGGCCTGTGCAGCCCGTCGCCCAATGAGTGAATCTCGGAGTTCCGGACGGAGCCCGGTCCCTGGTCGGCGAATGGCAAGCAATTCTCGCTTCAGTATGGTGCCGGCTGGAATGTGGGTCGCCGCGACCACACTTTTTCTGGCCACGTCTGCAATCTCCCGTTCAGCCGCAACAGGAACCTTCACCCCATTGCCGAAGGACTGTTCGATGGTACGGATACCTTTCATCAGAGCTTCCAACTCGGCTGGCTCGAGCGAGCCGCGCTGATCTGGCCCCGGCAACGTCCGATCGAGGGTAAAATGTTTTTCGATCACGCAGGCGCCCATTGCCACTGCAGCCAGCGACACCTCGATTCCAAGGGTATGATCGGAGTAACCCACGGGCCGTTGAAAGGCCTGCAGCATCGTCTCCATAGCTCGTAAATTCACATCAGGAGGTGCAGCGGGATAACAGCTCACGCAATGCAGAAGGACGACGTCTGTAGACCCACCGCTCAGAAGCGCCTGCAGGGCTTCGCGCACCTCCTCTAACGTCGCCATGCCCGTCGAAAGAATGACCGGTTTTCCCTTTCGCCCAATATGTTCCAAAAACGGCAAATTGGTCAATTCTCCGGATGGTATCTTAAACGCCGTCACACCCAGAGATTCAAGGAAATCAGCACTCTCTTCATCAAACGGTGTCGAGAGGAACAAGATCCCTCGCGCGGCACACATCTCTGATAGGTCGTAATGCGCCTCCCTGGATAATTCCAATCTGCGCAACATATCCAGTTGTGTCTCCGAGTCGCCGGTCGTCGCGCTCTGATAGGAGGCCTTATGGGCGGTCGGCGTGACTAACCGGTCTGCCACGAACGTCTGAAACTTCACAGCGTCCGCTCCAGCCGCAGCCGCTACATCGACTAGCTGACGGGCGACCGCAATAGCGCCGTTGTGATTGACCCCGGCTTCGGCAATGACAAAACAAGGGTAACCCGGTCCAACCAGGCGGTTATGAATCCGTACCGGTTTCACCACACTGTCCACCCCCCGTCCACCACCAGATTATGACCTGTCACATAGCGAGAGAGATCGCTGGCTAAAAACCCGACTGCGCCCTTGAGATCTTCCTCGATCGCCATCCGCCCCATCGGTGTTTTCTGCATGTACCGAGCAAGGAACACCTCCGGCTGTCCTCTCCATACCCCGCCAGGAGACAACGCATTCACCCGAACGGACGGAGCCAACGTGGTCGCTAAATATCTTGTCAGACTCAACAGCGCCCCCTTGCTTGCCCCATACCCAGCGGGATTCCCCATTGCCGTACCCTCATACAGACGCATATCCGGTCCAACCAAACCATAGATCGAAGCGATGCATATCACACTGCCGTTCCCGGACTTGGCTAAGGCTTCCTTCGCTTCCTGAGCAATGACAAGGATGGAGGTGACATTTACCCGCATGGCGGCCTCAAAAGGTTCCACTTGTTGCTCATCGAAGGCGACCGCCCATCCGGGTATGGCGGTCGTCCCTACATAGGCGGCGCTGTGAACGACAATCTCGAGACCACCAAGTTCGCCGATCGCACGCCGAACGACTGCGCGAATTTCCGTCTCATTGCTGAGGTCGCAAGGGAAAGCAACCACAGATCCCTTGTTCGATAACTCTCGCGCGAGTTGTTCACACATCGCAGGATCCCGATCGATCAAGCCGACGGTGGCGCCCAGTTCCAGCAAACACTCGACCACTGCCAGACCGATATGGCCGGCTCCGCCGGTCACCAGAGCCCGTCGGCCACTCAAATCCATCAGATTCTGAAATGACCTCATTGGGTCACCGACTATGCTTGCATCCAGGGCAATTTGATTTGACCGGTGCGCACCAAATATTCCGCCTGTTCAAACTGTTGCACATCATCGATTGAGATAGCCCTTACCTCGGGAATTTCATACAGAAGATGTTTTCCATAACGCCGCCAGTCACGCTCCTCTCGCCTAACGAATTCAGTCCGCCACACGTACAAAACGCCGTTGATCCGATACACTGATGGAACGTCCTGTCGGCAGGTATACGTGGCTCCTCCCTCGAAAAGATCTTCCATCCATCCATCACGCTCGACCACGCAGTGCCAAATGGGATTAAAGGCAGGCCGAGACACGCTGACGATTCCGTCGGCTTCGGGTGTGTCTTCCAATCGTTGCAACGCCTCGGTAATATCGGCAGGCTCGCGCGCCGGCGACGTGGGATCCAACAAAACCAAAAAGTCGTAGGATGACTCCTCCTGCTCCTCTACGGTCATAAGGGCATGTCGGAGAACAGGCCACATCGGCGTTGAGCCTTGCGCGAGATCAGACGGACGCATGAAGGGCACGTCCGCCCCATACTGCCTGGCCATTGCGGCGATGTCGGCCGAGTCGGTCGAAACAATTATGCGAGTGATCTCCTGACACAATCTCGCATACAAAATAGAGTGGACAATCAGCGGCACTTCTACAAACGGGCGAAGATTTTTCCCTGGTAACCCGACAGAACCACCTCGCGCTGGGATCACGGTGAGCACTGTGCCGTTAACGGTCACGGGGTCTCCACGGACTCTTCACAGCGGCTAACTGAGGCCCGCCGAGCGGCATCACAAATCAGCATGGCCCGGACGCCATCCAATCCAGACGCAAGAAGCGGCTCTGCCTCTCCTTTCCCAGCTGAAAGAAACGCCCGGGCCTGATCCGAGAACATGGCGTCCCTGGTTTGGGTTGAGACGATCTGCTCATTTCCCCCATCTGCGGCATCGTAGACGGCATGGTTCGAGAAGCCATCCCACGTCCAGGTACCGTTACAGCCAAAAACCGTCATGTGTCTCCGTGGAGGCCTTGTCAAATAGTCCAGTCTGATGCTTACAACTGCACCCTCCTTGGTTTCCCATGAGAGATCGGCCGATTCTTCCGCGGAAATCCCGAGGGCTCCTGTATTGACCAATCGCGCCTGCAAGCGAGTGGGCCAGCCGAATAGCCATCCCGCATAGTCGAGTTCGTGAATGAGATCACGCAACACGCCCCCTTCATCCTCTCGCGCAGAATACGTGTCGCGATAAGGACGGTTAGGACGCCAATCCGGGAGATACGATTGACACTCGATACGAACTGCATGGACCGGCCCGACTCGGGCGAGGCCGGCTCGGACCTGCGCAAGCGATTCGGAAAACCGCATGACGCAACCAACGTAGAGACTGCAATTGGCCTTCAGTGCTGCATGAAGTAGTTGCCTCGCTTCATTGCCGTTCCGAGATGCGGGCTTCTCAACGAGGCACCGCAGTCCATTCGAAAAAACCTCCAGGCTATCGGCCACGTGCCTTGAGGTATCAGAGGCGACTATGCAGCCATAAAGTTTCCACGTTTTGACTGCCTTGGCAAGATTGGCGCAGGTCAGATATCCTAGTCGGGTCAATTCGGCGCGCCGTTCATCTCGATAAGAGATGGCAATCGGGCGCACATTAGGAAGGCCCTGGAGTACTCGGAGATGCCGTAGACCGATACTGCCTGTTCCAATCACAGCCACATATTGGATCTGTTCTGCAATGTGCTCCATGGCGTCGCCAGAACCTCGATCCTGGGCATCAAAATCCGACGCTACGGTATCAATCACGAACCGCTATCCCTGGAGAACGAAGTCGAGATGTTATTGGGCCGAATGATACAAGGCTTTGAAGCGAAGAGCAAATTTCTCATGGCACCCAAGATAATGAAGCATGCGTGCAACATGAACCACCGGTTCCCATCACACTGGACCATCCTACGCATGTGGTCGACTGTCTTCTCCTGCTGATGCAACATAATTCCAGGGTCAAGCAAAGATCAGGTGGGAAGAGACAGCTATTCAAACAGCTCATACAGTCCTCATTTCTGATCCTACCCCAATTGCCTTCCAATTAAACCATGCCATGCGAACCTCTCGCCCTTCTTTCCGACAAGAGCGCAGACCTCAACACAAATACCCTCACCATATGGTGTACTACATGACATTGCTTCATTTGGCTGCCTCTGAACCTACACGCTTACCATAACCAGCAGTTAAATCATGGCCACAAGTCTATCGCTGTAAACTGCCGTCGGCACGAGCTCGGTACCATAAATACGTTTCATTCAGCCCTTGCCGGAGAGAGATTGTTGGCTTCCACCCCAGAGCGGTGATACGGCCTGAATCCATCAACTTTCTCGGCATGCCGTCCGGTTTAGTGGGATCCCAGTGAATAGCCCCTCGATACCCGACCACCTCCGCAATCAGCACCGCCAGGTCGGCAATGGTAATTTCCTGTCCCGCACCGACGTTCACGATCATGGGATCGGAATAGCGGTCCATCAGAAACATACAGGCTTCCGCACAATCATCCACGTGCAAAAACTCGCGCCGTGGAGAGCCGGATCCCCACAATGTAGGCGGGCGGCCCTGCTCGCGAGCCTCATGAAACCGCCTGAGCAATGCCGCCAGCACATGGGAATGTTGCAGATCGAAGTTATCATTCGGGCCATAGAGATTCGTCGGCATGGCCGCAATAAAGTCACACCCGTATTGCCGACGATAGGCCTGACACATCTTGATGCCGGCAATCTTGGCGACAGCGTACCATTCGTTGGTTGGCTCAAGTGCACCGGTCAGCAGATACTCTTCCTTCATCGGCTGCGGCGAGTCCCGAGGATAGATACAGGACGACCCCAGGAGAAGGAGTTTTTTGGCGCTATGCACGTAGGCCTGGTGGATGACATTAGTTTGAATTGTCAGATTGTCATAAATAAATTCGGCAGGGAGCGTGCTGTTCGCCAGAATTCCACCCACCTTTGCTGCTGCCAGGAAGACGTATTCGGGTTTCTCTTCTGCAAAAAACTCAGCGACCCGGTGGTTGTCCCGCAGGTCTAACTCTTTGCTAGTGCGAACGTTGAGGTTGTCATAGCCAGCGGCGGTGAGTGCCCGCACAATCGCCGACCCGACCATGCCCCGATGGCCGGCAACATAGATACTCGAGTGCTTATCCATCACCGAGCCCCCTTCGATCCTATGCCCTGCTGTTTGAGCCGTTCCGCATCCACATCCGCCTTGACGATGATAACCGCCAACGATGAAAATCCACGCTTAACTTTCAGCCGAGCTGCCCGTGCCGCTTTTCCGGATTATCGATCAAGAGATCGACCTCTGTCGGGCGATAGTAGCGCGGATCGATTTTCACGTGATGCTGCCAATCAAGTCCCAGGTGGCCGAACGCGACATCGAGAAACTCTCTCACGGAGTGGGTCTCACCCGTCGCGGCCACATAGCCGTCCGGCTATTTTCCCGATTCGATCTACTGCCGAACTTCATTATTTCCTCCCTGGAACCTCAAGTCGGAGCGACGCTGATTCAATTGGAATTGTTATGGGCAGTCAAACAGCAAGCCCCGCGCTCATTGACGCATGTCCACAGACATACAATGTGTGGGGCCATAAGGAGCTAAGGAACCAAGACAGTCCTCATCTCCTCGGCACGAGAGTCCCACTTTTGAATGGATCCGTAAAGTGTTGTCACACGGCTGGACTCAGCGACACCCACGCATGCCGCAAACCATGACAATCCCTATGTAGACACTGGGAGGTTGGGCATGGCCCCCTGCCGCTCGACCAGCTCTTTGTGAGACAAAAGCCGCCGCCTGTCTGGACCGGTCACGGTAACCCCAATTGCAGCCAGTATCCAAAATATATGGGCCAGACTGCCCATGAACATGTAGTCAAAGAGATTGCGTACTCCAAACCCAATTACGGCAAGCCCAATGCCTATGGCCAGAACGGTGAACGGATCTCTATCTCCAATCATCTGGGGAAGTGAAATGAGACGCCGCAGGAGCGCGACAAAAATCCAGGCGAAACATAGCAATGCGGGAAGGCCACTTCCAAGCGCCACGGTGAGGAAGGCGTTATGCATGGCTGGGATCACCCGCTCACGCTCAGGAATGTGTGCCTGAGCCTGAACCGAGTACTCAGGAAACTTTTTGATGAAGGAATCGTTGCCATATCCGATCCCGACCAGAGGATTAGCCACTATCTCCGATATCCCAATCCGCCAGACCGCCAACCTCGTATCGACAGTGTTGGAGGCAACTATCTCTTTCTGAAACCCCGCTTGAGAGGCGATCAAGAATCCGGTTCCGGCAACGGTGATTATTCCCAGCACACCTAAGGCCATGCGTCGCCCGCCGACGATCAATGCGAGGATAACCGCTTGAGCGGCATGACCAACCCATCCGCCGCGGGTATAGGAAAACACCTGAGCCGCGACCGAGAGAGCAAGAGCTAATAGGTGAACTCCACGAATCCAGGTGATGCGACTTATGGCGCGGAGGCTGCCGATCACAGGAATAGTCATGACCATGTATGTGCTGAGCCAGTTGTAGTCCGATCCAACGGCATTAGCCCGAATAACGCGCTCCCTCCAGCTTCCGCCTCTATCAATAAAGTCGGTCAGCGCGTATGTGGCCAGGACGGTGCCACCCAGTACGAGCGCCCAGAGAATCTGCTGCGGTAGGTTCTCCCGTCGACAGCGATCCAGTACGAGCAAGGACCAATAGAACACACCGGCCTGCGCGACAAACTTTTTCCATTCCGCAAAACTGTACGCAGGGTCGATCGCGAAAGGAACGGTGCAGAGCACCCATATCATGAAAAGCCAGAGGGGAAGGTCCAACGGGTTTCTAATCCAAGGACTCGCCTTCTCTACCCCACACATACCCAAGCAGAGCACGATGAGAATAATGACGGCATGCTCCTGATAGCGGAACAGGATCGGAAAAAAGCTCGAGCAGGCGATGGCGATCATCACATAACTTTGAAATCCCCAAAATAGTGCGCGACCGGGGGCATGCCTCTGTCCAGCCTGAACAGGCCGGACAGATGAATCGGCGGATGACGAAGTGGCTACGGTCATAATATCAACGACCGCTTCTCACGAAGATCGACTCGACCAAGCACACACCGACAATGCCTTCCTTTGCAAGTCGGACATTGACGGAGGCAACGCAAGATCGCATATTTAACCTGACTATTCATCATCAAAACGATTCCCCTGCCTGACATGAACGGCATCGTCTCGACATCAGGCACTCACATGAAACGTGGATCAACCATTCATCTGTCGATGGGGCAGGTGCGTAGGCTCCCATCGACCCACGGCAGGCATTGAAAACAGAGATACCCATGGGGCACTGCGGGACCGCAGTATAGAGAAAACACGTGGGTTGCACAAGAAATGTGTGGTGCTGGCACAACCCTGCTATTGGCTTGGCACAAAATGGAATGAGGCGACAATGCTATCAGAAATGTGTCGGAGGCCGGGATGGAAGCGAAGCTACATACCTAAGAAGCCGCTGAGGAAACCGCCGGCAAGGCGTTCAGGAATCGCTGCAACCCATCCTGCCAGGTTGGCATGCTGAAGCCGAGGTGATGGAGACGGCCTGAGGACAACACCGAATAGGCCGGCCGCTTCGCCGGTCTTGGGAGATCAGCCGTGGTAATCGGTTCGACGGGAACCTCCCGCCCGGACAATCTGATAATTTCGGTGGCAAACTCATGCCAGCTACAGTGGCCTCCGTTGGTGACATGCAATACACCCTGTACCGGATGCGCGACAAGCTTGGCAATCATACCGGCAAGGTCCTCGGAAAAGGTCGGGCAGCCATGTTGATCCGCCACGACTTCCAAACAGGGTCGTTCGACCGCGAGCTGCAGCATGGTCTTGACGAAATTCTTGCCGTGCCGACCGTAGAGCCACGCCGTGCGCACCACCAAGGTATTGTCACAGCCGGCCAACGCCCGCTGCTCACCCGCAAGCTTGGACTCTCCATAGACACTGATGGGATTGGTCGGATCCGTTTCGACATAGGGTCGGGTCCCTTGGCCATCGAACACATAGTCGGTCGAGATATAGATGAGCCGGGCCCCAGTCTTAGCGGCGGCGCTGGCCACCCTCTCAGTCCCCTCGGCATTCACCGCCATGGCCAGGCCTGGGTTGCGTTCTGCCCCATCCACATCAGTGTATGCACCCGCGTGAATCACAACCTCCGGTGCCGCATCCACAATGGCCTGCGCACAGTCGGGGTGGGTGAGATCAAACGTTGGGAGATCCAGCGTCGTCAACTGATGGTCCCGCAACGTCTGGCGGAGGTCTGTCCCGAGCTGACCCTGCGCGCCGGTGATTACGATCCGCACGCCGTCCCCTTTTGCAACCGCTGTGCATACTGCTGCTGATAGTACGCCTTGAACTCACCAGACTTGATCGTTCGCCACCAGCTCTCATGCGTGCGATACCAATCGACCGTTTGCTTCAGCCCCTCCTCGAACGGCACCTGAGGCGACCATCCCAAGGCGCGCAGACGACTGCAATCGATCGAATAGCGACGATCGTGTCCCGGACGGTCCTGCACAAAACGGATGAGCGAGCGAGACTTTCCCAGCGTCGCCACGATCTGTTCGGCCACAGTGATGTTCTCCCGCTCATTCCCGCCTCCGACATTGTAGACGGTTCCCGATTGACCCTGTTCAAACACATGCTGGATCCCAGCCGCGTGGTCATAGACCGACAACCAATCGCGACATTGCTTGCCGTCGCCATACAACGGAAGCGGCTCCTCGTCGATCGCATTCGTTGCAAACAAGGGAATAAATTTCTCAGGGTACTGATTCGGCCCATAAGTATTGCTCCCGCGCGTGACGAGCACCGGAAATCGGTAGGTTGTCCAATAACTCAGGACCAATAGGTCCCCGCCAGCCTTGCTCGCCGAATAGGGGCTTCGCGGTTCCAACCGGTCTCCCTCGGTGGAGCTTCCCTGCTCCACGCTGCCATACACCTCGTCGGTGCTGACTTGCAGAAACCGTTGCACAGCGGCCTGCCGCGCTTCTTCCAACAGGATGCCCGTACCCACCACATCCGTGCGGGCAAAGGCCCCGGGATCGAGAATCGACCGATCAACATGGGTTTCCGCCGCGCAATTGATGACCCCTTCGATCCGATGCTCTTGCAAGATAGCATGCACGACTTCCTGGTCACCGATATCGGCATGCACGAACGTGTACTGCGGATGGCCGGCGAGATCCGCGAGATTTTCCAGATTGCCGGAATATTTGAGGGCATCGAGATTCACGACCGAATATCGACCGCTCTGGATCAAGCGACGCACTAGATGCGACCCGATGAAACCGGCGCCTCCCGTGACGAGAATACGCATTTAAAACTCCATCCTGTTCGCCCCGGTCTGAGCCACCAGCTGGTTGGCGGCGAGGAGCGATTCGATCGTGCCGGCATCGGTCCACCAGCCGTCCAGCACATTCCACGTCAACTCGCCGGAGGCAATATAGGCGTTGTTGACATCGGTAATTTCCAGCTCGCCGCGTCCGGACGGTTTGAGCGTCCGGGTAATCTCAAACACCCGCGCATCGTAAAAATAGATCCCGGTCACCGCATAAGACGAGCGCGGCTGTGCCGGCTTCTCTGCGATACTCAGCACCCGATTCCCTTCGAGATGCGGCACGCCGAATCGTTGCGGATCCTTCACTTCCTTGAGGAGAATCTTGGCGCCGGTTTGTTGCGCGCGAAACGCCTCGGCTGCCGTGGCGATATTGCCCTGAATCAGATTGTCTCCCAGCACCACGCAGATCGGGCCCTCGTCGGCGAAATGCTCAGCCAGCCGCAACGCATCAGCAATGCCCCCCTCCCCCTGCTGATAGGTATAGCTGAGATGCTTCAGACCGAAGTCCCGACCGTTTCCCAGGAGCTTCAGAAAGTCTCCGGCGCTGTTTCCACCTGTCACCAGCATGACTTCCGTGATGCCGGCGTTCACGAGCGTCTGAATGGGGTAATAGATCATCGGCTTGTCATAAACAGGCAGGAGATGTTTGTTCGTCACTTTGGTGAGCGGAAGCAGTCGAGAACCGAGGCCTCCGGCAAGCACGACACCCTTCATCCATCACCTCCCAATGCAACCTATACGATGGGATCAGACAAGGCATTGGCTGCCACACAGCCTTCATGATTCCACATCAATTAATTGGATCGTAACGCTTCGTCCCGCCTTCAGACCAGAAAATTCGATCATGGGTCCACAAAACTCTACTCAACTTCCATCTTGTCGACGACGTGCTCGGCAAAAGGGAGCGAGGCGGTGAAGGCCGGCGAAACCGCATTCAACACATGAGTGGACCGCGGCCCTGACTCAATGACGAAATCACTCACGAGCTCCGCCGTTCTGATATCAATCAATTGTGCCCGGATGCCGGGCTCTTTACCCGGCAGCAGATCCGCCTTCTCAAATCCCACCCCCAAAGCTTCCGCCTCACGAAAAAACCCCGTGCGCGTGAGCTTGATCATTTCCGTCCAAGCGATCGAGCGAAAATGGTTACGATTGCGGCCAAGGAGCCGCATCAGATAGGTCAGCATCGTCAGACTATCGCCGAATGTCGCACCCGTCATGCCCTGGTACTGCTCGCGCCCCAGCAGCGGAAGGGCCGAGGGCCCGATCGTGACGTCGCCTTCCGGCCTCCGCGTAAAATGCACCCCCAGAAAGGGATTCCGTAGATCCGGCACCGGATAGATGTTACCCCGAACCTGCAGTTTGGATTCCGGACGCAGTCGAAAAAACTGTCCGCGAAAAGGCAGAATTCTGAAGTGCTGCCCGACCCCATAAGCCTGTGCAAGACGATCGGCAAACAATCCCCCGCAATTCACCAAATGGCCACACGACACCGCGCCGCGCGTGGTCCTCACCGTCGCTTCGCCCTCGCGCCCTTGCCACGCACAGCCGAACCAAAACTGCACTCCTTCGCGTTCGGCATCCGCCACCATGGCAGCCATGACACGCTGAGGATTCACTACCGCCGTGTCCTTCACATATAAGGCCTGTTGCACCGTCTTGGCACAGGGTTCGACCTCTTTCAACGCCTGCGCATCAAGCAGGCTCACACGCACTCCATTAGCCTGGGATCGTGCGTGCAACTCCCGTAATGCCGGCAACTCCGCTTCCGTCCGCGCGACAATCACCTTGCCATGATCGTTGAGCATGATGGCCTTTTCCTGACAATAGGCCCGCAACCGCCGGTTGCCCTCCACACACAATCTGGCTTTGAGCGTCCCCGCCTTGTAATAGACGCCCGCATGCAGCACACCGCTGTTGCGACCGCTCGCATGCAAAGCAGCCGTAGCCTCTTTTTCCACCACCACGACCGTCGCGCCATATCGACGCCTAAGTTCCCGCGCGATGGCAACGCCGATCACTCCGGCTCCAACAATGAGAAAATCGTAGGTCTTTTTGTTCATCTATTTCGTCACTCTGCTGATCCCAGGCAGTAGATGCCAAATGACAACACAGGCGCGCTACTCTGTCGAGTAATAAGCATGTGACGACTTCGCCGGCATAGCGGACGAACAGGTTATTGTACGTGACAGCCTATCGGCCGACCACACGGTGATACACCGCCACCGTTGCAGAGGCGGTGTGGTCCCAGGAGAATTGGCCTGCGCGCGCCAAGCCCCGAGCCCTCAATGTACCCTGGAGCGCAGGCGACTCCAGGACATGGGACATTTCGGTGGCGAGTTGACCGCTGTCATTCGGATCGATCAGTAAGGCCGCATCGCCGGCGACCTCGGGCAACGAGGACAAGTTCGAACAGATCACCGGACAGCCGCACCCCATCGCCTCCAACACCGGGAGTCCGAACCCCTCATAGAGCGATGGAAAGACAAACGCCGTGGCCTGCTGATAGTACGCAATGAGCTCTTCGTCCGATACCCGTCCGATGAGCTTCGTCTGTGCGCCGATACCCAGGCGATCGACGGCCGCTCGAATGTCCACCCGTTTACACACATCCCCAGCGAGCAGAAGATCGAAGCGACTGCGAAGTCCTTCGGACAGCTTTGCAAATGCTTCGACCAGACAACCGACGTTTTTGGTCGGGTCGTCACCGGCAACACACAATACGTAGGGCCGTCCTTGCTGATGGTGATCGGCAGGCCGAAAACGCTCGGCATCGAGCCCGAGTGGAGTCACGCTCACCTGGTCTGGGCGGAGCGGCACGTGCGCAAGTAAATCACCCCGCGAATGTTCCGAGATGGTGATGACGTGGTCAATGGTTTTCCATCGATCCCCCACCAACCACTGCTCGATTCGACGATTGAGGCTTGTGCGGGCACGGAGCTCCGGAAACAGCAACGGCTTGACGTCATGGATCGTGGAGACGAACTTCCCGCGCTTCCAGGCCACACAGGAATCGTAGGGAAAATGCAGCACATCGTACGGGCCGACCAAGATCGGTGCCACCTGCTCCCAGAAGCGCCGGCGGAACAGCGGAAAGCGAACGACCCGATACCGCATGTTCGGACGTGAGGTGAACGGATGTTCCGCGCAAGGAAGCAGCACCTCATACTGATTCGTATGATCGACGCGCCCCAAGGCATCGATCAATTCTCGAGCATACCGTCCGATCCCGACATGGGGATTTTTGAGATGCCAGGCGGCGATAACGATCTTCACAATGTTGTTGGGTTCCAACCACAGCGTCGGAAAACCGGCTGTCCGCTTGCCTCACCGTACAGGGAACGCCCCGAGCTGTTGGATGGCCGTCATCACGAGCCAACAGGCTCCCGGAATTCGAAGCGATGGAACCACAGCACATTCGGCAAGTCAAGCCAGAGCGAACGATCGAGAGTCCTTCCTCTGCGCTCGCGGCGCAGCCGGAGCAGTTGACTGAGACACATGCCTGTGTTACCGATGGACCGCTTTAAGGAAGCACCACTATGCCCCACGTCAGCGTCGTCATTCCAGCGTACAACGGGACGTCGAGATATCTAGAGCCGGCGATTGGCTCCGTGCTCGCGCAGACCTATGTCGATTACGAAATCATCGTCGTGGATGATGCGTCGACCGACGACACCAGTTCGCTGGTGCAAAAAATCCCTCAAGTCCGATACCTGCGGCGTACCCAGAACGGTGGACAGGCCGCCGCGCGGAATACCGGCGCACAACTCGCTCAAGGGCCTTACCTGGCCTTTCTCGATCAGGACGATCTGTGGGAACCCACGTTTTTGAAAGAGACGCTCCGCATCCTCGAATCTTCCCCGCGAGCCACCCTCGTCCATTGCGACGGGTACCAGGTGGATGAGCAGAACAACATCCTGGAATACGACGCCGCCATGAAAGACAGTGGGAGCATTACGCAATTGCTTCGGGGCGGGCATGACGTGGCGACGTCCGGCACGTTATTCCGCAAGGCAAGTTTCGATGCGGTGGGAGGCTACGATGCGCAGCTCTCGATTTGGGAAGACATGGACCTCGCTATCCGCCTTTGGGAACCGGATCGATTCATTCACCTTCCCAAGCCGCTGTACCGCCACCGGCTCTACGGACACAATGCCTCGCGGGGAATTCCCTCTCTGCGCGCGCTGGAAGGCCGCCGGCGATTCCTTGAGAAACACGCCGCCGCCTGTCATGCGGGGACCGTCGAAGGCGATGCCCTCTCCAACGATTGGGCGATCTACTATGCGGATCTCGGAAAGCACCATCTCAACGCTCATGCTCCGCACAAAGCTCGAGAAGCCTTCTGGCGTTCCCTGCGTCACCAACCGCTGAACGTCAAAACTCTCTCCCGGCTCCTCAGATCCTATCTCGTGTAACACGTGGGGCAATGAGTGATCCCTTCAGCACAGACATGACGGTGACTACACATGGCTTCGCTGAAGCCGCCTTGCAAAGAGCGATGGCGCACACGAGCGGTTTTATACCAAGTCCGGGCAGACCGTCAGAGACTCACCGGGCACGGCGCGCAACTCTCGCAGTTCCGTGCCTCTCTTTCATCTACTTCCCGTCTCCCGGCGTACGTGCCAAGAAAGTTCGCAGCAATCGCGAATAGGTACGCCAATTCATCGGACTTTCGGACAACGACCGCAGGAACCACCGGCGGCCTGCCCGGCCATCCCCCGCCTGCATTTCGTTCATGCCCCAGTCGGAATAGCATTCGCCCAGCATCGTGCGAATAATTCGCTCCTTGACTCGATCGCCGGCGTATAACACCTGCATGCGGCGGAGAAACCGCTCACGGCTTTGTACCACCCTTAACTTGCCGGCCCGACTGAATCCGCCGTCGTGAACTCGATAGGACAGACCGGACTCTTCAAGCAACACGAACCGACCGTGCTGCCTCAGACGCGCACAGAGATCGAAATCTTCAAATCCTGTCAAGTGCGGATCAAACCCACCCACAGACTCCAACACCGCTCGACGCACCAGCATGGACGAAGGCAATACCAGACCTTCTCCGATCAGCCGTCCAAGCGGAGACGCCAACGCAGAAGCCCGCTCGGCCAGCGTGGCTCCGACCCGCACGAGACTTCCTTCATGATCCATCCTGTCCGAGTTGGAGTAGGCGAGGACTGCCTCGGGACATGCCTCCAATGCCCGCACTTCGCGTTCCAGCTTCGAGGAGTACCAACGATCGTCCTGGTCCAGAAATGCGATGTACCGACCGGCAGCATGATCGATACCGACATTACGGGCCGCTCCCTGTCCCCGATTCGCCTGCCGAATGACGGTGACACGACCACCGTAACTCTCCAGGCATTTCGCAGACTCATCGGTTGATCCGTCATCGACACAGATCACTTCGTAGTCTTGGTAGACTTGCGCAAACACGCTTTCCAGCGCTTCGGTGAGATAACGTGTTCCATTGAACACCGGCATGACAACGGTGACCGTGGGCATCGTCAGAAGCTCTCACAGGCAGGTGCCTGACCGGAGCGAGAATGATGGCCGGCCGTCTCCGATGAGATGCGGTCGCTGTCACGCCATCGGAACACTTTCTCCTGCACACTCGGCTCGACCGTTGATTCCATCACAGCAGCGTCCTCAGCCAGCGTGAATAGCAGCGCCATCGAAGCGGAGATTTTGAAATGGCCTTCGCATACCACGTTCTCGCCTGCCCTTTCATGCCTCGCTTCTCAGCCGCCGCGCCACTGAGGAGAAAATAGTTCGCCCATTCTCGATCCAACGCCGCCCGCTGGGCCGCCGTGAGTGGAGCCAACCCTTCCAAGCGTGTCAGAAATCGATCTCGGCTAGCCAGGACGCGCGCCCGATGCGTCTGCTCATCGAAGGCCATATCCCGATACCCATGGCCACGCTGGAGTTTGTTCACCAGCACGTGATCGATGCACTCGAAGGCGGTCACGCGAAACAGTCGGATCGTCAGATCAGAGTCCTCGGAACCATATAGCTCCGGGTCCAAGCCGCCGACCTTCTCCAGCACCGTTCTCCTCATCAGGAGTGTGGACGGCAGGGCCACATGCCCCCCCGCAAATGCCTGCACCATCGGCTCCCGGCTCGACCGCGCCGACACGCGCTCCTCCAAGGTTCCGTCCTCAAACCGCACCTCGAAATCCGTATGGACCAGCCCCACCTCAGGCCGGTCACGCATGATGGCCAACTGGGCGGCAAGTTTTCCGGGCAACCACTCGTCATCACAGTCCAAAAGCGCAATGAATTCTCCCTGAGCCGCGTCGATGCCGTAATTCCGAGAGCGCGCCGGTCCGCCATGGCTGCGCTGAAACCATCGGATTCCATCACTCTGCTCAAGCCGCTTCAACACGTCCTGCGTCCCATCATTTGATCCGTCGTCGACTACGAGTATTTCCACGGCGGGGTGTTTCTGCGCCCGCACGCTCGCCACCGCCTTCGCGACAAACGGCGCACCATTGTAAACGGGAATCACTACGCTGACTCGTTCATCGTTCATACGTTTGCTCGCGTCATCGTACGCTCCAGCATCCGGCTGGCGGCCCCAAACACTTCGTCCACGGTGATTTGCTGCATGCAACTGTCGTCGCCGCGCAAGCAGGTGGGATGGTAACAGGCACGGCAGTCCAGGCTCTTGTAGATCACCTGTGCCGGACCGCCGCGGGGCCCCCAGCGCCGAGGATAGGTCGGCCCGAAGAGCGCCACCACCGGGGTTCCCATCGCTGCCGCGATATGCATGGCGCCGCCGTCGTTCCCGACGAACAACGCGCAGCGTTTCACCAGCGCGGCAAACTGCAGCAGTGAAAATTTCCCCGCCACGACCTTAGGCGCATCGCGCATTTTACGGGCAATCTGCTCGGCGATCTCGCGCTCTCGCTGATCACCGCCCAGCAGAATCCGACAGGAGAACCGGTCTGCGAGACGATCGGCCAGCTCAACGAACCGTTCATGCGGCCAAACCTTTAGGGAGTAGCGCGCGCCTGGTTGCAACAACAGCAATGGTGGACCATCCTTCGATGAGGGGAGGCCGGCCTCTCGCAGCCACGTCTCCACCACCACCTCCTCCGACTGGGATACATGCAAAACCGGCGTGCCTGGTTTCGGATCGAGGCCCAGATGCCGGAGGGCGCAGAGATCATACTCCACACGATGCTGGTCCGTCGGACGCGGTGTAGCCACCGCGCTATACAAGAGTCCCCGCCAACGATGTTCAGCATTGAATCCCACACGAATGGACGCGCCGGTCGCGAGACTGATGACGGCCGATCGATCGCCATCAGTCAGGTCGATCACACAATCGAATGCCCGGCGCCGCAATGCTTGCACAAACCTCAATTGGGCATCCCAGCTCCCCTTCTCGATACATAACACCTCGTTCACATCCGGATTGTGCGCCAGGATCCCCTCGGTCCCGCGGTTGACCAGCATGGTCAGCTGTGCGTCTGGATAGGCTTCCCGCAAGGCACGCAGGACCGGCGTCGAAAGCAGCACATCGCCGATGTGCCGCAACTTGATGACCAGGAGATTACGATAATGCATGCCGCCGATATTCCTCAGGCACAGAGTTCGTGGTAGAGGGCGCTTGTACGCAAGGCCGCACGCTGCCAAGTGAAAAGTCGTGTCCGATCGAATCCACGCTGTCGCAGCCCCTGTCGGAGCGCCGGGTCTGACAACACCGTCACCATCGCCTTGCCCAAGGCCTCAACATCGTCGGGATCCACCAACAACGCCGCCTCCCCAGCCACTTCCGGCAGGGAGGAGGTAGAGGCTGTAATCGTGGGGGCGCCACAGGCCATCGCCTCCAGGACCGGCATGCCGAATCCCTCATAGCGTGAAGGAAAGACAAACAGATCGGCACAGGAATAGAGCCGCCGGAGATCTTCGCGGTCGAGACGACCGGTACAACGGACGTCCTGTTCTAACCCGAGCGCCTGCGCGGTGGCCCGGTAGCTTCCCTGCGGATGTTCCGCGTCACCGACGAGGACGATAGCTCGTCCTCCCAATTGCGATCGCGACCGCGCCACCGCCTGCAGGAAGACACGATGGTTTTTTCTCGGATCGGCCCCGCCGACGAACAGGATAAACCCGGCTGCCGGAATTGCCCAACGTTGTCGCACATCGGCCACTACCTGCTCATCGTGCTCCGGAACAAATTCCTCGGAAACCCCGTTATAGATGACGACCACCTGTTCACGCGGAACGCCGTAGAGCGCCTCGATTTCACGGGCGGAGAACTCCGAAACCGTCACGACTTTCCGTGCCCGCAAGGCCGTGGCACGCGCTCGCCGCGACGATCCCGCCTGGCCTAGCACTTTCCGCGAATATTCGGGATGACGAGCAAGCCACAGATCGTGAATGGTGACGATGCCGCCGGACCGTCCTGTCGTATGCATCTTGAAATTGGGGCCATGGTAGAGATCGAGGCGATCCCAGGCTCCCCGCCAGGACATCAGCCATCGCGGCGACTCCACCCAACGCATTCGATCGTTCACCGGCCAGCCATCGAGCCGACCTGCTCGCAGAGAACCGGGCCTGAGATATCCGAGATACTCGGTCTCCTCTTCCAGGTCCAACAGGGCCTGCAGGAGATGATGCGTATGCCAGCCGACGCCGCCCTTGTCTCCCACGATCGATGCCGCATCAATCCCGATACGCATCAGGCGAAAGACGCCTCCGTCGAATCCATGCGAGAAGTGCATGCCCCCGTCATGCGTCACGCCTCACGTTCAACCGCTCCCAGGCCTTGGCATATTTGACGAACGTATGAAGGCCGGCAAACATCGCCACCACCAGGCCATGCACGCCGTCCCGATAGCCCCCACGCACGAACAGGGTCTTCAACATCGTGCCAAGATGGTGCGTCGCAATGACCCAGCCGCTGATGTGGCCGACTCGTTTAAGTTTTTCATCGGCGCCCAGGGTTGTGTACCGCATCATCTTGCGGATGTGATGGTTCACGGTGGGCATGCTGTAGTGATCGAATGGCTCATGAAGCCGTTCCCGACGCCCGCTGAGCGTGAGGTGTTCGTGCAGCCGCACATCGTCATAGCGGCCGGACGTCTTTCGGAAGAGCCGCAGCTGGTAGTCTGGAAACAGGCCGCCGCCTTGGATCCACTTCCCATAAAAGAAGTTCCGCCGGGGAATCTCATAGCCCCCGATATCCGCCGACGGCCCGGTGGCCAATAGGTTTTGGATTTCTCGCCGCAGGCCGTCGGTCACTCGCTCGTCGGCATCCACGACGAGGATCCAGTCTGCGCCGGCTTGATCGATTCCAAAGTTTTTTTGAGGACCGTATCCCGCCCATGGCCGGACGAACACTCGCGGCGTATAACGCTTCGCCAATTCCACAGTCCGATCCCGGCTCTCCGCGTCCACCACAATGAGTTCGTCAGCCCACCGTACTGATTCAAGACAGTCCGCGATGTTGCTCTGTTCGTCTTTCGTAATGACCACCGCCGCAATCATCGCCCCCCGCGTCTGTACCACTCCGACGTCCTTCATCCCTGCCCTTGCTTCACCGGATCAGCCGGACGTTCGGTAAGCGCCGCTGTGCCCTGCAGCTCCCAAAAACGAGCATATTTAATGAACGTATAATAGGCGTAGAGCCCGGACAAAATGAGGCCCGGCACCCCGTCGAGGCAACCCTTGCGGCCGACATACATCTTTAGAAATGTGAAGCAAGGATGCGACAGCAGCTGGTGCCAGGAAAAGGAGCGCCCTTGCTCGACCATGCGCCGCGCCATCAGATCGGAATAGCGTTCCTGCTTCGCCAAATAATGATCGATGTCTCGAAATGGGAACTGCAGGGCGGTGGAGGTCAAATAGCCGAGGCGACCGTCCAGATCGAAACTTTCATGAACCAGTTCGTCTCGATAGCGCAGACGGCTCTTGCGAAAGAGTTGCGGCTGTCGATAATCGGGAAACCAGCCGCAATGTTTGATCCATCGCCCCAGAAAATAATTCTTGCGAGGCACGAAGTAGGCATCAGCCTGCGGGCCGGCGGCCAGCACCTGCCGAATCTCATCCCGCAACTCAGGGGTTGCGCGCTCGTCGGTATCCAGACTGAACACCCAATCGTGCGTGGCGTGCGCCAGGGCCTCATTGCGCAGACGGCCGAAGCCATGAAAGTCATGCTGGTAGACCTGCTCGGTGAACTCGCGGCTGATGCGTGCGGTGGCATCGGTGCTGTGCGAATCGACCACGATGATTTCATCTGCCCAAGTGATGGATTCCAGGCAGGCCCGCATGTTGGGTTCATCATTATAGGCGATGACCACCGCCGTTATCGGGGTATGACTCACGGTCACGATTCCTTCTCGATCAGACACTCCGCCTTCCTGCAGACCGAATAACCCGACACCCTTTCAGAGCCGTGCCCCAAATTCTCGCCACGACCAAAGACGATTCGAATCAAGCGCCACATTGGACACTTCGTAGAGCGCCAACAACTCCTGATAGCGGGAGGCTGAGAGAGATCGCATGCCGTCCTGCTCGTCCGGCAGGAGTTCGAAGGTCAGACTCGTCGTTTGAAGCCTCTCTGTCAGAAACGAGTACAACAAGACGCCTTCACGACTGGCTAACCCCACCAAATTGTCGTAGACGCTCGTGAGATAGGCCACCTGGTCCGGCAAACAATCCCGCACGAGGAGGCAGGTAAGGTCGTGCCCCGCGAACGACGCGAACGCCGGCATGGCTCCGTTCAAGGCCAGGAGGGTCGGCGCGACATCCACATGACTCGCAATCGTTGACACAGCGCGTGGTCGGTAGGTGGCAGGCGTTCGCAACGATTCATCCATCCAGATCAGCATCGGCGACGCAAAATGACCGACCTTCCGTTCGATATCGGTGCTCCCGACCGGTTCGTGCCGCCCATGATCACCTATGATCACGACCACGGTATTGCGCAACAGTCCCTCACGCACCAGCTTCGAGAACACCCGCTCCAATTCAAGATCCGTATACCGAAGCGCCCCGACATACTGGTCTGCAACCTGCTCCTGGAGTGCACGGACCTCCTCATGGTGAGGCGGAGCGGCAAAGGGATGATGTGTCGACAGTGTGAGACTGGTGAGAAAAAACGGTTTCCCCTCTTTCTGGCGTTGCTTGATCCGCTCATAACAGAGATCGAAGAGTGCGCCGTCGACAATGCCCAGTCCCGCCCGTTCCGCCTGCGAAGGAAAATCACCCTCGTCCAGCAACTGCTGCAGGCCATTTCGGGAGAAAAACGTTTGCAGTCGATTGAGATCCCGATGCTGCCCGATCACCATTTCCGTGCTGTAGCCTTGACGCTGCAGGAGCGACGGCAGGCAGAGATAATCGTGAGCATAACGCGTTTTCATTGCGCTGGCCCCATGCCGCGGGTACGTGCTGCAGAGGGTGGCGAAGAGTCCCCGGGAGGTCTGGACGCCGTTGGAAAAGAAATTGGTGAAATAGACACTGTCGTCCCTTAACCGATCCAGAAACGGCGTTCCGCGCACCCCACCGTAGGTCTGCCCCAGGTATCGGCGGTCCAACCCTTCCAGAAACAGGATGATCACGTTGGCGGGCTTGGAGAACCGTACGCCGTCGGCAGTGGCCTTCATGGCTCGGACCAATGGGTACCGCGGATCCGGGAATACCTCTCCCGGCCCCAACAAACCCTGCGCCATGCGCACGGCGACGTCATACGGCATGATCCCAGTGTTTGCCCGCTGCGCCATCGATCCTCGCGACACCCAGGCGACCCGCAATGCCTCGCTGGCGAACAAGATTGGATTCTGAGCCAACGTGTAGTAGACCGTGCTGCCGATGTGAGCGACTCGAATACCGTACGGTCCCAACGGATGGAATCCGGCGCCCCCTCCTACCAGGCACACACAGAACAGGGCGTTCGCCTGAAACCCCGACCCGAGCCGCCATCGAGAGAGCGCCGGAACGACCGCAGCGGTGTAAGCCCACCACCACAGACCGATCCCGATCGTCTGAATGCCCAGGAAGAGCATCAACCGTCCGGCCCATTTCCCAACAGCCTCCAACTCCGCCCCGGTTTGTTTCAACGCCTGCGCGTTGGTGGTCTCCTGGGTCGCCACAGGCGCGAACAGATCTCCGACATATTCAAGAAACACGAAGTCCATATGCTGCCGATTAAAGCCGTAATACCCCATGTCGACACAGAGAAGGACGAACAGCAGCAGGCCGAACACAAGGCAGCTCACCTGCAGCGCACGACGGAATGACAGGGCGGGCGACTGTGCTGAGCCCCGCAGCAGGCCGGTCCATCCCTGGCTCAATAATACCCAAGCCCCGGCGCCTGCCAAGCCCAGCCCCAACGCAAAGGTGGCCGTGATGAAGTCTCCGCGCACCCCGACAGCCAGCGTCTTGAGCAGAACCGGGAGCGTCGGCGTTTCCTGGGCGAGCGCATCACGGAGCAGGAAAACGCGCTCCGCCGTTTGCATCACGACGAACAGGATCCACCAGAACAGCACCGTCTTGCGGATCGACGACCGCGCGTCGGCCCATCGTGACATCATGGTGTGATCACCCGCCGATAGACCCCTTCTAATTCATCCACCATACGGTCGATCGAATAGGAATGCTCCACCGTCTGCCGGCCGCGTCGGCCCATCGCCGCGCGCAGATCAGGATCGGCTAATAACCGCCCGATCCGCTCGGCCAGCGCATCGGCATCGCGCGGCGGGACGATGAACCCAGACTCCCCATCAGCCACGACATCGGGAATCGATCCGGTCGTCGTCGACACCACCGGAAGGCCGAGCGCCAAGGCTTGCATCAACACCTGTGGGATGGTGTCGCCTTCGACCGTGGGAATGACGAACAGATCCAGCGAGCGAAACACATCCAGCAGGTCGTCGCGAAACCCTACCATGCGGACGTCGGCCGCCAACCCGAGGCGTTCGATCTGCGCACGGATGTTCTGCTCCTCCGGCCCTTCACCCACAATGAGAAAGGCCACCCCCTGATGCTGCTTCAACACCTTGGCGGCCGCCTCGACAAAATAGCGGTGTCCTTTGTAGTCCCGCAGATAGGAAATGATCCCGACCAGTCTGTGACTGGCTGGAATCCCCAGTTCCGCCCGAATATCATGCAGGGGTTTAGCCGGTGAAAAGTGCTCCACGTCCAATCCAATGGGAAAGGCCGCGACCCGCTCGGGCCTCAACCCATCCCGATGAATGAGATCCTGGCGGGTTCGTTCTCCGCCGGTCACGATAACCATGTCGAACAGTCGCCGATACAGCAAGTGCGTGGCCCGATTGTTGGTGAGGGGCGCGGAAATATGCCGGGTACGAATGACTTTTGGACGCGGGTCGACTAACCGAGTCGCTAGTGCCGCAAGCCAGCTGTCACGCGAACTGTTCACATGGACGATGTCGGGATGATCCCGCTTCAACAAACGACGAAAGGCAAGAATCGACCAAGGCAGGCGCCATTGCTGCATGATGAACGGTTCCACCGGCAGCCCGCGCTCTTTCGCCATCGCCATAATGGGACTCTGCGGCTCCAACACCAACCGCACGCGATGACCTCGCTTGCAGAGTCGTTCGGCATGCAGCAGAACAGCCAGTTCCTGCCCGCCCACCGCCCTGCTGGATTCCGCAATCAGAATATTCACAACAATCTCTGCTTCAATGACGGGGCAAGTTGCTGTTGCGCCGCGCGAACGACCTGGTCTGGCTTGACTCCCGTCAGACATTCGAGTCTCACGGTCCTCGTACAATCTCGCCGAAAACAGGGACTGCATTCCACCGCTTGCGACAGAATGAGATGCCCCCGGCCATAGGGCCCCGTTCGGCGCGGATCAGTCGGCCCGAATAACGCCACCACCGGCGTCCCCACCGCCGCCGCAATGTGCATCGGTCCGGAATCGTTGGTGATCAAGACAGCCGCCTGTCGCAATAAACTGGGCAGCAAGCCTACAGGGGTCTGTCCTGTGAGATCAACCGCTTTCGTCCGCATGAGCGCCATCACCGCGAGAGCTTCCGGCCGCTCAGCCACTCCTCCGATGAACACGATCGGCAGCGCATGCGCCTGCGACAACTGATCGGCCGCCTCGGCAAAATATTGCGGGGGCCAGCGTTTAGTCTCCCAGCGCGCGGAGGCGTTGATCGCAATCCACGGCAGTGATGCGACCACTCCGGCGCTGGCGAGGATCGCTTCCACGGCCGGCCGATCTTGAGGATGGTCGACGAAATCGAAACGAGGCTGCGCCGGATGATCCGCACCGAGCGCTTCCGCGACCAACAGATAGCGGTCAACCGCATGCATCGAGGCATGCGGCACCTTCACTCGCCGGGTATAAAACAGCGGGCTGCCCTCACGCGCGTTCGCAAATCCTATCCGACGGCCGCAGCCGGTCAACCACGCCATCGCGCCGCTCCTGAAAAGCCCTTGCAGATCAACCACCAGATCGAAGCGAGCCGCACGAAGTTTAGGTACCCGGCCCAGCCAGCCCGCTAGCCCCGTCTCCACCGCGCAGACCTGATCCACCCCGTCGATGGCTTCCACCAACGGCGCCCATTGCCGCTTTACCAGCCACGTCACCTCAGCGTGAGGAAAGCGCGCGCGCAACGCCGCCAGGGTCGGCATCGCATGGACGATGTCGCCAAGAGAACTCGGTTTAATAAATAGCAGTCGGCGCACAGGGTCGGTCATTCAGACACCAAAGACGACGCCGCTAGCAGGGATGCGCCTGTGAGGCAACCGGCCGACCGGTCGCATGAGCGAGTATCCACTCCGCCGCTTGCGGCAAGGCATCGGCCACATGGTCCGGCGACAGGCCTCGATCGGTCAGATCGGCTAATGTCTCTGTCCCCGATGGGCCGGTCAGGACCAACAGGCTCTGCGCGCCGACCTGTTTGGCCAGTTCGATGTCTCGCGCGCTGTCCCCAATGACATAGGCCCGACCCAAATCCACCTTCAATTCGGCAACCGCCCGGTCGATCATGCCGGGAGCTGGTTTACGACAGTTGCATCGATCATCAGGATGGTGGGGACAAAAATACAACCCGTCGAGCGTCACCTTATCCTCGGCCAGCAGGAGTCGCAGCTTGCTGTGAATCGCCTCAAGCTCCTTACCGCCAAAGTATCCGCGGCCCAGTCCGGACTGATTTGTGACGACGACGAGGCGCGCACCGGCCTGCTTGAGCCGGGCAAGCGCTGCGCCTACCCCCGGCAATAATGTCAGTTCCTCAGGAGACTTAATATAGCCGGTGTCTGTATTCAGCGTGCCGTCACGATCCAAAAACACCGTGACTCCCGCCAGTGAAACGGGATCACTGCTGCGTTTCGAAGACGCCGGTTCTGGTGCCAGGAGAGGGGCCGCCAGCGGCAGATGCTCAAGGGCCACGCCGTATACTTGGTCCACCGTCACGCCGGTCATACAGCGGTGATCGATAGGACATTCCCGCAGCAAACAAGGCGCGCAGGAGACCGGGTGCCGGACGAGTTTCGCCTCGACGCCATAGGGGGAAGTGGTCTGCCAATCGGTCGGGCCGAACACCGCCACCAGCGGCACCTTGAAGGCAGCCGCCACATGCATAGGCCCTGTATCGTTCGTCAGGAACAACTGGCAGCGCTTCACGAGCGCCATCAATTCCCGCACCGTGGTCTGTCCGGAACAGACGACCGTGCGCGTCTTAATTTCTTTGGCGATCGCGTGCCCCAACTGTTCTTCGCCCTTGGCGCCGAGGATGGCTACGCCGATCTTGGCACCGGTTTGAGCTTGCCTATCTTTCAATACACGATTGACGACCTCGGCATACCGCTCCGGCAGCCACCGTTTGGCATGGCCATAGGTCGAGCCGGGATTCACGCCGATGACGGGATCCGACGCGCCGATCCCGGCATCAGCCAACCGCTTGGTGATCGCCGCAGATTCTTCCGGCGTGACAAACAGGCGCGGAGCCGGCGCGGGACCATGGCCTCCGAGCGGCTTGAGCAAATCCCAATAGTATTCTACTTGATGCTTCTGGCCGTTTCGTGGCGGCACGGACACGGGGTCCGTCAGGAACAGGCTTCGGCCATCTGTCGCATACCCGAAGCGTCGAGGAATGCCTGCCAGGAAACTAATCAAGGCCGCCTCAAACGCATTCTGAAACAAAATGGCGAGGTCGAATCGATGACGTCGCAGCACGCCGGCCAGCGTCCATTTACCGGTGAGCCCGGCATGGCGTCCTCGGTCGTCGTACACCAGCGTCCGATTCACTGCCGGATGCTGCGCCAGCAGATCGGCAATCGCCGGCTTGACGAGCAGCGTGATCTCGGCGTGAGGAAAAATCGTGCGCACCTGGCTCAAGGCAGGCTCACACATCACGGCGTCCCCCAGCCAATTGGGACCACGGACGACGATACGGTGAATCCCTTCCTTACGCATGGCCTGCCTTAGTCACCTGTGGATCGAGTCGTAACAACTGCTCCAGCCGATCCTGTCCCATCAAAATCTCCGTCCGGAGCCTGATGGCCCAACAGAAATCATGTGGGCCCAGAAAGGGCGCCACCTTGTCGGCGTCCTTCTCGGTCGTCACCAACAGATCCGCGCCACAGGCCTGTGTCTTGGCTCGAATGATTTTCAGCATGCCATCGGTATAGTGCACATGGTCGGGAAATGCCAGCGTCTCCACCACCCTCACACCCAGGCCTTCCACCAATGCATGAAACGACCCGGCATTGCCGATCCCGCTAAAGATGACGGCCGAGCGACCACGAAAGGCGTCCAGCGGGCGCCGCTCGTCTCCTCCGACTCGTCGAAACTCCTCGGCAGGAAATCCCACTAGCAATGGCGGCGGAAGCGAGCCGTTGGCCTGGAGGAGACGACTCCACACACCCTCCGCATCCTTCGCTTGATTCACCCTGGTGATCACAATGGCCGTGGCGCGGGCCGCCGCCGAGAGCGGTTCCCGCAAACGTCCGATCGGCAATGCGGCCTGCACGCCCGCGAGATCGGTCGCATCCACCAGCAAGAGATTCACATCGCGATGCAGTTGCACATGCTGAAAGCCATCATCCAGCAGAAAACAATCGACCGGCAGGCGACGCAGCACCCATTGGCCCAGCGCATACCGATCAGCCCCGACGGCGACCACGGCCTGAGGACAGCGGCGGGCGATCAAATAGGGCTCATCTCCGGCCTCCTCCGGACCGACAAGCACACGCTGACCATCGGACACGAGCAGCTGAGGCGCCTGACTCCGACGCCGATACCCGCGACTCAAGACCGCTACTCGCGTTCCTTGCGCCGTCAATCGGTCGACCAGGTGCATGACCACAGGTGTTTTCCCCGTTCCTCCTACCGTAAGGTTCCCCACGCTGATCACGGGACGAGGCAAGCGCTGCGTCCGGAACCAGCCTCGCTCGTAACACCATAGCCGAACACGAGCCGCAAATTCGTAGGGCACTCCGAACCAGCGCAAACAGCTCCGAAACCACCTCGACAGCTGATTCGTCATCACGATTGCCGACTCGACAACTCTCGCGACCGCTCCGCCGCACTGAGCGCTGCGGGAGTCGCCCGTCCCGGAAGAAACGTCGCAATGATGTCCGCAGTTCGCTGCAGCGCGCCCTGGTTATCTGCGACGACCTGTTGGGCCGCCTGCCCCATCCGTCGCAAGGCTTCGGGATCGCGAAGGAGCTCCCGCAAGGCCTGCGCAAAATGTTGCGCATCTTGCACGACTCGCCCACCTTGAGCGTTCAACAACAACGCGGCCACCTCGGCGCAGTGGTCGGTATGCGGGCCGAAGAAAACCGGCTTTCCCCATACCGCCGGCTCCAAAAGATTGTGGCCTCCGATCGGGACCAAGGTCCCACCCACAAAGGCCACTACGGCATCGCGATAGAGCAGCGCCAATTCGCCCCGCGTATCCAGGATGAGCACCCGCGGTCCGCTCCCGGCCATCTGCCCTGCTTCGCCGGTGCTGCGGCGTGAGACCGTGAGCCCTCGGCTTCGCACCATCTGCTCAACCTGCGCCGCCCGCTCGATATGGCGAGGCGCCAGCACCAACAGGAGATCGGGCGACTCCGCAGAGAACGACTGATAGGCGGTTACAAGCGCCTCTTCCTCACCGGGATGCGTGCTTCCGGCCACCAACAACTGCTCGCGATCGGTCACCCCCAAGGAGGCCTTCGAGATGCCGCCGCCGTCGGCCTTCACCTCCGGAACCGGCTGATCGAATTTGATATTGCCGGTACAACGGACCCGCTCGGGCTCCGCTCCCAGCGCGACCATCCGCCTGGCGTCACGCTCCGATTGCATCAGGCAACAGCTGATCATGTTCAACATCGTGCGATAGAAATTCCGGATCACCGGCAGACGCTGCCGCTCGAATGAGCGCGTGGACAACCGTCCGTTGACAAGAATGGACGGAATGTTCCGCCGCCGCAAACTACGCAGGAGATTTGGCCAGAGTTCCGTCTCGACAAACACATAGAGGGCAGGATTGATCCGCTCAATCACCTGGTTGACGACCCAGGGAAAATCCAGCGGAGCATACCGATGTTCGGCAATACCTTCCAGACGCTGCTCCACCGCCTCGCGTCCTGTTTCAGTCACGGTCGAGACGATCAACCTCGAGGCAGGATACCGTCTGCGCAAATCGCGGACGAGCGGCGCCACTGCGACGACCTCACCCAACGATACCGCATGGATCCACATGACAGGGTCTGACGTGCCGCCAGTCTGGTACGAGGGTGCCTCCGCCACTAACCCCAAACGCTGTGGAAGCCCACGACGACATCGTTGCTTGGCCAACAAGACGATCAGAACAACTGGGGACACGAGGAGCAGGAGGCTATTGTACAGCAGGTACCACATTACGGACCGGCCCGCTGGACGGCCGCGTCGGCCTCGATCGTCATGCGGTTCAGCGTCTCTTCCAACTCCCGGCGATGGCGCTCCAAGTCGTCAATGGACGAGTCGGACGGGATGACGATCGGCGGCCCAAACCGGATAAAGCCCCGCGTGAACGGATAGGGCATGATGAAGCGATCCCAGCTCGCGAAGAGTTTTTTTTTGAGCATCCAAACGCCATGGGGACGATCGGCAGCCCGGTCGCCCTCGCTAACTGGACCACGCCCACCTTCGCGATCTGCCGCGGGCCCTTCGGTCCATCAGGCGTGAGCACCAAGTTGTATCCGGAGCGGCCTAAGCGAATCAGCTTCCGAAAAGCCTCCGCGCCTCCTCTGGTGCTGGAACCACGAACCGCGTCCAAGCCGAACCGTGCCACGATGCGACGGATCAGTTCTCCATCGCGATGCTGACTGATCAGCACATGGGCTTCGAGCCCTGGAAAGGCCAGCGGCATCATCAACTGCTGTGCATGCCAGAAGGCGAGGATCACCCGTTTCCCCTGTGCGAATCTCTGGGATAGATGCTCGGCCCCCTCGACACGCAGGGTCATCGTCCGGCTCAACAGCCGGATCACATGATACCCAACCGGCGGTACCACCGCGACCTTCACAGCATTCGTCACCCGCTTCAGCAAGGCCGGTTTCGGAGAAGGAGTCGCCGAAGGAGCATGGGTCATAGGTCCGCTCATTGTTGCCCCGCCATGTCGTTACTCCGGAATCGCATCGGCGAATTGCATCGCATGCAACCGCTTGTACATGCCGCCCTTTCGCAGCAGTTCCTCATGCGATCCAACCTCAACGA
Organism: uncultured Nitrospira sp.; assembly: GCA_964493335.1. Lineage (GTDB taxonomy): Bacteria > Nitrospirota > Nitrospiria > Nitrospirales > Nitrospiraceae > Nitrospira_A. Next base: position 101,347 of record CAZBNV010000001.1, read on the forward strand.
TCGTGCCTCGATCCAGAACCACGATACGATCGGCATTTTGAATCGTCGAAAGGCGGTGGGCGACGACCAATGTCGTCCGATTCTGCATCAAATTGGCCAATGCCATTTGTACGATCCGCTCCGACTGCGTATCCAACGCCGAGGTCGCTTCATCCAAGATCAACACCGGCGGGTCACGGAGAATGGCACGGGCGATCGCAATCCGCTGGCGCTCGCCGCCGGACAGTTTGAGGCCACGTTCCCCGATCAACGTGTCATATCCCTCCGGCATCCGCAGGATGAAATCATGGGCGTACGCCAGCTGTGCCGCATGCGTCACGTCTTCAGGCGTAGCGCCCTGCCGCCCATACCCGATGTTGTTGCGGACCGTATCGTCAAAGAGGATGACTTCCTGAGACACAATTCCAATCTGTCCACGCACCGAGCGCAGGGTGCAGGCGCGAAGGTCCACCCCATCGATCAAAATTTGTCCGCCGGTCGGCTCGTAGAATCTCGGGAGCAGGCTCACCAATGTGGTTTTGCCGCTCCCGCTGCTTCCTACGAACGCAATGACCTCGCCGGCTCGGATCGTTAAATCGATACCGGTCAAAGCTGCGTCGATTTGGCCCTCATACCGAAATGCCACCTGCCTGAACTCGAGAGAGCGAGAAATCGACGGCAGATCGGTATGCCCCCCATTGGCAACCTGCTCGGTCGGGAGATCGAGGACGTCAAACACCCGTTCGGCAGCCGCCAGCGCCTGCTGAACCGTATTATTGGCCCCCGATAGTCTTCTGATCGGCGTATAGGCCATGAACATGGCCGCGAGAAACGAGAAGAACGCGCCGGGGGTCATTTCATCGTGGATCACCAGAAAGCCGCCATACCAAATGATCCCTGCGATGCCGAGTACACCGATCACCTCCATGTGGGAGGAGCCCAGAGAGGACACCTGGATGGCTTTCATCGTGGTGTGGATGAAGGCATCATTGCTCTCTCGAAACCGTTTGGCCTCTTCCTCTTCCCGTCCGAATGACTTCACCATTCTGATACCAGCCAATGTTTCCTGGAGCGTCGAGGCCATGTCACCCATCCGCTCCTGCCCGCGCGTGGCGAGGTTCCGCAGCCGCTGGCCCATCCGCACCATCGTCACCACCGACAGGGGCACGACGATCATCGAGACCATCGCCAACTTCCAGTTTTGATAGACGATCACCCCGATCATGGCCAGGAAGGTGAGGCCTTGCTGGAACAAATCTTTGAGGACACCGGCGACGGCGTTGGCCATCTGATTCACATCGTTAATGACACGCGACACCAAACGACCGGACGTGTTGGTATCGTGAAAGTGAACCGGCAACTGCACGAGCTTGGAAAAGAGCTGTTCCCTGATGTCACCGATCACCTGGTTCCCAACATAGTTCATCAAATAATTCTGGCCGTAGTTGAACACGCCCTTGAGGATCGCGACAGCCAAAATCGCGATGGGCAGCACCAGCAACAGGCTTTCATCCTTGCTGATGAACAAGCCGTCGAGCACCGGCCGAACCAACCAGGCATAGGCGGCCGAGAGACCTGCCACGAGCAGCGCGCATACAAATGCGGCTCCCAGCCGAAATCGGTACGGTTCCAGATACTTGAGGAGGCGGAGATAATGTTTCATGTCCGACACTCGGCGAGAACGGCTTCCGCAGCGCGACGTGAGGCGCCTGGGGTCCCCAGCGCTCGTCGGACCGACAAGAGGGCGGCCTTCATGTCCTCATACGCGCGGGAATCTTCCAACAGCCGTTCGGTTTCTTGCACCAGGCGCTCCGGCGTGGCCTCGTCATGAATCAGCTCCGGCACAATGCCGCGACCCGCGACCAGATTGGCCAGCCCGATCCAGGGGACTCGGATCAACAGGCGCGCGAGACGATACGTGATCCAGGAGGAGGCCCGATAAAACAAAATCATCGGGGTTCCCACCACTGCCGCCTGCAATGTGGAGGTTCCCGATTTGACGACCAAAAGATCCGATACCGCCATGACCTCGCTGGCCTGGTTGCGAAAGACTCGAATGGGAACCGGACTGTCCCGCATCAGTTCCCCGAGCAACTGGTCTTGAACCGTCGAGGCCTGCGCTAAAATAAATTGCATCGTCGGGTGGCGCTCCGCGAGGCGTTTCGCCGTTTCCAACAGCAACGGCATGTGTTCGTGCAATTCTCCCTTGCGACTACCGGGAAACAATCCGATCACCGGACCGTCGGCCGACAGCCCGAACTGCCGGCGCAACGCCTGGCGGTCGTACGACGGAGCGACCTCGTCCAGGATAGGATTACCGACGAACGTACAACGCACGCCCGCATGCGTATAGAGTGGCGCTTCGAACGGAAGAATCGCCAGCACATGATCGACCCTCCGCTGAATCCAACGCATCCGTCCTCGTCGCCAGGCCCACAACTGCGGCGCGATGTAATAGAGGACCTTGAGGCCACAGGCCTTGGCCACCCGTGCAAAATGGAAATTCAGGCCGGGATTGTCGATCAAGACCACGAGATCCCATCGCTCGCCCTTGATCAGGCGCCTGATCCGGGAAATCCGCTTCAGCATCACCTTCACCGCCGACAGACCGATGAGTCCCATCACATCAAGTTGTGGGATGTCCTTCACCAGTTCGGCGCCGGCCGCCTGCATCGAGGCGCCACCGATACCCACCACCTGCAAGGAGGGAGAGAGCTGCTTCAACGCCTTGACCAAATGGGCTCCGTGGAGATCGCCGGAGGCTTCGCCGGTCACGATTAAGATGCGTGGCATGTCGATCGTTTCACCCGAGCAGACAGAGATGAGATACCGTTACACATGTTTCGGATCCCACAGGACCTCGGACGCGCTGCCCCCCTGGTGGCGCTGGGTGAATTGACCGATGGCCTCCAGCACGCGCATGGCCAGGTTGAGTGCCGCCTCGCCGTCTTCGCCTGAGACCAGGGGACGCGAGCCGCTCGCCACGGCCTGGATGAACGACTCCAACTCCAGGCGCAATGGCTCTTCATCTCCAGCCTGGTACGATTCGACGTCGATGGCCGGCTTCGCCCCGGTTGTCTGTGTGCGGCGGGACACGACCGCCTGGCGCGTTTGGAAATCGATCGAGACATAGCGGTCGCGTTGAAACACCCGCAACCGGCGCATCTTGTTGGTCGAGACACGACTCGCCGTCACATTCGCCACGCATCCGCCCGCAAAGGCAATGCGAGCATTGGCGATATCGATGTTGGACGAGAGCACCGGCACTCCGGCTGCCCGAACTTCCTCGACCGGTCCGGGATTGAATGACAGTACCAAATCCAAATCATGAATCATCAGATCCAGCACCACATCGACATCGGTCCCTCGTTCTCCAAAGGCGCTCAATCGATGACATTCGACAAAGGCGGGCCGATCGATGTAGGGACGCATGCGTTGCATGATCGGATTGAACCGCTCGCTGTGGCCGACCTGCAGGAGACACCTGCGCTGAGCGGCCAGGGCAACCAACTCCCGGGCTTCCGCCGATGTCGCGGCAATCGGCTTTTCTACCAGCACATGTTTGCCGGCCTCCAGACAGGCTTTCGTCGCCGCAAAGTGGGCGGAGGTCGGGGCGGCCACGCTGACGATCTCCACATTCCTCAGCAGGTCGTTGAGATCCGTCCAAGCCTGCACCGCATGCCGGTCGGCAATGAGCTTGGCGCGGCTTGCCTCCGCGTCGAATACTCCCACCAAGATCGAGCCGGGCAGCGTCGCATAATGCCGGGCGTGATGCTGGCCCAGGTGGCCCACGCCGATCACCCCAGCCCGCAGCCGCTTCATCGGAATCTGCTCCGCATGCCGAAACCAGCCTCCATGCCGATACCCAATGACATCATGTGAGTCCGACGATGGCGATGCCGGCACGGTTGGCCTTCGCGATCGTCTCGTCGCGGTCCAGGATAATGCCCCGGCCTGCTTCCAGCGCCAGCACGGAGGCCTTAACGGCTTCCATCACTTGAATCGTACGTGGACCGACGGCCGGAAGATCGAACCGGAGATCCTGCTGGGGCTTGCACCGCTTTACCACCACCGCACCCCCATGCGCCAGTTCTCCACCGCGACGAATCGCTCCATCGGTGCCCTCCACAGCTTCAACGGCGACGATCACACGATCCTTCACCACGACGCACTGGCCGATGTCCAACGCGCCGATCTGTTTGCCCACATCCCAGCCATAGCGAATGTCCTCCCATTCCTTCTTGCTCGGCTCCCGCCTCGTCAAGGTGCCCGCTTCGACGAGAATTCCTTGGAGCCCGAATGTGGACTCGCAGATCTGGATGCCTTCTTGTTCGATCTCCTCGGCCACTCGGCGAAGAATGTCGTCATCCTTGAGATGAATCAATTTGGCAGCCAAAGCCAAGGCGCGAAAGTCCGGCCGAACCGTAGAAAACACATGGGTCTTCTTGATACCTCCCAACATGACCGCCCGCTGGATATCGTCCCCCTTGAGCGCCTCGATCAACTTGCCGAACTGCCCGATCTTGATCCAGTGAATGCGATCAACATGCCGCTCTAACTCGGGGTCGGTTTCGCCTTCATGCGCCACCGCGGACACGGAATACCCGAGTCGCTTGGCATTGTCGGCAAAAATGATCGGAAAGCGGCCATTGCCCGCGATCAGTCCGATCCGCTGCCCGTTAGAGGCCGGTATGCCATCACCTAACTGCTCCCCCACCTGCCTACTCCTCTTCGCCCTCTTGATCCTTGCCGACTGAACGGCAGATGCCCCGCTTGGTGCCTTCCATGAAATCGGCCACCTGCATGACGTCCTGGCTGGCCGCGAAGCTCTCTCGCGCCAATTTGACGGCTTCCGCTACCCGATGCCCCGAGCGAAACAGCACTTCGTATGCGTGTTTCAATGCTGAAATACGCTCAGAAGAAAAGCCATGTCGGCGCAACCCGATCGAGTTCAAGCCAAACATGCGCGCACGATACCCACCGGCTGCCCGCATGAACGGCGGCAGATCCTGGCCGAGCGCGCAACAGCCCCCGACCATGGCATAGGCGCCGATGCGCACAAATTGGTGGATACCGGAAAGGCCGCCGATGATGGCATGGTCGCCGATGGTGATATGCCCGGCCAAACTCGCCGCATTCGCCAGAATCAGATGATTGCCGAGATGGCAATCATGCGCGACGTGCACATAGGCCATCAGAAAATTGGAGTGGCCGACGCTCGTCACGCCGCCGCCCTGTATCGTCGCCCGATTGACCGTCACATACTCGCGCAGAATATTGTCGTGACCGATCACCACCTTCGTAGGCTCACCCTTATACTGCATGTGTTGCGGTGGCCCGCCCACCGACACAAAGGGATGCAATTCGCACCGCTCTCCAATGTCGGTCCAGCCATCAATACACACATGCGACAACACTCGAGTGCCTGCGCCGATCCGGACGTGTTCGCCGACGACCGAGTAGGCCCCTACCTCCACGTCGTCCGCGAGTACCGCCTTAGGATGGATCACCGCGGTCGGATGTATCTTCACTCACACCTCCTCACCATCGTCCGCGGCTATTTGCCGCGCATAGCCGCCGGTCATGACACCGAAACCCGTTACTGTCCCCCTGCTGCCTTTTCGTCGGTCACCATCGCGGTGACTTCCGCCTCACACACCAATTCTGCGTCGACGAACGCTTTGCCTTGCATTTTCCAAAACGGCGGGCGCTTTTTAATGACGTCCACTTCCAACCGAAGGATATCGCCCGGAACGACGGGCTTCCGGAATTTGGCTCCATCGATCCCCGTCAAATACACTACAGGACGGCCGACGGAGCCGAGTGATTTGAACGCCAGCACGCCACCGACCTGAGCCAAGGCCTCCAAAATCAAAACGCCCGGCATGACCGGCCGCCCGGGAAAATGACCTTGGAAAAACGGCTCGTTGATCGACACATTCTTGATGCCCACGATACGGCGGTCCGGGTCCAGCTCGCGGATACGATCGACGAGCAAGAACGGATACCGATGGGGAAGGATCGATTGAATCTCCATGCTGTCCATCACTGACATCAGCCCCGCCTCCTGTATTGCCTAGACGACTGCAACGATCTGGCTACTTGTTCTGCCGATCGAACTCCTTGATGATCTGCTCCGTGAGATCGACCGACGGGTGACTGTAGAGCACGATTTTGACCGTCGCATCGCTGCCTTTGTCGATCACGGCGATATACCCCTCTTTTTGAGCCACCGCCGACGCCGCAGCCTGGATCTTTTGGGCATACTCGGCCACCATCGCGCGCTGCTTTTCCTGCACTTCGCGGTTGAAGTCCTGAATCCGCCGCTGGTAGGCATCCAGCTTGGTCCGGAAATGCTCCTGTTTCTCTTTGCGAACCTCCTCGGAGAGATTCACGTCCTGGACCCCCTTCTCAAGCTCCTTCAATTCCTGATCGTCTGAGTCGATGATCTTCTGACGCGTGGTGGAATAACTTTTGAGATCCTCCAGGGCGCGCTTCCCCGCCACGCTCCGCTCAATGACCTGCTGCTGGTCCATCATCGCCACCTTCATGCGATCCGCCGCCTGAGCAGGTTGCGCAAGCCATGCCAGCAATACCTGCAGGACACCCACTACGATCCAGTTTCGTCTTGTCATAGAGTCCCTCATCATGGGTATGTTTTGTTGAATTCTTCGATCAATTGCGACGACACATCCACCGCCTCGTCGAAGTACATCGTCGGCCCTCCACGCCCACGATCGAAAATCGCCTGCAGCTCCAGGCGTTTGGCCACCTTGGCACACATGGCCTCAATCTTGTCGCGGAAGCCGTCTAACACGTCCTTTTGCTTATCCTGCACTTCACGATTCAGATCGGTCACCTTCTGCTGATATTCCGCCATGCGGCGTCGAAAGAGTTCTTCCCGCTCACGTTTGGCGTTCGCGCTCAACACACTGCCCTGCTTCATGAAATCTTCTTCCATCCGCCGCAGTTCTTTTTCTTCCAACTCGATGAGCGCCTGCCGGTTCTTCGCAAAGGACGCCAGCATGTCTTTGGCCTTTTTCCCCACATTGGTCTCGCTCAGCACCCGCTGAGGATCCACCACTCCGATACGGGTCGATGTCGGTACCGTCGACTGGTTCGACCGGCATCCGCCGACCAGCAACGCCGCGGCCAGGAGTGCCATCCAGCACCCACCCCAGCCGGAGCCCTTCAACCCTGTACGGAACACAAGTCCACCCATTCGGCTGATTCCTTTCCCCCGCACACGTTCAGACATCTGCATCAGAACAACGATCCGATCGTAAACTCAAAGACCCCCATGCGCTCAGTCGGCCGGGGATCAAGATTGATCCCGTAGGCCGCCCGCAACGGACCGAACGGAGAAATCCACCTGGCCTCAAACCCCACCGCGCTCCGCAGTTTATTGAACTGCACCGGCTCGTTGTCGTCGAATCCGTTTCCATAGTCGAAGAAAAACACACCGTTTAACTTCGCTTCGGACGAAATCGTAAAAATAAAATCGTTGTTAAAAATGAGTTCTTTGGCGGAACCCAACAGCGATCCGGACGGCGTCACGGGACCCGCACGTCCGAAGACGAAACCACGCATAGTGTTGATGCCTCCGACGAAAAACCGCTCGGTCAGGGGAATGGGCCGGCCCCCGATTCCCTCTGTCTGACCGTAGCGGACATGGATGGAGAACCGTGTGTCATAGATCAACGGCGTGTATTTGATCACATCGGCATAGACTTTATAGAAATGATTCGACCCTCCCAGCGCGGGAGTGCCATAGTCGGCGCCAAGGCTGAATCGCCATCCGGTCCGAGGATCAAGGTAATAGTCTCGCGTATCCCGAAAGATGGACGTGCGGATGCCGGTTGAAGATTGCGACCCGAGCTGACCGCAGATGAGCGGTATTAGGTCCGGACACAAACCCTCTTGTGGATCCCGGTAGGTGAGCTGTTCACCGAACAGACTGACGCTCCCGTTCACATATTCAGACAACCATCGGCTCCAGGTCGCGCTCACGCCCGATTTAGACTCGAAATAGGAAATGTAGTTGGTCATCGTCCGATAGATATCCAACTGCAACGCATTGTAGGAGTCGTTCACATAGGGATTTCGGAACGTGACCAAACCCAACGACCGCTGCTGCCCCAATTGCCCGCGGATACGCCCCAGCCAGCCGTTGCCGCCGAGGTTACCTTCGGTGATATCCGCAATCGCCACGAGTTTGTCCAGCGTGCTGAAACCGCCGCCGATGCTGAACTGGCCGGTCGGCTTTTCTTTCACCTTGACGTTGAGATCGACCTTATCGGCTTCGACCTGCTGCGGTAAAATTTCTACGGTTTCGAAAAAGTTGAGATTGTTCAATCGTTGGAAACTGCGTTTCAACGCGAGCGTATCGACCACATCCTGCTCATCCAACCGCAGTTCCCGGCGTACCACGTTGTCGCGCGTTTTGTCGTTGCCGTTGACGTGGATCTCCCGGATCCGCATCATCTCCCCTTCCTTCACATTGAGGAGGATCGTGGCCGTGCGCGCATTGTTGTCTGGCGTCACGTTCGGCACCACATCGGCAAAGGCATATCCCTTGGCGCCGTACATATCGGTGATGCGCGTGATTTCGCCGCGAATCTTGGCCCGCTGAAAAATTTCGCCGGGTTTGATATTCAGTCCTTCACGTAGTTCATGGTCTTCGAAGACCGTATTGCCTCGAAATCCCACTTCCTGGACGATGAACGGCTCGCCTTCGGCGATCGAATAGGTGATCTCGAACCATTTCTTATCGTCACTGAGATCCAGCGTGGGCTGGCTAATCTGCACATTCAAGTAGCCCTTATTCAAATAGACTTCCCGCATACGCTCGATATCATTGCCGAGTTCTTCGCGCTTGAGCACGCCGGCATCGGACAGCAGCGACGGTACTTTGAGTTGCGTGATAATGCCATACCACGGGATCCACTCCCGGGTAGCGGTCACCTTGAACATTTCCTCCTTGGTCACGGCCCGCATACCTTCGAGATTGATGCGTCTGACTTTGGCCTTCGTGCCTTCCTTGACGAAATAGGTCAGCCGTTTGCGGTCTTCGTCCACCGCCTGAATGACCGGAATGACCTGCGCGTTATAAAACCCGTCTTCCTGATAGGCGAGCCGAATTTTCTCCGCGCTCTCTTTCGCCTGCTGCTGATCGAGAAACGTTTGGCTCTTAATGGTAATTTTCTCTTTCAGCTTATCGTCGCTCAACTCCTCATTTCCATCGAACACGATTTCGGTGATGAAGGGCTTTTCACGGACGACAAATGTGACGGCTACCCCGCCCTGGCCCGGCTCCGTCTCGACCTGCACGTCCTCGAAATAGCCGGTTCCATACAAAATCTTGACCTGCTCACGAAGCGCGTCGGCGGTGAAGCGGTCGTTCGCCTTGAGCGTGAGACGCCCCTCGATCGCCTGCAGTTCAATGCGTTTCTGGCCACGGATCGTGGCCGAGGTCACCAGCGGCCCACCGTCCTGCGCGGACAGGAATTCCCCCACACCGATAGTGTAGAGCACGGCCAGTGCAAGAATGAAAATCGGCACCCAACGCCTGCCTCCCGCCTTGATCACCGCAATCCTTCTGTACCACCTGGGAATGCAAGCACGGGTTATACGAAACCGCGAGAGAGGACACCGTCACGCTGGGTGTGGCGTTCCCTGCGCGGAGCCAAACGGCCCCGGGCAGACACTCACGAACTGTCACCGTTACAATCACCGATGCGCCGCTTTCGTTGCAGCACCACCGCACATCTGCAGGAAAACTCTCGGATTATATTGACCACATTTTTCAATGTAAAGGAGTTTCCCGGCGGAGCGGCGCATCGGCGACGGCCGAAAACACCCGACGAAATCTTGACTTCACCTACCCCATCACATACTATCGCCCCTATGACTCGCACAGACGTACGTAAAGCTATTATTCCCGCTGCCGGACTGGGCACACGCTTTCTTCCCGCCACCAAGGCATCCCCCAAAGAGATGCTGCCGTTGGTTGACAAACCGCTGATTCAATATGTCGTGGAGGAAGCGGTCGCGTCCGGGATCGAAGACATCATCATCATCACCGGCCGCGGCAAGCGCGCAATCGAAGATCACTTCGACCGTTCGTTGGAACTCGAAGAAAATCTCAAGGGCAGCGGCAAGGGCCAAGTCCTCAACCAGATGCGGCACATCTCGAATTTGGCGAACTTCTGTTACGTCCGCCAGCCGGAAGCCATGGGATTGGGTCACGCCGTTCTTTGCGCCCAACATTTGATCGGCGATGAGCCGTTTGCGGTGATCTTAGGCGATGAAATCATCGACGCGGCGGTCCCCGGTCTCGCGCAGCTCATCCATATTTTCAAGCAACGCAAAGGGGCCGTCTTGGGCGTGCAAGAAGTTCCGCCTCAAGAGGTGAGCCGCTACGGCATCATCTCCGCGCGCCGCCTGGGCAAGGGGCTGCATCGGGTCGACGATCTGATTGAAAAGCCGGCGCCGGCCGATGCGCCCTCGAATCTTGCGGTCATCGGGCGCTACGTATTGCCGCCGGAAATTTTCCCGATCCTCCGTAAGACTCCGCCGGGCAAGAACGGAGAAATTCAGCTGACGGATGCCCTGCGGCAACTCGTGCGGCACACTCCGATGTTTGCCCATGAAATTCAGGGGCAACGGCATGATGCGGGCGACAAGCTCGGCTTCCTTATCGCCACCGTCGAATTGGCCTTGAAGAATCCGTCCCTGGGACCTGCGTTCGCCGAGTTCCTGCAGCAGCGACTTCAACCAGCCGCCACCGAAGCGCGTCGTCGCGGCATCGGACGCTCCGTCCCAGGTCGGACACGCGCCACCAGCTAGCCTTGGGCATGACGGAGTACCGTCGCCCAAACCGTGCCACAGCACGACATCGTCACTCAGACTACACACTCAGCAGACTGGAGCCTCATGGCTGAAGCAGTAGAACAAGATTTTTCAAGTAATCAGAATCTCGAGCCGCCGGACCAGCTGCCCTTGCTACCCGTGCGAGATATCGTGGTCTTCCCCTACATGGTGCTTCCGCTGTTCGTCGGACGCGAAATGTCGATCAAGGCGATCGAAGCGGCGCTCGCGGGCAACCGCATGCTGTTCCTCGCGACTCAGAAATCGCTGGATGTGGAGAACCCGCAGCCGGACGACATTCACCCGGTCGGCACCGTGGGCATCATCATGCGGATGCTCAAGCTGCCCGACGAGCGCATTAAGATTTTGGTGCAAGGTCTCGCCAAGGGACGCATCGAGGAATACATCCAGAACGACCCCTACTATTCCGTCCGAATCGAGAAGCTGGTCGAGGTGAAGCAGCCCGGCTCGTCGCTCGAAACAGAAGCCGTCATGCGCACCGTCAAGGAACAGATCGAGAAGATCGTGAGCCTCGGCAAGGTGTTGATCCCCGACGTCATGGTCGTGATCGAGAACCTGGAAGACCCGGGTCGGCTGGCTGACATGGTCGCCTCCAATCTTGGGTTAAAGGTCGATATCACGCAAACGGTCTTGGAGATTGTGGATCCGATTCAACGGTTGCGGCAGATCAGCGAGATCCTCGCCAAGGAAACCGATGTCCTCTACATGCAACAGAACATTCAGGCCCAAGGCAAAGGGGAGATGGACAAGACCCAGCGCGAATACTTTCTGCGCGAGCAGTTGAAAGCGATTCAGAAGGAACTCGGCGAATTAGACGAGCGAGCAGAGGAAGTTGCGGATTTTCGGAAGCGCATTAAAGACGCCAAGATGCCCGACAAGGTGCTGAAGGAAACAGAAAAACAGCTCAAACGGCTGGAAAAGATGCACCCGGATACGGCGGAATCGGCCACGGTCAGAACCTATCTGGAATGGATGGTCGAATTACCCTGGAATAAGAAGTCGAAGGACAATCTCGACCTGAAGGCCGCTATGAAGGTCCTGAACGAGGACCACTACGACTTGGAAAAGGTCAAAGAACGCATCGTCGAGTATCTCGCCGTGCGCAAGCTGAAAGAGAAAATGAAAGGCCCGATCCTGTGCTTCGTGGGCCCGCCGGGCGTCGGCAAAACATCGCTGGGCAAATCCATCGCCCGTGCGCTGGGCCGCGAGTTCGTCCGCATCAGTTTGGGAGGCGTGCGAGACGAGGCCGAAATCCGTGGTCACCGCAGGACCTATGTCGGCGCGCTGCCGGGGCGGATTATCCAAGGGATGAAGCAAGCCGGTACGAGCAATCCCGTCTTCATGCTCGACGAAGTCGACAAAGTCGGCATGGATTTTCGTGGCGATCCCTCGGCCGCCTTGCTGGAAGTATTGGATCCGGAACAGAACAGCACGTTCACCGACCACTATCTCGGGGTGCCATTCGATTTGACCGAAGTCATGTTCGTCACCACGGCGAACCTGATGGATCCCATCCTGCCGGCCCTCCGGGATCGTATGGAAGTCATCGACATTCCGGGGTACACAGAAGAAGAAAAACTCGGCATCGCGCAGAAATACCTCTTTCCCCGACAGATGAACGAGCACGGCATCACCGAGAAACACATACGCGTCCAAGAGGCGACGATTCGCCACATTATCTCGCACTACACACGCGAGGCCGGGGTCCGCAATCTCGAACGCGAGATCGCCAATCTCATGCGGAAGGTGGCCAAGAAGGTCGCCGAGGGCAAAACGCAGTGCCACACCATCGACCAGACCAACCTGAACAAGTTTTTGGGAGTGGCGAAATTCGTCCCCGAGGCGGAACTCGAAAAAGATGAGGTCGGCGTGGCTACCGGGCTGGCATGGACCGAAAGCGGCGGCGATGTCCTCTACATCGAAGCCACGGTGATGAAAGGCAAAGGTCAGCTGACCCTCACCGGTCATCTCGGCGATGTCATGAAGGAATCGGCGCAGGCGGCGCTCAGTTATGTGCGATCGCGGGAGAAGACGCTCGGGATCAATCCCGACATGTTTGCCAAGAACGACATTCACATCCATGTGCCGGCCGGTGCGACACCCAAGGACGGCCCCTCTGCCGGCATTACCATGGCCACGGCGATCGCTTCGGCGCTGGCACAGATTCCCGTACGCCGGGATCTCGCGATGACCGGAGAAATCACCTTGCGTGGACGCGTCTTGCCGATCGGAGGCCTTAAGGAGAAAATCCTCGCGGCAAAACGAGCCAAGCTCGCGACCGTCGTCCTTCCGAAACGGAATAAGAAGGACCTTGAGGAAATCCCCAAACATCTGCTCAAGGGCATTGAGCTGATCTTCGTCGATACAGTGGACGACGTCATCAAGGCGGCCCTACGCCGACCGACATCACGCAAGCCGCGTGCAGCGGCACCGAAGACTCCGCAGAAAAAAGCGGGACGGGTTCCCTTGTCGAAGCGAGCGGCCGCGTCACCGCGGAGAAGCCTTCACCTTCCGGCAGCCTCTCCGGCGTTCTCCCTCTAACATGCCACCAGGCCGATCCCGTCGGACCAGCCCGGTCAACAGCGAATTCGGGCTGATCCGGCTCCTGCAGGCCCAGGTGGCCAGGCCAGACCACCAGGTGTTCAAAGGGATCGGCGACGACACCGCCATCCTCAAAACCTCGGCCTCCGAATGGACGCTGATCACGACGGATCTTCTGACTGAGGGTATACACTTCGATCCAGCCCTGTCCTCCTTCGAAGATATCGGGTACCGGGCCGCGATCGCGAACCTAAGTGATATCGCCGCTATGGGTGGTACCCCCCGCTTCATGCTCGTCGCGATTGCTATTCCGCCGACCTGCTCGACAGGACAGATTCAACGACTCTACCGCGGCATGATGCAGGCGGCGCGCCCCTATCCCGTGTCGCTCGTTGGGGGGGACACATCGGCCTCTCAACGCGGACTGTTTCTCAGCATCACACTCACCGGCACCGTCAAACCTGGTCAGGCCTTGCTGCGCAGCGGTGCCCGAGTCGGCGATCGCCTCTATGTCACCGGGACATTGGGCGACTCTCATGCGGGCCTTGGACTCTTGATGCAATCAGGGCACGTGCGTCACGCGCCCGTGAAACCGACGCACAGCCGGTTTCTGCTGGCTCGGCACCAGCGGCCTTCTGCCCGCGTCGCCGAAGGTCTGTGGCTCGTCAAGCACGGCCTCGCCACCGCCGCGATTGATGTGTCCGACGGGCTGAGCGGCGATCTTCGGCATCTCTGTGAAGAGAGCGGCGTTGGCGCAGACATCGTGGAACCCTCGCTCCCGCTCTCGCCGGCTTGTCGAGCCTATGCCACGACGCACCATCTCGATGCGCGACAGATTGCCTTACAGGGTGGAGAGGATTACGAGTTGCTGTTCACGGTTCCCCTTAGCCAGCAACCACGATTCCAGCGGCTGGCAGCCAGAACCACGTTTCGTTTTACCTGTATCGGCGCGATCACTCCCCAACGGTTCGGCCTCCGAGTGCGCAAAGCCGACGGTACGGCCAATGCCCTCTCGAACACGAGTTACGAACACTTTCTCAGACCGTCCCTCTAGCAGCTGGAACTGATTCGCCCATGGCAGACGTTCGGTCGCTTTTCCGACAAGTTCTTCATCTTCGCGAAACACCACACCGCACTGCCTTGGCCTTCGCAGTCGGCGTGGTCATCGGCTTTTCTCCGGCGTATGGTCTCCACATGCTAATGGTGGGATTCTGCGCCTGGGCGTTCGGATTGAATCTGATCGCACTGCTGGCCGGCGCGTTTCTCAACAATCCTTGGACCCTCATCCCCGTTCTCGGGGGAACCTATTGGACCGGAGCCACATTGTTGGGCATCCATGAGTTTCCGTCCTTCGATTGGAGCGACCTGACCTTCATGGGGATCTATCATCAAGTGATACCCTATGCTTGGCCGTTTTTCGTCGGCGGGATGGTCCTGAGCATCGTGGGCGGCCTCTTGTCCTATCCTGTCGCGTACGCGTTAATTTCCAAGTATCGCCAAAGCAGGCCAATCGAAGGGCATGAACCATTGCCCCCTCCGCCAAGCCTGCGCTAAGATCCGTTCATTACAATCGTCACATGAAATTACCCCCCGCAAATTCTCCGGCGCCCTATGACGGGTCGGCCCTCATCGCTGATCCCATCCATGAATACGTCTCGTTCACTGTTCCTTATGCGACACTGGATCCCGGAGAACGCACCGAAAAAGATCTGATCGATTCTCCCTGGGTCCAGCGGCTGCGATATATCTACCAATTGCAGAGCGCCCGATGGGTGTACCCTTCGGCAGAACATACGCGCTTTGTGCACTCGCTCGGCACCATGCACGTGGCCGGGCGGTTTGCGCGCCATCTCTATCCCTTCTTGCAGAAGGCCGTGCCCGACGTCCCCTCGGCGGCCTTTGTCGAAGAATTCTTGAGGATCACGGCACTGGTCCACGACATCGGGCATGGGCCCTTTTGTCATTTCTTCGACGATAACTACCTGCACGGGTTTGGCCTCTCGCATGAAAAGCTCGGCCAAATCATTGTCCGCGAACATCTGGGACCGCTCATCAAAAAAATCCGCCGCAGTCCGTCCGGTCCGTTCGCGCGAGGTGAAGAACTGAATCCGGATCTGATCGCGCATGTCATCCTGAAGGAGAAGGGCAAAGATAACTCTCGGATTCCGCGCTGGATCAACTTCCTCCAACCGGTGATTTCAGGAAGTTACACCGCCGACAATCTGGACTACGTCTTGCGCGACGCCTACATGTGCGGCGTCGCGGTGGGCCCGGTCGACTTGACCCGGTTGATTCACTATAGCATCATCACCGACAGGGGTTTCACCATTCACAAGACCGGCTTGCCGGCTCTGCACATGTTCCTGAACACGAGAATGTATCTGTACTCCAATGTGTACTATCACCGGACGACCAGAGCGATCGACATTCATTTGCGGGACATTTTCGGGGACACCATGAAACTGCTGTTCCCCTCCAATCCGGCCACACATATGGACGAATACCTGACGTTGACGGACTGGTCGCTGTTGGAAGATGTTCGGCGATGGAAAAAGGCCGGCCGGAGCAACCTGCGTCGACTGCATCACGAATGGGCCCATATTCTCGGCCGAGATGTGAAATGGAAAATGGCTTATAGCACGGTGCTCAAGGAAAAGGGCATCGAGCGGGGCATGGACTTCCCCAGCCATGAACAGTTCCGCGAACACATACAGAAAGCCCTCCCGGCAAAGTTACAGTCACTGCCCTTCCGCGTGGATATGGCGCCGCTCGATCCGCGTCCAGACCCCAAGGATACGCGTGGCATTCCCCTCCTGGTCTACGATCCCAGCACCCAAGGTCTGTCGACGGAGCCGCTGGAGGAATTGCTGGATCTGCTTCCCACCCGACTGGTCCAATTCCGCATTTATGCACTCGATCATGAGCAGGACGCCGCCCTTTCCAAAGCCGCCGCAACCGTTTTGAATAAGACTGCCTCCAGCATCGAAACGAATTTCTGACCGATTGTCGCCGAGCGGCCGGCAATGACCAGGCGGGAGACAATCACCCGTCATTTCTCTGGCATCATCTTGCCAGCCAACCCCCTCCTGGGGATCTCCCTAGGGCAGATCGCATCTGCTCAAAACGCAAAGACTTCTTCATAGTATTTTTACCTTTATGGTGTGTGGTTGCCTCGCGTTCGCCGCCGACCATCTAATCGGCTATGGATCAGGAGCTCTATGGCCATTGATGGTCAATCCGAGCGAAGGGACGGAACGACTCTTCGCCCTGATTACGGACTGGCAACGGTCGCTCTGGCTGGTGTCCTGATCGGGCTTGTTTTTATCCTCGATAGCCTCACTCCCCGCGGAATTCCCGTTTGGGTGCTGTACCTCATTCCGCTAATCCTCACCCATCAGATGCCCTATCTCTGGGCTCCGTCAATCCTGGCCGGTTGTTGCGCAGCGTTTACCTTTCTCGCTTATTTCATTTCTCCGGACTTAGTCGAAGTGCCGCTGTGGATCCCGCTGGTTAATCGCATCGTCGGCATGGCCATATTTTCGATCGTCGCCTATGCGATCGTTCAGCAGAAGCGCATGACTCAGGAACTGATCAAGGCTACAAGGTTGGAAGTCGAGCATGAGGCCCTCAAGCTTCGGGAACGCTTATTGGCGAAAAATGCTGAGGACCTGCTAGACCTCTATGACAATGCGCCCTGCGGCTACCATTCTCTCGATCCTGACGGCCTTATCATTGCGATGAATCAGACCGAACTCGACTGGCTCGGATACGCGAGGCATGAACTCATAGGCAGGAAGCATTTTGTAGAGCTGCTGCCCCCTGACGGCGTGGAACGCTTCGAAGAACAGTTCGCCACCGTGATGAAGCCAGGCCACATCAACGGCCTAGAGTTTGAGATTGTCAGGAAAAGCGGTACGCAATTTCCCGTGATCCTGAATGCCAGTGCGATCACGGATGCGGAAGGCCGATTTGTTTCCAGCCGCTCTACGCTGGTGGATATCACCGATCGAAAACGGGCGGACGACTTGCTTCGCAAAAGTCATGAGAGGCTCGAATCTGACGTCAAGAATCGAACTGAGGAACTTCGAGTCACGAACCAGCGGCTGGAGCAGGAGCTGATCGCCACTCGCAATGCCCAGGCAGCTGTGGAATCAACCGAGCGTCGCTTTCAGTTGATGGCGGACAATGCTCCCGTATTGATCTGGGTCAGCGATCTGTCGAAGGGATGTGTCTGGTTCAACAATCCCTGGCTAGAATTCGTCGGCCATACGCTTGAACATGAACTGGGGAACGGATGGGCCCGAAATGTCCACCCCGACGATTTTGACTATTGCCTCAGGGTCTATGAAAGCGCCTTTGATGCCAAACGAGAATTTAAGATGCAGTATCGTTTGCGACGGCATGACGGAGAGTGGCGATGGTTGCTGGACCATGGGGTCCCCCGCCTAGAAGGGGACAATCGATTCGTCGGCTTTATCGGCTCTTGCATTGATATTACGGAATACAAAGAAGCACTTGCCTCGGTCCGTGACAGCGAAGAGCTCCTCAGCGGCATCTTCAACTCCGCTATGGACGCCATTATCACTATCAATGAGCGGCAGGAAGTCAATCACTTCAATGCGGCGGCGGAAACAATGTTCGGGCGTCGAGCCGATGAGACGATTGGCCAGCCGGTAACCCAGCTCATTCCCGAGCGGTTTCGTGCCGCGCATAGCCATCATGTCACGGCCTTTGGGCAAACCTCCGTCACGAAACGCCAGATGGGCGCTCTCGGTACCATCTCGGGCTTGCGGGCGAATGGAGAAGAGTTTCCGATTGAGGCTTCTATTTCGCAGGTGCCCTCTCGGGGACAGAAACTCTTTACCGTCATTCTTCGCGACATTTCTCAACGGAAACAGGCAGAAGATGCGCTTAAGGCCAGTGAGGGCCGCTTTCGCGACCTCCTGGAAGGTTTGCCGCAGCTTATCTGGACCTGCACCGCGGACGGAGCCTGTGACTATCTCAGTCCACAATGGGTGACGTACACCGGGATCCCCGCAGAAAAACAATTGGGGGGCGGCTGGATACGATACCTTCATCCCGATGACCGGACTCTGACGGCGCAACGGTGGCATGCCGCGATTGGCCTAGACCAACCGTTTGAACTTGAATTCCGCATTCGCATGACGGATGGCGGCTACCGTTGGTTCCACACCCATGTCACTCCCATTCGTGGCGAGGACGGGCGCGTCCTAAAATGGTTAGGCGCGAATACAGATATCGACGATCGCAAGCAAGCCGAGGCTATGCAGGCTCGTTTGGGAGCAATAGTCGAATCCTCCTCCGACGCGATCATCAGCAAATCTCTCGACGGCATTGTGCTCACTTGGAACACGGCCGCCGAACGGATGTTCGGCTATACAGCCGACGAAACGATCGGTCGCTCTGTCCTCATCCTGGTCCCAGCCGAGCGCCGACATGAAGAATTGATCATCATCGAACATGTCAAGGCCGGCAAACAGGTTCAGCAGATCGAAACCATTCGAAGGCGAAAAGACGGTACCTGTGTCGATGTGTCGTTGACCATTTCCCCGATCAGAGACTCTAGGCAAACCGTGATCGGCGTGTCGACCATCGCACGGGATATCACCGCTAAAAAACGGGCAGAAGAAATGTTGCAACAACAGCGCAGGTTGCTGGAATTGTCGCAGGAGCCCATTTTTGCCTGGGATATGGAGCGGGGCATCGCACAATGGAATCGAGGCTGCGAGCAACTGTATGGCTATACTGCCTCGGAGGCACTCGGGCGCACCAGTTATCAGTTGCTCCACACACATTTTCCGTCGCCCTTCGCTGAGATCCGAGCCGTCCTAGAAGCGACGGGCGAATGGACCGGAGAGGTGCACCATCGCACCAAAGCCGGGCAAGATCTCTTGGTAGAAACCAGGTGGGGACTCTTGAAGGCCAACGGCCGCCATCTCGTGCTGGAAACCAATCGTGATATTACTCAACGCCGACGGTTTGAAGAGACGATTCTGAAGAAGAATAAGGACCTGGAAACACTTTTGTACGTGACCTCGCACGACCTGAAAGAGCCGCTGCGCGCAATCGAAAGCTTTTCCGTGCTCATTCAAGAGCGCTATGCCGATCGGCTGGATGAAAAGGGCCAAGACTTCCTGCGGCGGATCGTTCGCGCCACCCAGCGGCTCGACCAGTTGTTGACCGATATTCTCAACCTTTCGCGAGCCCAACGCATGGAAGCGCCCACCGAGGATATTGAATCGGAACTACTCGTGCAAGAGGTTTTACGGAGACTCGAGAGTCGCATCAAGGAGACCAAGGCCCGCATTACTATCCATTCGCCCCTTCCGCGACTCCGTGTAAATACCACCTGGGCCATCCAAGGAATTTATAATCTCGTCACGAATGCACTCAAATTTGTCCGCCCTGGACAGTCTCCGGAGATTGACATTGCCTCGTATATCGAGACTGATTCCCATGGTCCCAGATCCGTGGGATTGGTCGTCCTCGATCGCGGACCGGGCATCGCCCCGGAGCACCGTGAGCGAATTTTCGATCTGTTCAAACGGGCAGTCGGCCGCGAAGTGGAAGGGACGGGTGCCGGCCTGGCCATCGTCAGGCAGGTGGCGGAACGTCATGGCGGACGAGCCTGGGTGACGTCTCGCGATGGAGGGGGAGCTGAATTTTTCATTACGTTCGGCGTGAAAGAACGCGCCGCGAAAGAGGTGTGTCCATGACGATGCGCCCGTTCGATATTCTTATTGCGGAGGACAATGAGGATGACATCCTGCTCATCCGGGAGGCATTCGAGGAAGTGAACATGGTCAATCGCATTGCCGTCGTGCGGGACGGTGAAGAAGCCTTGGCTTATTTGCGTGGAGAAGGCCCCTTCAAAGAGTCCCCCCTGCCAGGCATGGTACTGCTGGATATCAATATGCCGAAAAAGACGGGCATCGAAGTCCTCACGGAAATCAAAGCAGATCCCCGTTTTCGTGCCCTCCCTGTCGTCATGCTGACAGTGAGCGAACGGGATGAGGACATCATCCGGTCCTTCGAACAAGGTGCTTGTTCCTACATTCGGAAACCCGTCACCTTTACGAGATTTATCACGGTCGTCAAAGAATTCGAAATGTACTGGACCTTAGTGTCCAAAATTCCCTTCTTAAAGAGGTGACACGTGCATGTGTTGCTGATCGAAGATAATGAAGATGACGCAGAATTGATCCGGGAAGCCCTCTCGGAACATTCCTCCCACAGCTTCACGCTGAACTGGGCCGGCACGCTTGAAGCGGGTTTTGTCAAACTCGCGCAGAATCAGGTGGACGCGATTTTACTGGATCTATCGCTCCCCGACAGCCAGGGATTGGATACTCTGGATAGGGTGCGTGAGAAAGCCCATGAGGCTCCGGTCATTGTGTTGACCGGTCTGGATAACGACGTCGTCGCCGAAGAATCTCTTCTCCGTGGTGCGCAAGACTATCTCGTCAAAGGGCGGTTGACTGGGGATGCGCTGAGACGTGCGATTCGCTATGCGATGGGCCGACATCGTGTCGAACAAGCCTTGCGGAAAAGCGAAAAGCGGTTTCACCTGACCTGCCTCGCAACTAGAGACGCGATCTGGGATTGGGATATCACCTCGGGTGTCGTATGGTGGAACGATGCCTACGAAACTGTGTATGGGTACGGGCGGCAGGACGTAGGGGATGGATGGCTGGCCTGGTCCGAGCAAATCCATCCTGCGGATCGAGCATCGATCATCGCCGGTCTGACGTATGTGCTCGAATCGGATCAGCATCTGTGGACCGCTGAGTATCGTTTCCGAAGGGCCGACGGCACCTATGCCTATGTGATCGACCATGGTTATGTGCTTCGTGACCATCATGGCAAACCCTATCGGATGATCGGAGCGAAGAGCGATATCACGGAACGCAGACAAGCGGAGACCATGCAAGCCATTCAAGTGGCTATTGGCTTGGCGCTCGAAGAGTCTGTCTCCTTCAATGAGGCCGTGCCGAAAATCATTCGCGCCATGTGTGAACTACAAGGCTGGGCATTGGGCGTACTGTGGCTCGTCGATGCTCATGGAAAAACGTTACGCTGCGATGCATTATGGCATCAGTCTGGACTATTCGCCGAAGAGTTTGCCAAACTTTGCCGAACCTTGGTTTTACCACAAGGGACGGGACTTGCCGGACAGGTGTGGAAGACCGGAGAGGTCCTGCTCTGTCCGGATATTCAGCAGGAGGAGGGATTTCTCGCACTGCAGGCAGCTCGACAGGCCGAGCTACATGGCGGCTTGGCGTTTCCTATCCACAAGGGTAAAGACGTCCTGGGCGTCATGGAATTTCTGACCTATGATGTACTGCGTCCTGCGACCTCGAAATTGGAGCGCGTCTCCGAACTGGGCGCCATGATCAGCCAATTTCTTCACCGCAAAGACCTCGAACGGCAATTGCGTCAGGCGCAAAAGATGGAAGCATTGGGGCGCATGGCAGGCGGTATCGCCCACGACTTCAACAATCTCCTGACCGTCATCAACAGCTGGACTGAATTGTTGCTGGAAGAGCCAGGACTTAACACTCGGGTTCAACGCGGCATAGGACAAATCAAGGAAGCCGGCCATAAGGCCACCGGCCTTACTCGGCAATTGTTAGCCTTCACACGTCACCAACTGGTCGAACGGAAGGCCCTGAACCTGAACGACCGCGTGGTCGACATTGCCGAATTGATGAAGCGCGTGATCGGCGAAGACATTAACCTCGTCGTGACGCTGGACCCTACATTAGGGTTCATCAAAGCGGATCCGGGACAGATCGAACAGGTCATCATGAATCTCGTCGTCAATGCCCGCGATGCCATGCCCCAGGGCGGCCGTCTTGAGCTTGAAACGAAGGAAGTGTCCATTTCACATTCCGATCCGTCTTGGCCTGACCCTCTCGACCCTGGTCCTTATATTACATTGGTGGTCCGGGACACCGGATGCGGAATGGACGCGGAGACTCAGGCCCATATATTTGAACCGTTTTTCACCACTAAGGAACAAGGAAAAGGCACCGGCCTAGGCCTCTCCACTGTGTATGGAATCGCGCGCCAATGCGGAGGGACTGTGGGCATCACTAGCGAACCAGGAAATGGCACCACCTTCACCATCTACCTGCCACGTGTCGCCGAGCAGGTCGAGCTGCCACGCCCAATGGTTCAACCGACAGGGACACTCGAGAAGTCCGAAACCATTCTGCTGGTGGAAGACAACGACATGGTGAGGGGACTGGCGCACACGATACTGGTCGCCGAGCATTATACGGTCTTAGCAGCGCGTTCTGCCGAGGAAGCGTTGGATATGGCCAGACGACAGACCCACCCCATTGCACTTTTGCTGACCGATATGATTATGCCTGGGATCGGCGGAGCGGAGCTGGCCGCTGAACTCAGAAACTTGCAACCGAACATCAAAGTCATCGTCACGTCCGGCTATTCTGACCGACAGGGAAAAGTGCTCGAATACAGTGACGCTCAGACGGCGTTTCTTCCGAAGCCCTATACGCCGGACTCGCTGACAAAGGCGGTGAGCGCAGCCCTTGATCCAAGCCTCGAACGATCACCGTGACAGACGTGAGCCGAAAACTCCTGGAGGGTGGACCAGATTGGCGGTACGTGAAGCGGACCAGGGACCGTCACACACTAACGTTGATCACTACCGACAGCAGGCGCGATCGATTCCGGCTGAATGGGACTGGATAGCGCCGCCGACGGCGGCCGTGACGCGGCGGGGTTCTGAGGGAACGGCAATTCTAGCAGGGCATACGGATTGACGCGAGCACCGTTCACCTTCATCCCCCAATGGAGATGGGGTCCTGTGGCACGCCCCGTGGCGCCGACCTTGCCGATCACTTGTCCGGCCTTAATCAAATCGCCTTCTTTAACCAGCACGTCAGAGAGGTGAAAATACATCGAATAAAGGCCGAGGCCGTGATCCAAAAAGATGCCCCGGCCGGAAAAAATGTGATCCACGGTCAGACGCACCACCCCGTCGTTGCTCGCCAGCACATCGGTACCGTGCGGGGCCCCGATATCCTCTCCATTATGTGGATTTCTCGCCTGTCCATTCATGATTCTGACGCTGCCGAAAATGCCGGTGCGTTTTCCCCGAACCGGCTCGATAAATCTCGTCTGCCACAGTCGCATGGCTGATTCTTCGGCCAAGGCTTTACGAACATCCTCTTGCTCAGCTTTCCAGCGCGCGGCCGCTTTATCATCCAGATCGACCTTGTCTTTCGGCAATGTCAGATGCTCGACGGAAAATTTTTCTTTCACGACGAAGACCTGGTAACTGAAGTGCCGCAGTTGTTCGCCCAATTGCGCATCGACCGTCAACTCATGCGCGCCCGGCTCATCCTGCAAATCAATCCCCAGCAATCCAACATAGCCGAATCCGCTCCCCCTGGAAGGGTCAGGAAATAGCGTGACAGTGCGTCCCAGAAACCGGCCTTTGACGCTGGTCGCATCCTTAAGATCAGGCACCTTGATGAGAACGATCTGTCCCTGTTTTCCGGTGAATTGGCCGTCGGCGCCTCGATGCGCAGGAACCGTATTCGGGAACAACTCAACTGGAAACACACTAGCCAGCAAGACCACAGAGATGATGAGGAAACGATCAAGATGCGACATGGCTATGTCTCAACTCAGTTCTTCAGCTGACGTCATCGATAAAATCGCGCGCCGGAGACCTGGGACAGCAACTCTTCGACCCGCCGGTTCACCGCACTGAAGGGGTCCATGCAGAGAATGGTCTCTTCCCAATACCCGTTCAGCTTCAAATAGGTCCAATCTACCGTGTAAGAACGATTCTTGGCGCGCGCAAATCGGATAAAATCGCCGCGCACTTTCGCTCGAGTGGTCTGCGGCGGCACCGACATGGCGCGCTGCACCGCCTCTTCCTCGACGACGCGGACGGCCATTCCCCGATTTTCCATCAAATAATACAGCCCGCGGGTCCGTTTCACGTCATGAAACTGCAAATCCAACAGGAAGACTCGAGGATCGTCCCAGCCGCAGTCCTTTTTATCCGTGTATGACTGGATGAGATGCTTCTTCATGACCCAATCGACCTCATGCAATAGTTGCATGGGATCTTCTTCGAGCCGATCCAGCACCGACACCCACTTTTCGAGCACATCGTCCAAAACTGGATCATGATCTTGCTCGGCCAGAAATTCTTTCGCGCGCGCGACATAGACCCGCTGGATTTCGATGGCGGTCATCTGCCGGCCGTCATCCAGCTTCACCTTTTTGTTGAGCGTGGGATCGCGGGAAATCTCGCGGATGGCTTTTACAGGATCTTCGAGTTCCATGCCGCTCACGGAAAATCCCGCTTCAATCATGGAGAGCACTAATGTTGCCGTTCCCACCTTGAGGTAGGTGGCATATTCCGACATGTTCGAATCACCCACGATGATGTGGAGCCGGCGATATTTCTCCGCATCCGCGTGTGGCTCGTCCCGCGTGTTGATAATGCTCCGTGAGGAGGTCGTCGAGGAGGAGGTTTTTTCATGGATGTGCTGCGCACGCTGCGAGATGAAATATTGCGGCTTCCCCGAGACCTTCAACACTTTCCCGGCGCCGGAATAGATTTGCCGCGTCACGAAAAACGGAATGAGCTGTTCGGTGACCTTCCAGAAATCGACGTCCCGACGCATCAGATAGTTTTCATGGCACCCGTAGGTATTGCCGAGCGAATCGGTATTGTTCTTGAAAATGTAGATTTCGCCCGCCAGGCCTTCCTCCCGCAAACGCTCCTCCGCCGCGGGCAAGCAGGCTTCCAATAGGCGCTCACCGGCTTTGTCGTGAATGACCAAGTCGAGAATGTTGTCGCACTCAGGCGTGGAATACTCGGGATGGCAGCCCGTATCTTGGTAAAATCGCGCGCCGTTGACGAGGAACGCGTTGGAAGGCCAACTGTTGGGAATGAGTCCTTCGAAGATATAACCCAGGACCTTCTCCATCGGGAGATAGATCTTCCCGTTGGGAGAGAAGATCAGTCCGTATTCGTTCTCCAGGCCGAAAATTCGCTGTTGCATGGGTACGTCATCCCCCGCAGGCATGTGTATTCAGGATACACCGTGACGCGTGAGGCTTCAACAGACGCTTCTGATTCCGCACCGAGCGTACAATATGGGACTCGTAGTCCGGATGCTTTTCCTGCAGCAAATCGGTATCGATGAGGAGGCGGGGGCGGAGAGCGGTTAGGCGAAGAGCTGGGAAATATCAATACTGCTCAATCGTTTGAATTTCCGCCCAGGACGATTTCTGTCCAGCACGGCCACTTCTAGATTCTCAGATGGAATTTTCTGACCGGCCACCTGTTCTAAGGCTGCAAGACAGCGCTTCAGACTATCCTTAAGCGTCGCAGGCTGGGTCGTGGCATGTTCCCGCAAATATTGCTGAACAGCTTCCGACCGTCCCCCAATGACGGCAAAATTTTTCTCATCCACGATGCTCCCATCGAATGAAATGCGATAGATCTCATTCGCATGGCCGTTGGCAGCAACCTGCACGACAAGGATCTCCACCTCCAGTGGTTTGACATCCGTACTGAAAGCCGTTCCCAGGCTCTGCGAATAGGCATTGGACAACGTCCGCGCACTGACATCTTCGCGACTGTACATATAACCGGTCAAGTCAGCATGGCGAATGCCCGCCTTCCGGAGATGCTCGAACTCGCTGTACTTGCCGGCTCCGGCAAAGGCAATGCGATCGTACACCTCGGATACTTTGTGCAACGACGAGCTGGGATTGTCCGCCGCCAGGAGAATGCCGTCGCTATACTCCAGCGCAATGATCGAGCGCCCCTTGGCGATGCCCTTCTTGGCATACTCCGCCTTATCCTGCATCATCTGTTCAGGCGAGACGTAGTACGGCAACGGCATCGATTAGGTTCTCCTTCGCTGCGCAATCATGGTTTCGTACAGGGCACGGACTCGTTCCTCAGGAACATCGGTAATACCGGCGTCGTTGACAATTTTCGCGGTTGGATAAATACCGCGAACCAGATCAGGTCCTCCGGTTCCCACATCCTCATCCGCTGCATTGTAGAGCGCTAAGAGCCCGACACGAATCGCTTCCTCTTCAGGCAGCCCCGAGCGGTAATGCTCCCGCATTGTGTTCCGGGCATCTTTGCCGCCGGAGCCGATGGAATGGTGTTCGGACTCTTCGTAGCGACCCCCTGTGATGTCGTACTTAAAGATTCGACCTTCCATCCGCTTCAGATCGTACCCGACATAGAGCGGCATGACGACCAATCCTTGGAAGACCATCGGCAGATTGGCCTTCACCATCTGCCCTAGCTTATTCGCCTTGCCTTCGCAGGAGAGCTGCACGCCCTCCAGCTTTTCATAATGTTCGAGTTCGGTCTGGAACAACTTGGCCATCTCAATGCAAGGTCCGGCTGCTCCGGCGATCGCCATGGCGGAATAGTCGTCGATGCGAAAGACCTTCTCAATCCGCCGGTCAGCGATCTGAAATCCTTCGGTCGCGCGGCGGTCTCCGGCAATAACAGCTCCATTACGATACTTGAGGGCCAAGACTGTCGTCCCATGAGGGACCGACACAATTCCAGGCCGGCTCAAATCCTGTGGCATGGCCATCGACTGTCCACCGATATCGTTCAGGCAAGGAGTCAATTCAGGATAGTGCCTACTGAGGAAGTCGAAAAAGCTCGACCCGTCGTGATGTGGGAGAAAGGAACTGTTTTTCATGTGAACGTCGCGACTACGTCGAAAGTTTTTCGAGCAGTGCAGCCGCCGTCTCTGACTGCGCCAAGAGTTCTCCCGTTAGCGCCTCCGTCCCGCGTAGAGGCTCCATCAGTGGGATTTTCTTGATCTTGTTCTGCCCGATATCGAATAATACCGACGTCCAACTTGCCCCGTAGACGGCATTCGGGTATTTCGTGACGCACTGGCCTCGAAAATAGGCCCGTGTTCCAACCGGCGGCGTGAACTCCGCTCGTGCAATCTCCTGGTCCAGAACCACGCGCTCAATCCTATTGCTACGTTCCAGCGTATAGTACAGCCCTTTGTCTGGTCGAACGTCGTGATATTGCAGATCCATCAAATGCACGCGCGGATCGTCCCATCCGCATGACTTACGCTCCATATACGATTCGATCAAATAGCGTTTGGCCACCCAATCCAACTCTCGCACCAGCAAGCGAGGGTCTCGCTCCAGCCGGTCAAGGACGTCTTCCCATCGCACCAACACGTCCTTCGTCACCTGGGCAAGTTCATGGCAGGCATAAAAGTCCTGAGCGGCCTTCAAGTAGGCTCGCTGCACCGCAATCGCGGTCGTCGCGGTCCCACCGACCAACTTGAGGGTCTCTTTCACCTGAACATCCCGAGACACCTGTTTGATGGCAGCGACAGGATCCGCCAAATTGATCCGCGGAAGATCGGCTCCGGCTTCAAGCAAGTCCAGTACGATCGCCAAAGTTCCGACCTTGAGGTAGGTCGACAATTCAGCCATGTTCGCATCCCCGACAATTACGTGGAGCCGACGGTACTTTGCCGAATCGGAGTGCGGCTCATCGCGCGTATTGATGATGGGGCGTCGAACCATGGTATTGAGGTCGACGAGGGTCTCGAAAAAATCGGCCCGCTGCGAAAGTTGATACTCAGTCGGACTAGTCTGATTCTCCGCCCCAACCTTGCCTGATCCCGCATAAACAGATCGCGTGACGAGAAAAGGAGTTAGCACCTGCGTGATTCGTTCAAAGGATACCGTACGTAACACGAGATAGTTCTCATGGTATCCGTAACTATTGCCCTTGCCGTCGGAATTGTTCTTGTACAAGACGAACTGCTCACGTCCACGCGCCTTGGTGATGCCCTCCAACGCCTGCGCAATAATACGTTCTCCCACCCGCTCAAACGCTACGACTTCCCTCGCGTTGCTGCATTCGGGAGTCGAATATTCGGGGTGGGCGCCATCCACATAGAGCCGGCCACCGTTGCCTAAGACTTTGTTCAGTTGCCGGTTGTAGTCAGGCCCTGGCCGTTCCCGCTCCCCATCTACTTCAAATCCGCGTGCGTCCAGCAGGGGATTTTCATTCTCGTAATCCCACACTGCATGCGGCGCCGGTAGATTGGGGTAATGTCCGATGAGGTGAAGGGAATTGGCGACGGGGTCGGCCGCATTCGGATCGCGGCTGGCGATACCAAATTCGGTCTCCGTGCCGATGACACGGGACAAGTTGTGTGAATGGGTGTCGTTCATGGGTTGTCGAGCGTACTACAGATAGTGACCGGTGTTGACCGTTTCAATTTGGCGTGCCTCCGCCGGCCCGCCGCTGATGGTCCGAAGGTGAACAATCTTCTCTCCCTTCTTGCCGGCCACCTTGGCCCAATCGTCCGGATTGGTGGTATTGGGCAAGTCTTCATGCTCCTTGAACTCTTCACGAATCGCCCGCACAAGATCGTCCGCCCGAAGGCCGGTTCCTTCTTGAGCAATGGCCCGCTTCACCGCGAATTTCTTGGCGCGTGAGACGATGCCTTCGATCAATGCGCCGCTGGCAAAATCCTTGAAGTACAGGACTTCCTTTTCGCCGTTCGCATACGTCACTTCAATGAACTTATTTTCGTCCGAAGTCGCGTACATGGCATCGACCGTCATATTCATGAGCGAATCAACCAGCGCACGGGTATCCCCGCCGTGGCGTTTCAAATCGTCTTCCGCAAAGGGCAAATCGGTGCTCACATACTTGGAAAAAATATCCCGCGCGGCGGCGGCATCAGGACGGCCGACCTTTACCTTCACATCCAGCCGGCCCGCTCGCAGCACAGCGGGGTCGATCAAGTCCTGCCGATTGCTCGCGCCGATAACAATCACGTTGTTCAACCGTTCCACTCCGTCGATCTCTGACAAAAACTGCGGGACAATGGTCGATTCGATGTCGGACGAGATACCTGTACCGCGCGTGCGGAAGAGCGCATCCATTTCGTCGAAAAACACGATCACCGGATGGCCGTCATCGGCCCGCTCCTTGGCCTTCTTGAACACTTCCCGCACCTGCCGCTCCGACTCCCCCACATACTTGTTCAGCAATTCTGGCCCTTTTACATGGAGAAAATAACTTCGAAGCTGCTTATCCTTCAAATGACCCAACTTCTTCGCAATGGAACTTGCAACGGCCTTCGCAATCAGCGTCTTTCCACAGCCGGGAGGGCCATACAGCAACACGCCCTTGGGCGCATGCAGCTTGTAGTCTGCAAAGATGTGCGGATACAAAAACGGCAGCTCTACGGCATCACGCACCTGCTCGATTTCTTTCTGCAAGCCGCCAATGTGCTCATAGTCCACATCCGGCACCTCTTCGAGCACAAGCTCCTCGGCCTCCGACTTCGGCAGTTTTTCAATCACGCAACCGGAACGAGCGTCATACAACAAGTGATCGCCGACGCTGAGGCGCTCACTGAGCAAGGGCTCGCCAAGTTCGGCCACCTTTTCTTCATCGAGGTGCAAGGTGACCAATGCTCGATTGCCCTCTAGAACGTCTTTGAGCCGGACCACTTCCCCCTGCACATCAAATCCACGCGCTTCGATGACATTCAGCGCTTCGTTCAGGATGACTTCCTGGCCTTTACGCAGGCTTTTCGCTTTGATGGAGGGATGGAGACTGACCTTCATCTTACGGCCGGATACGTAGACGTTCCCTGTTCCATCGGAATCGAGACTGGAGAAGATGCCGTAGGTGGAAGGTGGAGCGGTCAACTTTTCGACTTCGGCCCGCAGGGCTTCAATCTGAGATTTCGCTTCTTGGAGGGTAGCAACGAGCTTTTCGTTCTGCTTCGTCGTTTGCTCAAGCTGATAGCGTGACTGGTAGAGCCGTCGAATTTCCTCCTCCATCGACTGGATTTGGATGCGAAGTTTTTCAACCTCGCGCGCATGTTCGTCGTTCTTATGTGTCACGATCCCCTCTCCGTCAGAAAGTGACTTGGTAAAGCGCTTGACGGAATCACGGAAGGACCGGAGTCGGCCTGAACTCCTTTTTGATTCGGCCATCGCTCTACTCGTCGAATCGTTCGAAAGCCTTGTCAGTCACGGTAGTCCACGTCTTTTCGGATTCTAACATCCACATGGGGGGTGGTCAACTACACTGCACGACCCTCTCGCAGTGCAGCTCTCGACGCGCATTCAAGACATGGGAAACGTCGCATCATCCTGCAAGCTCGATAGCGGAGCACAGTGCGTCGGTCGCCTGCTCAACATTCGACGCGCTCAGAATCGACGACAATACGGCAACACCGAAGCCTCCCGCCCCTCGCACTTCGCGCGCGCGCGCGGCAGTGATTCCGCCGATTGCAAAGATCGGAATGCGGGCCGCACGCGCGGCCTGTTCGAGCAAGCCTAGCCCGAGCGGCGGTCCGTACGCTTGCTTCGACGGCGTCTCATAGATCGGACCTAACACGACGAAATCTGCCCCGTGACGTTCTGCCGCTACTACACCCTCGAAGGAATGAACGGACCGACCCAGCAATTGCTGTGGACGCAGCAAACCCCGAGCCACCGGCGTCGGCAGGCTGCCCTCACGCAAGTGCACGCCATGAGTGCCGAGTGCGAGAGCCAGATCCACGCGGTCGTTGATAAAAAGCTTGGCTTCCGGCGTCTCGCGTTGAAACTCCGTCGCCAAAACAAGCAGCTCACGGGTCGACAGATCCCGTTCGCGCAGTTGCACCGCGCGCACCCCGGCCCGTACGGCGCGTCCCACCACCGACAAGAGGGGACGTCCAGTGGTTTGATGACGATCAGTGACTAGATACAGACGGAAATCGACGGAGGGCATTCAAAGAAATTCTGAGTTCGGACACTCAGCACTCGACCGAGACTCAAGACTGGCTTATAGCATGCCCTCAATTGGGCTGCTGGCCGTTGCGTAGAGTTTGCGAGGAATACGTCCCGCTTTGTAGGCTAGACGGCCAGCCCAGACGGCATACTTCATGGCTTCGGCCATCGCAAGAGGATCCTGTGCGCCCGCGATGGCAGTATTCATGAGGACCGCGTCCGCGCCGTATTCCATCGCCAGCGCCGCATCAGACGCCGTTCCGACGCCTGCGTCCACGATGATCGGCACCTTCACCGTCTCCATGATGATCTTCAGGTTATACGGATTTCTGATACCAAGGCCAGAGCCGATGGGAGCGGCCAGGGGCATCACGGCAGGACAGCCGATGTCCACCAACTTCCTCGCGACGATCGGATCGTCGTTCGTATAGGGCAGAACGATGAACCCTTCTTTGATGAGAATCTTCGCGGCTTCGATCAATCCAGCCGTGTCGGGAAACAGGGTTTTCTCGTCGCCCAAGACTTCCAGCTTCACCAAATCAGACACGCCGGCCGCTCTCGCCAAACGGGCGTATCGAACGGCGTCCTCCACCGTGTAACAGCCGGCCGTGTTCGGCAGGATGATGTATTTTTTCGGATCGAGATAGTCCAGAAGATTTTCTTTGGAGCGATCCGTAATGTTGACCCGACGAACCGCGACAGTGACCACGTCGGCACCGGACGCGTCGATCGCTTTCTTGGTTTCCACGAAATTCTTGTATTTTCCTGTCCCGACCCAGAGGCGGGACTTGAATTCTCTTCCGGCAATCACCAACCGATCGTTGATCGTATCCATAGATAGATTACTCCGCGCCCCCACCGATAAAACTTAATATTTCCACCCGATCTCCCTCTCGGAGGCCGCGGGTGTCGAAATCGCTTCGATCCAGGATCTCCAGGTTCAACTCGACAGCCACCCGATCGACCCGAATGTCCAATTCGTGCAACAAGGCGGCTACCGTCTGCCCATCGCTGACCCCGCGGGATTCACCATTGACCTGAATGGTCGCCACAAGACCTCACTCTGTTTGGTCATCCTATGAAACGGGAAAACCGATTGTCAACCGGACACGTCGAGGCCTTGCCGTTTGCCTTTCATTGCCCGACAATAACACGGAAACACAACTCCCCGTGGATATCTATGGATGATCGCACCACCCAGCTCGCACAACTCTTCCGCGCGATGGCAAATCTTCTGGCGACCCGACGCGCCAACCCCTACCGGATACGTGCCTACAGAAAAGCGGCCGACTCGATCCTGACCATTTCAGGAGATCTCGCCGACCTCGCAGCCCAGCACCACCTTCAGGCCATCCCTGGAATTGGACGCGATTTGGCGGAAAAGATAGAGGAGTTTCTCGCGACGGGAACCATTCGCGCCTATGAAGAGCTCAAGATGCCACTGCCTGAGGAAGTTGCGGGATGGGCCTCGCTGCCAGGACTGTCCGATGCATTGGTGAGTTACCTGTACTTCCGGCTGAATATTCGCACGCTGGCCGACCTAGAAACCCTGGTCGAATCCCACCTATTGAGGACACAACCAGGATTTTCAGGATCAGAAGAATCGCTCCTCGCAGCCATCCGCGAACAACAACGGACCATGTCCGTTACGCGGGACGAAGCTCCTTGAAGATCTTCCAGGTCTTCAACAGTTCGACCGCCTTTTGAAGCTGGAGATCATCCTCCATCGAGAGCTCCCCGCCAGCCTCGACCGCCGGTGCGGCACCGTTCTTGTGTGTGGAATCCTCACCGGATTTCAGAGGAGCGGATGAGTCCTTTGCACTGGCCGGCGTTTTCGCCGCCTTGGGCTCCGCCTCTTTACCGTCCTTTTCGCCCGCCTTTGCCACTGTCTGCGCCTGCAGTTTCACCACAATATCCGGTGTAATGCCGGTCGATTGGATGGAACGCCCCTTCGGGGTGTAGTACTTGGCGGTCGTGAGGCGAAGGCCCGATCCATCGCCCAGCGGCAAAATCGTCTGCACGGAGCCCTTGCCGAACGAGGTGGTCCCGACAATGACGGCCCGCCCCCAATCTTGCAAGGCGCCGGCCACAATCTCTGATGCGCTGGCAGAACCTTCGTTCACCAGGATGATCATCGGAGAATCCTCCAGCGTCTCCTTGGTCTTGGAGAACCACTCGTCTTTCTTCCCCTCGCGGCCCTTGGTATAGACGATCAGCTTCCCGTTCCCCACGAACTGCTCGGACACATCCACCGCCGCCGTCAACAACCCCCCGGGGTTGTTTCGAAGGTCAAGAACCGTCCCCTGAACTTTTTGCTCCTTAAATTGCTTGAGCGCCCGACCCAGATCTCTTCCCGTCGCTTCTTGAAACTGCGTCAACCGCACATACCCAATGGTGTTGTCGATCACCTTGAACTTCACGCTTTCGATCTTGATGGTGTCCCGCACAAGCGAGAACGCCAGGGGATCCGTGGTGCCGTCTCGCTGTATCGTGAGGTTCACCTTCGTGCCTTTGGGGCCGCGCATTTTTTGCACGGCATCCATCAGCGTCAAGTCTTTGGTGGGCTCGTCGTTGACCTTGGTAATGAAATCGCCCGCTTTAATGCCAGCCCGATGCGCCGGCGTCCCTTCGATGGGGGCGATGACGGCCAACCGATTCTCCTTCACGCCGATCTGAATCCCCACCCCGCCGAACTCGCCTTTCGTCTCAACCTGCATTTCCTTGTACATGTCAGGCGTCATGTAGGCCGAATGCGGATCCAACGTCGAAAGCA
Source organism: uncultured Nitrospira sp. (assembly GCA_964493335.1). GTDB lineage: Bacteria > Nitrospirota > Nitrospiria > Nitrospirales > Nitrospiraceae > Nitrospira_A. The sequence goes on from CAZBNV010000001.1 coordinate 135,362, forward strand.
TCCCGCGAATCGCGCCCTGGACGAGATCTTTGACCTTCGTATCATCGACATAGTGTTTCTGCACTTGCGTCAAGACTTCCGAGAAGGTGCGAAGTTCTTCATAGGTTTCAGAGGCATGGCCGGTTCGCTCCAAACCCTTTTCCAGCACAATGCCGATCCCCAGGGCTACCGTCACCATCAGTAAGAGATATAACCACCGTCGGCTTCGCCGCTGTTCCATAACGTGGGTTCCTTCCTTCCGAGACCTACCGTTTTGAAAGCCACACCAGGGGATCCACCGGTTCCGCCCCCTGACGCAGCTCAAAATAAAGCGTATTCTCACCTGTCATGCCCGTGTCTCCCGTTTCACCGATCGTCTCCCCGGCTTCAATTCTGGATCCGACGGACGTCAGAATTTTCGACGCGTGGGCGTAGAGGGAAAAGACTCCGTTGGCATGATCCACAATTATAACGAGTCCATAGCCTTTCAACCAGTCCGCATACACGACCTGACCGGCAAGCACCGACCGTATATTACTCCCTTCTGCGGCGCGAATCTCAATCCCTTTTCGTTGAATATAGGTATTAAAGGTTGGGTGTTTCTGCCGACCGAAATAGGAGACGACCTGTCCGTCAGTGGGCCACAGAAGGGTTCCTCGGAGCGCTTTAAGGCCTCCGGCCACGGACGGTGGCCGAGTTGCCATTGCCGCACGGCGCCGAGTCTCCAACTCCTGTAAAAGGCTGTCTACGCGCGAGGCAGACCGCTCCAGTTCCTCCACCGCACGATCGTGCGATTCCTTTTCCTGAGTAATTTTGGCGAGATAGACCCGCTTCTCTTTCTTCAGCCCTTGGATCTGGGTCAACTTTTCCTCGGTGCTGGTTTTATAGGCCAGGATGCCTTGGCGAGCCTCCTCTCGACTCCGTTCGACCTCGGCGATCCGCTCGGCATCTTTTCGGTAGCGTTCCATAATCTCGTATTCTCGCTGCGTCACCGCCGAGAGATATCGGAACCGCCGCTGAAAGTCCCCGGAAGAACTGGCCGCGAGCAGTGTCTTCAGATGCCAAAACCTTCCCTCGACATACTGGACCCGCAAGCGGGCGGCAATGGCGTCCTGTCGCTCATCGATACGCTCCGAAAGTCGGCTCAACTGTACGCTCATGTGCTCGATTTCCAAGTCCTTCTTCTTGAGCTGCTTTCGAATGTCTTGATGCTCCTGCCGGTAGCGGACGAGGCGCTGATCCAGCGACTGGAGCCCCTGCAGAACCGACTCGCGTTTTTTTTCGGCTTCGTCCGCCTTCTTTCGTTTTTCGACGATCGTGCCGCGTAGTTTTTCCAGCGTTTTCTTTTCCTGTTCAATCTTGTCTGCATAGGAATCTTTACGTTCCGCGGGGGCAGCCGCAGGGGTAGCCCAGAAAGCCACATGCATGAGCACCACGACGAATCCCCAACTGATCCGGGTCATGCGCGTCCCTCTCCAAAGCGTAGCAATGAGAGGAAACTTCCAGCGCAGCCGAGAAACAATCCCACAAGCACCAGCACGAGGCACATCTCCCATGGAAAAAAGGTGAGCAACGCATCCACACCGAGAAATCGGCTGGCAGACCGGATTTCATGCCGAAACAACTCAAACCCGGCTTTTAGGATCACCAAGGACAGAGCACTGCCGAGTAATCCCAGCGCCGCTCCTTCGAGCAGATAGGGCACACGAATAAAGGTCGTGCTCGCCCCAATCATGCCGAGAATTTCGATTTCTTCGCGGCGGGAATACAGCGCTAAGCGAATCGTATTTGCGATGATCGTAACCGATGCGGCAGACAGAATGACGCCGACGATAATGGCAGCGAGCTCAATGTACTTGACCATGCCGGCCAAGGCCTCGACCCAGTCCTGGTTATACTGGACCTGCCCCACCCCCGTGATCAGCTTCGTACGATCGGCCCAGCGTTGCATCGCATCGGACGAACGGGACTCCGCCGCCAGTGTCACCACGAACGACGCCGGCAAGGGATTCTGTCCAAGGCCTTGCAAGAGATGTGATTCAGCCGGAAACTGCACTTGAAAATCCGCCAGCGCCTGCTCTTTGGAGACAAAGGTCAGCGCCGCAACCGCCCGATCGGCTTTTAACTGTTGCTCGATCTCGCTCTTGACCTGACCGGTGACGTCGTCCTGAAGATAGACCATGACCTGGATATCCTGCTCCAGAGACAATGCCATCGCTCGTAGATTGACATAGAGCAGCAAAAAGACCCCCACGCACGCGAAGGTGAAGGCCGTTGTCGCCACCGCCACCACCGTCGTGGTCCGGTTCGTCAATACATTGGCCAGCGCCTCCCGCAGAAGATACAGGAGGCGTCTCATGCAGACACCGGTTCATTCGACACCAGCTTGCCGTGGTCCAACGTGATCACCCGGCGATTGACCTGGGCCAATACGTTGGGATCGTGCGTCGCTACAATCACGGTCGTGCCTCGGGCATTGATCGATTTGAACAGTTCAATGATTTCGCTCGTCAGATCGGGATCCAAATTCCCTGTCGGCTCGTCGGCCAGCAGCACGATCGGACCATTCACGATCGCCCGGGCAATACAAATTCGTTGCTGCTCACCGGTGGACAGGCCCGGAGGGAAAAGATCTTTCTTATGATCCAGCCCGACCGCGCGCAGGGCCTCGGTCACCTTCCGTCGGATTTCACCATTCGCGGCGCCTTGAACTAAGAGGGGCAAAGAGACATTGTCGAAGACAGTTTTCTTGGGCAGGAGACGGAAATCCTGGAGAACGACGCCTACTTTCCGACGCAGCAAGGGGATTTCAGACGGTCGCAACTTTGCCAAGCTGCGGCCCTGCATGAAGATCTGCCCTTCCTCTGGTCGTTCCGCCCCGATCAATAACTTCAAGAGCGTCGATTTTCCGGCCCCGCTTGGGCCCATGAGGAGAATGAACTCCCCCTTCCCGACCTCGAGCGTAATGTCCGAGAGCGCCAAGCGACGGTCATAATATTTTGAGACGTGGAAGAGTTGAATCATGGATGGTGGCAACTACGGCCGTTCAGGCTATGTGATTGCACAGACCCCGGCCCCTCGGTGCGGACCAAGCGACGCCGGCGACAGAGGCAATCGTCTCATCCTACCATCGCAGATCATCCCCATCGAGGTCGAATGCATTCGTAATATGCTGCACAGCCTCAGCAGGCTCGGCATCGTCCTGTATCAACACGACGTCGAACCGGCAGGCACAATTACGAATACGATGTTGGGCGAGATATTGCGCAGCCAGTTGAATCAATTTGGCGCGCTTGCGCGCATCGACCGCTTCGATCGCACCTCCGAAGGTCCCCGTTCGCCGACGTTTTACTTCGACGAATACCAGCACTCCCTGATCATCGGCCACCAAATCGAGTTCGCCCAATGGTGAACGCACATTGCGGCCCAGGATGCGAAATCCTTGCCGCCGTAGATAGGCCTCAGCGCGGCCTTCTCCTTCATCGCCTAACGTACGACGGGGGTCTCGCATGGAATGTCGCCGGCTGTCACGTATCGAAGAGGTCCGTCTCGAAGACATCCGCATCAAAGTCTGCCACGGACCCTGTGAGAAGATGCTGAACGGGGGCAAACGTACAGCGGTGGATCGCACAGGGTCCGTGCTCTCGCAGGAGTCGCAGATGTTGTGGGGTGCTGTACCCTTTATGTTCGGCAAAATTGTATTGAGGATACCAGCGGTGATACTCGACCATCAGTCGATCGCGCGTCACCTTGGCAATGATAGACGCCGCGGCAATGGAACATGACAGTCCATCGCCTTTGATGATGGGGCGCTGTCGAACTGAAATCCCGGGGATGGTCAGGGCGTCCAACAGGAGGAAATCCGGCGCGAGCGGCAGGGCCTGCAATGCGCGCCGCATCGCCAAGCGGGTCGCTTCGAGAATATTGAGACGGTCGATCTCCGCCTCACTCGCGGATCCGATGCCGATGCCCCTTGCCCGACGAACGATTTCGGCGAACAGCCGGATACGGTCCGGCTTGCCAACCTGCTTGGAATCGTTTAATCCAGCCAGCCTGCAGCGACGCGGCAACACCACTGCAGCCGCGACCACGGGACCGGCCAGAGGCCCACGTCCAGCCTCATCGAGACCGGCGATGCGCCGGTACCCACAGCATCTGGCCTCCACCTCAAACTCTTCGGTGGGGCCCCCTGTCGTCGGGTTCGGAGTGCCAACCAAACGTGCGCCTCTGCTTGCTGTCAAATGGAAATTAGCACGGACGATCGATCAGGCCTTTGCGGCCGTAGCGGTTTCCGCCGCCGCCAGCTTGGCTGCGACCTGTGCTTTGCTTTCGACCTTAAATTCTCGGTCTTCCACCTTGGCGAACTTGCCCTTCTTCGTACGCAAATAATAGAGCTTGGCGCGTCGCACACGGCCCTGACGGACTACGTCGACTTTGGCGACATTGGGTGAATGGATGGGGAACGTCCGCTCAACGCCGACGTTATAGGACAGCTTGCGTACGGTGAACGTTTCGCTATTCAGCGTCCCTTTTCGGGCGATCACTGTCCCTTCATACACCTGGATGCGCTCTTTTTCACCTTCGACCACCTTCACATGGACACGAACGGTATCCCCGATCTCGAACTTGGGCACCGTCTTTTTGGTTAAGGATCGCTGGATCCGTTCTAGCCGATTCATAGTCTTTCCTCCTCCTCTCAACGAACAGATACTTGTACAAGATTCTCTTGCATTACTTCATTCAACAATTGCTGATCTTCTGGTCCGAGTTCGCGATCCCGCAGCAAGTCCGGCCGCTTCAGATAAGTATTCCGCATCGCCTCCTTGCGGCGCCACACCCGAATCGCCTCATGATGGCCCGACACCAACACCTCCGGAACGGCCATTCCGCGCACTTCCGCCGGCCTAGTATAGTGCGGATATTCCAACAATCCTTCGGCAAAGGATTCCTCCACCGCCGAGGCGGCATCGCCCAACACACCTGGGATTAAGCGGGCCGCGGCATCGATCATCACCAAGGCGGCTAATTCTCCCCCGGTCAGCACATAGTCGCCGACCGAGATTTCCTCGGGACGCAACGCCAATTGGACGCGCGCATCAATGCCTTCATAGTGCCCACACAGAAACACCACCACGCGTTGATCCTGCGCCAAGGACTGCGCCAGATCCTGCGTAAACGGCCGCCCCTGGGGAGACGGCACAATTATTCGCAAATTCGCGCCAGGCTCCGAGCCCGGATAAGCGGCACGCAACGCATCGACCGCCTGCAAGATGGGCTCGGCTTTCATGACCATTCCAGCCCCGCCGCCATACGGCACATCGTCTGCTGTCTTATGTCGATCAGAGGTATGGTCGCGCACGTTCTGAACAGACACCTCCAGCAGCCCCTTCTCTTGGGCGCGCTTGAGGATACTCTGGCCAAGAACCGGGGCCACCATGTCCGGAAACAATGTCAGAACGGCGCACCGCATTTTACAGATCTCCGAACCCTTCCGGCAATCGAACCGTCATCACTCGCCCGGCCACGTCCACCGACACCACCACCTGTTTCGCCGCGGGAATCAAGATTTCCTTCCCGTCCTGCCGAACCACGAACGACTGATTGTCGGACATATCCCAAACACCCTCCAGGCGGCCCAGCACCGTACCGGCCTCATCCCGCACGAGCATGCCGATCAAATCACATTGATAGTATTGATCAGCCGGCAACGCCGGCGAGTCTCCGCGAGGAGCCAGGAGGAACCCTCCGCGAAACTCGGCGACCTGCTCGGGGGTCGTAAAGGCTTCGAACCCCATAATCCACGTCGGACCACCGGGCCGTACGTGGGTTACGACAGTATCGATAGTCTTGCCGCCAGGCCCTGCGATCGTCACCTGTCGAAGTGCCTCGAGCCGTCCGGGCACGTCACTGAGCGAACGCACGCGCGCCTCCCCTCGTACCCCGAAGGATCGCTCGATCCTTCCGATGGTGACGAGTTCTGCTTGATCGAGCGTCGCCATATGACCTGGCTACTTCTTACTCTTCTCGGTCTTCTCCGCCTTCTCGGTCTCGAATTGCTTCCATACCCCATGTCGCTTGAGCAGCGTCCGCACGGTCACGGTGGGCTGCGCGCCATGCCGCAACCAGCTCAGCACACGTTCCGACTTCAGCACCGGCACAGCCGGGTTTTTCAGCGGATCGAATATGCCAAGAATCTCCAGAAACCGTCCGTCACGCGGTTTGCGCGAATCCGCCGCGATGACTCGATACATCGGCCGCTTATGTCGCCCCGTTCGTGCCAATCGTAAATGAACCGCCATCAGAACCTCCTTCAATCAATGCGCTGTCAAGCCATCGGCTGTATGCGCTCGGTTATTGCTCGCTCATCCACCATTCAACGATGCATCATGCTGCACGCCCACTACAGAATCACATTCCGCGAAACATTTGCGCTAACTGCCGGCGGCCGCCGGATCCCGACATCACCTTGGCAATTTTCCTAGCTTGCAAAAATTGTTTGATCAAGCGATTGACCTCTTGCACGCTCGTCCCGCTACCGCGGGCGATCCGCTTCTTGCGGCTGCCATTGATCACGGTATGGTCACGCCGCTCGCGGAGAGTCATGGAATCGATCATGGCTGCGACCCGCTTCATTTCCTTTTCCGGCAAGCCATTGTTCGCCAGATCTTTTAACTTCTGCCCGCCGGGCAGCATCCCCAGAATTTGCTCGAACGAACCCAACCGATTCATCTGCCCAAGTTGAGACCGAAAATCTTCCAGCGTGAACGTATTGCTAGTCAGTTTCTTTTGAGCGGCTTCGGCTTCTTCCCGAGAAAATGTTTCCTGGGCCTTTTCGATCAACGAGAGGACATCGCCCATGCCGAGAATCCGCGATGCCATCCGATCAGGATGGAATGGTTCCAGGGCATCAAGTTTCTCTCCCATACCGAGAAACTTGATCGGTTTCCCCGTGACGGCTCTGATCGAGAGCACGGCACCGCCGCGCGCATCCCCCTCGACTTTCGTCAGAATGACACCGGTGAGGCCGACTTGCTGGTCAAACTGGCCAGCCATATTGACCGCATCCTGGCCGGTCATGGCGTCGGCAACCAGGAGCACCTCATGGGGGTTTACGGCCTGCTTGACCGCCACGAGTTCAGCCATCAATTCTTCGTCGACATGCAGGCGGCCGCCGGTATCCAGCAGGATGATGTCATAGCCCTGTTCTTGGCCGCGCTGTACGCCTCGCTCGCAAATACGCACCACATCGGCGCGGGAGGCATCGGCTTGGTCAAACCGATGAACCTCGATTCCCAGATCCTGTCCGAGACTCGCTAGCTGGTCACTGGCCGCAGGCCGACGCGGATCGGCTGCCACGAGCAACACACGTTTCCCTTGGCTTTTGAATAACCGGGCCAATTTGCCCGAGGTCGTCGTTTTTCCCGCGCCCTGCAATCCCACCATCATGACAATGGTCGGCGGCCTGGAGGCGAGACTGATTCCCGACCGTTCACCGCCCATCATGCCGCGCAGCTCGTCCCAGACGACTTTGACGACCTGATGGCCGGGAGTCAGGCTTTTCAGCACTTCCTGCCCGACCGCCTTCTCACGAACGCGATCCAGGAACTCTTTGACGACTTTGAAATTGACGTCGGCCTCAAGCAGCGCCAGACGCACTTCTTTCAAGGCCTCAGCGATATTCTCCTCCGAGAGCACACCTTGCCCGCGAAGCTTCTTGAGGATCCGTTCGAATTTTTCGCTCAGCGCGTCAAGCACCGGTCACCAAAGAAAAAGGCCATCGAAGTCGGGTTCGAGCCAGATCTCCGATCGCCTCGAAAAGTCTAAAAAAAATAGCATCGGGAAGTCTATAGAACGGGGGGGCGTGAAGTCAAGATATTCGGGGCCCCAACGGTGAGTCCGGACCGCACTTGTGCAGATTCTCTCCGAGCAGCCGAAGAACTCACTCAATCGAGACAGTCAGGGAGCTTCTTTCACTTTCGCGCACCGCGCCAATGTCCTCCCCACGCCAACACACATACCGCAAGACCCTCGTTATTCGCAAGAGATCACGATGATAGAGGCTGGCATGCATTTTGTTGACATCATTTTACGCTTCCGATATGGTGCCCAACGGCGACAGATGCGCCGGCCTGCACAAACGAGGAGAGACATCGGATGAGAAAATCGATCGGCGTTCTGCTGATCTTTATCCTGATCGGCGGCATGCTGGGCGGGATTTTCGGAGAAATTCTTCGGGTGATGGCCCCGAACGGCACCATTCAAAACATCTTTGCCAGTAACTTTTCGCCTGGAATCAACCCTCCGCTCACCATTGATCTTGTCCTGCTCAAACTGACATTCGGCTTCAGCATTAAAGTGAGCCTGCTCAGCGTGCTGGGGATGTTTCTCGGAGCCTATCTCTATAAGCAGATGTAACGGGAGACGGACTCAGCCCTATTGCGCCAATTCCAATGCCTTCAGCTTCAGCGCTCTGATTCGATTCCGCAGTTCGGCTGCCCGCTCAAACTCTAACTTCTTCGCGGCCGCCTTCATCTCCACCTCCAGCCGCTGCACCACCTGCGCCACATCCTCGTCGGTGTTGTAGAGTGCTTTCGCTTCAGCCGCGAGGTCCAGCTGCACATAATCCATCTCGGCAGTCGCATATTCTAGCGAGGGGATACTTTTTTTGATGCTTTCCGGCGTAATCCCGTGAGCGGTATTGTAGGCCTCTTGGATATGACGCCGGCGCCCGGTTTCTTCAATGGCACTCCGCATCGACTCGGTGACCGTATCGCCGTAAAAAATCACGCGCCCGTCGAGATTTCGCGCCGCGCGCCCAGCAGTTTGAATCAGGGACCGATGCGACCGGAGAAAGCCTTCCTTATCTGCGTCTAGAATCGCCACCAAACTGACTTCGGGCAAATCGAGGCCCTCCCGCAACAGGTTGATCCCGACCAACACGTCAAACACGCCGCGCCGGAGGTCGCGAATAATCTCCGCCCGCTCCAGCGTCTTAATGTCCGAATGCAGATAGCGCACCTTCACGCCGAGGTCATGATAATACTCCGTGAGATCTTCGGCCATGCGCTTGGTCAGGGTGGTGACCAGAACGCGATTTCCCTTCGCCGCTTCCGCGCGCACTTCAGCCAGCAAGTTATCCACTTGCCCCTTCGCCGACCGCACGTCAATGAGAGGATCCATCAGACCGGTCGGGCGAATGATTTGCTCGATCACTTCCCCCTTGCCGTGGGTCAACTCGTAGGGACCCGGTGTGGCCGACACATAGATCACCTGCTTCAGCATCCGTTCGAATTCGGCAAACTTCAACGGGCGATTATCGACAGCGGACGGCAATCGGAACCCGTAGTCCACGAGCGTCCGTTTTCGAGAAAAGTCGCCTTCATACATGCCACCGACCTGCGGCACCGTCGCGTGCGACTCGTCGATGATCAACAGGAAGTCCTTGGGGAAATAATCCAACAGCGTCGGGGGTGGATCTCCCGGTGCGCGCCCGCTTAAGTGGCGCGAATAGTTCTCGATCCCATGGCAATAGCCCATGGCGCGAATCATTTCGAGATCGAACTTGGTTCGTTGCTCGATCCGCTGCGCCTCAAGCAACTGGCCGTTCTTCTTGAGCGCCGCCACTCGCGACTCCAATTCCTCCTCGATCCCCGTAATCGCCCGTTCGTACCGGTCAGGGGCAATGAGGTAGTGCGTGTTCGGATAGATGGCGATCTTCGGCAACTTGCCCAATGATTTACCGGTCAACGGATCGATTTCATGAATCGCATCCACGACATCGCCAAAGAGTTCGATACGCACCGACTTCGCTTCCGATGAAGCCGGAAAGATTTCGATCACATCGCCGCGCGCGCGAAAGGTCCCCCGATGGAAATCCAGATCATTACGCGCATATTGAATATCGACCAACTTCGCCAGAATTTTTTCCCGCCGCGTCTCCATGCCCTCTTCAAGATAGACCAACATGTCATGGTAGACCTCCGGCGAGCCAAGGCCGTAGATGCAGGAGACCGATGAGACGATCAGCACATCATTACGCTGCAGCAACGACGTCGTGGCCGCGTGGCGCATCTGGTCGATCGCATCGTTGATCGACGCATCCTTCGCAATGTACGTGTCGCTCTGCGGAATATAGGCTTCCGGCTGATAGTAGTCGTAGTAACTGATGAAGTACTCGACGGCATTGTGGGGAAAGAACTGCTTGAACTCCTGATAAAGCTGGCCTGCCAGGGTCTTATTGTGCACCAGCACGAGTGTCGGCTTCTGCACCCGTTCGACCACATTGGCCATCGTAAAGGTCTTGCCGGAGCCAGTCACGCCAAGCAAGACCTGATGCTGCTTGGCGGCCAGGATTCCCGACGTCAGCTTTTCAATGGCTTGTCCCTGATCACCGCAGGGTTTGAACGGAGCTTCGAGTTTGAAAGGGGGCATAGCTGAATCATCTTAGCATGCGTGTCGACCGAAGCGCTCCTCTTGACAGGTCCCTCCCAATATGTAACGATTCGTTACATGCATGGGATCGATCTTAAAAAAGCCCGTCAGGCTCTTGGACTCACCCAGAATCAGCTTGCCGATCGGCTGAAAACAACCCGCCAGACCATCGCGCGCTATGAAATCGGCATCCATAAGATTCCGTTCGCCGTTCGCTTGGCAATCGATCACCTCACGGCCTCAGCGCACATTCCCCTGGCCGGCTTAGTAGCGGCCGGCGATCCCATCGAACCGATTCCTCAAACTGAACTCGTCGAAGTCCCGCCCGGCATGATGGGTCGCGGCGAGACATTTGCTCTGCGGGTGAAGGGCGAGTCGATGCGGGATGAGGGCATTCTCCCGGGCGACCTCGTCATCATTCAAAAACAGAATACGGCCCGGAACGGCCAGACGGTGATTGCGATCGTCAACAACGATGCCACGATCAAAACCTATTACCGTAAAGGCTCGACCATCGAGCTGCGCCCCGCCAATGACACGATGACACCCATTACGATCAAGCCGACCGATTCGCTGCGCATCGAAGGCCTCGTCATCGGCGTCATTCGCTACTGTAAGCAATAGAACTTCTCGCCGGTTCTACTGAAGCTATGGATCGCCAGATTGTGTACCTGACGGTGCCGTCGTTCGAACTGGCGCTCGCGCGCCTGGCCGAACCTCGCTTCCGTCACCAACCGGTAGGCCTCGCACCAGTGGCACGTCCACGCACCCGGTTGCATGAGGTGTCACCCGAAGCCGTTGCCGACGGCCTGTACCCAGGCATGACCATCCAACAGGCCCTGCAACGCTGTCCCGCACTTCATATCCTTACGCCTGATTCGGTCCGCAGCGCTCAGGCTCATGCGATGCTGTCCCAGATCGTCACCCGCTATGCACCGGTCTGGGAGCCGACAAAGCCCGGAGGGTTTCTCTTAGATCTGACCGGGACGACACGGCTCTTCGGTCCCACCTGCGATACCGCCGCGCGCCTCCAACGGGATATCTCGATGCAGGCCCATCTCGACGGCGTGTTGGGAGTCGGCAGCAACAAACTCGTCGCACAGACCGCCGCCGGCCTGGTGCAGCCCACGCAGCTCTATGAAGTCCGTCACGGTTCGGAACGAGCCTTCATGGCTCCCTTGCCGATCGAGACCTTACCCCTCCTCCATCGCCACCAAATGAAACAGATTCGGCAATGCTTGGCCGATCTGAATCTCCGGACATTCGGCGATGTGGCCGACAGCCCCCTCCCCGCGCTCGACATTGCCGTCGGAAAGTGGGCAGCCCCATTGCTGCGTTGGGCGCAAGGCATCGACTCCACCCCGGTCACGCCCCCGCCAGTGCAACCCGAACTCACCTGCTCACAGGTGCTCGAGCCAGATACCAACGACGACCGCATTCTGTGGAACTATCTTGCTGATCTGCTTGAACAACTTTGCCGGACGCTGCGCATTCAACAGCGAGTCTGCCGGCGGCTCACCCTGACGATTCGTTATAGCGATCACACCCATACGGGTGGACACCGGGCAATCGATCCGGCCAGTTATTGGGATATTGACCTGACGCCACCGCTCCATGCCTTGTTCCGACAATGCGCCCATCGCCGCGTCCGCATGAATGTGCTCACGCTCAGCGCTGGGGAACTCATAACCCCTGCCGAACAATGTGAGTTGTTCGACGTCGTCGGGGCGACTCACCAGCGTCGAATCCGCGCGCAGGAGTTGACGCGTGCCCTCGACCGGCTGAGAACACGCTTTGGAGACAGAATCATTCGGTATGGCAGACATCATTGAGGCCTACGACCACTCATGTCTTCTCCGTTCGTTCATTTGCACGTCCATTCATCCTATTCGCCGATGGAAGGAGTCCCCTCACTGGAAGCGCTCTGCCAGACGGCGCACGCGCAGGGCAGTGACACTCTGGCGCTTACCGATACGAACGGCCTGTACGGCGCCATTCGATTTCTTGATGTCGCCCGCGCATCCGGAATCAAACCGATTCTTGGCGCCGAACTGACGTGCCCCTCTCACCGCGCCGTCCTGCTGGCGAAAACAGCGGCCGGCTATGGCAACCTCTGCCGCATCCTCTCGGCCCGCCATAGCGACGAAACCTTCGACTTCATCAGGACAGTCGCTCAACACCGCCCCGGCCTGATCATCCTCTCCGATGACCAGCCGGCGCTCACCCAATGGCAACGGGATTCGCAGGAAGATTTGTTCGTTGAACTGACGCCGGGTCCGGAGATGGCTGATGCCCTGGTATTCAGCCGCCGATCCACGTTGCCGCCTGTCGCAACAACCCGCGCGCAATTCCTGACTCCATCCGACTACCAACTCCACCGGCTCTTGCGTGCCATTGCGCTGAACACCACGCTCTCCCGACTGCCCGACGACGCCTGTTGCAGACCCACCCACCGAATGATGCCCCTCGTGGAGATCGAACGGCAGTTTCCCCACGTGCCTGAATCGATCGCGAATAGCCGGCACATCGCCGAAAGGTGTGCCACCGATTGGAATTTCAAAGACACGATCTTCCCCTCGTTTCGTCAACTCTCCGCGACCCAAGCCTTCGACCGCCTTCGCACCAAGACCTATGACGGTGCGATGTGGCGCTATGGCACGCTCTCCCCTGCGGTCTCGACACGTATCGCGCACGAACTCGCGGTGATCCGTGACAAAGGGTATGCGGATTATTTTTTGGTCGTCGAGGAGATCGTCGGCCATGCCCCTCGCACCTGCGGGCGCGGCTCTGCCGCCGCCTCGATCGTCTCCTACTGCCTGGGCATCACTCATGTGGATCCGATTCGCCATCACCTACTGTTTGAACGGTTTCTCAACCCCGGACGGCATGATCCACCGGACATCGACATCGACTTTCCCTGGGACGAACGGGATGCCATTCTCGACTGGGTCTTTACCCAATACGGCGAACGGTCGGCGGCGATGGTCGCCAATCAGAATACGCTCGCCATCCGTGCAGCGATTCGGGAGACCGCCAAAGTCTATGGTCTGCCGGCCGCAGAAATCGGCCGTATGCTGCCATTACTGCTCCGCAAAGCCGATCTGTGTGAAAGTAACTCGACCGTGACCTATCAACAGTGGGCGACAGAGCTCTGTCGTAGTCTGCAGCTTCGCTCCCCTTGGCCGGAAATCCTCCAATGGGCCGTTCAAATCGAGGGGCACTTCCGTAATCTGAGTCTGCATTGCGGCGGCGTGGTCCTCGTGCCGGACGAGATCCGCCGGTATGTGCCGGTTGAACGATCAGCCAAAGGCATCCCGGTCATTCAATGGGAAAAAGATCAGGCGGAAGAGGCCGGGCTGGTGAAGATCGACCTTCTGGGCAATCGCTCACTGGCCGTCATTCGCGACGCGCTGGCCGCTGTCGCCGACCATACCGGCCGACAGATCGACTATGCGATGTGGAATCCGCTCTCCGACAACCGGACCAAAGCCTTGATTCGGCAAGGCGACACGATGGGCTGCTTCTATGTGGAATCGCCCGCGACGCGGCTGCTGCTCAAGAAACTCTGGACCACCATGCCGGCCATACAGCAGGCTCAGGCCGACGACTTTGAATATCTCACGATCGTCTCTTCCATCATCCGGCCTGCCGCGCACCGGTTCGCCGACGACTTTATCCGGCGTGCGCACGGTCAGCCCTACCGCATGCTCCACCCGGCGTTACAGGATGCGCTGCGTGACACCTTCGGCATCATGGTCTATCAGGAGGATGTGATGAACGTGGCCGTCGCATTGGGCGGATTCTCGCTCGCGGACGGCGATCAATTGCGAAAAGTGCTCAGCAAGAAACACAAACAACGACAGCTCCACGACTACCAGCGGCAATTTTGTGCGGGCGCCCTGGCTCGAGGAGCCAGCGTGCCCGTCATCGAGCAGATCTGGGCCATGATCATGAGTTTTGCCGGTTATAGTTTCTGCAAACCTCACTCAGCTAGTTACGCGCAGGTATCGTTCAAATCCGCCTATCTCCGCGCCCACTACCCGGCAGAATTCATCGCCGCAGTCATCAGCAACCAGGGCGGGTTCTACTCGACATTTGCCTATGTGTCGGAAGCACGGCGGATGGGGCTGACGATTCTGCCGCCAGATATCAATGACAGTGAATGGGCCTATTGGGGTGAGGCACAGATGGTACGCGTTGGATTGATGCAGATCAAAGGACTCCGGCAAGAGCTTGCCAAGACGCTGATCGCGCAACGCACCAGGGATGGCCCATTTCGGTCGCTGCAGGATTTTCTAGACCGGGTCCAACCCGATTCTGCGCAGGCTCGGCTGCTCATCAAAGCCGGTTGTTTCGACCGCATCGCCGGTGAACTCACCAGACCGGCCCTGCTCTGGCGCCTGCTGGCCTGGCAACATCAGTCACCTTCAGGTTATCTGCCTATCCCGCCGGAATATGCGCTGTCACGGCTGATCGCGCAGGAGATCGATGCATTCGGTTTTCCTCTCCGGTGCCACCCGCTCGACTTAGTTCCCATCGCGCAAATTCCGTCTGATACGATTGCCGCCCGTGACATGATGCAGTATATCGGCCGTTCAATCACCATGATGGGCGTGCTGATTACGGAGAAGGTCGTCCACACGAAACAGGGCGACCCCATGGAGTTCGTCAGCTTCGAAGACCTGACCGGGCTGTACGATGCGACCATCTTCCCGAACGTATATCGGCAGACATGCCACCTGCTGGCCACGAACCAAGCCTATGTCATTGAGGGAGTCGTCGAGTCGCACTTTGCGGCCGTGACGCTGACGGTCACGACGATGCGGAGAGCACCACACCGGCGCGAAGCACAGCCGGCGTTTTCGCCGGCTGGCCCGCCGATCTGGTGAGCACGTAGGGGGGACTTAGGGCGTCTTGCTTTCAGGAGCGTCTGATGCGTCACCCTTTTCAACTTTGAGGATATTCACGTCGAAGGTGAGCGTCTTTCCCGCCAGCGGATGATTGAGATCGATGAGCACCTTTTTCTCATTCACTTCCAGGACCTTCACCAATCGATTGTCCGCGGCTTGCAAGATATCTCCCACCTTCACATCCTTGGGAAGCTTGTCCTTGTCGACAGACTGTCGCAACTTATTGTTGTAGGGACCATAGGCATCCTGCGCCGCCACGTCAATGCGCCGTTTCTGGCCGGCCTTCATCCCATCGAGGGCTTTCTCCAGCCCAGGGACAATCTCGTGAGCTCCCTGCAGGAACGTGATGGGCGCCTGGCCGACATTCGAATCGGCCACGGACTTGTCCGGAAGCGTCAAGGTATATTCCAACGACACCTTCATGCCATCGGCGATTGTCACATCGCTTTGTGCGTAGGCTCCCTCGCTGAATGCTTGACCGCAGCCCAGGGCTATCACCAAACCGACTAATAGGCGACGTCCATGTCTCATTGACGCTCCTCCTCAATCATGCCAATCCAGCAACCCCTGCCGAACAAGGCGGTTCCTCAACTCTACCTACTGACCACGACGTGGCGCGGCGGGGCGATCAGAACGCCAGCCACGACCACCCTGCCTGGCTCTCGAATCCTGGGGCATCGAACTCGGGCGCTCTCCCGCCCTGCGCGGTCGAGCCTCGCGGCCACGACCATCGTGCCTGGATGGACCGTTCGACTCAGGCTCACTGACGGCAGGCGGCAATGCCGCTAATGTAGGCAGCGTCAGTCGACTCGTTTGAATTCGCAATCGGCGAACCATGGCCAAATATTCACGCTCCTCTTGCGGAGACAGAATCAAGAGAGTCGCGCCGGACCGTTCGGCACGGCCTGTTCGCCCGGTGCGATGGACGTACGACGTAGGATTACCCGGCAGCTCATAATGAATGACCTGCGACACGGATGGGACATCCAATCCGCGCGCCGCCACATCAGTCGCCACCAGGGATCGCAGACGCCCGGATCGGAATGCCGTGAGGGTACGCTCGCGTTGAGCCTGGGAATGGTTTCCTGTAATCGCGCCTACCGACGCCGGCTCACCACCCAACCGAGCGGCCAAGCGTTTCACTTTGTACTTTTGATCGCAGAAGACCATCGACTGATGACCAGTCACCGCCTGCTGAATCAACGTGTGAATCAATTGCACCCGCGAGGATTCGCTGGGAACCACGTAATACGCATGCGTGATCGTGGTCGGCGTGTTGACGCCCGGATCGACCGAGGTTCGAGCAGGATTCTTCAACATCGATTCCGCCAGCGTCAGAATTTCCGGCGAAAAGGTCGCCGAGAACAGCATGGTCTGCCGTTGCTCAGGCAACAACTTCAGAATACGCTGGATATCCCGCAGAAACCCGCGATCCAACATTTGGTCGGCTTCGTCCATCACCACATACTCGACGCCACGCAGGTCCAGATGGCGGGTTCCTGCCACATCCAACAGACGACCCGGCGTTCCGATCACGATCAACGGCGGTTGTCGCAGGGCCCGGTAATGCCGTTCGATAGGAATCCCCCCATACACGGCCAGCGACGTGACCGCCGGCGGAGCGTATTTGCGGAGTTCCATTTCGATTTGGAGGGCCAACTCACGGGTGGGCGCCAATACCAGCGCTCGCGGCAACCGTGAGGGGCCGGTTTGAGCCGAGACGTTCGACGCAGGACCGGTCGCCTTCCAGCCTTCTTTGACCGCCCGTTCAATCAGGGGGATGAGAAATGCCAGCGTTTTTCCGCTCCCAGTTTTGGCCTGGGCCAACAAATCGCGCCCCTCCATCGCCAACGGAATGGCGGCCTTTTGAATGGGAGTCGGCGCAGCGAAACCGGCTTGCTGCAGACGGTCAGCGAGAAACGATGTAAGAGACAATTCGGCAAACGATACCATAAAACTTCACTCCTAAATCTCTATCTTGGGAAAACAGGGGCAGCCAATCTGATGGCCCTGCGAACAAGAGAGAGGACAACACGGTAAGAAAAACGCAGGGGCTACCCTAATGGCAGCCCCTGAATAGTATAGTGAAACACGCTCAGCCTAGTACCGGCCCCCGCCTGTTCCACGTCCGCCGCCACCACCGGAGCGAGGCTCCTGGGGGCGGGCTTCGTTTACAGTCAAGGTGCGGCCACCAAATTGTGTTCCATTCAAGGCGTTAATAGCCGCTTGCGCCTCCGAATCTCCCGACATTTCCACGAAGCCAAAGCCGCGGGACTGACCTGTGAACTTGTCTGTGATGATGCGCGCTGACGTCACCGCCCCGTGCACCGCGAACAGATCGCTTAATTGCTGCTCGGTGGTTGAATATGGCAAGCCGCCAACGTAGATCTTCGAACCCATCGGGTTCCTCCTTTGAGAATAAAATGGTGTTGTCTGGGACTCGAGAAAGAGACGAGGAAGGAATGGGGCGAAGATGCAAACACAGCGGCAATCTTAGCTCTGGCTTCCGAAATTCCCGGGAAGAACCCAAAACAACATCGATTCGAGCCCTGTAATTCTTTTTCTACTTCACCACCAAGGCTCTTCGCAATGAAGCACCTTCAATGTATCCTACCAAAATGGGAAAGGCAAGCGTGAAATGCTCCTTCCGAGACTGGGACGGTCCCAGGCTAATAGGCAGCCGGAGCTGACAGGGGACGGCTGGAATACAGTGGGGCGGCATTAAAGTTATCGAAATGCGCCGAGGTCTCCCCTCGCACTAACAGTCCCACCTGTCCGACTCCAAGAGCTTGATCCTCTACTGAAAGCGCCAAGCTCCCGTCAAACACCGTCTCCACGAAGTCTTTGCTGATGATGGTGTTGCGCTGTACCCGAAGCGTATGCCACTCAACCGGTTTGACCTTGAGTCCTGCACGGCCGAGTATCGACTCCTTGCCGTCGATGACGCGCACCACTTCAATGGCCTTCTGGGACAAATCCACCATGGCGGCGTAGTAGTTCTTGAGATCCTTCAGACCGAAGACCACCCCGACCTGCCCGGACGTTGAACCAGCCGCTTGGTGAATACGGATGACCAGGTCGGGATACTCATACTGAAATCCCTGCGCGACCAGCACTTCGACGCAGGTTGCACAGCGAGAGGCTCCGAACAGGGCATTGGGAGTTGAGGGCGTCGTTGCTTGCGCCTCGATTTTCCAGGTCCCACCGGACTGTTCTTTAGCCGCCAGTCTCGTAAATCCACTGGGAACCTCTCCAACTTGGTCTTTGTCAAAGGTCCAATCGTTGAACAGGTCCGGATTCGCTTGTTGGCGTAAATGCTCCGCCTTTTCGGCAGAGGTTTCTTTCGGCACAGCCCACGTCTCTTCTGGCCCACCCACCCACAGGCCCACAGCACACACTGCAACACCGGCATACCTCATCGCTCGCACCAGGCGTTTTCTGAAGTCTTCGTCATGACAAGCACCTGCCCATTCCTGCCGGACCAACTCGTTTTTCTGTGACACGGGAGTATTCCTCCGGGAAAATCTCACCCTTTTGGATGAGGTGCCTTAATCTGGATGATGTCCTGTTGAAATCGATCGCGTTCGGCGAGAATCTTCTTTCGCCGCCATCCGCGCAAGGTCCACCATTTTATTTTATCCATGAATGTCACCACGGGTGGAGGGGTGCTCCCTGCAGGCCCGTGCTGAAAATCATATCCCTGATGCGTGCCCTGATTCTCGCGAAATCGTGCGTACTGATCGTCGTAGAGACCTCTCCCTTGCTCCGCCATTCGCTCCACCTCTTGCCTGATCTATCAACCTACCTCACACCGCACAACGCAGGACCATCCTGAAGATGAATCGCGGGCGCGCGGCTGGGAACCGATAGTACACGGACCCCTTCGCACTCTGCAATGGGACCGCTTCCTTGTGTTATAGTACCGTTGCTATACGAACCCGTTGCGATCGCGAATACGAGGCTTGAGGATGAATCTTGATCAGCACCCGCCGCGTCGGTGGAGCGAGGCCCTGGCGGGCATGATCTGGCTACCTCGCTTGATTGACAAGGTGCGCGCCTTTCAGGCCGGCACCCTCGGAACCTATGCCTATCCGTCGGCTCTGGATCAATCCTTCATGCGCCGATTCCAACTCACGCCGGCGTTTATCGAACCTCTGGTTCGTAAGACCCCATCGGACGACGCCATCGGCACAGTGATCCGACAGCACGTGCGCCTGACAGATGAAGAGGTGGCGCGCCGTTGCACGGTATTCCGTGAGAAATACCGGTTGGCTTTTTCCGTCCTGGATCGCGATGATGGCTATGTTCGCGGGCTAGGCTACCCCATTCCTCGCTTTCTCCAACCTCCGCTCTGGCGATGGTATCAACGCTGGTCTGCACAGAAAGCTTCCGCCACGTCGATCTGATGCGATGCCGTCACGCTATATCTATTGAGCCTCTCAGACAAAAAGTCGTCCGCCCCTTCACCTTGCACCGCGCTCGAGGGCTGTTAGGCCTGGTGGCGGGCCTTTTGATAAGCGCGGCCGCGGTCCCGAGTTTGGCAGCAGGCCTGCTTGAACCGCCCACGCCACTCACGCAAGCCTTACAGTTGATTTCCAGCGACCGCATGTTGACAGATATCCGCTCACTGACTGCACCAGAATTCAATGGACGCCAAACCGGAACCCCCGACGACCGGGCATCCGCTGAGTTTGTTCAAGGCCGTTTTCTAGATCGGCATGTGGAGCGCTCGCCCGGCTCTGCCTCCGACACCTTACACGATCGTCTCCCCGACCAGACCTGGATCCAACCCACTGCTGTTCGCAGCACGACGATTGGTCAGGCTCCCATTCTGCGCCCCCTATTCGCGTCCGACTCTCCGCCCGCCTTGATCGGCACCGATTACCTTCCCGTATTCGATTCTCCCTCTGCAGACCTCCAGGCACCCATTGTGTT
>CAZBNV010000001.1:155716-196653 GCA_964493335.1 uncultured Nitrospira sp.
ATTACCTTCCCGTATTCGATTCTCCCTCTGCAGACCTCCAGGCACCCATTGTGTTCGTGGGCTATGGAATTTCTGATCCCGCCGGCGGAATCGACGAATACGCCGGAGTGGATGTGAGGAATAAAGTGGTCCTGTTCCTCCGGGGTAAACCCGAGCGATATGGGAAACAGGTGTCTCACGCAGATAAGGCACGCACAGCCCAAGCACGTGGAGCCATCGGCTTACTGACTGCTACCGGGCCCATCCTCAACGCGTATGAAACACGTCGCGGGATCACAGGCCGGCCAATCGCTTTTTACGGGCTGACGGACCCTCGCGAGGCCCTTCCTGGAGCCTGGATCAGTACCTCACTCGCCTCGGCTATTCTTGGCGTCCATCAGCCAGAGGGCACCGACCGGCTGCGCATCTTTCAGCAGCACATCAACGAAAGCCTCACTCCACGATCGATGGCTGTTGATGTCACCGTGGCGATGCGTTGGACCAGCACCCAGCAGGACGGCACCCTTCACAACGTCGTCTCAATCCTGCCTGGGCAGGATCCTGCGCACCAACATGAAATCATCGTGATCGGTGCGCATCGTGATCACTTCGGACGACAAGGAGGTCTGCTCTTCGCCGGAGCCGACGACAATGCTTCCGGCACGGCGGTGCTGTTGGAGGTGGCGCGGGTGCTCGCGGCGTCTCCGACCCGCCTCAAACGCTCGATTGTGCTGGTGTCGTTCAGCGGAGAAGAACAGGGGCTGCTGGGATCCAAATTCTACGTGACGCAGCCGATCGTACCGCTGCCCTCGACGGTCGCGATGATTAACGTGGATCACGCAGGGGTCGGGAATGGGAGGCTCACTATCGGGGTAACGGGACTAGAAAAAACTGTCGTTCAAGCAGCGGGACAGACAGCAGGACTTATCGACCATATTGACCTGTTCGGCTTCTTCCCCGGAGGAGACCACGTGCCGTTCAAGGAGGCGGGAATTCCCACGGTGACAATCGTGAGCGGTGGGGTCCACCCGCATTTTCATCAACCCACTGATACCGTAGATACGCTGAACCCTGATATTCTCTCAGCAACTGTACGATATGTACTGGCCCTGGCCTGGCAACTCGCCGATGCTCCATAGCGCTTTACGCGCCGCCCGCTACACCACGAGGTTCCGAGAACAGAACGCTTGGGCATATGGTTTGGCACGTTCGATCTCATCCCACGCATTATATGTCCGACAACACGTGTTATCTAACCGAGACCACCTCGACTTGACCCTCCCGACGAATGACCGTAATGCCGACATCGAGATCGTGACGCCGCAGGAGAAGATCTACCGAGGCCGTTCCAACCTTTAAGTTTTTAATCTGCATCTCGCCCACGAATCGCGGCAGGATAGGGTACTGGAAGATCACCTTGCGCTCCGACGCAATGATCGACAACCCAAGACAGGCCTGAAGAGCCATGAATGCCGATCCGGCAGCCCAGGCTTGTGGGTTACAGGCCACGGGATACCGTGTCAGCCCTTGACCAGGCCGGCGCACAAATCCACAGAACAACTCCGGCAACCGATGAAAATCAAGGACCAAGCTGACCTCAAATAAGCCCGTCATGACTTTGTCGACCTCCGCCTTGAGACCGTACCGCGCCAAACCGACGGCAATCATGGCATTGTCATGCGGCCACACTGAACCGTTGTGATAGGACATCGGGTTATACCGACGTTCGGAATCGGCCAGGGTTCGGATCCCCCACCCACTGAACATCTCGTCAGACATGAGCGTCTCCGCCAATCGTTTGGCATGCGCGTCGCTCGCAATTCCCGTGTAGAGGCAATGCCCGGCATTCGATGTTTTAATCCGGCAAGGCCGCTTCTTGCCGTCCAAGGCAAGGGCATAGGTCGACAGATCATCGCACCAAAACGCGTCCTCAAAACGCTCCTTGAGCGACCGAGCCTGCCGTCGAAGCTGAGTGGCACGCTCAGCATATCCCAGGGCGTCCGCCAGCTTAGAAGCCTGCAGCTTCGCGTCGTATACATAACCCTGCACCTCACACAGCGCGATCGGCCCTTCCGCCATCGAGCCATCTTCATGCGAAATCGAATCGTGGGAGTCTTTCCAGCCTTGATTGTCCAACCCGGTGGGCGATTTCCGCACATACTCCAGGAATCCGTCGCGATCGGGATCGCCGAACGTGTCCATCCAGGTCAACGCCGCCTCGACATTGGCCCAAATGGTTTGTACGAACGCCAGATCTGCCGTCCGTTCGTAGTACGCCCCGGCCAACATGACAAATAAGGGGGTGGAATCGACGCTGCCATAGTAAACCCCGAATGGAATCTCTCCCAAGGCAGCCATTTCGCCCTTGCGTGTTTCATGAAGGATCTTCCCGGGCTCCGCGTCCTGTGCCGGGTTTACTTCCGTGGCCTGCGTATATGCCAGATAGGCCAAGACCCCGCGCGCCAATTCCGGTCTAATCCATAAACACTCCAAGGCGGTGATGATGCCGTCCCGCCCAAACGGCGTACTGAACCATGGCACTCCGGCGTAAGGATAGGGGCCTTGTTCCGTGTCTGTGACCATCATGCACACATCCAGCAAAGAACGATTCCACCAAGCATTGAATTGGGCGTTGGAGGTCTGAATGGCGCAATCCTGGGGCTGCTCCGCCCCGAAGGCCAGACCGGCTTCCGCCATCGCCGCATCGTAGGACAAGAACGTCCGCGAATCCTGAGACAGATCGCACGCCACGATCACCGCCAACGCGGCCTCCCCCTTCGGATCGAGTTCAATGTCGAAGGTCGCCTGCGAGGCCGTGACCTCTTGCGGGGTTGGAGCGAAATGAATCCTGGTCTCACGCGTCACCGCGTCCAGCCCTTCGTAGCGCAGCACCAACAGGTCCTTCTCTAGAACATTCGGCAAGAGCGTGCCCTTCCGCTCCCGTTTCTTGCCGCGCACTTCAAAGATATCCGCGAAATCGGCTTCAAAGCGGATCGACAGGGTCATCTTGACCGCCGACAGACTATAGTTCGAGAGGCGAAACCGCTCGTAACTCACCCCGTTCCAAAGAAAGCGCGACCGGAAGACGTGAACACTCCCGCGCGGAATAGCGATGCGACCGTCCCGATAGAGGTCGGGATTCGTCAGGTCCACGGCCAGCAAGGCATTGTCTTCCTTGACCATGGAACTCAGGAGCATTGGCCGATCGTTGTTCAGAAATAATTCCTGTCGCGACAAGAAGCGGGTTCCCTGGTGAAACAATCCCTGGGTTCCACGGCCCACCGGTTGAATGTCGCCATACCGATCAAAAACACCGAACGTCTCGCCATGCTTGAGCACACGCGTACGGTCATCCGCCATCGACGAGCTGGCCAGGATATAAAAACGATCATTGACGTTGATGATTTCTTCCACGTATTCCTCCCGCAATCTCAGGCTTATCCACGAAACGATTTATAGTCGCAGATACGACTTCACCCTCGCCCTTGGTGGCCTGATATTTTTGGTCTTGTTCCACCCTGAGGGACAGGTCGGATCGAGTGCCACGATCACGCGCACCCTCAATGACTCGTGGGCTGTGTAACCATCGCGACGGGCCGCTTCGCTTCCTCCGCTGAATGGAGATCCGGCTCTGTCCAATTCGTCCGTATCCACCGCACCACCCGCATTGACACAAGTGCCGACAGGAAAAGGCCCACGCCGATACCGAACACACTGGGACGTTCGCCGAACTCCTGGGTCACCCAGCCAAAGATCGTCATGCCGGCAATGGCGGAGGTCATCGCCCCCAAATTGTAAATCGCCAGTACCCGCCCCAACAGCGACGTCGGCGCAATCTCCTGCAACACGCCCCAGGCCACCGGCGTGAGCGTTCCCGCACCCATGCCGATGATGACCATCAGAGTCGCTGCCACCAATCGGTTCGACGTCAAGATTAACCCCAGCAGTGCGAGGCCACTGATAAAACTCGAGAGCGCCATCAACTGAATGCGCTTTGGCAACGTCCATGCGGACAGTGACACCAGACCCAGCGAGACCAATAGTAGCCCGACACCGAACGCGGACCATAAATACCCGACCTCGATCGGGCCGAGATCCAACAGTTTCTTCCCGAATACAGGAAACAGCGTGCTGAATGCGCTCGTCGCAAAGGTATACATTGAGGCAGCCCCGATCAACATCAGAATGATCCGCTGCTGCCGGAGCACATAGTGAAAGCCCTCGAGAACATCGCGAAAGGTTCCGGCCAGCGAGGCCTCACCCGCCAGGAGAGATTCAGCTCGCGGAAACCGGATAAACAGAAAACAGGCCGCCGAGACGACATAGCTGACCGCATTCACACACAAGACTTCCTGCGAGCTCATGGTCGCAATACCCACGCCGCTTAACGCCGGCCCGACGATGATGCCGATGCTGGTCGTCGTCTGCAGCAATGCATTAGCTGCGGTAAATTCATGGCGGGAGACCAACGACGGGATCGCGGCGGTCAGCGCGGGGCCGAAGACGGCAGAGGCGACGGCATGCACAAACACCATGAGATAGAGTCGCTCGATGCTGAACGCCTCCACCGGTATCAGACAGGGGATCACCCCCAGGACCACGGCGCGGATGAGGTCACTGCTGATCAAGAGAAGTTTCTTGGGGACACGATCGACGACCACACCGATGAAGGGACCGAACAAAATGGGCGGCAAGGTCTGCAGCAGCCCAATCATGGTTGTCTTGAGAGGGGAGCCGGTGATGGAATAGACAAACCAAAGTAAGGCGAGCTTGGACACACCATCGCCGACTTGGGAGACCATCTGGCCCCACCAGACCAGCGTGAAATCGCGCGTCAAGAGCTGCGGCGACCACTTCACGTTCGGGCGTCCTGCCCCTCCGCTGACGCGCTGTGGTTCCATACCTTCAGCAGACTGCGTCTCGGACTCCCTCTGTCAATCCGCTCATGTGAGGATCCTATTCTCCGGCGAGCAATCGCACGGCATCGGCATTGACGGCCCGCACGCCCGGCACTTGTCGAGCCGCCTGAGCCGCTTCCAGCACAATGATCTGGAACCGCGTGTTTCCGCTTAGCGTGACAATGCCGTCCTCGGTTTTTACATCGAATTTCACAGATTGCAAGGTTTTGCTTTTGTCGAACCGCTCTTTCACCAGTTGCGTCACCACCTTATCTCGCTCTGCGACGAGGCCATGCGTCGCATCCGACTCGATTTTGAGGCGGTTTTCCACCGCGTGCACGCCTTCGAGACATCTCACGATATCCGTGGCCGCCTTCTTATCCGACTCCTGCGAGACCTTCCCGAGCAACACCAGATCCTTGTCCTTGGCGTCCACCTCAATCTCGTAGGGAAACAGTCGCGGGTCAGCCATGAGCGCCAGCTTGGCCGTCACCATGGATGAGCGTATCGGCTTCTTCGGCTCGGGCTCCGCCACCTTGGGGCGATCTCCGGCAGTATTGTCAGCGGGTGCTACGGGCGCCTCAGCCGCCGCCTTCGGCTCGGCCGCATGGACCACGGCAGGACAGGGAGTTTCTGGCGCCACGTCGGACTCTTTGGATTTCAGTTCAGAATCTTTTGATTTCTGTTCCGTTTCTTTCGCCTTGTCAAATTCTTTAGTCTTGTGTTCCGATTCCTTGGTCTTTACCGGCGGTTCTTTTGTTTTCGGTTCTGCATCTTTTGGCTTCGTCTCCACCTCTTTGGATTTTGTCTCGCTCTCTTTAGGCTTCACGTCGGCTTCCTTGGGTTTCTGCTCAGCCGGCTTCAAATCGGAGTCTTTGGGCTTAGGATCGGGCTCCTTCGGTTTCACGTCAGGGTCTTTCGGTCGCTGAGTCGATGACGACTCAGGTTTTCCTTCGGGGGTCGACTCTGTGCCTGTCGCCACGCCCCCTGCGCCCAGCAACCACCCTGCCAGCGCCACTGCTCCCATCAGAGAAACAGAATGAGTCATCCGCATAGGCCCCTCATATATTGAATTAAACGGCGCATACAAAGGCTGATGAGCGAGCCATGTCGGGACATGCGGGGTGTGAGACGCGACGCCCTGCAAGAAATGACATACGAAAGGAACGTGGACATAGAATCACCTGCGCGGGCTCTCCAAATTGGCGAAAATACCATCGCCGCGGTCTTATCCGAGTCCAGGTATGTGGACTAAAACAAAGGGAAGAGAAGGTTATGCGACAATCGGGCTCACTGCCAGTTCACGGCGGCTGACCTGCATCGTGACCACGGCAGTGAGCAAGAGTAGGAGTCCAATTCCGACGAGACTTACAGCGGAACCAAAGGCATCGGCGGCCCATCCGAATCCAACCATGCCGACCATGGCCGACGCCATCCCTCCTGTACTGAACGTAGTGAACACGCGTCCAAGTAAGTGTTCGGGCGTGACTTCCTGGAGCATCGCCGATACCACCGGATAAAATAGAGAGGTGCTCCCTCCGATGATCACGATCAACAGAAACGTGCTGAACAGCACGGGCGTTTGAATCAGTCCCAGCGCGCAGACAGCCAAGCCGCCGACCGCCAGCGAACGGCCGATCCTTCCGACCCGATCCTGGAATGTGCCTTGTGGCATCCGAGCAAGCCAAATGGAAGCGCCCAACATGCCAATACCCAAGGCTGACCATAACCAGCCCAATTCCATCGGACCGACCTGCAGCAACTCCTTTGCAACCACGGGGAGAAGAAATACAAAGGCGCTGATCGCGAGGTTATACAGAACTGCGGTGATCATGAGCCCAAACACCACACGTTGTTGTAAGAACACAAACCGAAATCCCACCATCATGTCCTGAATGATCGGAGTGGACACGGCTTTCAAATCCCCTAAAACACGGGTGTCTCGCACGCGAATCGGCAACAGAAACAGGGCTGATACCAAGAAGGTAGCGGCGTTCACGTAGAGCACATTCTGCGCTCCGATCAGAGCGATGCCGAGCCCGCTCATGGCCGGACCCAACAAAACGCCAATGTTGGTGGTACTCTGGAGGAACGCATTCGCCGTCGTCAGTTGAGAGCGTTGGACGATCAGCGGCACCGAGGATGACAAGGCCGGACCGAACACGGTGGAGACGATCGAGACGAGGAACACCAAGACGTATAACCGTTCAAGCGTTAGCATATCGAACGCATAAAAGACCGGTATCAGAAGCACCATGAAGGTGCGTAAGAGGTCCACGATGATCATGACCGCTTTTTTGGGCAGCCGATCAAGGTAGACCCCGATGAGCGGGCCGAACACCAATGGGGGAATAGTTTGTAGCAGACCGATGGCGGTCATTTTGAGTGCCGACCCGGTCATCTCATACACAAACCACAATAGCGCAACCTTGCTTAATCCATCGCCGATCTGAGAGACGACTTGGCCTGCCCACAGGCACCCGAAATCGCGTGTGCCTAGTAATCTCCACCCGGACGCAGTCGTCGCGCCGGAATCGGATTGTAACCCGTCTGCCATGCTGGTCCTTCCGCGAGGGTGAGATCGCCCTGACTTAGAGGTTCGAAGCCTGTTGCTGCCCCGATGCCCCCGGGAGAGCCGCGGCATCGGTGATCAACTGTTGGTAAATCCTCACGTAGTCGCTGGTCATCCGTTGCGCGGTAAACCGCGCATCAAACACCTGACGGCAACGATGACGGTCGAGTGTGCCGAGCTTCTCCACCTGACTGACCATTTCATTCAGATTTTCGCTGATAAATCCCGTCGAACCGTGGTCGATCAGTTCCGGAATAGACCCTCGTCGATAGGCGAGGACGGGCGTGCCGCAGGCGAGACTTTCGATCAACACGAGACCGAACGGTTCAGGCCAATCATAGGGACAGACGAGGCCGATCGCGTTCCCGATAAATTCACTCTTTTGCGCGTCGGTAATTTCGCCCACAAAGTCAATCAGAGGGTGGTCAAGGAGGGGTTCCACGACTCGCTCGAAGTAGGCACGATCGGCCGGATCTACTTTGGCGGCCATCTTCAAAGGCAACCCAACACGCTTGGCCAGCTCAATGGCCTGATCAGGACATTTTTCCGGCGAAACCCGACCGAGAAAAGCCAGATACTTGCCCGGCTCTGCGTTAAACTTATACAGGTCTTTAGGTAAACCGTGATAGACGGTACTGGCCCAATTGCAAAAGGACAGTGGACGTCGTTGTGAATCCGATATCGACACCAGCGGCAGCTCGGCAAATTCACGGAAGACCGGCACGAGTTCAGGCAAATCCAGCCGGCCATGCAGAGTTGTCACTACCGGTACACGGCAGCGACGAGAAAGGGAGAAGGCAAGGAAATCAAGGTGCGAATGGATGATATCAAATTGGTCAGCGGCGCAGAAGACCTGCTCCATCATCTGAATAAGCGGTGCTTCACGATTGAAAATACCCGTGTTCAAACGCAGCGCCTGCTGACAGGGGGCCTCCAACTTTGCCCGCGTGACCGAATCACCACTGGCAAACAACGTCACCTCGTGCCCCTGCCGGACCAGTTCTTCCGTCAAGTAGGAGACGATGCGCTCCGTTCCTCCGTACAACTTCGGCGGAACACTCTCCCAAAGCGGTGAAACCTGGGCAATCCTCATCAGTGCAATCTCCTTTGCTCTCTCAATCTTGAGATACTCAGCGCGCCAGGCGCACGGGCCACATCAAAATCCCACACCCGTAACCGTCGTTCTTTGCATTCTTTCTGTTCTGCAGTTCTGATTCAATTGACATCTTTGAGGTGGGCCTATTCTTTTTGTCGCCTCGACGCTCATGTGATCACGGCCACGCATCGAGCTCTCCCTCACGCAAGCGTCATACCACCACTTGGCGCAAGCGGAATGTTCCGAACAAAATACAAGAAGAATGAATTACGAATCAACGACTTGGGATCGGTTGCCGGGACAAAGAGTCGGATACATATAGAATTCACGAAGCCTGTGGATTCTGTTGATAACCGAACTCTCAGATGAGGATGGGTGTGACAAGCTTGCGTTGATAGACTAAACCGCCCCAGAAATTCCCGCTTCGATAAGCAGAGCGTTAGGGAATGTCATCGAGAATGGTGGACTGGATGGGAGGAAGAGGCCCGACGTCTCGCGGCACGGGAGGAAATACCAAAGGGGAACCTATCTGATTCGCCCCCTGGATCAATCCAATAGAGAGTTGCGGCCCGAGCGTCATCATGGCACCACTCCATGCCTGCCCAGTCGCGGGATTGCGAAAATTATACGATTGAAAGTTATTCCCAAAATTATAGATGTAGCCCTGGGTGCCCTGGTTATCCAGATACAAATTGCCCGGTCCCACGAGTCCGAACAGCGGGGCGACTCCCCCGCCCAGCCCGCGCACTCCTGAGAGGGATTGTGCTGCGGCGGAGAAGGGAGACAGCACGATCGCCAGCCCGATGACCGTCAACCAGGATTTCATCCGACACATGGCCACGCCCCTTCCGCTCAGCATGGACAGCGATCTCCGTTTGTGGTACCACCCCAGCACCAATTCAGTATGGCGGAACCCCCCGCTCGCATCAAGGAGTTTGTTATGACGATTCAAACCTTTCGGGGAGTCCTTTTCATCGGGGCTGCAACGGCACTACTTGTATCGACCACGACACCTACGTTCGGCCTGGAAGTCACTAAACCGGTTCCCATCGAACGTCGCGAAGCGGTGTCGCTCGCCGATGCCGTCATCAAAGCGCTGCAAAACAATCTTGATATCCATATCGGTCGCCAAACCAAAGAGAGCCGCTTGGCCGACATCGTGATCGAGCAGGCCAAGTTTGACCCGACCGTGAGTCTCAATGGACAATATAACCGACAGGTCGCACCACTAAATCGTCCGATATTGGGATTCACCGGCGCGAACTTGCAGGACATCACGAAGTTTGACCAAAACACCTCCACCGTAACCGCCGATATCACCCAAAATCTCCCCACTGGCGCGAATTACGACATCAACTATAGCCCCCAGCGCAGCTACGTCAGCGGCCCCAATACCTTCTTGTTCAATCCGGCCTGGACAGGCGGCCTCGCCTTGACGGTGACCCAACCTCTCCTGAAGAATTTTGGGAGCGAACTGAACCGGACCTTCATTTCCATTGCGCAGAACAATGCCACGGTCGAACAACACGTCTTCCTCGACCGGGTGCTGACCGTCATCGCCACGGTCGAACAAACCTTCTGGGAAATGGTGTTTGCGAACGAGAACCTCAAAGTCGCCCAGGCGGCGCTCAAGGCCGCGGAAGAACTCTTGGCCAGCAATCGTGCCAAGGCGAAGGCCGGCGTCATGTCGATTGTCGACGTGCTGCAAGCCGAAGCCGCGGTCGCCTCGCGGGTCGAGCAAATCTTAGTGGCGGAGAAATCGATTCGCGACCAGGAAGACCAATTACGTCGCCTCTTAAATCCCGCCGAAGAAGAACTGCGACAGGACCTGCGATTGATTCCGACCGATCCGCCGACGACGTCACTTGAAGCGATCAGTCTGCAGGAAGCCATCGACATCGCCATCGAGCGCCGACCGGAAATTCTCCAAGCTGGCAAAAACGTCGAGACCAGCGACCTCAATACGAAATTTGCCAAGAACCAAATGCTCCCGACCCTGTCGTTTCAAGGCACCATGGGGCTCTCGGGACTGGGCGCGGACTACAATGACGCGACCAAACGGAACTTCGGCGGTGACTTTTATAACTACGGCGCCGGATTAGTCCTCAGCTATCCACTCGGCAATCGCTCGGCCTATAGCACCTACAACAAGCGGCAACTGGAGGCTCGCAATGCCCAAGCTTCCTTGCAGAGTGTGCGCCAGCAGGTGATCGTAGGCGTCCGCGAAGCCGTGCGTCGGGTGCATACCGACTTCAAGCGAATTGAGACCACTCGGTCTGCCCGCATTATGGCTGAGAAACAATTGCAGGCCGAGCAGGAACGGTTGAAGGTCGGGCTCAGCACTACCCGGTTCGTACTCGACTTTCAACGTGACTTGGCCACCGCTCAAGGCAATGAACTCCGCGCCACCCTCGACTACAACAAATCTCTCTCGAACTTGGCTCGCAACAAGGCCACCACGCTGGAACGGTACAGCTTGAGACTCGAATAGCCAGGCCATGACCAGGCCTGAGCAAGCGCCACCGATTCACGCGACTCAGGTGCCCGAACGAGGAGCAGCCCTCGTGCTGATTCCTATTGCAGCGTCGGTTCTCTTTTATTGCTCTCCGATCACGCTCCGGCAGCACCAGCTCTATCAGTTTCTCCCCCAGCTCTGTGCCTATGCAGCCTTTTCGCTCTGGATTGGGCGCAACAAATCGGTCGTTCAGCGACTAGGCCTCCTCCTCAAGCTCGTTCCACAGGGTCTCCGTTGGGGACTGGTCACCGGCCTGCTGCTCGGGACGATCAATTCGCTGGTCATTCTCTACCTTGTGCCACCCCTTGGAGGAGAGTACAGATTTCTGGCTGATACGCCGCATGCCAAGATTCCGCTGTGGATCATGCTGCCGTGGTTTATTGGAATCATTGCCCTCATGGTCGAGCTGAACTTTCGCGGCTTTCTGGTAGGACGACTGCTCGCCCTGAAGCTCTCACCTTCCATCGCCGTCATGACAAGCGCGCTGCTGTTTGCGTTCGATCCCTTTCTAGTGGCAACCTTTCAACAGCTCCATTGGATCGCCATCTGGGACGGGCTAGTGTGGGCAACGCTGTGGGTCACATTCCGAAACCTCTATATAACGATCGTGGCCCATGCTGTGGAGGTCATGGTGCTGTATGGTGTGATGCGAACCGTACTGGCCTGAACTGTGCTGGCTCGTCAGCCCCAATCAGTTCAAGTTATGGTTAATGTCCCCACCCTCTTCCTGCTGGGGATGCGATGACCGGACCTGCAGGACTCCTATGAGCCCCTCCTTTTCCAGCCACCTCGTCAATGACGTCTTCGGCGATCCTGGGTTATTTGTGGAAGTGCGCTGGTCGAAACGCGCATTGCTATTCGATCTCGGCCACAATGATGCGCTGGGCCCCACCCGCCTGTTGCGTGCCGGCGACATATTCATTTCCCACACCCACATGGACCACTTTATTGGATTTGATGCGTTGCTGCGCGTCGCGCTCGGCCGAGGGAAGACCCTGCGGCTGTATGGGCCTCCTGGCCTGATCGCCAATGTTCAAGGAAAACTTTATGGCTACACCTGGAACCTGATGGACGGTTATCCGCTGGCTATCGCCGTGCAGGAATTCCATACGCAAACAATCCGGAGCGCGACCTTCCATGCCACCGATGGATTTCTCCGCCGAGATGCGCCAGAAACTCCGGTTGTAGAGCCGAACGTTGATGGCTCCTTTTCCGTCCTCACAGATCCCATGTTTATCATACGAGCCGTGGCACTGAATCACCGCATACCTTCCTTCGGCTATGTGCTGCAGGAGCAGTTCCATGTGAATATCAATAAGGAGCGATTGCACGAGGCCGGGCTCCCGGTCGGCTATTGGCTGAAGGAAGTGAAGCAGTATCTGTGGCAAGGCAAGCCCGACGACTTTCGATTTCAGGCCACGCTCTATCACGAACATCACAAGGAGGAGCGTGAGTTTGTGCTGGGCGATGTTCGTGAACGCTTCGTGACCATCAGCCGAGGCCAGAAAATCGCCTATGTCGTGGACGCCCGGTACGACGAGGAGAACGAAGCCAAGATCGTCGCTCTTGCGCAAGGCGCCGACATCTTTTACTGTGAGGCTCCCTTCCTAGACCAGGATCGCGAGAAGGCCCGCGAGCGCTACCATCTCACCGCGCGCCAGGCGGGAATCATGGCGAAAAAGGCGGGCGTGCGCGATCTGGTCGTCTTCCATTTTTCGCCGCGCTATACGGGACTCGGACATCAGATCGAGGCGGAAGCCCAACAGGCATTTCGAGGAAGCTGAAGGAGGTCGAGGATGGGTGAGTGGGCGAAGTACGGACTGTACTTCCTATTGGGCGGAACCATTGTCAGCATCTCGACCTATCTGGGATCGCAAGGCCGGTCGTTCCTAGCTGCCTTCGCCAGTACCTTTCCTGCCATGACCGGAGCTACGTTTGTGCTCATTTATCTCAACGGCGGCAGTGAACACCTCGTCACTTATGCCAAGAACCTCCTCTGGTTCGTGCCACCCTGGCTCGCCTACGTTGGCTGCATGATCTACGGCGTCGAGCGTGTCGGCTTCTGGCTCTCCATGGCCGGCTCGATGGTCCTCTACATGTGCTGCGTGGGGCTGGTGAAGTTGCTCGCGCGATAGCCGGCGAATACCTTCGCACACCCGCCGACCATCGCGAATCTAGCAACCTCCACAGATGTAGATCAACGAGTCTCGCATGCCTGGCAGGTACCCCTCCAGGCCCCGGCAAGTCAGGAAGGCGCGCCCCCTCAGGGAACACCACGAACATGAGCTACCCGATGGATTCGCCAGAGAAGGTGAACGGATCTCGGAACCTGACGTTCAGCTCCGACTGATGGATCGGCCTTATATTCCTCCGTGCACGCATCAAGAACTTGCCCGGATGAGCTTGGTATTCGCCGGAATCGAGCGGGCTGATATGCACAGCCTGCGCCTCGCCTCCCAGAGTTAGCGCTACCACGTCCCACACGCGGAACTCTTTGGCTACCCTCTTGAGCGTCATCGTAGGACTGCCAGTAGCGCAATGTCCGAGTAACCGCCCGGACCAACTAGAGGCCTGTGACGACACCCTCGTTGTGACGCTATGTCGCTCACTCCCTTGGTTGCCCGACGCCGAAACACCAGCAATGGGCTACTGCCAGCGCACAAGTTAAAGTCATGCTTGATGATCAATACAACGCCATACTGGAGCAGGTCTTCGTATTCTGCTTCAACCTTCACACGAACTTCTCGCTAACATCCGTCGGCACAAACCTAGAAGTGCCCGCCGAGAAACATCCTCTGTCCCTGAGGCATTTGTCGGGTGCAGATGGCCGCTGAGTGACGGTGCGCCGCTGAATGTGAGTGAGCATGGTTGTGCACGAAGGTAACGGCCACCGACAAGCGAGAAGGGGCCGTGCGGATCAGAGTCGTGACCTCACGAACTGACGCGGCACATTGCACCCACCTCATGCGCTTGCTAGGATGGTCGGTCTTTCTTCAGAAGGAGCCGCCAGGGTGGCAGTCCGTATCCCTCCAGATAGAACCTCGAACGACCTGATCGTCGAAGGCGCGCGCCAAAATAATCTGAAGAATATTTCCCTGCGGATTCCCCACAACCAGGTGACCGCAATCACCGGCCTCTCGGGATCCGGCAAATCCTCGCTGGCGTTCGACACGCTGTTTGCCGAAGGACAGTGGCGCTATGTGGAGTCCCTGTCGACCTACGCCCGAATGTTTCTCGACAAGGTGAACCGCCCGGATGTGGATCGCATGGTCAACATTCGTCCCGCGATTGCCATTGAGCAGAAAAATCCGATCCGCACGGCCCGTTCAACGGTGGGCACCGCCACGGAGCTCGCCGATCTGCTGCGACTCCTCTTCGCCAAAATCGGGAAGCCGGTCTGCCCGGATTGCAACCAAGAGGCACGGGGCTATCATCCTGGGTCGCTGACCGAAGAGTTGCTGGCGCAATTCCCCGACGCGCGCGCGATGATTCTTTTCCCCATCAAGGACCTTGGTCCCGGTCACGACCGGTCGTTACTCGACTCGCTCTTGAAACGGGGCTTCACCAGGCTGCGCTGTGGCGATGAACTGCTGGACCTCCACGACCAAGCCACACTCCCGGAGACACGCAAGTCGGGCATCCAGGTCGTGCTGGATCGCCTCGTCCTCAGGCCGGACAACCGACACCGGGTGATCGAAGCCATCGAGATCGCGTTTCAGGAAGCCGAGGGTGTCTGTCAGGTCGAGGTCATCGGGCATGGCCTCCGGACCTACAGCACTCACTTTCGCTGCCAGGGTTGCGGCCGAACCTTCGAGCCGCTGCGGCCGCTGTTGTTTTCATTCAACCATCCGTTGGGCGCCTGTCCCGAGTGCAAAGGATTCGGCAACATCCTGCGATATGACCAAGAGCTGGTGATCCCGGATCGCAGCAAGTCGCTCGCCGGGGGCGTCATCGAGCCGTGGAGCAAGCCGGGCTCAGACTGGTGGCAAAAACAGATGTTGCTGGCGATGAAAAAGCTGGGGGTCGATCTGACGGTTCCCTTTCAGGAACTTCCCGCCCAGGTGCAGCAGCTTATATGGGAAGGCAACGATCAGGTAGAAGGCATTCGGCAATACTTCGACTATTTAGAAACCAAGCGCTACAAACTCCATGTGCGGGTGCTGCTGAGCCGCTACCGCAATCCGGCCACTTGTCCGACCTGTCACGGGAGCCGTCTCAAGCCGGCCGCCCGGTTCGTCAAGCTGGCAGGATACGATTTTGTGCAGCTCAATGAACTCACTATCGAAGCCGCCGCAGCCTGGTTTCAGCGCTTGGTCCTGCCCGCGTTCGATGCCGATATCGCAAAAGACATTCTCCGCCAGTTGCAGGCCAAGCTGAACTTCTTACTCCGAGTGGGACTCAGTTATCTGACGCTTTCTCGCCAGACCAAAACGCTGTCCGGTGGTGAAGCCCAACGGATTGCCTTGGCCAATCAGCTTGGCTCTCGATTGGTAGGCACGTTGTACGTGTTGGATGAGCCGACGATCGGGCTCCATGCCCGCGACACCGCCACCCTCGCCGGCATCCTCCGCGACCTGGCCGACCATGGCAACACCGTCATCGTCGTGGAACACGACCCGATGATGATTCGAACCGCCGACCATATCGTCGAAATGGGTCCCGGTTCGGGGGAGCAGGGTGGTCACATCGTGTGCGCGGCCCCACGCGAGCAATTCCTGGCCGATCCGAAGTCGCTCACCGCCCGATACCTGCGAGGCGAAGAGAGCATTCCACTTCCGAAAACCCGCCGCTCCGGAAACGGCAAAGTGCTCAGCATCGCGGGTGCCGCGGAACATAATCTCAAAAACTTGGTGGTCAAGATTCCGCTGCATATGCTGGTCTGCGTGACCGGCGTGTCCGGATCGGGAAAAAGCACGCTCATCGAAGAGACGTTATATCGGGCCGCGGCCAGGGCTTTCCGTGTCGAAACCTTACCGATGGGGAAATTCCAGGCCATTAAGGGGCTCGAACATCTGAAAGGCGTGCGCCTGATCGACCAACAACCGATCGGCCGAACACCCCGTTCCAACCCCATTACGTACCTGAAGGCGTTCGACGAAATTCGCACTCTGTTTGCCTTGGAGCGAGATGCCTTACGACAGGGGCTGACGCCCGGGCACTTCTCCTTCAATTCTGCCGACGGGCGTTGCGACCGGTGTGAGGGTAATGGTTACGAAAAATTGGAGATGTATTTTTTCGAAGACATCTATGCCACGTGCGAGCAATGCAACGGCCGTCGCTTCAAACCAGAAGTCCTCGGCATTCGGTATCGCGGCAAAAGCATCCACGACGTGCTGAGCCTGACAGTGACGGAAGCACAGGCGTTTTTCTCCGGCTCACCCAAGCTGACCGAAAAGCTCTACCTGCTGTCCTCGATCGGCCTAGGCTATCTGCGACTGGGCCAAGCCGCCACGACCCTGTCCGGAGGCGAAGCGCAGCGGTTGAAGATCGCCGCCGAGCTAAAAGATCCATCGGCACACAATCTGCTCTATATTCTGGATGAGCCGACTACCGGTCTCCACCTCGATGACATCAAGAAGCTGTTGACCGTCCTGCACAAACTTGTGGATGCCGGCAACACAGTCATCGTCGTCGAGCACAATCTGGATGTTATCAAGACAGCCGATTGGGTCATCGATCTCGGGCCTGAAGGAGGTGAGGCAGGCGGCCACATCATCGCTGAAGGCCGACCTGAACAGGTGGCGAAGATCGCCCAGTCTCACACGGGACAGTTCCTCGCAAAGGTATTAGCAGCGGCGCAGGGTGCACCAAGAGCACATGGCCGATGATGGATACGTTCGTCTAGTTGCAGGAGGGATCGAACGGCATATCTGCATAGTGCCGCGACTCGTCGTCTAGGGACAGGACGATATCAGACCAGATCTCTGTGGGATTTTTTTCGAAGACGATCGACGGATCGGCCGGCAGGGTGATCCAGGAGCCGGTTTGCATTTCCGATTCCAGCTGGCCGGGTCCCCAGCCAGAATATCCCAGGTAGGCACGAAACGATTCCTTCTCCGGTTGCTGCATGAGGATGCGCTCCATAATCTCCAAATCACCGCCCAGACAGACACCATCGATCACCTGATGCGAATTCTCAGGGGTTTGATTGATCCGATAGAGCATCATTACCTGGTTGGTTTGCACAGGCCCACCCGCGTAGAGCACATGCGGCTGTCCTTCCAAGATCGGAACCTGGGGCAAGGCCTCGGAGATGGACATTCCGGTCGGACGGTTGACGATGACGCCCAGCGCACCTTCCGGTCCATGCTCGCACAAAAGCACCACCGCCTGCCGAAAGTTCGGATCTTTTAACGCCGGCGCGGCGACCAGAAGAATACCTTTTCCGAGAGGAGTCATCATGGTTCATCCTACCCTGTGCGTGCGAGCGACGCAAGGTGAGTCATGAAAGGCATACGGGTGGAGTTAGAGACCGCCGTACAAAGCCGGACGGCGATCGCGGAGCAGGTCATTGTAGGAATTGAGCGCCTTCGTTCGAGCTTCCGTCGGGTCAATCTCAACGATGGTCAGGTCTTCGGCCTCACGAGGAGCGCGGTGCACAATGTGGCCGCGCGGATTGACGACTTCGCTCATCCCTATAAAGGTCAACCGATCCTTCCCTCCGCGGGCTTCACTGCCGATCCGATTCGCCGTCACACTGAAGACCCGGTTCTCCAAGCAGCGCGTCACCATCGAGTCCGGGCAATGCGGCAGCACAAGGTTTGACGGATGCGCGATGATATCCGCGCCCTGCAATGCCAGCGTGCGGGCCGCTTCCGGATAAAACCAGTCGAAACAGATCATGACACCGACCTTGGCAACCCCGATGTCCCACACGTGAAAGCCTGAATCGCCCGGCGTGAAAAAGAGCGTCTCCTCAAAAAAGAGATGGGTTTTGCGATAACAGCCGATAAATCCCTTCGGCCCGACCACCACCGCCGAGTTAAAACAATGCGCGCCGGCCCGTTCCGGCAACCCGGCCACGATCGTCACCCCACGACGCCGGGCGATCTCCAGTAGCCGTTTCGTGGTCGGGCCGTCTGGAACCGGTTCCGCAACCCGCGCCACTTCATCCTGGGAGACAAACTGATAACCGGTGGCAAACAGCTCCGGCAAGACGATGAGGTCGGCCTCCACCTGCTCAAATCGAGCCGTCACCAGGTCAAGATTGCGGGCGACCTCGCCAAAGACCGGGTCAAATTGGAAGTAGCCGATTCGCATACTGCTACCTTTCGGATAAAACAAAAAAAACGGGCAGGGACTCCCCTGCCCGTATCGCGTCAGCTATTGCCGCGCAAGAGATGCTTACATGCCCTCTGACAAATGGGGAATGGCGTTTTCAACCGCTTTGGTCGCCACATCGGCATGGCCGGCCTTGCCGTGTTCGATCCCATCCTTCAATCCCTTGATCCCTTCAGCTACGTGGGGATTCTTGGTTTCAGTCATGGCGCCTTCTGCGTGTTTGAGCGCAGTTTCCGCATGCTTCACCAGCGCATCCGCATGGCCTTGCTTCCCATGAGCGACCGCCTCCTTGGCGTGCTCCACCGCTTCCGCCTGATGTTTATTTCCTGCTGCGAAGGCCACGCCGGAAACCATCGGCGCTCCGACGAGCGCCATCATGACACCAGCCACCACCACTCCCCGCCATTTAGCAGTCTGCATGAAACGCCTCCTCTGTATGGATGTGCACCGCATCATCGTATCGCTTGTGTTCAGCATAAAGAGGGCTCTGCATCCTGTCAAGACGGCCGCATCCCGGATGGCGCCGTTGATTCCGTCAAACCCAAGAGCTTCTGCAGGCCGAGCAGATCTTTTTCTACCGGACAGGCAAAATCCCGGCTCCATTCCCACCAGGACCCCGGATAATTACGCAGATGCGCATAGCCGGCGAGCCGCAGAACAAAGTAGAGCCATCCCGCGCGGACACCGCCCGTGCAGTAGCAGATTGTGTCGTACGCCGGATTGAGCCCTTTCATATCCAGCTGCGCTGTGATCGCCGCCATGTCCTTCACCGTGGCATCGGGATTGAGAAATCCGCTCCATGCCACATGCACGGCGCCCGGAATATGACCGGGGCGCGGAATGCCGGATACTTCCTTCCCCAGATACTCTTCAAGACTGCGCGCGTCCACAATCGTCGTCGTAGGGTGCGGCTTTCGCACGATCCCCTTCAACTCCTCCTTCATGATGATCGCCGACTCAACGGCGGTCACTGTGAAGTTTCCAGGCGCCGTTCGCACCGCTCCGTGCTCGAATGGGCGGCGCTCCTCGATCCACTTGACCCATCCGCCGTCCAGCACCTTCAGATTTTTATGGCCTAAATATTCCAACATCCAAAACATGCGGCCTTCATCACCCCAATTGTCGAACGGGTTCGAATAGATGACGACCTCGCTGTCCTGGTTGAGGCCGAGCGCCTGCACGCGCTTCTCGATCCGCTTCAGGTTCGGATCTAACAATCCCTTGGCCACGGCGTCGGGGTCGCTATAGTCATGCCAGGTGGAATGCACGGCGCCGGGGATGTGGCCGCCGAATTCGTAGGCCGCGCTTCCCCGCACATCAATTATCACCAGCCCGGGTTGCCCCAAGCGTTGCTGAAGAGTGTTGCTGTCGATCAATAGTGGATGTTGCATGGGCTCCTCGATCTCGGTCGGTGGATACTTACCCTTTGGACACGGCCAGATTTAAACAGGCCAATGGCGGTGGCTCAGGCGCCGGATCGGCAAACGCCGCCGCGAGTCCTTCATTGAATGGGACTTCTCGTTCATAGACTGTAAAGCTATAGGGGTCGTCTGCCATCAGGCCGTATTTGGTCTTCAACATTTCATGCTGCCCATCGGTCAGAATGTGGTACCGGACGCGGGCCGTCAGCGTCAACCCCTTCGAAGCCTCCGGCATACGGTAGGCGAATTGATAGTCCCGGCTGGCCAGCGGGAGTAATCGGTTATCGTACAACTCCACGATGGCCGGTTGCCACATAATCCAGCGCCCCATGGTGTGGCTTTTCTCGGCCAAGACCTGGTGACTGCCGTCTTTGACTGTGAACTCGACCGTAAAGTGACGGTCCGGATCGCCGGTCGGAATTTTATGGCCGGCCCCCGCGTTCATGAGCGTCAGGGTCATCGTGACTTCCTCGCCAGGCTTGGGAGCGGAAGGGTCGGTCTTCACTTGAATCGCCACCGCCCGCTTCACCATGTCGGGGTCGTGGCCTCCTCGCCATAGGTGCCGACGGCCGCGCCGGATCGGCCCATTCTCGGCGACCGGGCGATCGACTTCCGGCATGTGACAACTTTGGCAGATGAAGCCTCGCTCCTGCATGAAGTACTTGCCTTCATACTCAGCATAGGTTCCACAAGGACCCACGTTATAAAACTGCGCCGGTCCCGAGACTACGTTATGACAGCGCGAACAAAACTGCGCCGTGCGGAAGCTGGGATCGAACTTCGTCGGGTGAGGAGCGGCCGAATCGTCAAAGGGACCGAGAATAACCCCGTCGCGCACGTGGCAGGCCGCGCAGGTAATCGATTCTTTTTGCAGAGCGGCATCGAAATGGGGATTGGGCTCCTGCGTGGCCTTCTCCACGCGACCTCGCGGAATGTCCTTGACCAGCGTCGGTTGCTGATTCTCCAAGGGCGTGTGGCAGTTCAGGCACACCCAGATATTCTTATCTTTCTTCCAATAGGCCTGGAAGAACGGATCTTCATAGGCATGGGCGTGGATACTGGTTTTCCACTCGTCGTAGATCTCACGGTGACATTGTCCGCAGGACTCAGCCTTCAGACTGGTCAAACCTTCCGGGATCTTCTGGAACGGAATGGCATGGGCATAGTCCGACCGAAGTCCAAAAATGACGACCGGTTTCACCTCCGTATAATAGAGGTAGACGATCCCCACGATCGTCGCGACGCCCAGCAGGAGTTTTATCCAAAGAGTCATGCCTCCACCAGCGCCCGGATATGCCGTTCAACCGACGCCGCCAGCGCCGTCAGGTGATAGCCCCCCTCAAGAGACGAGAGCAGGCGCCCCTGGCAATGCTGCTTGGCAACTCCAGCCACAATAGCCGTCAGGTCTGCGTAGCCTTCCTCCGTCAACCCCATGCTGGCTAATGGATCGTCTCGATGCGCATCGAACCCGGCGGAGATGATCACAAAGTCCGGCTTGAAGGCATCGGCAGCCGGCACCAAGACCTTCTGAAAGACGGCTCGATATTCATCGTCACCTTCGCCGGCCTCCATCGGCACATTGATTGTGAGCCCCTCCGCTACGCCGCTTCCACGTTCGCTGGCGCGTCCGGTTCCAGGATAATGCGGGTACTGATGGGTACTGAAGAACAACACCGACGGGTCTGATTCAAAACTGTGCTGCGTGCCGTTCCCGTGATGGACATCCCAATCCACGATCAAGACTCGTTGCAGTCCGTAACGCTTCTGCACATAGCGCGCGGCGATTGCCACGTTGTTGAAGAGACAGAAGCCCATCGCGCGATCGGCCTCCGCGTGGTGACCCGGTGGACGAACCGCGCAAAAAGCATGCTGAACCTCGCCGGCCATGATCGCATCCACTCCGGCCAACGCTCCACCGGCTGCGAGGTAAGCGGCGGTCAGGGTCCCTGATGACATGGACGTATCTGCATCCAATGAGATACGCCCGTGCGTCGGCGCCTGCTGATTCAGTAGCGCGACGTACCCTGGCTTATGCACCAGCGTCACCCACTCGTCTTCGGCTTTTCGAGGCTCGATCGTGGTCAGCTTCGTCGCCATGCCGCTCTGTTCAAGCCGTTGCATGATGGCACGAAGCCGGTTCGGCGACTCCGGATGTCCGGCGCCCATATCATGCTCAAGGTAACGTGGATCGTAGATAAGACCGGTTGTCCCCATATTAGAGTCCATGCAATTGGCCGCGTCGCGCGCCATCAATGAAAACGATGTAGGTGATCAGACTAGCATGCAGGAATCG
The DNA here is from genome assembly GCA_964493335.1 of uncultured Nitrospira sp. Taxonomy (GTDB): domain Bacteria; phylum Nitrospirota; class Nitrospiria; order Nitrospirales; family Nitrospiraceae; genus Nitrospira_A. The sequence continues at coordinate 177,772 of CAZBNV010000001.1, forward strand.
CCATAGACAATGATCAGAAACGCGTGCTACGGTCGACTCTTAGCTCGCCGATTTACCCTGGAGAACGTGATGCCCAACCCGAGAATTGAGCCGCTAAAAAAGGTGCTGACGATCGACCCGAACGACGAGGTCGCGTGGTTCGGCTTAGGTAAAGCCTACATGGAAGATAGCAACTGGCAGGAAGCGGTACCGGCCCTTCAGAGCTGCATCACAGTCAAACCCACCTATTCAGCGGCCTTCTATGCATTAGCGCAATCGCTGCAGAAACTTGAACGTTTTGACGAGTGCCGACAGGTGTCCGATCAGGGCATCGCCGTCTCCACAAAAAACGGCGATGCGATGGTGACGAAAAACCTGGAAATCCTAAAGACCACGCTTCCTGCGTGACTCGCGCGCTTTCCTGCACAGCCGATAGGCTAACGGCTTTTCCCTCTAGCCGGTTTGCGCAGCCACGACTATCGAAGCTCCCGCGCAACTGCGTGTGACGGCGGTCGAAGCCACATCCCTTCACGCCGATGCGGCGCCCTCTTCATCATCATCCCCGGCCTTGGCTTGGTCCTCACGCCGTTTTTCAAGAGTCGTCGCGACTTCATCAAGCCAGCGGCCGGCTCCATCCAGCACTTCACGCACCAGCGGCTCCGGGTGGCCGGTGCGTTTCATGGTCCATTGGCACAGATAGCCCAGGAGATCCTCTCGCTCAAAACGGCGGGTGGATTGCGTTGAGAGTACCGACAGTTCCGACAGGCCCGTTCTGAGAATCTCTGCGACGGTGTCCCGTCCATAGGACGTGGCAGCTGTCACATATTGTATCGCCCGGTTGATTTCTTGTTCAGTCATGGCCTCACCTTGCGGCGGATTGTAACATCCAAACCGGACTAGTCAAAGGTGGCCTCCTGGACGCCGCCTGCCATCAAAGAATCTACAAGCCCGCCGTCTCCGACGATGGTATGATCCCTGACATCATTCACCCTTATTACCGGAGCCTCGACTATGGCTGCTTCGCGCAAGACCGCATCCTCTCCCTCAACACGCCGCACGGCTTCCTCTCGCGAGTTTGCCGATCATTGGGAACTGTCCGATCTGGTCACCGATCCGGTGAAACAATTTGATCGCTACCTGAAAGACCTGACGGCAAAGGTTGAGCGATTCCAATCGGCACGCACCGACCTGGTCGCGACGATGCCGGAACAGACCTTTCTGGATCTGCTGACGCTGTCGGAACAGATCGCCAGAGACTCGGGCCGACTGGGAGCCTACGCCTATCTGTGGTTTTCTGAAGATACCAAACAGCTGCAGGCCCGCTCGTTCAAAAACAAGGTCGAAGAACATCTCACCGCGCTCCATAACCATCTCCTGTTCTTCGATCTTTGGTGGCAGGGGGTTGATGAACCGAACGCGACACGATTGATGGCGAACAGCGGGGACTTCCGGTATCACCTGGAAACCATCCGGCGTTTCAAGCCGCATACGCTCTCAGAAGCGGAAGAGAAGATCATCAACATCAAGAACATCACCGGCCAGAACGCCGTCCACCAGCTCTACGATATCGTCACCAATGGCTTCACCTTCACGCTGCGCGCGGGAGGAAAAAAGAAGACGATGAACCGCGAGGCATTGACGGCTTTTCTGCGCAGCCCGAAAGCGGCCCTGCGCGAGGCCGCCTATCGGGAAATGTATCGCGTGTATGAATCTCACCAGGATCTGCTCGGCGAACTGTACAAAACCCTGGTCAGCGACTGGAAAGCAGAGAATCTCCAGCTACGCCATTTTGCCACGCCGATGGCGACCCGGAACCTCAGCAACGACATCCCCGATCGAGCCGTGGACGCGCTCCTCTCCGTTTGCGTCAAGAACGCCCCGATCTTCCAACGCTACTTCGGCTTGAAGGCTCGGCTCTGCAAGATCAAAACAATGAACCGATACCACATCTATGCGCCACACAGGGCGGAACAGAAAACCTACCGGTATGCGGATGCGGTTCGGATGGTGCTCGATGCGTACCACGGCTTTTCGCCTCGTCTCGCCGAATTGGCGCAGCGCGTGTTCGCCGATCGCCACATCGACGCCCGCACGAAACCGGGGAAATTGGGCGGGGCCTACTGTTACAGCGTGAACCCCGGCCTGACGCCATACGTCATGCTGAACTTCACCGGCGAGGCCCGCGACATCGCCACCATGGCCCACGAATTGGGCCACGCCGTTCATGGGATGATGGCCGAGCAGCACAATGTATTCACCTTCCATTCGACGCTGCCGCTGGCCGAAACCGCCTCGGTGTTCGGCGAGCGAATTCTTTCAGACGCGTTGATGGCCTCCGAAACCAGCAAACCCGTGAAGCAGAGCCTGCTTGTCAACCAATTGGACGACATCTATGCCACGGTGATGCGACAGGCGTACTTTGTGGCCTTTGAACGCACCGCTCACGACATGGTGGCGCAGGGCGCGACAACAATCGATTTGGGAAAGACCTACCTGTCGCTGCTCCGGCAGCAATTCGGAAAGTCGCTGCGCGTGCCCCAAGAGTTTCAATGGGAATGGCTCACCATCCCCCACATCTATGCGAGCCCGTTTTATTGTTATGCTTACAGTTTCGGCAACTTACTCGTGCTGGCGCTCTATCGCATGTACCAGGAGCAGGGCAGCGGGTTCGTCCCGAAATATCTAGACCTGCTGGCAGCCGGCGGTTCTAAGCCGCCACAGGAGATTCTGACTGAGGTGGGCGTCGATATGAACTCGGAGGCCTTCTGGCAATCCGGATTCGAAGCGATTTCAGGGATGGTCGATCAGCTGGAACAGACGATGTGATCGCGAAGGGACGCCGCCCTCGGCCGCATGACGCAGTCGAGGGCGACGCTTGCCGTTAAATACGCGCGGCGGTTTTATCAGAGCCCTGAGCCTGCCCCAGGATTTCCTGCTCCGCCTCCAGCCAGTCATGCAGATGGTATCCGTCCAGACACCCGCGTTGAACGTAGAGCTCATGAGCCCGCGCCGCGATCCGGACCTGAATGTCTTGGACCGGCCCCTGACTCTTGACGCGCGCGGACGGTGTGGCTGTCCGTTTCACCGAACGGGTGGCGGACTTCGCCGGCGCCGTCTTTTTCTTCATGCGTGTCCCCCTCACTACCCGGTTTCAGTCGCCGCACCCGACATCTCACGAGACATTTCGCGCGCGACTTCTGGCCGCAGAATAACATATTCGGAACGATTCTGGTAACGCAGCAGGAGCTTGCCTTCCCGGCTTAATCGATCCACCGTCAAGAACATCTGATTCGTGGTGAAGGCCGGCAGATTGCGGAACAACTCTTCCATCGCGCAGATTCGATGCTGCTGCAGGTAATGCAGCACAGCTGTTTCGACGTCGTTGTTGAGATCCATACGATCCTCCTCAAGTGAGTATGCTGTTCGCCATGTCAAGCCGCCGAGTGCCATCCCGTGAACCGCTCCTTTGTGTCACAGGGGATTACCTCTGGCCACCGTTACTGAACCGCAGTAGGCCCTCCTCGGCTTCCGGCCCCATCAGCCCCCTGCTCAATCTGCGCCGCCGCGACGCGCAATTGACGAGCAAGCGCTCGCCGCTGCCGTATCAACTCGGTATCCGGTGGCGACGGACGCTGCAACAACACTTCGGCTTCCACATCATGACGGTCCGCAAAGGTCCGTAGTTCCTTGGCTTCCTCACGCCCCAGGAATCCCGTATCGACGACCCCGCCGATTGCCGCCGGCTGCGGCAGGCTGGAGGATGTGGAGAGAGGTCTGGGGTCCGAAAATCCTGTACAACCAGCGAAGGCACACCCGGCAAAAACAATGCTCGCCTGTATAAGAGAATGCTTCATGATAGGGACTCCTTTCCCTCTCTCCTATGGTGAGAGACAATGGATTGCCGCTCGTCACGCAGCCACGCACCACATGAAGCAATATATGGTCCTGCGGGTACGAGAACAGGAACGCTTACAAACGACAGTGTCGACGGTCACCTTCGGCTCAGAACGACCGAGAAGCCGACCCTTCCCGCGGAAGACTATGTCATTCGCAGCATTCCGCACCGCGCGACCTGTGCGGAATCGCGCCGGCCATACCCCGCAGCTATGCCCGACTCTCTCGCATTAACCTATAGGGGGGAACGTGTGCCTGTGGGCGAGAGGTTAAAATCGATTGAACAAGCTAAGAATGGAGGGCTCTTCAGAATGCAGGTGTTGTCCGTCAGGCCTGACTCAGGAGGCCTCAGAGGTCATGTGATCGGCTGAATGCTCTGCATAGGCCAGCGAGATTGCCTCGTGAAGCGCCTGCAACAAATTGTGAGGATCGAACGGTTTTTGAACCAGGGCACTGGCGCCTTGCCGTTTGAGCGATTCAGGCAATTCGTTCAGGTCAGCGGAAAGGAGCAGGACGGGGATTTCCGGCCACATCATGCGGCTCAATAGAAGCAGCTGCACGCCATCCAGTCGCGGCAGTGAGCAATCGGCCATGAGCCCATCGAAACGCCATTTCTTCAACTCAGCCAACGCCTCAATGCCATCGCCGGCCTCATGGACGGTGAAGCCCTCTCGAGCAAGCAGCAGCCCAATCAAGCGACGCACGCATTCTTCGTCATCCGCGATCAAGACTCGTTTCCCGTACCCGTTCATAGTCCTTCCAGCATCTGAATGCTAAAAACCTTGTCCATTCGGCGGAGACTCCGACACTCCCTCCAGCACCATGTGAAGCCTCCCTGAGACTGTGTGCCCTTGCCTCGCTTCCAGCCACACTCCTCGCCTCTGCGGGCCAGGCCGAGTGCTCCGGCGAAGTTGATCAGGAATACCCCGCGCACGACGAATCAGTGAATCCTCCATGTTGCCGCAATTGAGACAACGGGTGAACGGCACCCACGTATGAATCGATCCTTCCAGAGGATTGAACAGCGTTTCGGTCACCATGAATCCCTGACATCGGCTGCATGACATGCCTTCCCTCCTTCAACCAATCAACCAGGTGATCCTACCGCCCTCGGCCCAGTGATTCTTGCTCCGCATGCATGAGGCTCTCAGGAGAAGCCTTCGCCCCGCGGTCTTGGTCCGGATTGATCAGAATCGGCACGCGCAAATTGTCCGGTAGCAACACCATTTTCGCATTGGGGCTGTCGTAGAGCTTGTACCGTAGGTACTCCGCTGTCAGGGTTTTCGTAATCGTCTCCTGAGCCTTGGCCTGTCCGAGCGCTCGGATCTTCACGCCTTCGGCCTCGCCTTCCGACCTGATTCGGATTGCATCGCCCTCCTCAAGCGCCCGACGCCTGGCGATCTCCGCGTCTTTCTCCGCAATGACGAGTTCAAACTCCTTTTGTTCCTTTTCCTGCTCCTTGGCCTGTTTGCGTTCGACCGCTTCCAGGACGATCTTGGCCAATTCGATATCAGCCAACGCCACGCTGTGCACTTCCAAATGGCGTCCTTTTAATTTTTCCACCACCACGGCCTGGACTTTACTCGCGATCTCGGCGCTCATCTCGGGGACCGACACCATCGGATAGTTCGACACGACACTTCGCACCGCGGCCAGCAATTCCGGTCTCACCACCCTTGGATAAAAATCCGGTCCGATCTCCTGCGCAAGGAAGTACACCTCTTCGGCAACCGGCCGCATGATAATCGCGGCCTTCAACTTGACCAGCAAATCATCCGCGCTGAGGGCATCAACCATCTCGGTGTAGCTCTGCAGACGCACGTCATACACGAAGACGTCGTTCCATGGTGCCCTCCAATAGAACCCGGACTTCAACGTCTCCGTCGTCAATCCTTCGGTGAGCGGATACCATCGGAGGCCGCGCTGTCCGGGATTGACAGTGTTTCCACAGCCTTGCAGACCGCACAGCACAGCAATGAGCAGGCTGATCGTCGCATATCTCCACATAGCCGCCCCCTTTCTGTCACGGACCTGACCTACGGAGACTCCTGCCAAGTAGGCGGGGAAGCCCTGGTATTCCGAAGTAACTCGAGATGGCGTTCTGCCATACGCTCTTGTTCTGTCGCCGCGTCCTCATATGATTGCGCCAATAGACGGGTTCCTTCAACCCAATCGGACTTCGGTCCGAAAAGTCGCTCGTACAGCAGAGCCCGATGAGACAAGTCCTGTGCCATATGTCGAAGCCGCGTCGCTTCCTGATTGTAGAATTGGGCAATTTTATGCTGGTCCTTGCTGGGGTCGGAGGATGTCAGCTCAAGTTCACTTCCTCTATTATTCATGCAGCCGAGTAGCACGCAGGTTCCCGCGAGAACACACCACCTGGACCCTGCCAGCCACGATAATTGCATGATTCACACTCGCAGACACGGCTCCTCAGAGATCCCGACCCCCTCCTCACGCCAATGTCGCCATACCACCTCATAGTCCCCTGCCAGCGGCATCAGTTCGACGTGTTGTTCACGGCACAACCGGTTTAGAGCCATGAACAGCGCTCGCCAGCTATACGTAGGAAGCGAATCCGCCAACGCAAGAAAGGTGAGCCGCCGATGGTGCTGCAGCAAGACCAGAATCTGTCGATCGACAATACCTTCCGCTGGTCGAACCTCTTCAGATTCCATCGCGCACCTCCTTGAGCCGAGGCCCTACGCCATTGTCTGTCACTGCCTGTTGATGGCTCATTGCTGTGCAATAAGTGATCCCACCAGATCATCTCTTAGGGGAGAGCATCAGCCCTCTCAGAGAGGTGCTGCGAGGAATTGTCGTGACATGAATGTCGTTGGAGACAGATTCGCACGGTGCGTGTCGTGCAATATCGCTCGCACTCGCATCATCACGAATTGGAGAATCGGCGGAGTATCCGTTGCGATGTCCTGTATTCATGGCATGAACTGACATCCTGTGACGCCAGGGAAGGTGGGTAGAGCGACAGTCACTGCAACTCAGTGAGCCGAAATGCTTCCCCACTCGAACTTCGGCCAATCGATCAAAAAGACAGCGTCGTTGATCGCAATCCAGATCGAGCGAATACTTGGAGGATGCTTTCGCGTCGAACGGCAAGCTCTCTCCGAGTGGCCGCGTTCACGTGGTAGGTATGCGATAGCCTGAGGCGAAAAAATTTGGACGAGACCTGCGGCATCCTCTTTGCCTCTACTTATGGATGCCAGCGTTGCAAAATGATGATACGTGAGGCTAGGTGAGTATTGGGTGTCATGGTGGATGCTAGGTCGGTAGATCTAGCGCAGGCTGCAGGCACGAAGGAGGCAGGCATGTCCACTTATGCGAAGCGGATCTTGGTAGCGGAAGATGATGATGCAGCCAGAGGCATGCTAAGCGCCTTGCTCACACAGGCCGGTTACAATGTCCACGCGACAAGAAACGGACGAGAAGCAGTAGCAGAAATGCAGCGAAAGCATTTCGATGTGGTGGTCACCGACTGTGACATGGCACACCTCAACGGGCGCGAATTGTTATCCTTCAGTCGCGCCGCCTGGCCCCACATCCCCATCATCATGCTTTCGGGAGAGCCTCCTGAATCGTCCGACGAGGTTCATCAGCTTGGGGCATACGCCTGGGTTGAGAAGCCTTACGATACGTGGTTACTCTTGGAATTCGTCAGGGATGCGGCACATGCCACAGCGCATAAGATTTCCTCCGCGCTGAGATCTCCGGCCAAGGAGGTGTGACCGGCAGGCGGAAGAGTTCGCGCGGCCTGTTGCGATCTCGTTCATTCACGATATTGGCCCGATCACAAGACACCCCCGGTTTGGGATTGGAGATCGCCATCACGACCTGGTCGGGCACTCCGGCCGAACCGTTGCGGCGCCACACTGTGCGTCGGAAGAGTTGGGAGATTCTCCCGTCTAAACCAGAACGATTTCTCCTCCATCATCCTCTGTCCAATCCTCTCGCGTCGAGGATTCGAAAAAGGGATCGACTATGAGGAATCTTGAAAACAGCCTGGAACAAGTCGACACACGTGAAGATGATCAAGGAGCGAAGGGTTTTGTCAGATCATTATTCACCCGGTTATCGTGCGCATTGACATCGATGCCCCCAGCGCTCGGTGGCTTGTCCAGATTGGTATATTGGAAGGTATCAAACGGCTGGATCTGGTCATCGGTGGGCAATTGTTTACGGTTCCAGCCCCCGCCGAGCGCGCGAATGAGGGCAACCGAGTTTCTCAGCAATTCGGCCTTGATCTGCACGGATTCGATGCGCGCGGTCAGCGTGGCGACCTGCGCATAAATGAGTTCAAGGCTGGAGGCCAGCCCACCTTGATAGAGCTCGGTGGTCAGATTTTGCGTCTTCAGTGTGGCTCCGACGGCAGCGTCCTGCCGATTGGCCGCAAGGGTGAGCTGGTTAGTCAGGCTCAAGCCGTTCTCGACTTCTCGAAAGGCGTTCAGCACAGTCGAACGGTATCGATCTTCCGTCTCACGATAGGCTGACCAGGCCTGCTGCAATTGGGCGCGGCGGTACCCACCCTGGAAGATCGGCAGCGACACGGCTGATCCATAAGACCAGAAGCTATTGGCCAGCTCCACCAGATTAAAGCCGGAATCTTCGAATCCCCCGCCGAGCCGGAATGCCACATTGGGATAAAAGGCCGCGCGAGCGATACCGATCGCGCGGTTCGCCTGCGCCATTTGGCGTTCCATCCCGGCGATGTCGGGCCGACGCTCCAGCAAGGTGGAAGGGATTGTTTTGGGGATTGCAAAATCCGCCACTCGAAGGTCGTCGACCGGCTTGATCGTGAAACTGGCGGGCGCCATATTGACGAGGATGGCGATCGCCTGTTCCGTCACTTGGCGTTGACCATGAATCTGGGCTAATTTCGTCTCCGTGCTGAACAGCAGAGATTCGACGCGGGCGACGTCGAGCGCCGACGCGATCGCGCCGGCGAATTGAGCCTTGACGAGGTTTAGTGACTTTTTATAGAGGTCAATCGATTGGGTATAGATCGCTGTCTGCGCATCATATCCGCGGAGCGTGAAATAGTTCGCCCCAATTTCAGCCTGTAGACCGAGCCGCGCGAGCCCAAAGTCAGCGGCGCGCTCCTCGGCGCGGTAGAGTTCGACACGTGTGGCATTGCGAAGCGCCGACCAAAAATCTGGCTCCCAAGAAGCCAGCCCCCCGCCGTACACGGTTGTCCCGAACTCCGAAATATTAGGAGGACGAAAGAGTTTGTCCACGGATTGCTTGTTGTCCGAGGCGCCGAGCTCCAGACCGGCGCGAGGCAGGTACTGCGATCGGGCCCGCATCATCACATCACGAGCCTGGACGAACCGTTCGGCGGCCGCCTGCAGGTCTGGATTGGCCGCCATGGCCTGTTCTTCAAGTCTGTTCAGGATTGGATCGTTAAAGACCCCCCACCAATCCGGACGTAATTCACCATCCGACGGCTTCGCCTCGACGAAGGGACTTGCCCCCTTCCAGGAGGCAGGCACCACATATTCAGGCGGTTGATAAGCGGGGGCCAGGTCAACGGCCGGAAACCAATTACAAGCCGGCAGGCTGAGCGCCAACAATACAAGCCCGCCGCATTGCCTACCGGTGCGAAGGAGGCGTGAAATTTCTGGTCTCGTTCGTACGCGCTCGGCTATCACGTGTGATAGGCCCTCATTGTGGAGCGTGCTCATGTGAGGGCAACGCGTCTTTTGAGCCGGGATCTACTTTTGACCTAGGAATTTGTGGTCCGGGAGTTTCCTTAGAGGCAGGGCCTTCTGTGCTGATGAGGTCATAACCGGGCGCCGGCGTGACGACGCGCACCTTGTCTCCCTCGAGCAACGCGGCGCTCGGGTTGTTCACGATGCGCTCAATGGTGGAAATCCCCTCTGCCACTTCGACGGCGCTGTCGAGGAGTCGGCTCACGGTGATTGGTTGTAAGTGCACTCGATCATCCTCCCCCACCACGGCCACTTGTGTGCCATGCTCTTGAAACACCAAGGCGGTGGACGGAATCGTGAACACCTTCCTATCAACCGGCGCGGTGAGGTGGACCTGGGCATAGGAGCCGGGCCAGAGGGCTCTGTCCTCATTGTCGATCGTGAAGACGGTGATCGCGGTGCGCGTGCTCACATCGAATCCACGGGCGACAGTCAAAAATTTGGCGTTGAAATGCCGACTGGGCAGTTGCGGGACCGTCACCTCGGCCGTCAGGCCCGGCTGGAGGAAGGGCCCGAACGCCTCAGGCACGGAGACAAAAAGACGCAACATGCTGACGTCGGCCACGGTAAAGAGATTGGTGACCGTGCTGCGATCACTGATATTCCCTTCCTTATTGATGTAATCGCCGACGTTGATGTTGCGTACGGTCACCACGCCGTCGTAAGGCGCGACGATGGTTTTGAACCGAATGAGCGCTTCGAAGTTCCTAACGTTCTGCTCCGCGGCCCGGACCTTCGCCAATTCGGCCTTCGCCTCTGCCACCTTCACCGAGATCGACTGCTCAGAGACCGCATGGTTCTTGCGCAACGCGAGCCAGCGTTTCGCGGTGAGGTCAGCGAGCGCATATAAGGTGCGCACCGACTCCAGATCGGCTTTGGCCTGCGCATATTGGGCATCGAGGGCCGGCGCGTTGATTTCGGCAAGGACATCGCCCTTCTTCACCAGCGCGCCATAATCCTTGTACCACATCTTCACATAGCCCGAGACCTGCGCATAAATCGGCGCCTGAAACCACGCCTGAACATTGCCGGGGAGCGTAATGGTCTCGGTCGGCTCGACCGGCTTTGGATAGATGACCGCCACGGTGGAGACGGCGTCTTCGAGTGTCCTCTCGCCCAGCAAAGCGGCGTCGCTCTTGCTCTCGTAAATCCGATAGCCGATGTACAGCACACTCAGGAGGATCGCTGAGATGACAACGAGTCTTTGACGCAGGATCTTACCCATTATGCCTGGTCCTTTTGATGAGCTGTTCGCCGATTGTAGACCATTGCATAGACGCAGGGCACGAAAAGCAGGGTGAAGAGAGTGGCGACGAGCAAGCCGCCGATGACGGCGCGCCCCAGCGGCGCATTCGTGGAATAGCCTGTCGCCATGGGGACCATCCCGATGATCATGGCCGCGGCCGTCATGAGCACGGGGCGGAAGCGGGTCGTGCCGGCTTCGATCGCAGCCCGGAGGGCGTCGCCGTGCTCTTCGAGCCGTTCGCGGGCGTAGGAGACGACGAGGATTGAATTCGCGGTCGCCGTCCCCATCGTCATGATGGCACCCGTCAGCGCGGGCTCCGAAAGCCGCGTATGGGTCAGGAACAACGCCCATGCGATGCCGGCCAGCGCGCCGGGCAAGGCCGTAATGATGATGAAGGGATCCAGCCAGGATTGGAAGTTGACGACGATCAGCAGGTAGACTAGCGCGATTGCGACGAGCAGTCCGACGAGCAGCTCGAAATAGGCGTCGTGCATCAGCGAGGCCTGGCCATGGATTTCGAGCGCGGCGCTGCGTGGCAACTCGTGCTCCATGCTCTTGGCAACCTGTTCGACATCCGCCAGCACACCGCCGAGGTCACGCCCTTCGGCGGAGACATAGATGTTGAACAGCGGCATAATGTTCCCGTGCGTGATCACGCCCGGCGTTCCCTCTGCTGAAATGTCGGCTAAATTGCCGAGAAGCTGCATCTCCTGACCGTTCGGAGAAATACCTGAGGACTCGACTGGGATGGTCTTGAGACTATTGACGCTGTTGATCTGCGACTGCGGCGTATAGACATTGATCAGGTACGACATGCCGGTGCTGGGATCGAGCCAGTAGATCTGGTCGACCTGCTGACTTCCGGCGGTCGTCATGAGCAGATTGTCGGCCATTTCCTTCAGCGTCCTGTTGACACCGAGTCCGAACGTGCGATTGCCTTCAACCATGAGGGTCGGTGTGCGCATCGTTTGCTGGATCACCACGTCGGTGGCGCCCGGGATCTCGCGAAACTTGCCCACCAATTTACGAGCAAACTCGTAGTTGGGGTACATGTCCGGGCCGTTGATTTGCACGTCGATCGGTGCAGGCGCTCCAAAGTTGAGAATTTTTGCGGTCAGATCGGACGGCTGGAACGTGAATTCGGTTCCCGGATAGCGCTCCCTCAAGCCCTTGCGGAGAATGCGCCGATAGTCCCACACCGGAGACTTTTCACTTTTCAAAAGGATCGTGAGGTCACAATCCTGGGAACCGATCGTCGGAGTCGGAATGAAGGCGAGGTTGTGTGGTCCGACCGGCAAGCCGCAATTACTGACGACGTTTTCGACCTGACCGGGCAGCAACTCTTGGATGCTGTCGGAAACGAGCGTCGCAATGCGTCCTGACACCTCGATGCGCGTTCCGAGCGGCGCCCGCATATGCATCGTAATGATCCCAGACCTGATCTCGGGGAAATAATCGCGTCCGAGAAAGAAAAAGAGGGACAGGGAGCCCACGGCGATGGCCAAAGTGATCGTGACGAAGGTGTTGCGACGGGCGAGCACCTGTTCGAGCAGCGCGCCGTAACGCTCGCGAAACTGATTGAAGCGGCGTTCGAACCCCTGCTGAAAGCGCACGAAGACGTTCCGCGATGGTCCCGCGGCCGCCTTATTATGATCATGCGGCTGCGACATGGTCACTCTTCATCATATATTTCGCCATAGTCGGCACCAGTGTGCGCGACAGGATAAAGGAGGCGAGCATCGCGATGATGACCGCCTCCGCCATGGGCTTGAACAGGTAGCCGGCGACGCCGCCGAGCTCGAAGAGTGGGAGCCAGACGATCGCAATGCAGAGGGTGGCGACGAGTGTGGGGATGACGATCTGATTGGCCGCGTCGATGATGGCCTGTTCGAGCGGCTTGCCCATTTCGATATGTCGATCGATGTTCTCGATCATCACGATCGCATCGTCGACCAGAATACCGACCGCCAGCGCTAACCCGCCCAAGGTCATGACGTTGATCGTCTCTTCGAGCAGATGCAGGCCGATGATGGCGGTCAGAATGGACAGCGGGATCGAGGTCCAGACGATGACCGTAGCCCGCCAGGAGCCGAGCAGCAGCAGCACGATGAGGCCGACCAGCGCACCAGCCATCAGCATTTCATGCAGGACATCCGAGATCGAATCCTTCACGAACGTCGAAGCGTCGTCGAGGAGCTTGATCTCCACGCCCTCCGGAGAAATTTGCTCGGCGCGCGGGATCATTTTCTTGATCCCATTGACAACGTCGAGGGTCGAGGCCTCCGTGCTCTTCATCGCAACGAGGATGACAGTCTGTTTACCCTTCACCAGCACCGCGTTCTGTTGCACCCGGCCCATGAGCTGCACCGTGGCGACGTCGCGCAGATAGATGAAGGCGTTGCCTTCCCGCTTGATCGGGATATCGTTGAAATGCGCAATGTTCATCGGTGATGCGTTCGTCTGAACGATCCAGTCCGTCTGCTTGATCTTGATGTCGCCGGCCGGCAGCACGAGGTATTGCTTCATGAGGGCCTCGTGAATGTCCGCCGGAGTGAGTTGCCGGGCGAGCAATTTCTGCTGATCGAGGTTGACCATGACCTGCATGTCTTGGCCGCCGTAGGGGTGCGGCAGGACTATCCCCGGGACCGTCACGAGCAGCGGGCGGATTCGCATATAGACGAGATTGTAGAGCTCTGCGGGCGTCATGTGGTCGGAACTGATTTGAAGCATGGCCACTGGTATGGAGGATGGCGCGAGACGCATGACCATCGGCGGCGATATATCGGGCGGCAGCGCCTTGACGACGTTCTGCGCAATGCCCACGATATCCGCTTCGGCCCTGGCCACGTCGACTCCGTCCTGGAGAAAAATATTGGTGATGCTGCTGCCGAAGTAGGAGTGGCTATGGATGTACTTGATGCCTTCCACCGTCGAGGTCAGGAAGCGTTCGAACAGATACGTGATGCGCCCTTCCACCTGCTGCGGCAGCAGGCCGCTGTAGATCCAGACCACGGAAGTGACGGGAATCGTGATATTCGGGAAGATGTCCGTCGGCATGTGGAGAATCGTCTTGGTGCCCAACAGCACGATAAGGATGGACATGACGACGAAGGTGTAGGGCCTGCGCAGGGCAATGAGAACAATCTCGTTCATGTGCGAAGTCTACCGAAAGCGGTTTTATTTTCCGTCATTGGATCACAGCTTCCTGAACAAGCTCTTTGGTTTCTCCGCCGAGAGGATGCGAGTTCCCTGCTGCATTGCCGGCCGATTGAGAGGAACAGGTTCATCGCCAAGCTTTGACGGATTATTCGTGGGAATTGGAAGAGCTCTTGCGCAACGGAATCCCAAACCCATCCGAAAGAATACGAACACCGGGTCGCAGATGTTCATGTGTGAAGTGGCTCCGGGATTCGTGAGGAATACGGCGCCTCTCTCTGTAGTCTGGACTCGGCCTCGCTCAACACAAGCCTAGGATGTAGCAAAGAGCTTACCAGTCGTCGTATTCACTCTACAAAATGAGCTGGCCACCGGAAGACGTGCGCCATTGACGGACTTTTGGGACATGGGAGCTCTCTCAGATGTTTCTATCAGCACACCCTCACCACCCTGAATTGCGCGGTTCAGCACCGAGCGCACTGTGCGTAATCTCACACTTATGCCACAGGCATGGTCTATACGGTTGGGCGAGGCGCCCAGAGAATTCGTTGGAAATGTGACGGTTGGGGTGATTTTTGCCAAGGTTGTCGAACCAATACTACAGTTGGTATCGATCTTGCGGTTGATTCCATTCGATTGCTCGTATCTCAGGTGTCTTACAAGCGGAGCAATGAGCACCAGTGCCTACCAGATGGACGCATAGCGATCAGCACTCGGGATCTGGGCGATCCAGGCTCACGTAATCAGCTGTACGAAAACGACAGGAAGAGGAGCACATGACGGGAATTCTGAAATTTAGCGTAGCGATGGCTCTCGTAAGTGGACTCGCAGGCGTCATTGGGACCGAGGCCCCGGTTCAAGCTGAAACCCTGACGGTTGCGGCAGCCCATAGTTTGAAGGGTGCCTTCCAAGATATCGTGCCGATGTTCCAGGAAGAATATGGCGTACCAGTACAGGTTGTCTACGGTCCGTCGCAAACGCTTCGCCGTCAGATTGAACAGGGGGCTCCCATCGATGTATTTCTTCCCGAGTCGTTTGAGGAAGTGGAGAAACTGCAAAAGAAGGGTCTGACTATCAACGGAGGACCTCGCATCTTCGCGCAGACCTCTCTCGTGCTGGTCATGGCCACGGCCTCTCCGGCAGCCTCGATCTCCTTTCGTGAAGTGTTTCCTGATCGAACCACCCGCATTGCCCTCGTCGATCCTAAAACCTCTGCCTTGGGGGAAATCACAGCCAGGGCGCTCACCATGCTCAATCCCGCATATAAAAACCGCTCGCATCTTCTGCATGCGCAACATAGTGAGGACGTCGTGAATTTGGTTCGCACAGGGGGGGCTGAGGTGGGCATCGTCTACCGCGTGGATGCGATCAACAGCGGTCAAGTGCGCATCATTGATGAAGCTCCGGCCGGACGGTACACGCCGGTCCAATTCGGGGAAGCGGTAGTATGGACCTGTCGAGAAGCATCCCTTAGTGCGGCGGAAGATTTTTTCAATTTCATCATGAGTCCCCGCATACAAAAACTCCTGCTCAAATATGGATTTGATCCCCTGCCGTCGAATGAAGCACGGGGTTGAGACCGGAAGCATTGAGCAGGATCCAACGTCGTTCCGTATGCCATACAGTTGACACCGAGCCAGGTCGGACCTCGCAACGCGAGTCAGACTGACGTCACCGATCCCCACCTGCTCTCATAGACTCTGACAAGTGGTAGCAAGGATCCGCCGAGCCTGCCTGTGCCTAAGATTCTCATTGTCGAAGATCATCCGATCTTTCGGCGCGATCAAGCAACTTCTCAGAAAGGCCCTCGGCAAAATAGCGGTTAGCGAGGCTGGGGACGCTCCGGAAGCTCTGCGTCTCATTCGAAGCCAATTCCTGGATATGGCCATCCTCAATATGAGCCTTCCGGATCGAAGCGGGAGTGAACTTCTTCGGGAGTGTGAGCGAGCCGTTACGAATTTACGCATTCTTGTGGTAGGCAGTTTTGCAGAGGAGCAGTACGCCGTGCGCGTCTTTCAGTCGGGCGGGAATGGATATCTCAGGAAGAACGCGGATCCAGGAGAAGTCGTCCGCGCCGTGAAGAAAATTCTGAATGGGGTATGTCAGCAATGCTGTGGGCCAGCAACTGGCCCTTGATGCCAGATCCGCCACGATCAAGCTTCCTCATGAAACGATAGAACGCGGGACAGACTTTTCGGGCTGGCCAGGGAATGTATGAAAAGAACGATGTGTTATTGAATGCGTGGGTTACACGAACGCGAGCACCACTGGCGCAGGGCTCGTTATAAAGGACTGGTTTGAAATGCAAACGGATAGTCGCGACGGGCGGTCCCTAGTGAGTTTAGCTGGTAAGGCCCCAGGTGCTCCAGAGCGCGACGGCGGCCACTGCCAACATCACCCAGGCTAATTCCCGGTCTCCGACTTTTTTTATCATTCGTACCATGAGTCAGCTCCTCTCTTCTCTCGGTTGCTGTGTCTAACGACCACTATCAATAGCAAGGCATGTGCCATTGCGATTGAGCCTAAATTCCAGGCTTTTCGGCCATAAAGCTCTCAGAGTTGAGCGAATTCGCACAGGTCGCACTGTGCGAATCATGGCGAGACAGCATGTCCGAGAGCATGAATGCGGGGCAGGCCAGAATTAGAAGGAATACAAAGATTGATGTTTCAACGATTGGATTAGGGGAGAAGCTGAAAGGAGCGTCCTTCGAGAAGCGATTTCCTCGGAAACCCCAAAACCCTGGTGAGATAGATACAGAGCAGGACCCCCAGGCTTTCCAAGCTCAGAAGCTGCCATCGAGCACGTTGCATCCACGAATCATACGACATGGCCTCGTGCGGCAGTTCGCGCTGAATTCGCATCTCAAAATCTCCGATGGCCTTTTCAACGGTCAAGAATAAGGCGCGACCGCTCCCGCCTCGCACATACAAGCGGACTTGCTCCTGCTTGTCCATTCGGACAGTTGCCACCAGCGTCTGCTTGCTCTCAACGAACTCTCTGAGGCGAGCCGAGAGCACCCCTACTCCGGCTTGCAAACCCGGGATGCTGATAGTCAAATCCCTCAACTGCGCCATGCCGATTTCCAGCCGACTGTCGGCCTGGTTGATGGGTTCGAGAAAGGATGGCTGTTCCGTGAGGAGATATCCGCGAAAATTTGTTTCCACGTCCATCACCAGGCGTTGCAGGCGCAAGACCTCCTCAAGAATTTTAGAACGATGGAGTTGCCGCTCATGCTGCATGCGCCAATGATCGAACAGGAACACATGTCCGAAGAAGGACAGGGCCAGGGCGGCTGTGACGACGATGAGGAATCCGATGAACCGACCGCGTATATCCATCGATGCGTGTGATGCTTTCTAATCGACTCGAGAGTCTGAAAGCAGAGCATCCCGTTGCTTCTCGCTTTTCGACTGAACCTGCTTCGTTGGTGCGACGGGAACCCTGCGAGGGTCTTTCGTAAGAGCCGCGGCGCCCTGAAGAGTGCCAACCGCTACAGGGGTTGCATTCACATCGATAGCCCGCTGGTCGCAAGATGGGCATACCGGTGACGGTTGGGAGAGAGCACTGAGCCCCTCCCAACCGTTCTCTGCCTTTTTACAGCCAGTTCACGCGTTCGGCCGGCCGAATGTAGATCGGCTCTTCGACCTGAATGCGCGCCACTTCCTTGCCCGACTTGTTGAAGCCCAACACGGTATCGTTGTACATATCGAACCGCTTCCCGTGGATTTGGGTTTCGAACACTTTCGGACCCGGAATGACGTCGTACCGGAAGATGATCTGCTGGCTGGCTCTCCAGAGTTGGAGGACGGCCAACAGTTCCCGACTCGGCACGAGATACTTCTCGATGGCGTTGTCCACGCCCGGGCCGAACATCTGCCGGGCATAGCCACGCGGGCTGTGCCGAGGCGGAATGTAGAAGCCGTTGGGCTCGGTGCCCCACTGCGGATACAGCGGGAGCGCCACCTGCTCCACGCGAATCGCGTAGTACAGGGGGTGCCAGCGGTCTTCGGCCCACAAGCCGTCGTCGCCGATCCGCATCAACGACTGCATGCGGATCTTGCCCACGCAGGCCGCCATACAGCGCGTTTCCATCGGCTCGCCGCCCGTCAGCGGGTCTTTGCCTTCGATGCGCGGATAACAGGCAATACACTTCTCCGACACCCGGGTCGTGCCCCGGTACATCGGCTTCTTGAACGGGCACTGTTCCACGCACTTCTTGTACCCGCGGCAGCGGTTCTGGTCGATCAACACAATGCCGTCTTCCGGCCGCTTGTAGATCGCCTTCCGCGGGCAGGCTGCCAGGCAGCCCGGATAGGTGCAGTGGTTGCAAATCCGCTGCAGATAGAAGAAATACGTCTCGTGTTCCGGCAAGCTGCTGCCGGAGAGCCGCCACGGTTCATCGCGCGTAAAGCCCGACTTGTCGATGTTCTCAACAATGGCCCGCATCGAGGTCGCCGTGTCTTCATAAATGTTCACGAACCGCCATTCCTGGTCCGTGGGAATGTACCCGATCGCCGCCTGGCCGACTTTGGCGCCCGCGTCGAAAATGGTCATCCCTTCGAACACCCCGTACGGCGCATGGTGCTTCCGCCCCACGCGGACGTTCCACACCTGGCCGCCCGGGTTCACTTGCTCGATGAGCTGGGTGATTTTCACGTCGTAGAACTGCGGATACCCGCCGTACGGCTTGGTCTCCACGTTGTTCCACCACATGTACTCCTGCCCCTTCGAGAAGAGCCAGGTCGACTTGTCGGCCATCGAACAGGTCTGACAAGCCAAACAGCGATTAATGTTGAACACAAAGGCAAACTGCCACTTCGGATGCCGTTCCTCGTAGGGATACAGCATCTTCCGTCCCAGTTGCCAGTTATAGACTTCTGGCA
>CAZBNV010000002.1:0-157298 GCA_964493335.1 uncultured Nitrospira sp.
ATCACATTCACCATTCGATTCATAGGGGTCCCTCAGAGTGGAGCGGAGCAACCAATATGGGGTCACAGTGTAGGAGATTGCGCGCTGCGGCTCAAGATGTCATTGCGGCAAGACCTGGTGCGGACAAAGCGGCACTTGATTCGCACTTCGATGCCACGCGGGCCAGAGGCGCCGGAAGACTGCATCGCAAAATTTGCGCTATGGACCGGCAAAGTGGCGATGAGACAAGCGCTATCTCACTCACGGGGCAGGAGGAATATCAGCCGCAGTCTTGCCCTGACTCTGGTTTTCCAAAGACAATCGCTTCAACACTGCCTTGGCTCGCTCTTCGAGGCGTTCGGCCTCGCCGGACCGTTGCTTCCGTCGCAATAGGGAAGCATAATTCTTCAACGTTTTAGCATAGGCTTCACGATCATACCCGGCCGCCTGTTCATAGATACCCAGTGCCTGCTTATAGAGGTCTTCAGACTGCTCCAACCGATTTTGCGATTCATACAGCCCTGCCAGATTCTTCAGTTCGCCTGCGACCTGAGGGTTCTCCGCGCCCTGCAGCTTCTCTCGAATGGCGATCGCCTGTTGGAACAACGGTTCCGCCTGTGAATAGAGGCCCTGCAATTCATAAAGCTGCCCCAAACGGCTCATTGCCTCAGCTGTATCCACATGGTCGTTTCCAAGGGATTTCTTGAAGATTTTCACCGCGCGTTGATAGAGTACTTCAGCCTGAGGATATTGGTTCTGGGCCCTATAGGTATCCCCAAGATTTTCGAGATTTCTGGCGACGATCGGATGGTTGGGGCCAAAGGCCGTTTCGTGAATCGTCAGCGCGCGTTGGTAGAGCGGCATAGCGCGGGCATGCTGTCCCTGCGCTTGATAAATTCTCGCCAAATTATCGCGGGTGATGGCTGTGAGGCTATGTTCCGGACCCAGCTGCTTCTCGAGAATCGCGAGCGCCCGCTGCAGCAGCGGTTCGGCATCTGAAAATCGGCGTTGATCCTGATACACCACGGCAATATTATTGAGACTTTCCGCCGTCTTGCTGTGGTCTGCGCCAAACACCTTCTCGCGAATCTCTTTGGCGCGTTGATGGAGGGCCTCGGACTGTGTGTAGAGCCCTTGCAGACGATAGAGTTCGCCCAAGTCCGTCAGGCTCGCAGCCGTCTCGGCATGAGCCGGTCCATACACACGTTCCCGAATCGCGAGGGATTCCTGAAAGAGCGATTCCGCTCTCGGATATCGGCCCAACTCGCGATTCACTTGACCCAGTTGGCTCAGGGTTTCGGCCAGGCGTTTGCCCTGTGGATCGAGGACTTCCGCCTCCTTACGAGCGGCCACAAACGATTCCTCTGCATGCGTGTAGTCGCCTGAGCGTAGCGCGCGATCACCTTCCACCATGGCTGAACGCCAGCGATGGTCCTCCGCGCAACCCAGGAGGAAACCCAGATAGGCCATGCCGATGATGCAAAGACGCGCGTTCGATCCAATATTCATGATCAATCAACTTTTTGCTGGTGAGGGTGGTTGTTCGCGGGCTGGCTCGCTTTGTGGGATATAGCTAAGACTTACCCCCTCTGCCAGTTCAAATCAACCCCAGGTGAAAATCTTTTTATAATTCGTCAATTTATACTTATTTTTCAATATTTTGCATCATCACACCATAGGTTTCACGCGAAGGTCGAAAGCAGCTCCTATACGACCCCAAGCTAGCATGCGGATGTAAAAAATGACGTTATCGCTTCTCAGCAGATTGGTCAACCTGGGAGGCGAGCTTGGCGATGGCGGACGTATCATAGGGTAACACACTGAACACTTTGGCCACGTCGATGGCCGGCTTGCCCGGGCGCAACACCTTTTGCGCCAACGTCGCCAGCCATGAGAGCGGCAGGAGCACCATTCTCGGGAGCCAGACCACCGTGAGGTCTGGATTGGCCTGGCGGAGTCGATCCAAAAGTTCCCGCTTGGTCGGCGAAACGGGATCCAGCAGATTCAACGGAGTCGGCACGTGGTCCCACGCATCCGTCATCCAGCCGAGAAATCGTCCAGCGAACCCGACATCCACGACTCCGAGACGATCACTCGACGAACCGACCGCTACGAAAATATTGCCCAAACGTTTGCCGAGACGGCCCGGGGGATCGAAGTCGCGATAATCTACCAGGGCGCCTGGACGAATGACCTTCACGGAAAGGCCGAGTTCATTCCCCAATTGCACCGCCAACCGTTCCGATTCGAGCTTTCCCCAGACATAGGGCCCGGACCCCTTGCTGTCAGGCTCTAACGGATGGTCATCGCCGATCGCGCGACCGTTTCCCTGCGCCAACACCGCCAGACTGCTGACGTGAACAAAGTTCCGGATGCCCGCCGCTGCGGCCCCTCGGACCATGTGCTCCGTCGCATCCAATGAATTACGCTGATGCTCGGGCCATCCACCGGCGGTTTCTGCCGCCGCATGAATCACCGTATCCACGCCCTTGAACAAATATGCCGCCACTCCGGTCGCCACATCGACCACCACATATTCCGCGCCGGCAATCCGTTCCCAGGGAGAGGGCTCGCGCCGGGCCACCACGCGGACAGGACGGCCGCGCAAGAGTAAGGCGCGCACGATTTCTTTCCCCAGAAATCCCGTTCCACCCGTCACCAGCACACCTCGACTATTGACGGGTTTCGGCGCCGCTGCAGCCAATGCCTTGGCTTCTCCTATCTTGAGGGCTTGGGCCACCCGCTCGCAGATGCGCACCGTTTCCAACAAGCTTTCCGGAGACAGGGGCGACGGACCGCCGCTGCGCGCTGACTCGTAGAACGCGGAAAAGAGTTCGGCTAATCCCGGGTAACTTCGCTGACTCTTGAGAAAGCGGTTGGCCATGGCTGCCGTCGTGCCGGTCAGTAGCTGCCAGGCCTGCCGATAGGGCGCAAACAACTTATCGATGCCGGATGAACCAGGGCCGATGGCACGCTGGGTGGTGCTTCTCACGTAATCGGCAAACAGTGATCCATTCCGCCCGATGACCCGCAGATAACTCTCAACGGGACGACCTTCAAGCGTCACAATCAGAGCACCGGTGACTCCCCCACGTCGCACGAGGGCGTGCACCGTGCCCGCCTGACTCACTTCCAGCGACAGCAGCTCAGTGCGCCCTTCACCGGCCTGTTCCAACACCTGCAACAGCAGATAGACCGGGTGCGGCAGGATGTCGAGGAGCTGATGGTCGGCTCGGAGGACCTTGCGGCCACCTGGCGCGTGGCGGACGGTTCGGAAGGAGAAATAACTTTCGACATGGACGACCCGGCCGATGGCGGGCAAATACTGCGTCAACACTCGAGTGGGTGGCTCATACAGCAGTTGATGGCCGGCGCAGACCCGCAGACCTTTGGCGCTCGCGTCGTCGAGGATCTGCCGGGCGTCCTCCACCGATTCGGTGAACGGCTTCTCCACATATATGTGGCAACCGGCCTTGAGGGCCATCTTGGCAAGTGACGCATGGGTGGCGGGTGGCGTAATGACATGCACCACATTGAGCCGCTCGGACGCGAACAACTCCTCCGGCGTCTTGAAACAACCGATGCCCGGCACGATGTCGCGCATGGCCGCCTGCGCGGCCTCAGACGGGTCAGCCACCGCCACCAGCTGAACCCCGGAACAGCGTAAAATCGCGCGCGCGTGATGCTGCGCGTGGCGGCCTGCGCCGATAAGGGCAATCCGTAACGGACGTGAATCGGTGGTAGTGGGGCTAGGGTGTGTCACAAGTCGTATCGAGTGTGCTCAGCTACTATAGTCTATTCTCGTGCGTTCTTGAAGCCTTCTCGGAAATTACTACAGGATGGTGGGAAAGAATGGAGACAGCGTTTCAACACATTTCCCGGGACTGTAGCATATTCCTACGTGAGAGCGTGGCGGGCCACAGCAATTCGATCCCAGCTCGTAGCGAATGGAGGACTGATGGTGCACTCAATGCACGTCTGAATAGCCTAATGCTGTTGCCGTCGCAGGGAAAACAGTGATCCAAACATTCCGGGCAGAGGCCGCCGTTAAATTGGATTGCCGAACGCTCGGCAATGAACGTGGCTAGGTCGTACCACTCGCCGGAATGGTCCGGAACTCGTTTGCACCAAGGGCACAGATTGAGAATCCCTTGAGCGGGCCCCAGCCGTTCTTCGACTTTCCGCACAGCCTCGCCCCGCTCGTCCACGCGCTGAAGCCCGTCACCACCCGATGCGATCTCGTGGAAGACGAGCACAGCACCTAACACCATTCCACCGTCGTCAACGACCGGCGCGACGCTGCCGCGAACGGCCCGGCGCATCCCTTCCTTCGAAACGAGGATCGCTACGTCGATGGTGACGAGGCGCACCTGTGTCATGGCTTGCCTGGCCGGATTCTCGACCTGCTGGATCGGCATTTCCTCATGACATCCCATGAGGGCAGTGACATTCATGCCGGAGGCTTCCTCCTGACTCCATCCCGTGAAGGTCTCGGCGGCGGGGTTCATGTAGGTCACGCGCCCTTCGCGATCAGTCGTCACGATGCCGTCGCCAATGCAGCGAACCGTGGTGGCAATCCATCGCAACCGCTCCCGCATGTGGCGATCATGCTGCGCCCGATGGAGCGCCAGCTCAATCGTCGTCCGCAACTCATTCGCTTGATAGGGCTTGAGCATATAGCCGGCCGGCGAAGTAACTTTCGCTCGCTCCAGCGTGTGATTATCGGCATAGGCTGTCAGGTAAATCACGGGCAGATCCTGTTTCCGCTGAATCTGGCGGGCGGTTTCGACTCCGTCCATTTTCCCCTTCAACACAATATCCATCAATATCAGATCAGGGTGTGTGTCGCCCGCTTTCCTGATGGCTTCTTCGCCGGACGTGGCCGTCGCCGGCACGCGATACCCCAGGCGCTGCAGGCTGAGCTGAATGTCTTTTGCGACGATCGGCTCGTCTTCCACGATTAAGATGCTGGCTGGTTCCATGGTGGTCATACCCTTTCTGAATATTGCAGTTGCTGGAACCGGATCTGCCATTCCGTGCCGGCTCCGCTTCTGAGCTCTGTGCTGCCATCCAGCTTCTCTGCCAACAGCGTGACGAGTTCCAATCCCAACGAGTCGGGGTTGTTGAGCACGCCATCCTTCGGAATGCCGACGCCATCATCACTCACGCCGAGCGTAAAGGTGCCGTCGACATGATCCACGAGATCGATGTGCACCATTCCTCCGCTTTCGTCGATGAAGGCGTGCTTGAGGCAATTGGAGACCAGCTCATCGATGATCAGGCCGCAGGTCAGCCCGGTGTCGATATTGAAGTCAATGTCGTCCACGTTCAGCTCGAGCATGATGACAGTGGGATCGACCCCGTAGGAGCGAAACAGGTGGCCGGTCAGCGTGCGAATGTAGTCACCCATTTTGATTCGTGAGAGATCGTTGGATCGATGTAACGTTTCGTGGAGCAGGGCGATTGAGGAAATACGCACCTGGCATTCCCGAAACAACTGATTAACGACGGGATCTTTAATAGAGGCTGACTGCAAATTCAGCAAGCTGGAAATGACTTGGAGATTGTTTTTGACCCGATGGTGCACTTCGCGCAAGAGGCTCTCTTTTTCTTTCAACATGCGACGGAGCTGATCTTCCATATCCTTTCGTTCGGTCAGGTCCATGCACGTCCCGATGTACCCGCCGAATCGCCCGTCTTCGTCGAAGAGCGGGACCCCCGTATCCATGATCCACCGATATTCGCCGTTGTGACGCCGCAGACGATACTCCAAGAAAAACGGCTGCTCTGACGACAAGGCCTCCAGATAGGATTGCCGGCAACGCTCCAATTCGGCGGGGTGAAAGGCCCGTGAACCAATTGTCCCCGATTTCCTCCTGCAGGGTACGTCCGGTGAATTCCAACCAGCGCTTGTTGACGAATATAATGTGCGTATCCGGTCCAGCCATCCACACCATGACCGGGGCCGTATCGGCCATCATCCGAAAGCGGGCTTTTGTCTCGCAAGGCCGCTTCGATACGTTTCTTCTCCGTGACATCGCGCGCGATCGCGGAAGCACCCATGACGCAGCCGTCGGAATCTTCACTGGGGAAATCGTCAGCGACACGTCGGTGCGATCTCCCTTTTTTCCGACGCTGAACCGTCTCGACATTGCGTACATGCTCACCGTCGGCAATACGTCCGAGCATAGCCCGCACTTCATCCAGCCGGTTTGGTGGACAGAGCAAAGAGATCGAGCGGCCGATCACCTCCTCGCCGCGATATCCGTACACGCGCTCCGCCCCTCGGTTCCAACTTTGAATGATGCCGTTCAAGGTCATCCCGACGATGGCGTCATCAGATGATTTCACGATAGCGACTAATTCCGAAACAGCTTCTGCTCGGAGCACTTCCAGTTCCTGATTGGCGGCGGCGAGATCGGACGTGCGTTCCTGCACCTGCTGCTCAATATCTTCGTTGATCTGCAACAATTCGGCTTCGTCACGCTGCCGGCGTAAACACAACAGTGCCGTCACCCAAATCACCATGAGGGCAAAGGCTCGGTTGATCGCCACCACCCAGGTCAACGCAAATAGCGGACTGCGAAAAAGATCCAGAACCGTCACGCAGGAAGCCAGCGCCGCCACCCAAAACGTGAGGCGCGGATGGGGAATACGAGAGGTAATCAGCACAGGCACGACGTACAAGGTCGTGATGGTCAGCCCCAAGGGAAGCCACCAATCGATGGCCCCGATGAGGGCAATCAAAACCAACGCCACTCCCAAGATGGAATAGCCGCTGCGCGACATACCGAGGTAAAACGAAGAGCGAATTGTCATAGGTTGCACGACGCTGCCTTTCTCTTCCCTACGAAGAAGCAATCCCTATGCCCTCAGAATCAGCACGAAAGGCGAGGCCGCGGCGAGGTGCCGATATCCCAGACCATACCTGAACCACCACGCATGCAGCGATACAGTGAGGATTCCGATTACATTTCTCTCTCCAACGAAGGTATACGTCATCGCCTCACCTTTGTTCGGGGTTGAACAAGGACGCGAGGTGTCGATTGTCATCCCTTCGACGACCGGCATTGAAATGGGGCAGGTCTGGAGACCTGTACGCAAGGGCTTGCGAGTATGCCGCTCGAATGCATGGGTGGAAGGGGGATATCGGGGGACTTAGAAAGCTCGAGGCACCGGCGACAAGTAGGGCCTCCGGTCAGATGACTACTTAGATGTTGGAGGATCTAGGAGAACTGACGTTCAGTGGTGAGCCATCCGGTCAATGTGTACGGTAGAACGCCGCAATGGTCTGCACAACGTGCTGGAGCTGCTCATCCGTTAATTCCGCATAGATGGGAATCGAGAGCACCTCTTCGGCGGCACGTTCCGATTGCGGGAAGGCGCCCTTCACATACCCCAAATCACGATAACAATTTTGTAGGTGCAAGGGCAGCGGATAATACACCTCCGTCCCCACTCCGTGATCTTTCAAATAGGTTCGCAGTTCATCACGTTTCTCGACACGAAGCGTGAACTGATTGTAGACATGGAAGTTGTCGGTATCTAGAACGGGCAACGAGACACGATCCAGCTTCGCCGCCGCGAACAATTGCCCGTAACGCGCGGCGTTTCGGCGTCGGCCTTCCGCCCACTGGTCTAGGCGTTTCAGTTTGACTAACAAGACAGCGGCCTGCAGGGCGTCCAGGCGGCTGTTGATGCCAATCGCTTCATGTACGTAACGCACCCTGCTCCCATGAACCCGCAACATGGCAATAGATTCTGCCAGCATCTGATCGTTCGTCGTCACCATACCGGCATCGCCGAAACCGCCCAGGTTTTTCGACGGGAAGAAGCTGAAGCAGGCCAGATCTCCCAACACACCGGCTCGCCGCCCGTTTCGCCCTGCGCCGATGGCCTGGCAGGCATCTTCGATGACACCAACTTTGCGTCGTCGCGCTATCTCGTTAATCGCGTCCATATCGGCGCATTGACCGAAGACGTGCACGGGAATAATAGCTTTGGTCCGTCCCGTGATGGCCCGTTCAAGAAGCCCTGGATCCATATTGAATGTATCCGGACGGATATCGATGAACACCGGTTTGGCCCCCAGCCGAGAAATGGCTCCCGCTGTCGCGAAAAAGGTGAACGGCACGGTCACGACTTCATCGCCGGCCTTCACCCCCAGCGCCATGAGGGCCAGCAAGAGCGCATCACTACCGGACGCCACCCCAACCGCATGAGTACTGCCGACATACGTCGCCACTGCTTGCTCCAACGCCACGACGCGCGGACCGAGAATAAAACCTTGTTCGTCACAGGTGGCTTCAATCGCAGCCAGAATTTCGCTGCGCATCGATTGGTATTGGGCTTTCAGATCAAGCAGCGGAATGTTCATCGTTCCTCCCGTTCAACCTCCTGATCGATTCGTCTGCAGCCACATGACGCCCCGAGTCGAGCGCATGCCATGCAAGAGATAGGTGTACAGAGACTGGTACTGCTTGATCGTCTCTTGAATCGTAAACTCTTCCGGAAATTCCTTCGAACTCATCCCAAACTCCGAACGGTAGCGTCCGTCTTCGAGAACCTGACAGACTCGGTCGGCCATGGCCTGAACATCTCCGGGCTGATGGAGCGTCCCATGCGCATGCTCGACGATCGCCTCGGGGGCACCACCCACACGGGTGGCGACAATCGGAATTCGGCTGGCTCTGGCCTCCAGCAGCACGCAGGGCAATCCTTCCCACTGGGAGGTCAGCAGGAACACATCGAAGGCTTTCAAGAGGGCCACGACATCGCGACGCCAGCCAAGCAGAGTGACACGTTCTTGGAGCCCCAGCGCCCCTAACAACCCTTCGACCTGCGGCCGCAATGCGCCATCGCCGACCACGACACATCTCGCCATAGGAAGACGCTGACAGACGCGCGCAGCCACGCGGACAAAATCTTCGGGAGATTTTTGTGGTTTCAAACACGAAATCGTTCCCACCAGCAGATGATCCGGACCGATTCCCAGCGTGGCTCGAAGACGGTTACGTTCCTCCGCATCTATGCGGGCTTCAAACGGCGCCGGATCGATACCTGGCCTCACCAGCGAGACCTTCGAGGCGGAGAAAAGCCCCCACTCGATTCCCTGACGGCGATCCGCTTGCGACACCGCAATCCAATGCGTGGTGACCCAACCCACCGTTCGTTCGAGCACGATGAGCGTCCGTCTCAACCAAAAGGGCTGCGCGGGGGTCACACCATACCCATGAATCGTGTGCAGGATGCAGGGGACGCCCGCGAGCCAGGCCGCCAGCCGCCCTAGAATACCAGCTTTTGAACTATGGGTGTGTACAATCTTTGGACGCAGGCGCCGAAACAAGTGGACCAATTCCAAAAGGGCGCGCAGGTCTTTTAGCGGATGAATTTCCCGCAGGAGAGAGGGGACAAGGCGAACATCGACCCCTTCCAGTGCACAGGCCTCTTCGGTCAACAGGCCTCCGGGCCCCGCAATCAATACCGGTCTGAATCGACTCCGATCCAGACTCGCCACGACCTGCATGGCTACTTCCTGCGCGCCGCCCAATTCGAGTTTGGTAATGACGTGACAGACCGTATCCATAAATTGAAGACGCTCAGGCCGCGGCCTTCATCCTCAAGCGGGCGGCGACCTGTTGCCCTTGGGCAATCGCATCCTCCATCGATGTGTGTTCCCATAACCCATACCGCCCGACGGAACTGATGCCCCGTCGCTCCAACTCAATCAGCAATTCTTTCACGGCACGGCCGCGATACCGGTCGAAGAGCACATAGGCATAGTAGAGATCTTTCACATCAGCCATGACGCACTCGTCGGTGCGATGGAGCACACCGGCCTGTTCCAATCCTTTCCGGACTCTCTCGATGAGCGAGGCATTGGATTCCTGCGCTGTCGGCTGATGCGAGATTTCGACATAGAGGGAACTGCAGCCGGGCCGGCCCATCTCAGGAGAAAAGTTCATGGGAAATCCGGCGCGATAAAACGGATACCGGTGTTCGGGAAAGTAGATCCAATGTTTGTCGGAAATGTGTTCCCGCGCGACGGCTAGGTTCACGTTCGACACGGACACCCATCGTAGCGCCGCAGCCAACTCCCGCATCGATGCGGGCAGATCAACGCAGCGCCGTACCAATTCAGGCAAGGGAATCGTTGAGACGAGCCGTTCATATTCTTCCGTTCGTTCGCCGCAAGCGCTGCGGAACACTGCTCGCCGCGTACCGGTCTCGATCTCCACGAGCTCGGAATCGTAGGAGAGGTTCTCGACTGAGGGGAGAAACGCTTCCGGCAAGACCCTGATCCCTCCGCTGGCAGGATAGAGGAATGACGGGTTATAGCCGAACGCCTTGTCCTTGATACCCAGGGCGCCGTTGATGACATCTTTTATGTCCGGCTTCGGCACCAGCCAGGACACCCATTCGGAGGTGAGCTGATCAAGGGGCACCTGCCAGAGTTTTTCATTGAACGGCACCATGAAATGTTTCGCAATGCCCTCCCCAAGGCTCTCGATAATCCATTGCTTGAACGAGCGATTCTCCGTTGGAGGCTTAACAGACGGGTCCGACAAGGTGGCAATAAATCCCAACAGACATTCGCGCACAACTTCGGGCGGAAGGCCGTGCGTATTCACTTGGAACGGATACTCCGTATAGGTGTCATGCGAAAAGACATAGGACTTGCGCGCATGCCGCTGTAATTGGCTGGGAAGCAGGCTTTCCACCAGCACCTTAATGGCCGTTTGACGGAAGTGGAGCAGATGTCCGGTGTAGTCGAATGTAAAGCCGTCTTTGACGTAGGACCGACAAAGGCCGCCGACTTCGCGTTCACGCTCGAGGATCTTGTACGGCACGCCACGCAGATGATACGCCGTGCTCAATCCAGCCAATCCAGCCCCGACAATCAGGATCATAATGCGCCGGTCCTTTCTGCCGGGCGGGATGCCGCCTCGCTGTTCAATCCCGGAACGCTGCTCGATACATTGAGGCGCGTCAACGCCACCGCGGCGCCAGCCAGACACAGCAGCGTCAAACCACTCAAGAACACGGCGAGCTGTTGGGGCACCGCCATGACGAGAAGTCCGATGCCACCCAACAGGGCGGCACCGAGATAGCTGATCACCACCACTTGAGTCACCGATAGGCCCCAATGGCGCAGCCGAATTGCCATGTGGTCGGGACTGCCGAGAAATACCGGCAATCCGCGCAAGAATCGGATGTACATGACGAACAGGGTATCGAAAATGGGCATTCCCAGGATCAGGACGGGCGTCAGGAGGGACACGGAATGGCCTTCCGTGTATTTGCCGATCATGGATAAAGCTCCGAGCATCAGGCCGATGAACATCGCCCCGGAATCCCCCATATAGATCGAAGCCGGTCGCCAGTTGTACCGGAGAAATCCCAGCAAGCTGCCCATGAGTGCCGCCAACATAAAGGCGATGGTCTGGTCTCCGTTCAGGATCGCCACCACACAAAGGAACGCCGCACTGATGATGCCGACACCGGCCGACAATCCATCCATGATGTCCAACAGATTAAAGGCGTTGATGATGCCGATCATCCACAACACCGTCAGCGCCATATCGATCCAATCCGGGAGCGAGGCGATCTCAATGCGAATGCCGCTCTTGATCAACACGAAGACCGCCAAGAGTTGTCCCGCCAACTTCGTCCCAGGCGACAAGACGCCGAAATCGTCGATCAAACCCAGCATGACGATAAGCGTCCCGGAGAGCACGATGCCGAGCACGTCATGTCGAAACTCGAAGGTAAAGACCAAACTCACGAGAAACGCGAGATAGATAGCCACGCCCCCCAGATAGGGCACCGGCTCACGCTGATGTTTGAGGCGGCCATCCGGCCTATCCACGATGCCGAACTTCAGGGCTGCGCGACGTGCCATCGGCACGCCGTACATCGACAGAGTCGCGGCGACCATGAAGGTGAGTGTGAGCAGAATCATCGCGGGCCTATCGGGCGACCAGGACCGGGCGCAGGGCTGTAGCCGTAGCGCTCGGTCACATGATCTGGTTCACCCTGAGCCAAGGCCCGGTACACCCCCGCCAACCGAGAGCCCCAGACGAACAAGGAGTATCGCGCCTCCACCGTCCGACGTCCGGCTTGTCCGATCTGCCTTCGCAGCTGCGGTAGCCGACAGAGACGTTCGAGGCTGTCGTACCACTCCTGCTCGGTGGAGGCGAGAAACCCGTTGTCCCCGTTTGTAATGATCTCACCGTTCACTCCGACCGGCGAGGCGACGGCCGGGATTCCCACGGCCATGTACTGCAACAACTTCAGTCCGCACTTCCCCCGTGCCCATTCCGTATCCTCAAGCGGCATTACACCGATCGAGGCATCTTGTAGATCAGACACCTCCCTTTGCATGTCCCAGGGTCTGAACTCAATGTTGACTCCCGACAACTCTGGCGGTTCCGAACAGACTACGCGAAGGGTCATCTGGAATCGAGATTGAAGCGCACGAAGGGCCGGCGCCAGCACATTCAGATATTTCAAATTGTAAGCCAACCCCATCCACACGATCGTGATGGTTTCAGATGCGTGATCGGCTGAAACGGCAGATCGTTGTCCACCCGGAATAAATCGGTCCGTATCCACCACCGTCGGCACCACATACACCCGCGGCGAAAACTGTTGTGCATAAGAGGCCAGCTGTTTATTTCCGACAATGGCTCCTGTGGTCATCGAGAGCAACTGAGACATTTTCTTTCCATGTCCCCGCGTCAGATAAATCGCATCGTCCATCTCGATCACCACTCGATACCGCCCCCATCGCAACAGTCGTTCAGCCAGAGGGGGCATGTACGGAAACAATTGCCCCTCGATCACGATAAGATCTCGGTCACCGAGAAACAGCAGCGTCCACAGACGTTTGATAAACCGAGCGACGACATACGGAATTTTCAGCCATGTCCGAAGCGCAGATGGCTGCACCGTCACAATCTTGAAGTAGGTCTCACCGAATAGCGGATCAACCGTGCAAGCGATCCCTTCGACATCCAAATGGGGCAAGAACTGAAAGACGCGGTACCGGCTACTGGGCCCGATGATCGAGCTTTTCGAGAAATACGTGACCGTCACTGCACGTGTTTCTGCCATATTGCTCCAAATCGTCGCCGGCTACGAAACCATTCTGAATGATCAAATAGTACCGGAGTTCTCAAGCAAGGATAGATTTTTCGCTGTTTTCACGCCTGGTGCGAGAAGGAGAAACGGAAGGGCCATCACTTGTCTCGAATGGACAGCGGCGAATGGGAGAGGCACGATCCAGCGTCCGAGGCAATTCGGCGAATACACAAGGGGACGCCACTCACCCGGCATCGCTCATGAGAAGAGCTGGCGCTCAGTTCAAAGCGCGTGCGGCTTGTGACACCATTTCAAGACGTCTCCAAAGCGGGAGGGTCACTCCCTCATACTGAGGACGTCTACACACCTGCCGCTCCTCCCAGGATGACGGCGCGGTTTGCCGGTGCGCCCGGGTGCCAAGAATAGTTGCAGTTACCAGCGTCGGCGAGTTCGGAGCACCTGGGAATGCCAGCTCAAAACTCTCACACGTTGAGGCCCCAATCCTCTCGATCTCTCGTCAGATTCACGTTGTAGTAGGGGTCTCCCTTTCGAATTAACTCCCCCCAGATCTGCCGGACTCGCTCCTCGTCAGGTCGACAGCGAGTGCCTTTTCTGGTCGCCGATTCATAGTGACGAAGCACGGCATCCGGAGCGTACACAATGCGATGTCCTTCGCGCCTGATGCGAAGACACAAATCGACGTCGTTGTATTCTACCGGCAGAGTGGAATCAAACCCGCGAACCTGTTGAAACAGCGGCCGAGGCACCAGCATACATGCGGCTGTCACGGCACTGCAGTTACGTGTCAGATGGGCGAGGCCATGATATCCCCATTCATGGTTAGGGACATGCCTAAACGCATGGCCCGCAACACCTCCAACCCCAAGAACCACACCGCCATGTTGGATTCTGCCATTGGGATACAGAAGTTTGGCCCCCACTGCACCTACTCCAGGCCGGGAGGCCTGTTCCATCATGATCGTAAGCCACTCTGGTGTCATAACCTCCGTATCATCGTTGAGAAAGAGAAGATACTCCCCCTTTGCTTCGCTGGCACCATAGTTATTGATGGCTGAAAAATTGAATGGTCCAGGACAGGACAAGACACGCCATTTCTTCCCGATCCGGCTGAAATATGCCTTGGCATCCGGAGAAACACTCCCGTTGTCGAGCATGATGATTTCGTAGGGCGCATAGGTCGTGCGTTTCACAATGCTGGTGATGCATTGTGACAACAGTGACGCGCGATCCCTTGTGGGGATAAGGATCGACACGAGCGGTCGTTGGTCGAGCCGATACCGTACTCGGAACCCTCCCGAAGCGGTTTCTTCTACTGTGCCCTCTATCTCTCTTCGCCGAAGCGCTCGCTCAAGTGCCGGTTTCTCAGCCGATACGTATTCCGCTGGTGTGGCGACACCGGCAGCCTGCGAATCTGATCTTCCACGTGAATGGTACAGCACGCTCGAAAGATGGATGATTTTCTGAGTCTTCTCCGCTGTCCAAAGAAGGCAATCATAGAGGGTAAGTTCACGCCCCTGCTCACTTGCCTGGGTGATTTCCAGCAACACTGTCCGCCGGAAGACGCTGGAGTAGGAAATGTAGTTCGTTGACAGCAGCAGCTCGGGGCTCCACGATGGCTTGAAAAACGGGACCGGGCGAGTCCCATCCGAGAAAGCCTGCTCTTCATCACAGTAGAAGAGATCGGTGTCCAGGTGCCCGTTCAGCATGTGCACGGCTGATCCCAGCGCGTGACGAGCCAACAGATCCCCGCACTTTACGAACCAGATAAACTCTCCTGACGAGGCGGCCACTCCGTTGAGCACGTGCTCATGGTTTCCACGTTCAACCTCGACAACATGGAGAGCCTGCTTCGCTTCCATGCTGAACACCTCAAGCAGCTCTCGGATCACCACGGCCTGGGATGGCGCACAGATTACAATCAGTTCCCACTTGGCATAGTGCTGCTGCGCAATCGACGCGATGGTTGCCTTCAGCAGGTCGGACTGTAGGCCAAGGACTGACACAATGATGCTGATCAATGGAGTGTAGGAGTCCTCAGCCGCATGATTCTTCTGTGCAGGAAAGACGGCTTCTCCACTTTGTCGCTCAAGCCAGATTTTATACTGCTGCTCAAGCGTCATCGACGCTATCGGCCAACCGTGACTCCGAACACGCCAAAGCCGTGTCGCCATGCCCTTTATTTTTCGCCCAAGGCTCCCCACTCCTTCATGTCTCAAGACGTGGGCGATCCTTTCGAACACCCATCGAAAGCGGTGGCCGAAGACCGGAGAGTTCGTGTCCCGATCGAGAATCATGGGGCTTACGTCCACTCAGGCAGTTCTATCTGGGCACGTTCGTAGTCTCCAGGGATGCCAATATCAATGAAATATCCGTGGACGAGAACCGCTTGTGGCCGAATGTTGTCGACCTCGCGCGCAAGAAAATCTTTCTCGAACGAGAACTGCGCCGAGAGATCGGAACGCTCCAGCAAGTCTCTAGGGATCAGATACACGCCCGCATTGATATAACCGCTCCCCACCTGCGCTCCTGATTCAAAAGAACTCACCAGTCCCGAAGCAACATTGACTTTGCCATATCGGGAAATATCGTCCAGATATTTCACAGCTATGGCCATAGAAGCAGTTCCCCGTTGATGCTCCATGACCATGCGACGATAATCGACCTGCGCGAAGGTGTCGCCATTAACAACAAAGACCTGATGAGACGTGACCATTCGTAATGCCTGTTTGAGGGCACCGCCGGTCCCCAACGGTTCGGTTTCAGTCGAGTATCGAATAGCCAGCCCGCGATACTGTTCCTTGAAGTATTCTCTGATAGCCGCCGCCCCATAACCGACCGCGATTGTGACCGTTAGCATGCCTTCGGCGATCAGATATTCAAGGAGGTATTCCAGAAACGGTCTGGAGCGTATCGGCGCCAATGATTTGGGTACTCCTGGCACGCGAGGTCTTAGCCGTTGTCCAAGTCCTCCAGCAAGGATTATGGCTTCCACAGGGGAACCTCTTGGATCAGTAGTGCCTTTTCGTAAGTCAGCGCTGCGTCAATCAGGCCACGTTCAAAGCAAAGGCATGTGGTCCTGCGCGGTTCGAGAGAGAGGAGAAGTGGCTTGCTTACATTATCCTCACTCGACAGTAAAGACGCTATGGAGGGTTGGTGTCGTAACACCTCAGGAATCAACCGACTCGCCAGCCCTGTGTCCCATGCTTCGTGAACTGGCAATTAAACACGTCCGGCCCGACAGACCGAAGTGCTCGCACCACATCCATTTTGTGTGCCGGATCGACAATGAACATCATGTACCCGCCACCACCGGCTCCGGACACTTTGCCTGCCCGAGCACCTGCTTTCTTGGCAAGGGTATAGATTTCGTCAATATGGGGATTGGAAATGAGGGTGGCCGTCTGTTTTTTTGATTGCCACGACATTTCCATGGACCGGGCAAATCCCGCGAAATCACCTTTCAAGACACTTTCTTTCATGAGCACGGCTTCTTGTTTCAACTGATGCAGTGCGGCAAGGGGAGTCTCTTCTCGACTCGTCACATTATGGCGTTGCTCCTCAATGATGACCGCAGAGGATCGAGACACCCCTGTATAGAACAACAGCAGCGATGCTTCCAACTCGGAAATAATCCAATTCTTCACTCTGAGCGGATTCACAATCACACGATCCTTGGCATAGAACTCAATGAAGTTAAAGCCGCCGAACGTCGCGGCATACTGGTCCTGCTTCCCGCCATGCAGGCCGACATCATGTCGTTCTATCTCATACGCAAGATGTGCGATGTCATACTCGCCCAGCGGAAGGTTGAGGAACTCCACAAACACCTTGATCATCGTCACCACAAGTGTGGAAGAGGAACCCAGGCCGGACCCTGCCGGAGCATCGCAATACGTCGTCAGCGTCAATGGCAGTGGTGTCCCACCGTGAAACTCCTTTACGATGCGGTTATAGACGCCCTTGTGCAGATCCAGCACCCCATCGTGGGGCAAATAATGCGATGCCTCGGCCTCATAGTTGAGATTTTGATCCGCAGCGATAAACCTGACTCTACTCGAACACTCTGTTTCAATTGTGGCATAGGCATACTTATCGATCGTTGCGTTCAGGACTACCCCGCCATAGAGGTCGCAAAAGGGAGGCACATCGGTCCCTCCGCCAGCAAGCCCCAGTCGCAATGGCGCCCTCGCGCGGACAATCACTCGATCGCCTCCTCAAAGACCAGATATTGGATCAGCCACCCTGCCCGCGCTACAACCGAGGGTCGTACCGTCTATATGTCACCCGCTATCCGCCGATCGGCACTCACAGGTCTTTGTCGTTCTTGAATGGTGGCATGGTCTTGTTCGCTTGCTTGAGCGTGTCCGCATCATCAAGGTATTGATTCAGGTGAATTCGTATTTCCTGGTTCTCGACGGGAGTCTTGATTGGAATACGACCTCCCCTCGACGCCTCATCGAACACACGTTTTCGAATGACGACTTCGATGCCACACTCTCCCACAGGCGATCTGGTCTGATCGTACCGCGGTAACTTGTAGCGATAGGTGGCCGTGAGAAGTTCGACTTTGACGACTTCTGCCTGACTTCCCAATTCCATGAGCAGCGGCAGCACATTCACAGACCTCTTGCTCCAGGACTGCTCTTTGAAGATCGCAAACGTCCATTTGTGATCCTGGTTATAGGCACTGGGAAATACCCCTTGCTCGTACAGGTCTTCATCGGGAACCAAGATGACAAGATAACCACCTGGCCGTACCACTCGAAACCAATTCTTCAACCCCTGCCGGGGGTCCACAAGATGCTCCAGACAATGGCTACTGTGGACGAAGTCATAACGCTCATCATCAATATCTGCGAGAAACTGGGCGTCACCGTCCTCTCGATCCCATGTCTGGACGTGCTCAATCCTCGAAAACAACTCAGCATAGAGCGCCAACGGATCTGGCTTGCCCCCGATATCCAACCCCTTGCCGACAAAATATCGGTTACTGAAATTGGGATCACTCAGCCTTCGCGCAATAGACTTACTGCATTCTTTCATACACACCCACCTGCTGGTGACTCATGATGAACCTTATCTCGCCTTAATAATTCCGCTGGCCAACCCTGCCGGCCGGAGACAGAAGGACGGCGTGAAATGACGATATACCCGCATGTTCACCGTGGAATTATTTCGCATGCTGGCAATGAGATGGGTTGGCTTGACCTTGCCTGCCGCGAGGAGCTCTTCGTCGAGTTGCGCGATTCGGTCAATGAACTGCCGATCCGCGTCCGCCTTCAAGTCAAAATTGTGGCCGAATGCCCGATCAATAAAGATGTCAATTATGTTTCCGTAGGCCAGAAACAGTTCGAACTGAAACGTCTCCATCAGGAGAGGCAAAATATCCTGCGCTCGAATGCCTTCAAACCCGCCGACCGAACAGTCCCAATTTTCGTACATGCGCTCATATCGATTGAGCAAGTGGTTGTATGTATACCGCTCCGGCATTGTTGCCCAGACTTGGTGAATCACTTCCAATGCTTCGGGCCATCGCATATGACCATTTCGGCCTATGACATCGGAGACGACGAACACTCCCGTCTCGCCGATGGCAAGGCGAACTTTCCCGAAAAGCACTTCCAGATCTTGAAAGTGATGCAATGATTGATTCGCAATAACAACGGCATACTCATGGGCACAGTGCCAACTTTTGACATCCGACTCCACAAACCGGAGATAAGGCAGCACCTGCTTCGACGCCGCGCACTCCCTTCCGCGCGCAAGCATATGCGGGTTGACTTCAATACAGTCCAATCTGAAATTTGTGACACCGCTGGCGATCAGTTGCTCCGCCATCGCAACTTCGGTCTCGCAATTTCCTGTGCCAAGGCTCGCCACATGGCACATATCGCCGAGCTGAGATCGGCAGGCATCCGCGATATATCTGACGAATAATTCAGTGACACCAGGAATATTGAGCGCTTCAAACTTGGGCAACAGAAATTTCTTCGACCAGTAATGGAAGATATCGGGGAGATCATGCACGTTTCTGACATTTCTGAAGTTGGCGATCTCCCCTTCTAGTCGGTCGGCATATTCGAGATCCCTGGGCCCGAAACTTTCTCCCAAAGATCTCTTGGGCCTGACATTGTGCAACGACGTAATGGCCCTGCTTCGGCCATATCTTCGCCACATGCGATTCACTAGAGCCGCACCGCCCTCACTCCTCCAAATGCGCAATGCTCGCTGTAGCAGGCCTGCGTCAAACATGATGTTCACAACACTGAAGCCAACCTTTTCGACTTCCTGGAAACAGAACCCTCATTGCGCACGGAGACAGACCATTCACATGAGGGGAGACAATCATAATAATGAGAGGCCCTACGCCTACCATCACCCCCGGTGGACAACCCCTGTCCTGAATACGAACTGTGGGAAAATTTGCTCTGAATTTAACCCGTCCCGACGAATGAGTACGCTTTCCACCACCTCTGTGGCCCCTAAACAGCTGGATACGGTCGCATCATCGAAAACGAGGTATCCTCCCGACGCCATGCTGGCCTTCACAACCTCATAGGAGTATGCAACTGAGGAGTAGATGTCGCAATCGATGTGTGCGAGAACGATATTCTTCGTGCGGCTCAAAACACCTGGAGCTGTATCCTGAAAGAGTCCTTGCACAAACTCCAAATTGCCCAATCCATTCGCCACGGCAAACTCGCGCAACTCGTCCAGATCGACTTCTCCAAAATCGCCCTGTTGATGCGCATCGATATCTGAATTCGTTGCCGGCATACCCGCGAATGTATCGAGCGAATACACCTTCATACGGGGATATAACCGAGAAACAATGTGGGCCAAGAAAATAGCGTTTCCACCTTTGTATGATCCGAATTCGATGATATCACCATCGCCGATCTGACCCAGAAAGAACCTGAGGATAAGAAAGAGGTTAATGCGATTATCTTCTGATACCACTGTCCGTCCACTCGATAGAGCCAAGGCCTCCTTGTAGAGGGGATCCTTGCGGACCTGTCCTCTCAGATCACCAAATTGGATGCCCCACCCCCGTACGTACCCATCATAGATGCTCCGCCCATTCCTTAAATCATGGGAAATATTATTCAGAATCGGAAGGTAGTTCTTCATGCCTTACCCAGCGTTACCGAATAGAAAGCGTGCATGGCTCTCACCTGATGCAAGAATGGAAGTAGAACGGTGTTTCTACCATATCAAGAACCTACAAAAACTCCATACAATTTGATAAGGCCGACCCATCGGATAAGAGTCCGTAGGCAGGCAACTGAGGTGAGAGCAGGCTGTTCGATAGAAAGAAACTGCAGCGGAGTTCAAGGCTTGAATAACAAGCCCTGACCGGTCGGCAGATTAGCAATCTTGACGCCCTTGCGCGCGGCGAACGCATCCATGGCTTCCTTCTGTTCACCAAAATTGAGCCACCCATAGTCGTCAAGGATCACCGGAGCACCAGGCACCAATTTGTTCCAGAAGTATTCGATCGCCGCCCGTTCAGGCACAACAATATTCATGTCTAAACATAAGTAGCAGACCTGATGGATTGACACCGTGGGCAACGTGTCCGGCACTTTCCCCCGAACCAGCCTGGCCCTTGGGAATGGCGAAAAATTCGCCTTGGTTCTCTCATAACAATCCTCATACAGCTGTTCATTTTCCTGAGCACGGCCCAGAAGACGCTCGTAGGGTGTGATCTGATCGTCCGGAATGCCGTGGAAGGTATCAAAGAGAAAGAACGATTTTTCTGTGGAGTTGAAGTCAATATAGTTGGCGACTGCCAGTGACATAATGCCGGTATTCGTTCCGCATTCCACAAAATCACCTGGCAGGTGCTTCGCGTGCCACGCTGCCCAACAACAGATATGGATTCGCCATTCGATATGGATGTCCTCGGATGAATCTGCCGGACGCGCAATCTTGTGTCCGGAGTTCATACCGGCGTTGTAGGCGGCCATAAATTTCTGGTCTTTGAGAAAATCCGTACTTTTATACCAGACCGTGAGGAAGTCCGCGTCATATGTCGGGACACCACGTTCAGCCTGAAAGGTGGGAAGAGGTGCAGCGAGAGCCTGCCGGTCCATAGCAGCGTTGTGAGAGCTGCTCGGCATGCATGGGAAGCGTGCCGCGATGCGCTTGAGACAATCACGGATGGCCATCGAGGAGCTACCTTATCGAATTTCCTTGAAACAAATCCACATCTTCCACGCCGTGTCGGTCGAAGACAGCCACCGCTTCGGAGCGTTCACGCCAGCCGCGACTCGATTGATCGACACTCTATTATTAGAGCTTTTTGCAAACAAATAAGTCCTTGCTCAATACACCAGCGCTTGGCTCAGGGGTCTCGACAAACGTGACCTCAAAGCCAATACGTCGCAATTGGGCCATGAGTTCTTGGCCATAGATTCGATAGACTAGAATGCCATTATTATTCATAGGGTCGCCGTGGTATTGCTTCTCCATCAGATAGACATCCCTATCT
Organism: uncultured Nitrospira sp.; assembly: GCA_964493335.1. GTDB lineage: Bacteria > Nitrospirota > Nitrospiria > Nitrospirales > Nitrospiraceae > Nitrospira_A. The sequence goes on from CAZBNV010000002.1 coordinate 21,578, forward strand.
CCTGAGCTATCAACACGAATCTGGTTCGCAGGCCATCCTGGGACGTACGGAACGGTAAACACGTAGTGTCCGCCAGGTCTGAGGCAACGATAAATCTCGCGATGTGCGGTTTCGTCTCTTCTCACATGTTCCATGACATCCGATGTCAGGATGATGTCGTGTGAATTATCTGGAAATGGCATCGCCTGAAGGTCGACATTCAGAACCTTTGGCTTGATCAACTCTCCAAACGGCCGATTGCGGTCATAAATCGATGAGGTATAAAATTCCGCCTCCTTCAGGAATTTAAACAAGGGACTAAATCCGTCGGTATCGAATATGACCGGTCCGGATGGCGCGGCAGCGAGCTCGGCGATACTGCGCACCCGATCACCGCCGACAAGATGAAGCACTCCTCCGGCAAGCGACCGATTCCGACAACTTGCGCCACATATCTCACAGAGCAAACTCTCTCGAAGATTGTCAGATCCTAATGTCTTGAAATGCGTCTGTTCACCGCAGACATTGCAGACGCCGTAATAGGTCGTAGGCAGGTGATGGGTGCGGGCGGGGATTCGAAAGCTGTCGAAAAGGTCGGCGTAACATTTATGCGCCGATTCAAACGAATATCGATCCCTGACATTGGTGTATCCACGATCTGATAGTGTCTGCCACAGATTCTTATCCTGATACAGTTTTGCGATTCCGGCCGCGAGATCCTTGGCTGTATCTGCGATCACCACATCACGGCCGTCTTCCAATTCCATCCCTTCGAAAGCCACACTGGTACCGGCACAGGGAACCCCGTATGCCATACAACTCACAATCTTGCCCTTGATACCAGCTCCATACCGCAAGGGATTGACGGAAAGTCGGCAGTGCGCCATGAGCTCTTCCAGATTGGGCACATAACCGGTGACAATCACATCGTCACACGCGAGCCGCTGAACCGACTCAGGGGGACGGCTGCCCACGATGTAGAATTTGACGCCGGGCAGTTCGTCTCGAAGAATCGGGAACACATCTGTCACGAAATACTGCACGGCATCGACATTTGGGAGGTGCTGATACCCTCCCAAAAAAAGAATGTCGTGGGTGTCCTCAAAGGCCACGCTACGTGCATAACGATCATGCACCGCCGATATGACGGAAAGTTTCGCGCGCGGGACTTCGTTTTGAAGAATGGCCTTTTCACGCTCGCTTACGACGATCGTACAATCGACCTGGGCTACGAGGCCCAATTCCTGAGCCTTCCGCCTCTCAGCCTGCATGGCTAATTGGGTATTCCCCTCAATCTCGGCCTGCCGCTGTTCGCGCAGATAATGAATATCGGCCGTATCATAGAGAACTTTTGCGGATGGGCAGTGCTTCCGATAACTGGCTAGATGTTTTTCAGTCACGTCGGGCCGGCAAGACAAGATGAGATCGTATTTCGCTCCTTCTCGTGCCAAGTGCTCATCTAACGTTGTCACATACGGCCAATACAGGCAATGCACTCCACGACGCTGAAGGTCTTTCGTGTAGTGCTCTATAAACGTCAGATCATCTGCGATGAAGGTAACCTGATAGGACAATGACTGAAAGATTTTAATGAAGTTGAAGATCTTCAAAGAGCCGGCGTCTTGGTCAGGAGTCGGGGTGCACGCATCCACCACCAGTATTCGCTTTGTGACAGCGCGTTCCCGTTCAAGCTCTGGCCGTTCTCCCGGAGCGGCATGCCCTACAAGGACCGAAGCCCATCTGTGAAACAGCTTCTCCTTATTGACCACCTGATATTTTTTGATACCCTGCGAAACTTTTCTCCCAGAGCTGGTGCCTTCGAAGTGAATGATCTCGGCCTTCGGCTGATACAAGACTGTCTTGCCGGCTTGCCGAACCTTAAACGCGAGATCGGAGTCTTCTCCATAGGCCGGAGCATAATGATCATCAAAGCCTCCCAGCTGTGAGAACAAATCCGAGGGAAGCAAGATGCAGGCGCCTGAACAATAATCCACCTCCCGCAGATAACAGTATTCCGGCTTATCTGGATCGTCGAATCGTCCATAGTTCCAAGCCGATCCGTCATTCCAAACAATGGATCCCGCTTCCTGCAAGCTCCCATCCGGATACAACAACTTAGCGCCGACCAACCCCGCATTCGGAACCAATTCAAATGTCTGCACCAACTCATCAAGCCAATGAGGCTGCACGATCGTGTCATTATTCAGAAACAGCACATATTGCCCCTGAGCAATCTTTGCGCCGGCATTGCATGACCCAATGAACCCCTGATTCGTTTCGTTTCTGAGACTTCGAATGCCCGAGATGTCACTGAGCATACGAGGAGTTTCATCACTCGAACAGTCATCGACCACGATCACTTCGAAACGCACCGCTGTTTCAGCCTCTGTAATCGATCGCAGGCAGGTGTAGGTGACCAGTGGATGATTGTGGACAGGAATAACGATGGACACCAATGGCTGGGCAGAGGATTGGATAGTGAGAGGAGCCCATACCTTGGCGAAGAAATACACCTGCTTTCGTTTTCTTGTGGAACGCCCCATGAATCGTTGCGCTCGGTCGCGTATTTTCCCTGCCAGGACTATTGCCCCCTGCTGACGCCACACGTAGTAGGCTTTTTGGATCAGGGTCGGCAGGGAGCGAATGTTTTGTATGCTACCGACCGGCAACCATCTCCCGGCAGGGCCATCTGACTTCCTCTCCCCTACTACCCACCTGAGGAAGCGAATCCCCGCGTCGTAGATACTCCGACGCTTCGTGTACGGAGGAAATATCCGATTGGTAGATTCCTTCGCTCGACAGATGAAACGCCAGCCATTCGATGACTTAATTCTCTGCAATTCGCCCGTCGCTGCGACGAGTTGAGCTCTCTGCTCCTCTAGTTCGCTCGCGATACGGTTGGCCCAGTGACCAATTTGCTGTTGTTCCTTCCACAGATCGGACTCTCGATCAAGAAACACAGACGTAGTCCTATGCTGATCAACACAAGGCTCTTGGTCCCCACAAATGGCAATGTAATACATCGGGGCATTTAAACACGGAACTCCTGTGTCGTCTTTGCCACCGGCATTGCTATAGGCAGCATATCCAGTCTCACGCGCGGACGTGCTGAGCGGAAACACAACGGACCCGGTAGCTAGCCGTTGACCATAGTACACCACCGACCTAAACCTTGCCGTGAGCAACTCATTCAGCTCGTTCCAGTCCAATTCCTTAACATGATAGGGATTGGGGGGAGTGGGCCCTTCGGAGTACACCGGTCGATTTGGAGAGGAAAGAAGCAGTACACCTTCTGGTTTCAGGACTCGCTTGATCTCATTCAACATATCCTGGTGGCGATCATGATGCTCGATTGTCTCAAACGACGTGACAAGATCTACAGAATGATCTTGCAGCGGCAATTCACCACAACTTCCTGCCGCGAACGTGAGATTGTGACGATCCTGATAGCGTTGGGTGGCGTAGCGGGCGCACTCACTACTGAGGTCAACCCCCACGACCCTTGTAGCCACTCGAGCAAGAATGACGGCGCCGTATCCTTCCCCGGACGCCACATCTAACACCGTCTTACCCTTCGCCCAATCCAACGCGAGACAATATCGGTGCAAATGTTCGTACTTGATCTGCCCGCCCAAGGCAGGTACGTATCGCTCACCGGTAAATGGCATCTCAATCATACGTGGCGATCTTCCTACGAGCAGCGATGGGTGATGTTAGGCCACTGCAATCAGTGCAATGCCAGCAGGGTAGCAATAGGACACCATTCGACACTCGGCAAAGCCCGCACTGAGAGCAAATCGCCATACATCGGCACCGAACTCTGTGTGGACTCGCATCGATTCTTCGACGCAGGCAGCGTGGCCATGATAACTCGCCGAGAGACCGTGGCGTCCTCTCGTCAGTCGTCCAATAATGATAGGCACGGTAAACACACAGGCCCCCCCTTTGCGAAGCACACGACGACATTCTCCCAGGCCCCTCACCGGATCGGAAACATGCTCAAAGGTATCCGAATGGAGCACGATGTCAAAGGAATTGCTCTCCAGGTGCAGTGCCATCATGTCGTATTCCGGGTAACGCACCAATCGATGGTGTGGAATATTCTTGAGGACACCACTCAATGTCCCCGCTTCATTGATTTCTAATGTCTGTACGGTATGTGCTGCAGGCGTATGCACCCAATCTCTCAGTGACAGAGGCGAGTGATGGTAGCGCAAGAACGCATCGGCCAAGGCAATCGATCGCACATTGGAGCCACAGTCCACACAGGTTGTTCCCTGCTGAACGTTGATATAGTCTGTCTCACGCTTCGACAGGTCCCACTGGTCAATCAGATTGCCCCACAACACATCGTGATGGGCAAAGCGTTCCCCTCCGCAGACTCTACAGCGCGACAGAGTCACTGGATTTTTCATCGTGCGCGTCCTGCGTCAAATGCCGGCACAAATCCACATGTAGCAGCTCAACGGCAAACAGTCCAAAACACAATTCTGAAGGGGCTGATCGAAAAACCAGGGCATCATGAATCCAATGTTGCTGCACATGGTCCTCTTGCGTACCTTCAGCAAGCGCGACACTCAACGAATACTCGCCGGGCTGAAGCACCGGCATCATAAACTCCAAGTCAGCGACAAATCGCGTTCCCGGTTCAATCGCGCTGGATGAGGTTCCCTGATTTCCCACGCAGACATTAGTCCCGAAGAGAGACTGGCCAAGCCGATCCCTCACTAAAAATCCTACAATCGGGCTCAGCAGTCGGACCGAGGTATGACACCACATTCGAAGGGACACGCGCACTCGCGTACGTACCGTATGAATGGATCGACCGGCCACATCGGCAAGCACAACTTTTTCTATGCGGGCCTGACGATTCCCGAACATGCCCGAAGCATCCCACACTGGCTGAGACGCACTGTCGCCGGCAACAGCGGTGATCTCACCCACTTCGGCCATGTCGATAAACGGCACACTCCCATCCGAGGCGTCCGGATTCAAGTAACGATCGCACACTCTTTTCGCCTCGCCCATACCAGCGACTCGCCCATGTTCAAGCCACAGGGCCGTACGGCACAGGCTCAACACCGCCGCTGAGTCATGACTGACGAACAACACCGTGCCATGCTCCATGAACGTTCTCAGGAATCGCATGCATTTCTGAACGAAAAACGCGTCGCCCACCGCCAGCGCTTCATCAATGACCAGAATATCCGCCTTGACGTGCGCGATCACAGCAAAGGCCAGCCGGACAACCATCCCGCTGGAATAGGTTTTGACGGGCTGATCGATAGCGATCCCAATGTCGGCAAAGACCAGTATGTCCTCTAACTGCGCCTCGACCTCCTGGGGTGACAGTCCGAGCAGTGCGGCATTGAGGAAGACGTTCTCTCTCCCCGTGAATTCGGGATGAAAACCCGCACCGAGTTCGAGCAACGCCGCCACACGTCCGTCAATTTCAACACTGCCGCTCGTCGGGTACAGCGTCCCCACAATTAACTGCAACAACGTGGATTTGCCTGACCCGTTTCGGCCGATAATGCCAAGTGTGTCCCCCTTCTTCACCTCAAACGAGACATTCTCCACTGCGGGGACCTCGCGGTAATATGGCGTCGAGGTTCGTCCCAGGCGCTTCTGCAGGAACGGCAAGATCCACTGTTTGGCTCTATCGAGCGGATGGTCATATAACCGGTAGGATTTGCACAGACCGCTGACCCGAATCGCCCACTCAGAGGACATCGGCAAAAGCCTTCCGTGTCCTCTGGAACCAGAGCAATCCAAGCCATGCGACAAGATAGCTGCACACACAATAGACTCCGATACCGACCCAGGCCGGCGGCTTTCCCCAAATGAGAATATCCTGAGCTTGGGTGATGAGAAAGGTGAGGGGATTCGCATACAGCATCCCTCGATAGGACTCAGGAAATGCTGAGACTGGATACAAGACGGGCGATATAAACAGCATCACGGTCATGATCGGCCCACACGCCTGCGCAATGTCTCGTATAAACACGCCAGCAGAGGCCAGAAACCAAGACACTCCAATGGTGACGAAGGCCAGCGGGATCAATAGCAGCGGAAGGACCAGCATGGTCCAATGAAGAGCATGATGGAGCAGACCATAAAATAGAATGAGCACCAGTGCACTGATGGCGGCGTGAAACAGTGCCGTGCCCAAGGAGGTCCATGCCAGGATCTCCAGCGGGAAGACGACCTTCTTCACATAGTTACTGTGATTCACAATCAGTGACGGCGCGCGCTGAACACTTTCCGCAAACAAGGCATGCACGATCAGACCAGAAAATAATAGAAGACCGAAGTCAAGCGCGCTCTCCCCGTCCCTCCCCCAGCGCATTCCAAATGCGCCTCTAAACACCAACGTATAGACCGTCAACATGACCAGGGGGTGCAAGAACGCCCACAAGACTCCAAGCAGAGAACCGCGGTACCGACTCGCGATCTCTCGTTGAGTCAATTGTCGAATCAGATTCCAATGGGTAAATACACTGGTGAGCACCATGATGGGGGAGTGGCCGTATGGCTGAGACAACATGTTGTAACTTTCAGTTCAAGAGAATCCCAGCTGAACAGATGGACCAGTATCGGATGTGATTGCCTGACGCAGCCCCAATATGACACGCCACATGACGGCTGCATGCAATGGACGCGGCGGGGCTATCCCGTCAAAAATCTCGTTGCTGAAACACCAGGCAGGCTCCACTGAGAAGCACCCCGGCGTAGACTAATCCATACAGGGATGCGAGCATCAGGTACTCAGGCGCCACCAGGATTCCCACGGCAGCCTGGCCCTTGATGTTGAGCATCTCCAAGTTCGGACAGAGATAATAGAATGCGCCCACCATGGCCTTGATGGCACTACTCTCGCTGTTGCTCGCCATACTTCTCACATCCGCGGTCAGATGCCCAATCACATAGATGCCCAACGTGAGAATGGCACTGAGCGTGGATGAGCTGAACGTCGAAAAGAACAACGCAATCGCCGTGACCACGAGGATCTCAACGAAAATGAGCTGCACCGCCTGAAAGAGGGAGGGCGCAATCGGCACATGGTACAGCCACAATGTGAGGAGAAACACGGCCAGCATAATCGAGACATTTACGAACAACGTCAACACCAGCCCGCAGTATTTGCCAAGGATGAAGTATGTACGGCTAATCGGTCTGGCCATAATCGTGTAGATCGTGCGCCGTTCGATTTCCTTGTTCACCAGACTGATGCCGATGAAAATCGCGATGATCACGCCGATGAGGTTGATCGCCGCCAATCCCATATCGGCAATCATCTTGTGATGTTCTGTGATGGTAAGATCCGCCAGAAGCACGGAAAGCCCGATGAGCAAGCCTGCGAACAACACCAAATTGTAGAGGATTTTATCTCTCAGGCTTTCGCGGAATGCATTCAATGCGATGACCCCGATTGCACCCATGTCAGAGCGCCCTCCCCGAGAAATTGTCTACCTGAACGCGTGAGGCCTCAGGTGCGGCCTCCTGAAAGAACAAGTCTTCCAACGAGGCCTTATGGGGCGTCACCGATAAGAGGCGCCCTCCTTGTCGCCGAATCTCACCGACCATGGCATCTACTGCATCCGGACTGGGCAATACGATCAGGCACTGCTGGCCTTGCTGCCACACGCGGGTGGCAAGTGAGTGAATGAATGCATTCCCCTCTGCCTTGATCTGTTGGCACACGATCTCGACGGACTGCGTGTGATCTTGCCGGACTAGCTCGTCGACTCGCCCGCTGGCGAGCAGACGACCTTTTATGACAATGCCGACACGATCGCAGATCATTTCAACATCATGCAAAATGTGCGTGCTGAAAAAGATGGTTTTCCCTCTATCGCGCAGGCTGAGGATTAAGTCACGCACCTGCTTTCTCCCGACGGGGTCTAATCCAGTCATGGGCTCATCCAGGATCACAAGTTCCGGATCGTGAATCAGCGCTTGAGCAAGCCCTATACGCTGCAACATCCCTTTCGAGAATTTGCGCAATTGCCGAGCGCGTGCGTCGGCGAGCCCGACCAAACTCAGTAGCTCGGTCACTCGCTGAGCAATGACGGCTTGCCCCAACCCGGCGAGCTGCCCGTAGAACCTCAGGAACTCCTCAGCGGTGAGATAGTCGTAGAAATAGGGCGATTCAGGCAAAAAGCCAATCCGGCGACGAGTCTCCACGTCACCAGCTGGTTGCCCCAGCAACAAGGCCCTGCCGCCCGTCGCACGGACGAGGCCCATAAGAATTTTCAGTGTGGTCGTCTTTCCGGCTCCGTTCGGCCCGAGAAAACCGAAAATTTCCCCCCGTTCTACGGTCAGAGACAGCCCATCCAATGCCACAAATGGCGGTCGGCCCGGCCAGCCTGACGCATACGATTTGCTCAAGTCTTCAATGACAATATCGTCCACAGCACTCCTCCATGATCACTGCAAGATAGGCAATGGATTGGACGACGTCTGCGAGCGGGAATCTCGTCCACCAACATGACAGGCCACTTTTTCATGGATGCGAAGCCGTTCACGCTTGGATGACGAACTGACGGCACCGGTCAGAGGGTCAACCTGGTACTGCCCGCCGAGAGGATCCACCGGCAATTGCTGCACCACTCCATGCAACATCAGGTCTTCGAGCTTGAGGGGAGTCCGCCCGTATTTAGCTCGATACCGGCGAATGCTTTCTTCCAGAAAGTGCAGATCCTTTTCCTGCACAACTTCCTTCATCCGTTGCATGAGGGCTTCACGAACCCGTTCGTCTGTCACCGTGCGAGAGAAGCGATCCAGAAACTCGAGCGCCGCGGTGGGATCCCCGCTTTCAACCGTCATACGGGCAGCCAATCGAGGAAGATAGGCTGGAGCCCCCGGTACCCGCGCCGCAATCTGAAGATACTCTGCCCCCGCCGCTGGATTGCAGAGTTCATAGTAGGAAATATATCCCGCCAGGAACGGCAACTGCCAAATGCTTGGGTTGTTTCGTATGCCTTTTCTTAAGATGGCGAGCCCTTCCTCGTGGCGACCGACCAGCACACCGAGAAGGATGCCCGTCGCCTGATAGGGAGCGACAAAGGTGGGATCCAAGTCCGTCAGTACATCGACCGCATGGTAGGTCCACTGATATCCCTGCTGAGTATCACGTTTTGCGCCGATGTGCTGGACCGCCTGTAGCCAGATCACATCCGATACCACCTGCCGATACCCGAGCGTCGCTAACTTCAGATATTCGCCCTTGGGGAGATAGGCCAGCTGTTCGGCCCTCGCGACTGTATTACGTTCGTGATCCAGCAGGTGAAGCAGTCCCGATGAACCAGCCAAGAGACTCAGCCCACAGAAGACTTGGATGCTGCCCGCCTTCACCGTTGACATGAATCCGGCACGCTTCATCCAGCTGACCCCGTTTCCCCGACAGCCCTACGAAGGGGAGCGATGTCGACATTCAAGAATGCCTGGTCCAGGCTGTTCTTTTGCCACGGCTGATACCGGGCTTGCCGCTCCTGAATCTCACGAAGCTGCTCCTTCGCTTCTTCCAGCTGGCCCCCGTCAAGCCACAAGCGGGCCAACAAGACGCGGGCAGGAAGAAAATTCGGTTCTAACGATTCTGCTTCCTTCGCACGCCACTCGGCCTCTTTTCGTTTTCCAAGGAGCCAGTAGAGTCGCGCTTGTTCGTATCGGTACATGGCGGAGAACGGTGCCAATTGAATCGCTTGCTCGTAGACCGGCACCGCCGCACGCAGCCATCCCCTTCGTTCCTGAGCCGTGAGGCCGGCGGACGGGGGCGCCTGTGCTGCCGACACATAGAGTTGGCCCAAGAGTCCTAACAGCCGATTGTCCAGGGGGTTGAGGTCGATAGCTTCTTTGAACTCCGCACAGGCATTCTGGAAGGCCTGTTTCTGGCCGGTGGCATCAAAGGCTCTGGCGTAGACGGAGCCCAGGCCGTGATGGTACAGAGCTTTCCCCGAGTCCAATGCAATGGCATCTTGTAATCCTTCAATCGCCACTGCAGTTTCTCCCGCCATGGCATGGCGAGAAGCAGTCTCGAACGTTGTCCAGGCAAGACCAGAGCGGATGACTTCAATACCGATCAGCAGAAGTCCCATCGCCATACCGACTCCCCACAGCAATCGTGAACGAATCGGCACAACGCGAACACCACCTGTATCGTCCCTGGTCAACCGTCCGGACGATACTATCAATCCGCCACAGAGGGTGAGCAGGATTGCGATAGCCGACTCACGCAGACTCGAATCAAGCGCGGCATGAACCAGTAGGGCGATTCCCCCTCCACTCACACCCACGATCAACGCCCTCTGCCAGCGCAACAGTCGTCCCTGTAACACCTTGATGATTTCCCGAGCCACCATAAAGATCCCCATCATGAAAATAAGGACTGCTCCAGGTCCCATCTCCACGCCCATTTGAAGATAGTCATTGTGCGGGGTTTGAGCCACTTTTCCGTACCGGGCCACTTGCCCTTCGACGGGAAATGCATAGTGGGGATACGTATACTGATAAAGCCCCAGTCCGATTCCGAATGGATGATCAAGCATTTCCCTCGTCGCACCCTGCCACATCTGCCACCGCGCATAGGTGGCCGGGTTCTGATAGTGCTCGAGGACCACACGATCGCGTATGGGCGTGGGAATCAGGAGACTAATCACAGCAAACAGCAGCGCGCAGGTGCCGGCCAATTTCAAGCCGTAGCGGACCGTGAGAATGAAGACTGTCGCTATGAAAACGATGATCATGCCTCCGCGAGACTGCGTGAGCACAACTGCGACCAGAATTGCGCCCAATGCCGATCCAAGGCCAAACCACCAGAGAGCAGATGGCATCGAAGGCGCCGAAAACAACGCATTCTCCCGATAGCCGTGCAGCGCACAACTCAGGAGAATGGCCCAGGTGACCGCAAGATATCCGGCTAAAAAGTTTGGATTGAAGAACGTCCCGCTAGGCCTTATGGCATTCCATGCGAATCCTTGCAGGAGCGCCAGGGTCGCCTCCGCCACCCCCACCAGGACAATCATGACCGTCACGGTGCGAATATGCTCCCAACGATCGATGACGGAGACCAGTAGATAAAACAGGGCCACGTACCCCACGATCATCAGTAACCATTGTCGACTTGGGTGAGGATAGGGCGATAACCAAGTGGCCACGACGGCCAGCCCCACGAATGACATCGCGATATATCCCACCGGCAGCATCGGGACAGTGAAACTTCCCGATCGAATCCCCTGCGCCATGGCCATTCCGGCCCATAAGAGAATCAGGAGCCGAATGATCATCTGGGACGAATGAGTCGTACCGCCCTCCTGAAGCGGGGAGAATACAATTAAGGCGCTGATGACCATCAAAGGAAAAGAGGAAAGGACTCGCATAGCCGTGGTCCGAAAAATCGACACAATTAATATTTATCGTGTATCAGAGAATAGGGAAACGGCAAAGCGAATTTAAATACCAAGACGGCGAGTGACTGAGGACAAAAGCCTTTTCATGTCATCGGTCGGTGACAGAATAGGCGCCTTCTGCAAACAAAAACGGGGGAGGAACTTGGGTTCCTCCCCCGCCTTACAGACACCTGCGGTTACACTTAGCCCATGGTGACGTCGTCAGGAACGGCTCCCGCCAACCCCGCCTTGATATCGTTGACTGACCAGCCATCGAGCAGGGGATCATTGTCGATATTGGCCACGGCTGAAGCTGTGAACCCAGTCCCTGCGGCAGCCGCAGCAGCCATAGAAGGGATTTGTCCGTTGGCTCCCTCAGCAGTCAACGCCGCCGTACAGGTTGCCGGAAGCCCACATGCAATCAGGTCGACACCATTGGTGTTAGAAGAACCAGCCGCACCACCCACGGCCGGGCTCCGATAGGAATATCGGTTCGTCGTTCCGGCCAAGGCATATCCAATCTCAGAAAAGCTTCCATATCGGGATTGTTCGCTGAGATAGGCCGTCTCTGCCACAAAGATCGCGCCCAGGTTCGTCTTGGCTTCGGACTGCCGCGACTTCGCCTGATATCGCAAGAAGTTCGGAATGGCGATGGCCGCCAAGATTCCGATAATCGCCACGACGATCATCAACTCGATCAACGTAAAACCTTTTTGACCTTTGACTTGCTTCAACATGGACTTCCTCCCTTTTCTATTGTAGTACCATCACCGAACGCTGACTCTCACAACACAGCTTCATCAAGCGTAGCAGATCTTGGGAATAGCAGATTCTATGCCCAACACCTCCTTCCTGCGGTTATCGTCATTCATACTGTTTACCAATCATTTATTACTCCTAGACGATCGAGGCCTTGGACTTTCGCAGTTGTCGGATTCCTTTTTCCGTTCCCAGGCGACAAATTTTGCCACTGCCGACACTACTTAGCTCGCGACATCATTAGGCTCCGCCGAGGTCAGGCCTTCCTTCGCGTCGTTGACATACCACCCATCATGCGTCGCATCACTATCAAGATCGGCCGCCGCAGTCGCTGTAAACCCTGATGTCGACGTGGTGGCGATGCCGACGCTCCCCGTAAACGCCACTGCCTCTACCACCGGGATCCAGGTCTGAATCGTATCGCAGCTACTGGAGGGCAGCCCGCAGAGATTCCCTCCATTGGGCCCTAACCCAGCTCCATTCCCCAAGCCGGTCCGGTAGGTGTATCGGTTCGTCGCGATTCCAGCTAGGGCAAACCCAATATCCGAGAAATCCCCGTAGTTTTTTTGTTCTCCAAAGTACGAGGCTTCCGCCACGAAAATAGCCGCCAGATTTGATCGCGCCTCAGCCTGCATGGCATGTGCCCGATATCGGAGAAAATTTGGTATTCCAATAGCTGCTAGAATGCCCACAATCACCACGACGACCATGACTTCGATCAGCGTGAAACCCGCTTGCCTCGATGCAATCACCATTGTGTGTGTTCACAGACTTTCTTACAGCTCATTCCAATGCCCTCAGCCGATAGACACGCTCCCAAGACAACCCCTCGATAAGCAGGCCCTGTGCCAAGCACCAGACTGGCGGAGCACAAAGACCGAACGTGTCGTCAGCATTGATGTTTCTGGACCTGTAGTGATGTCGCACACGGCAGCGGATCGCTCAGAACTCGCGGAGTTCCGAAGGAAAGTGCCAAAAATTGGCCGAATCGGACAGTCGCGGCATCCAGAATTCACCCAGTTTGATTAAAGTGGCCGCACGCGGCTCTCAAGTCTCCATTAAGCAGAGACCTGTTAGGGGGAAGAACTACGGATGAAATGGCAGAGTGCTACGCACCGCTGCTTGACGGGGAGAAATCAACAGAAGGCTTATTGGATCGGGGGGGTCACTTTGCGGTCGGAGACGCGGCGAATGGCCTGACGAATACGCTCTTCTTTAGCAGGATCGCCCAAACCAAGTTCCCGGAATCGCTGCATCAGCTTGTCATTTGAAGGATCAAGTTCGAGGGAATGCAGCAGAGCCTCTCGCCCATCCGAAAGATGCTGCTGCTTGAGGAAAATTTCACCCAGATGTTCGTAAATCACGGGATCGTCACCGACCAACGCCACTGCCCGTTTCATTTCCGTCAAGGCTTCAGCCAATAACCCCTTCTTGAAGAAGGCCCAGGCAAGGCTATCGACGTAGTAGCCATTAGTCGGTCGGAGCGCGACGGCCTGCTTCGTCAGTGTAATCGCCTCTTCGATTTTCACGCCACGCTCCGCGTAGCTATATCCAAGATAATTCAACGCATCCGCATGGTGAGGGTCCAATGTGAGAGTCGTCTGCATCGACTTCACGACGTCATCGAAGCGATTCAATTTGTCGTATACCGTCCCTGCGTTGAAATGCAGGTCCGCATTGTCCGGATTGTAACGAATCCCTTCGAGAAAGGCCTGAAGGGATGGCTCATACTGCTCAGACTGAAAATGCGAGAGTCCGAGCACAATGTAAGATTCCGGCTGCTTGGGATTCAAACGACTGGCTTCCCTAAGGTGCTCAATCGCGTCGGCATACTGCTTCAGCCGATACTGCAAGACGCCCAGGTGGAGATGCCCCTCGAAATATGAGGGCTCAAGCGTGAGATTGTGACGATAGGCTTCAATGGCTTTCGGGTAGTCCTTGGTCTCTTCGTACAGATACCCTAAGTAGTCACGGACCTTAAGCTCCGCCGGACGCACCGTGAGAATCTGATTCAACTGCTGAATCGCTTTGGAGTAGTTCTTTTGCTCTCCGTACACGAGCCCCATTCGAAGTTGAGCGTCAAGGTCAGAGGGATCCTCCGCCAGCATACCTTCCAACTCGTGAAGCGCTTCATCATACTGTTTCGCCGAGACCTGCAGGCGAATCAGGTGATGCCGGATTTCCCGATTTCTTGGATTGACCCCTTGCAGGTAGCGGCGATAGATGCCGATAGCTTTGTCGCGGTCCTGCTTGGCTTCATACACAGAGCCTAAGGCTACATAGGCCGGCTCAAACGCCGCATTCAATGTCACCGCCTGCTCGAAATGCGTCGTCGCTTTGTCAAAATCTCGTGCCTCGACGCTGATGCGGCCCAAATAGTAATACCCGACCGCCGAATCTGGACTCACCTTGATCCCGGAGCGAATGGTGCCCTCTGCTTCGGCATAGTGTTTCTGATTGGCCAACAACAAACCTTTAGCGAAATAGTGTTCGCTTCGCTGTGGTTCCTGCTCGATAGCACGATTGAACAACCGCAACGCCTGATCCGGTTTCCCCGCAGCGGCATACATGCCGCCGATTTGGCCGAGCATCTGTGCATCCAAGCCAGGTACATCTGCGACCTCATCGGCGTACCGCACGGCCGTCGGCACATCGCCCGTGGTGAAGTAGAGGACAGCCAATCGTGCTTTCAGATAATTGGATGACGCATCCGTTTGCAGCGCCAGCTGATATTCCTTGATCGCCTGTTCCGTCTCCTGCTCCAATTCAGCCTGGTACCCGAGCAGGAAGTGATACGATGCCCGTGAATCAGACAGGGGGGAAATCGCGCGAGAAGGCACTGACGCGACCGCCGGAAATGCAGGTGGAACGGTGCGGGATGGCGGTGTGCTCTGACAAGCCGAGGCAAAACAGGAGAGGAGGGCCAGCACGAAGGTCGCCCTTCTCACACTGACACTCCCTCTCGGGGCATGCGGTAGGAAAGAATCTTCACGCAATCTTTGCACAGTCGCCAGCTCAATTGTAGGGAGTGCTTGAGGAAGTGAATAAAATAGTTCGGAATTATACCGGCCCGAGAAAGGAAGCGTCAAACGACCTCGCGGGTCTCGAGATTCTCAAATTTGGCGAATCGATCGTGAAAAAATAATTCCCGTTTTCCAATCGGACCATTTCGATGCTTGCTGACTAGAATATCAGCAATCCCCTTCCGCTCCGTGCCGGGCTCGTAGACTTCTTCGCGATAGATAAACATCACCACGTCGGCGTCTTGTTCGATGGCACCACTCTCTCGCAGGTCGGCCAACATGGGAATGGGCGGCTTTCGGGCTTCGACAGCACGACTGAGCTGCGAAAGCGCGATAACGGGAACGTTGAGCTCCTTCGCAAGACTTTTTAATGAACGCGAAATGTCGGAGATTTCTTGCTGCCTCGACTCTGAATCACTCTTTCCCTGCATCAGCTGCAGGTAGTCCACAATCAACAAATCGAGCCCGCGCTCAGCCTTGAGCCGCCGGGCCTTTCCACGCATCTGTTGAACCGTCACGGCGCCCGAATCGTCGATAAAGATCGGCGCCTGTTCCAATTTACCGGCCGCCTCAGCCAGCCGCCACCAGTCTTCCTTTTGCAACCTGCCGGTCCGGAGCGCGTGTGCATCGACGCGGGCCTCGGAACTCAACATACGAAGCACGAGTTGAGGTTTCGACATTTCAAGGCTGAAAATCCCGACGACGGTTCCGCTATGGAGCGCGGCATGCTGCGCCATTCCCAGCGCAAGACTCGTCTTCCCCATGCTGGGACGCCCTGCAATGACGATCAAGTCCGAGGGCTGCAATCCGGCGGTCAGATCATCCAGATCGATATAACCGGTCGGCACGCCAGTCACACGTTCCTTCCGCTTGGACAGTCGATCCACGACATCAAGACTTTCCTTGATGATCTGATTCACCGGGGTAAAAGATCGGTCGAGCTTTCCTTGCGCCAGACTGAACACCGAACGTTCGGCAAAATCAAGCAACTCATCCACCGCCGCCGTGCCGTCATAACCACGGGTAATCACCTCCGTCGAGGTCTGAATGAGCCCTCGCAAGAGAGCCTTATCGCGCACGATCTTGCTATGATACCGGACGTTAGCGGCCGTCGGCACCGATTGCACCAGCTCCGCCAGATAGGCCGATCCACCGACGGCGTCGAGTTCTGACCGGCCCTTCAGACTCTCCGTCAAGGTGATCTGGTCGATCACTTCTCCACGATCCGACAATTCCAACATCGCCTGGTAAATCTTGCGGTGCGCGGTGCGGTAGAACTCCTCATCCGTCAAGATTTCCATGGCCTTGGCCATCGCCGTGTTGTCCAACAGGATTGCGCCGAGAACCGACTGTTCGGCCTCGACATTCTGTGGCGGCAATTTGGGGGACGTCAGATCGACAGCGGAGAGCGCTTTCATGTTCGGCTCCTTCGCCGCTCACGTGCCGACACGGACACAGGCTTTGGTTGATCCGTGGAAAAAACCGCGGAACGAGACAGCACAGGATCTCCCGACAAATCAATGGCTCGAAACAGGCGGTCCACATCGAGGGCGAATCCCGTGGATGCGGCGGCGCGGCCGAAACGGCCCATCAAATGGTCGTAGCGCCCCCCTCCACCCAACTCTGCTCCGATGCCTGGCGCAAATACATCGAAGACAATTCCATCGTAATATTCAAAACCCCGGAATTCGCCGAGATCAATCATCACCGCCTGCCGGCCAGGCGAAACGAGCCGTTCGTAGACCTGGGCGAGCCGATCGAGCGGTCGCAAGAGCGTTCGATCGTGTCTCACTAACTTCCGTCCCCGTGTCAACATCTCCGGTCCACCGCAAAGCTCCAACGCTTCCAAAATGACTCGCGCCGTCGATCGGGTCACCCCGTCCCGCGCGAGCAAATTCTCCAGGAGGGGCATGTCTTTCCTCGCAGCCGCCTGCTCGACACGCTTTTGCCCCTCTGTCGACAAGCCGGATCGGACAAGCAAGGCCGTAAAAAATCCAACATGGCCCACCGCGACTTTGAACGAGGACAGACCTACCCGGGTCAGACACTCAAGCAGAAGTGTCAGAACCTCTGCATCTCCGGCCACCCCCTCCACCCCAACGAGTTCGGCTCCGACCTGAAAAATTTCCCGATCGCGTCCGGCATGTTCACGTTCGTAGCGAAAGACCGAGGTGCGATAACACAGGCGCAGCGGAAGCCTCTTGCCCATCATGCCCATGGCGATGGTCCGCGCAATCTGCGCAGTCGCATCGGGGCGCAGCAACATCAGCCGGCCCGTTGCCCGATCGACAAACTGATAACTCTTTTCAATGAGGTCGGACTCTAGTCCCGGCGCGAGCACATCGAGGTACTCGAACATCGGCAGGATGATCTCTTCATAGCCCCCCCGAGCCAGAACGGAAAGGAGCGTCTGTTCAAGGTGTCGAATGCGTCGCGCAGCCTCAGGGAGGATGGTGCTCATCCCCACAGGAATCAGCGACCGTTCCTGACCTGCCACACGAGAGGTGGGAGAAGAAGGAGCCTTCAACGACAGAGAGCCCATGGTCGACTGCGGGGCAATCTACAAGCCTTTCGACAGATCGGCGACCTTCACGGAAAGGATGTGCTTGCTGCTCTTAATGTGATCCAGCACTGATGTCGGAAGCGGCGCATCGAGCCCGAAAATCAACAAAGCTTTTCCGCCGCGTTCTTCTCGTGAACACTGCATGCGCGCGATATTGATATTGTGGTCCCCCAACACATGGCCCACCGTGCCAATCACGCCTGGACGATCCTCATTCAAAATCAGCAGCAGATGGTTATCCGGCACCACTTCCACCTTGAACTGGTCGATTTCAATAATGCGTGGATCCTTACGACTGTACAAGGTCCCGGCCACCTGGTGAGATTTCTTTCCGGCTTCCACGCGTACTCGAATCACGCTGGTAAAATCGCCGGCATCATTGCTCTTGACCTCTTTGACTTCGATGCCGCGTTCTTTAGCGACGATGGGAGCATTCACATAATTGATCGGATCTTCAAGGATAGGAGTCAGAAGCCCCTTCAAAACAGCAATGGTCAAGGGCGCCACATTCAATCCAGCAACTTCCCCGCTATACTCGACCGTCAACCGTTCCAACCCACCCTCCAACAGCTGCGCCTGCAATAGCCCCACACGTTCCCCAAGGGAGAGATACGGCTGGAGCTGCGGCAGCAGCTCGGGCGACACGGAAGGAATGTTCACCGCGCCACGAGCGATCCCTTTGGTGAAATACTCAACGATCTGCTCTGCAATCCCGACGGCTACGTTTTCCTGCGCCTCCGTTGTAGAGGCCCCGATGTGGGGGGAGCAAATAAAATTGTCCAGCGCCAAGAGCGGGTTGTCCGGTTTCACGGGCTCGTCCTCAAACACATCAAACGCTGCGGCGGCGACCTTTTTGGATTTGAGCGCCTCGCAAAGATCCCCCTCGTGAACAATACCGCCACGCGCGCAGTTGGCAATCATCACTCCTGGTTTCATCTTAGCAATGGCTTGCGCATTAATGAGCGCCTTGGTTTCCGGGGTAAGCGGCGTGTGTACCGAGATCACATCCGCCCGGCGAAAGAGTTCATCCAGCTCAACGATAGTCACACCCATCTTCTGAGCCCGCTCCTCCGCCAGATAGGGATCATAGGCCATCACCTGCATGCCGACTCCCTGGGCAAGCTTGGTGAGATATCCGCCGATTTGTCCGACACCGACAATCCCGAGCACCTTGTTGTACAACTCCACGCCCATGAACTTTTCTTTTTCCCACTTCCCAGCCTTGGTCGAAGCGGTGGCTTGTGGAATGCGACGGGACATGGAAAAAATCATGGCCATCGTATGCTCGGCGGTCGTCACGGTGTTGCCGCCGGGGGTATTCATAACGACGATGCCGCGACGAGTTGCGGCGGGGGTGTCGACATTGTCCAACCCGGAACCGGCTCGCCCAATCACTTTCAATCGACCGGCCGCGGCGATGACTTCTGCCGTGACCTTGGTCCCAGAGCGGACGATCAGGCCATCCGCATCCGCAATCTCCTTCAGCAGCTCCTCTTTGGGCAGCTTGGTCTTCACCACGACCGTAAAGCCGGCCTTTTCCAACACCTCTATACCCTGCTTCGAAAGACTATCGCTGACCAAAATTTTCATTGTCGTGGTGCCTTACCTGACAGTGAGTCTAGGACTTTCCCATAATAATTTCTTGAGCCTTCGCCACCCCACTGCCGAGTTTCATGGGATAGCCGAGTCCCTTGATGACCATCTCCACCGCCGCCAAGGCAATGATGACGTCAAAACTATCAATATAGCCCATATGCGAAATACGGAAGATCTTGCCCTTCAGGTGATCCTGGCCACCTGCGGCCGTCATGCCGTACTGAGTCCGCAAATTCTTGTAGACTGCCTGGCCATCCACACCATGCGGAGCGACAATGGCGGTCAATGCATCGCTCGGACGCTCCTGAGGAAAGATGGAAAGCCCGGCAGCCTTGACGCCTTCACGCATCGCCGTCGCTAACATGGCATGACGGGCGAAGACTGCCTCCAACCCCTCGGCCTTCAAAATGTTCATCACTTCTTTCAGTCCCAGAATGAGCGACACGGCCGGCGTATACGCGGTCGTACTCTTCTGCTGATTTTCCCGCTCTCGCTTAAAATTGAAATAAAACGCCGCGTTCTTCGCCTTATCGGCCAATCGCCAGGCCTTTTCACTCACACTGGCAAAGGCCAGCCCCGGTGGCAACATCAAGGCCTTCTGCGATCCGGTAATGACTACGTCGAGGCCCCAGGCATCGGTCTTGAGGTCAAGCACCCCCAGGGCAGTGATCGCATCCACCACCAGAATAGTCTCCTCATACCCTTTGACGATATCGGCCAAGGCTTTGACATCGTGCGCTACTGCCGTGGAAGTTTCGCTCGCCTGCACATATACCGCTTTAATCGAGGGATCCTTCTTCAACGCATCGGCAACGGCCTGAGGATCTACCGCGTGTCCCCATTCGACCTTCAACTCGGTCACCTGCGCGCCGAACGCCTTACAAAGCTTGGTCCAGCGCTCGCCGAACTTGCCGCCATTCACTGTGAGGGCTTTATCTCCTGGAGATAAGAAATTCGAGACTGATCCTTCCATGCCTCCTGTCCCGGATGCCGCGAGAATCAACACGTCGTTCCTGGTCTGAAACAACCACTTCAAGTCCTCACGGACTTCACCGAAGAGCTTGTCGAATTCAGGAGCCCGGTGATGAATCATCGGTCTGGCCATCGCCAGTAGCACCTCCGGAGGAACGGGGGTGGGTCCGGGAGCCAGCAAATACCGTTTGAGCATGGAACGAACCTCCTCACTGTACGGAACGGACAATGTCAGGGATTTAGAAGGGGCGTACGCTACCATAGCCCCCCTGAGGTGTCAAGGAACGGAGCGTGAAGATGCTTATCTTTTCAGAGAGTTCAATGCACTCCGTGAGGAGACAATTCCTCAGTGTTTTGCACGCCACCTGAACTGCAAGTTACTCGCAATGAAAAATTAGGATGGGAAGCCAACTTCCTCAATTTCTTGACAAGTTGTACCCTCCTCGATAGTCTACCTTTTGAGACTCAGCAACCGACATTCCTCCTGAACAATTTGTGGGTGGTCTTATGTATGCTCGATTCCTGGGCGCCGGATTCCGCAACCTGTTTTTTTTCTGCACCTCTGTAATCTGCTTGTCCACCTCACTCGTCACACAGGCCGAGGAGCCGATCCTGCTTCAGGCCGATCTACCCCAGGTCTCAGACCCGACCACACAGGACGTTCAGCCCTTTCAAGAGCCCGACTACTTATTGAATGAAGAGGATCGCCTCACCGCGGCAGAAAGCGAGGCGGCTGAAAACCCAACAGCCGTCGCCAGCGAGCCGTCCACAGAAGTCCCGCCGGCGGAAGCACTCCTTCAACTTAAACCTCTCAGCGGCACTACCGCCAGATTTGCTGATCTGCTGACGCCTCCTGCAGAGGTGATCCAAGAAGCTGCCGCCGCACAAGGTCAGGAGTCAGAGGAAGCGACGGCGTACAATGTGCCCATTGTGCTCGACCCTTCCGTGCAAGGCCACATTCGCTTTTTTAACGTGTCGATCCGTAACCGGTTTGAACAATGGCTCATCCGCCTCAGCCATTATCGACCATTGGTCGACAGCATCTTCTCCGAGTTCCAGCTTCCAAGCGATCTCATCTATCTGTCACTGGTAGAAAGCGGATTCAACCCTCACGCCTATTCACGCGCACGCGCGGCCGGGCCGTGGCAATTCATGAAGGGCACGGCGAAAGTGTATGGTTTGCGGGTAGACAGCTAT
This sequence comes from uncultured Nitrospira sp., assembly GCA_964493335.1. Classification (GTDB taxonomy): domain Bacteria; phylum Nitrospirota; class Nitrospiria; order Nitrospirales; family Nitrospiraceae; genus Nitrospira_A. The sequence goes on from CAZBNV010000002.1 coordinate 43,054, forward strand.
GTGGATGAACGACGGGATCCCGTCAAGTCGACCGTTGCCGCAGCACGCTATTTGCGAGACTTGTACGACTTATTCGGAACCTGGCCTCTGGCAATGGCTGCCTACAATGCCGGCGAAGGCAAGGTGATGCGGGCCCTGCATACCGCTCAAGCAGAAAGCTTTTCAGACATCGCCAAGACTCGTCTGATCCGGCGGGAGACGAAAGAATACGTGCCTCGCTTTATGGCCGCGACGATTATCGCCAAAAATCCTGATCGTTACGGATTTCCACAGAATGAGATCCGACCACACGAATTTGAAGAAGTCGTCGTGCGACGCCCCATCCACTTCAAAGCCATCGCGAATCTGACAGGGATCTCCTATCAGGAATTGAAGGTCCTTAATCCGGAATTGCGGCGAGATGCCACGCCACCTGACGATGCCGAATATCACCTCAAGGTTCCGGTTGGTACCAGGGAAAAGGTGGAGCATCTACTAGATCGCGCTCCGACCCATAAGTTCGCGCCACTCCCGGTCCCTGTTAAAGTACGGCACATCAGGAACGAGCCTGACTCTGGACACTGGTATCGCGTCCGCGTGGGGGACTCGCTTGAGAAGATCGCCAAGCGTTTTAAGATCTCCGTCAAGGCCCTCAAGACCAACAACAACCTCACCGGCCCCACCATCAAGGCAGGGAGCCGCCTCGTCATCGCACACTAACCCGCCCACACGACGCCATCCTCACTCGCGGGCGAACGGCTACGGCTTCTTTTTAGATGTCGGTTTTACAGATTTGTCCGAGGTCTTGGCTGACGACTCAGGCTGAGGGGCAGGTGCACTGGCCGCCGGAGCAGGCGTGACACCGGTTGGGGGACTATCCGGAGACTTCTTCACTTCCAACACCTTCACGCGAACGGCAGCTTCACTCGTGAAGGGCGAGTTGGGATAATTCTTCATCAGGTCTTGGTAATGCGCGAGCGCTCCCTCCGGGCGGGACTGCGACTCTTCCATTTTGGCCAGCTCAAAAAGCACGTGGTCTTTATTGAGAGCACCAGGGATTTCCAGAATGCCGGTGAAAGCCTTGGTTGCCTGATCTCGATCGCCCTTCACCAAATAGGCGTATGCCAACCGTTGCTGTACCAAACCCAGTAGTGAAGGATTGGCGCTGTAGAGCAACATGAACCGCTTGTAGGTTTCGATCCCCGCATCGACTTCATTGCTTAGTACCTGCGCATTGCCCAGATGGAATAAGGCTAAAGGGGCGACGGGGGTTCGCGGATATTGATCCACAACCTGTTTGTATAAGGTAATGGCCTGCGTGAGCTGCTCGTGGGCCTTCTTCGGATCGTCTGCCGGCCGATTGAGATAGTGAAGCGTAGCTTCCTGATCCAGTTCGCGCGCCTTCAATGTAGTCTGATAGTCGTACCAGATGACCCCGATAACCACTGCAGCCGCAACCAGCAATACCCCTAGACCGACGAGGAATGCCCGCCGCTGTTCTTGCAGCATGAGCAGAAAACGTTCAACCCCACTCAGCAGATGGGTTTCGTCCAGCGGATCTACTTTTGTGGGAACCTTGATTCGATAGCTCATTGGTGCGCGATCATGTGTTTGAAACAAATAAAGAAGCGGTCGTTTCCGGCAGCATCGCGCCTTATACTAGGGACTAGTCAGCCTTGTCAAATATTCCGCTGCGTCCAAAGAGCGAGTAGCCTATGTTTGAGCAACACCTCAAGAACCTAGACGATCAGCACCTGCTGCGCCGACTTCGGACTATGACCTCGGCTACAGGTCCCACGGTCCTGCTGGACAATCGCCGCGTCATTCTCCTTTCATCTAATAACTACCTGGGGCTTGCGACACATCCGGCCGTTGTGGAGGCCGCGGTTTCTGCTACCAGGCAATACGGAGCGGGATCCGGAGCATCTCGGCTCGTATGTGGCACTCTCCCACCCCACGAAGCACTCGAAACAGCCCTCGCACGATTTAAAGGTACGGAAGCATCCCTTACGTTTGCGGCAGGATATCTGGCCAACATCAGCGTGATCCCCACACTTGTTGGTAAAGGAGGTCTCATCTTCGCCGATCGCCTCTCTCATGCAAGCCTCATCGATGGCTGCCGATTGAGCGGTGCCACTTTTCGGGTGTACCACCATCGAGACATGAATCATTTGGAACGATTGCTCGCCCGTCGATCCCCCGCCAAGCCCACGCTTATCGTGACCGACGGCGTTTTCAGCATGGATGGGGACATTGCGCCGCTGACCGACATTGCCACCTTGGCTGAACGTTATGATGCGGCAGTGTTTGTGGATGATGCGCACGGGACAGGAATCTTGGGACGAACCGGGCGTGGCACTCTCGAACATTGCGACGTAGAATCGCGATTGCCCTACCACATGGGCACCTTGAGCAAAGCGCTCGGTAGCGCCGGCGCCTACCTCGCGGGCTCACGCGCATTTATTGCCTATCTCGTCAATACCTGCCGTGCATTTACGTATACGACCGCGCCTACGCCCGCTTCTGCCGCGGCCGCCACCGCCGCCCTTCGGGTCATTGAGCAAGAACCGGAGCGGCGCGCCCGGTTATGGCACAATCGTGAGCGCCTAGCGCAAGGGCTTACACGATTAGGCTTCCGCCTGACCGCGTCGGACAGTCCGATCCTGCCGATCCTCGTCGGTGATGCCGATCGTGCCGTGAGTCTCGCTCACACGCTGCTGACTTACGGCGTGTACGCCCCCGCCATTCGTCCGCCAACCGTACCGCCTGCAACCAGCCGCATTCGACTCACCATCACAGCTGATCACACGACTGAGCACATCGACGAAGCCCTCACTGCTCTCGAACAGGCCGGTCGTGCGCTTCACCTGATCTAATACGGCACGGCGATTATTCCCGTTCGGTTCCCCCCGCAGCCGGCAATTTCTTCAACGTCTCTTCTGGGTATTTCCTTGCTTTCCCCCCCTCCTATGGCATGATTCAAGAATCTCGACGGGCATGCTCATTTACTCATAACCACGCTCGTTTATCCGCACATACTCTCACTTCATGGAGTGATCCGATGATTGACATCTCCAAACTATTGACCTTTGGCGTCCAGCAAGGCGCCTCAGACTGCCACATCAGCGCCGGCGAACCGCCGATGATCCGCCTGCATGGTGATCTCAAGAAGCTCGACCATCCCCCTTTGAGCCAGGACGAAACCCACGCGCTCATTTACGACATGATGAGCGACGCGCAGCGAAAAAACTTCGAAGAACACCGGGAATGTGACTTCTCGTTCGACCTCGGCGACATTGCCCGCTTCCGCGTCAACGTGTTCGTGCAAGGCCGCGGATTGGGCGCCGTGTTCCGGACCATTCCGACCGAGATTCTTCCACTAGAAAAGCTCGGCATGCCGCCGATCCTGCGGCAGCTCTGCGATCGCGAGAAAGGCCTGATCCTTGTCACCGGCCCGACCGGATCAGGGAAGTCCACCACGCTCGCCGGAATGATCGACTATCTTAATAATACGTACGAAGGACATATCCTTACGATCGAAGACCCGGTGGAGTTTGTGCACAAATCCAAAAAATGCCTCGTCAACCAACGAGAGCTGGGCGTGCATACCCTGTCCTTTGCGAATGCGCTCCGCGCCGCTCTCCGCGAAGACCCCGATATCATTCTCGTGGGCGAAATGCGCGACTTGGATACGATCCAACTAGCCCTGACCGCAGCTGAAACGGGGCACCTAGTCTTCGCGACCCTGCACACCTCCAGCGCGCCCAAAACCGTCGATCGCATCATCGATGCCTTCCCTCCGAACCAGCAAGCGCAGGTCCGCGCACAGTTGTCGGAAACGCTGGAAGCGGTGTTGACCCAGACGCTCCTCAAGAAAAAGAGCGGCGGCCGAATCGCAGCGGTGGAGATCATGGTCGGGACTACAGCGGTTCGAAACCTCATTCGCGAGGGCAAACTCCACCAAATTCCCGGCGTCATGCAGGCCAGCCAGAAAGACGGCATGCAGACCATGGACATGGCCTTGGTCGAGCTCGCTTCGCGAGGCATGGTAACGAAGGCTGAGGCCCAGTCACGAAGCATGAACCCGAATCTCTTTACCGCCGCTGTAGGAGGCTCCGCGTAAGACCGCTAGTCCGACGCTGATTCGATGGTCCCATGCAATAGTTAAGAGAGGCATCTCATGGATGTTCGCACGCTTCTTGAAGTGATGGTCAAGCAGGAATCCTCTGACCTCTATCTCACGGTCGATGCGCCACCTATCTATCGTATCCACGGTTCGACCCATCGCACCGATGCGCCGCCCTTTACGAATGAGCAGCTTGAATCACTGGCGCTCGCACTCATGCGCGGCCAGCAACGGGGCGAGTTCGAAGAAAAAATGGAGATGAATCTCGCGCTCTACTATAAGGAATTGGGCCGTTTTCGCGTGAACATCTTCCGTCAGAAGGGAAACGTTGGGCTGGTGTTTCGCCACATCAAAGCGGAGATCATGACGGTCGAGCAGCTGGACCTGCCGCCGATCGTAAAAGACATCGCCATGACCAAGCGGGGGCTGGTGCTCGTCGTCGGCGCGACCGGATCCGGAAAATCCACTTCGCTGGCCGCGATGATCGATCACCGTAACACCGTGCATGCCGGCCACATCATCAGCGTGGAAGACCCCATCGAGTTCGTTCACCATCACAAGAAATCCATCGTCACGCAGCGTGAGGTTGGTTTCGATACCCATTCATTCGGCCATGCCCTGAAGAACACCTTGCGACAAGCCCCAGATGTCATTCTCATCGGCGAAATCCGGGATACGGAGACCATGGAGGCCGCAATCACCTTTGCCGAAACCGGGCACCTCTGCCTTGGCACCTTACACTCGAACAATGCCAATCAGTCCATCGAGCGCATCATGAACTTCTTCCCGGTGGAACGACATGCACAAATTTATCTGCAGCTGTCATTGAACCTGCGCGCCATCATCTCCCAACGTCTAATCCCGTCCCTTGACGGGCGCCGCGTGCCGGCACTCGAAATTATGCTCGATACGCCTCGCATCAAGGACCTGATCAAACGCTCGGAGATTGATACGTTGAAAGAAGCGATGGAACAAGGCATTGACGAAGGCTGCCAGACGTTCGACCACGTCCTGTTACAGCTCTATCAGGCCGGAAAGATCAGCATTGAACAGGCCTTGATCAACGCCGACAGCGCCAATAACCTTCGGCTCAAGATTAAACTGGCAGGTCTCAAAGGCGACGACGCTGTGGCGGCTCTTCTGGACAAGAGCGCACGGGATGAAAAGGCGTTCCAAATTCAGGGACAAATGGGGCAGACTGCAAATAAGAAACGCTGACGATTATTGCGCTGTGGCAGCAGTATCGTCCTCGGACAGCAATTCATTCCTCACTTGCAAGCAACGCCGTCACGCTTATCGCATCTCAGATGGCCTTCTCTCCGTGGCTTCTTCGAGATACGAGACAATTTTACCTAACGCAGCCGCGCTCAACTTTCGTCCATACCAGACCGGCATCGTATCTGCCGGGAATCCTGGCACGACATACGTCCCAGGCGACACGATGGACTCCACGATATACTCACGGACCGTCTGTGCCTGACCACGATACTGCGGATCAGCCAGACGCATCGCCCCCGTCTTCCCAAGCCAAAGTGGAGGGCCCACCTGTCCATTCGCCCCGGCAATACCGGGGATCTGGTGGCAGACCGGACAGCCGGCGCGCACAAACAACTCTTGGATCGGCTCTTCACCAGTCACCAACGGGACCATGCTGGAATCGATTTTCGGGACCTGCAGAAGCGGCTCAGAAGACGGCAAGCCATTCCGGATCCCAGCCAACGCGACCAGCAATACGAACCCGGCCGCCAATGTCCCCAAGGCTCTGTTCTTCTGGTTCGTCCGTGGCACAGATGGCGGAGAAGCCAAATCAGGCATAGATGATTAGCGCAGAACTCACACAGGTGTCACCGATGATATGCATCAGCGACCTTTTTATGGAACCGCTCCCTGGAGATCGATCAGATTGTAGGCACCGGTGTGGGACTATTGCTTGTTATCCATGGCGCAACGAAACCCAATCGTCCGATCCTGGAAATCAGGTTCTGCCGACATGCGCGCTGACACCCTCAATGCGACAGGTAGATCGGCCCAGGACCCTCCTCGAAGCACCTTTTTCTCACCATTCTGAGGACCCGTGGGATTCTTCTCCGGACTCTTCGAATAGTACTCACGATCATACCAATCGGCCACCCATTCAGCCGCATTTCCTGCCATGTGGTGCAGACCATATGGACTCCTGCCGCCCTCCTTCAATCCGTGGCGCACACTCATGCCCTCAACTCCACCGGACACTGACGCGAGGGTAATGGCCTCGCTCACCCATACACCGCGATTATAGTTGGCAATGTCCACAAACGGCTGCATGTGCCCCCAGGGATAGCGACGCCCATCAGTGCCACGCGCGGCTTTTTCCCATTCAGCTTCCGTCGGAAGGCGCTTTCCAACCCAGGCACAGTAGGCTGCCGCATCCGCCCATCCCATTCCGACAGCCGGGCGATCGCCGACGGTCATGACTGCCTCGTCATCCCATGTCGAAGGTGCATCATGCTTCGCTTCTTGTAGAAACGTTCCATACTGCTGTAACGAGACTTCATATCGATCGATAAAGTAGGAGTCGAGGGTCACCGAATGCTCAGGCCGCTCGGCAGGCAGACCATCATTACTCCCCATTGTAAATGGACCGGCGGGGATTATAACCATCGGTGCGCCATCCTTACCTTTGACCGTTTCGGCTATAGCCTGCTGGCCGTTCTGCACCGCGGACAATTCAGCCGCTACGGCCAATGAACCCCCATCGACGATGCTGTGGAAAGCTAGGATGGCTAGAATGAATGCATACATACACACCTCCACCGGCAGCAGGCCCCCAGAAAAATCCCCTTCGTCCTTGAGCAGAGTGTAGCCGTGCATTCTCGCAAACTCAACTGAAAGGCGAAAGGGCACGAGGGCGTGCATACTATTAATCGCTCACTGTGAGGAAGTCACACACAATGGCGTCTAAAGATGTCTGCTGAAAGTGCGGTGGAGAAGATAAACACGCTGTGGCGCCACCGACCGGCATTAGAAAGATGCCGGTCGGGTGAGAACCGGGTTTGAGAGGGAGGGGCTAGCGATTGAGCTCTGCGACACGCCGGTCATGCTCTTTCACACTTCGAACCGTCGTAAGGTCAGACCGCTCCAGCAGGTTGTGGAGTACTTCCTGCTTGAGTTGGATCAGCAACGATTTGCTGTAGAGAGAGGACGGTGCCGTGTCCTGCAAGAGGTTCAACCACCCTGTCGTCGATGCATCATATCGACTATTCGGCATGGTCGTGTGCAGCTCTTGGAACACCGTAATCGCATCAGCTCGGTTCTCAAACAGTGCGACCAAGCCTCGGGTATAGTATGCCTCCTCGCAAGCTGGTCCCTTATGGCAACTCTTCATGCGGCTGTCCTGCGCATGGGCAATGGCTTGAAGCGGTTTCAACTCACTGGCATCAATGGGGAAGAATGCGCTACTCGGTAACATGGTCGTGGAGCCGGATTGACTCATCGTCGTACACCCAAAGCCACCGGCGATCAGCGCCCACAGGGCGAGGGAGAGAATGGTTCGTCGCGACATCGTAGACCTCCTAAGCAGCGCCGACATGCGGGCGTGCGGTGATGGGGCTGATCTCTTGCGTTGCATCGATGTTCTGACTGTACCATCGAACCCCTGTTCGGCCATTACACGGAGGCTGTACCTCTTCGGTACGGGACCACAAAGCCCTTTTTAAAAGTCCAAATAATTCGCTGCTTTCTTGAATTGAGGATCAAGAAAATGAGGTTGGAGACGAGATTAGACGAAAGCCAAGCTGAGGAATGACAGAAGAGGGGTCGTCATTGGGAAAGTAGATCGCCCCGCCAGAAGGCGGGGCGAAGAAACTGCACCTAGTGCCAGTTAGCGGCGAGAACCGTCTGGACTTCCTGCGGTCGTTGATCGATCGCTTGATCCCAGGTCAGCCCTGTTTGCTGACTGAAGGTCGCCATCGCCTGGATCAATTGATCAACCTTCGTATTCAACAGCGTTTGCCCATTACCGGCTTGAATCGTTTCCGTTTGATTCGTCGCCCCTCCGTACCAGTTCTGAATCGTTACCTGGTCCGTGCTGCCATGGATCGCGAGTCGCAAATCATTGGCCTGTCGGCTGAGCACCAGATCCACGGGATTGATCGTGGCGGCGAAGAGCATGCTGTCGGCCGTGCCCGCATTGTCGATCACCGTGTCCTGGCCGCCACCGCGACTATACAAATAGGTGTCGTTGCCCCCTACGCCGGTCAGGACATTGCCCGCAGTGTTACCTGCCAAGGTATTATCCGAGGCGTTGCCCGTGCCGTTGATCGCGCTGCTGCCCATCAACGTCAGATTTTCGAGATTGGCGCCCAACGTCCATGTAATTGAACTCCGCACCGTGTCCGTCCCTGCGCCGGCGTTTTCCACCACCGAATCACCACTCCCGACTATGTAGGTGTCATTCCCCGCCCCGCCGGTCAAGACGTTCACGCGACTGTTGCCAGTCAGAATGTTATCGAGGGTATTGCCCGTCCCATTGATCGCCGTCGTGCCAGTGAGGGTCAAATTCTCAAGATTGGGACCCAAGGTCCATGTGATCGAGCTCTGGACAGTATCCGTCCCCGCACTGGCGTTTTCGACCACCGAATCGCCCGTTCCAACCACATAGGTATCGTTGCCGGTCCCTCCCTTCAACACGTTCGCCCCGCTGTTGCCGGTGAGGACGTTGTCCAAGGCATTCCCCGTTCCATTGATGGCCGTCATTCCGGTCAACGTGAGGTTCTCGACATTCGTACCCAGGGTGTAGGTGAGAGAACTTTGCACCGTGTCCGTACCAGCACTCGCATTCTCCGTCACCGTATCTCCGGCATTATCGACGACATAGGTGTCGTCGCCGGCGCCGCCAGACATCGCGTCGGCCCCCGTCCCTCCACTCAGCACGTTCGCGCCGCTGTTGCCGATAAGGATATTGTTCAAGGTATTCCCGCTGCCATTAATCGCTGCCAAACCTGTGAGCGTCAGATTTTCAAGGTTGGCCCCGAGGGTAAAGGTCACCGCACTCTGCACCGTATCCGTGCCCTGCCCGGACAGCTCAATTACAGAATCTCCGGTACCCACAACATAGATATCATTTCCCATACCACCGGACAAAATATTGGCCGCGCTATTGCCGGTTAATGTATTATTTAGCGAGTTCCCAGTCCCATTGATGGAGGCACTTCCGGTTAGAGCTAGGGTTTCAAGGTTCGCCCCAAGTGTATAGTCAATGCTGCTCTGAACGGCGTCCGTGCCTTGACCTGCCTGTTCCGTCACTGCATCGTCCACATTATCCACTACATAGATGTCATTTCCAGATCCGCCAATCATGACATCGGCATCTGTTCCTCCATCCAGAAGGTCGTTGCCGGTCGAGCCGGTAAGCTGATCAGCTCCGGAACCGCCCAAAAGTGTATCGTGGCCAGGGCCTCCATTCAGGATATCATCTCCTCCTAATCCCGATAACATATCGTCTGTGACATTTCCGTATAGAAAATCTTGATCTTCGGTGCCCTCAAGGGTCACGCCTTCCGTGTGAGCGAGCATCGCGTTGTAATCCCACACCGTCCCATCAGCGAATTGGACCTGATCGACGCGGAGCGCATCAAAGGCAAAGAAACCAGCGAGCGTTAATTGATCAGCGGAATTATTAATCGTCAGGATGGCCTCGGTCATAAAATCAGGCGTCGCACGCAAGGTGATATCGCCCGGATTAATTCCTTCGAGTTGAAGGGTATCAATATCGGAAGCATCGCCTTGTTCGTCAATAAAGTCTTCTCCAGATCCTTGGCCAAACACATAGGTGTCATTTCCAGACCCGCCCTCTAAGAAATCGTTTCCTGCCCCACCGTCGAGAATATCGTTGCCAACTGATGCCAGAATTTGATCGTTCCCGTCTAGTCCGCGGATGGTGTCATCATTGGAGGTGCCATACAATGTATCGTCTGCCATGCTGCCGACAAAAGTGTGCACCCGACTCTCGATGTCATTGAAATTCAAAACGGTTCCATCAGGAAATACAAACTGGTCGACGATGCCGCTCGGCGAGACGAAATAGGACTCGACAGTCAATTGATCGGTGGTTCCATTGACTTTTACGACCAGGTCATTGGCATGGTTCTCAAACATGAGATCGACTGGTGCGATGTCCGACAAAAACTCGATCTTATCGAAACCGGTCCGCGCATACAGTTGCGTGCCCGTTTGCACGGTGTCATGCCCATAGCCGCGGCCAAAGACGAATGTGTTATCGCCGATTCCGATAAGCGTATCGCTTCCTTCGCGGCCATCAAGCCGGCTTGAACCGGACAACTGATTGTCTAAGGCATTCCCTACCATATTCACCTGCATAGTAGGATCAAGGTAAAAATCGTCCTGGATTTTGAGATTCTCAATATTATCCGGAGTCTGATAAGTGAGAGATGCAGTGGGGGCAAGATGGACAGTATCTATACCCGCATTCACATCCTCGACAATGATCTGCGATGCAGACCAAAGGTGATAACTATCGTCTCCAGTCCCTCCGATGAGTTGGTCGCCAATGCCTGTCGAATCGAGGAGGTCATTCCCTGGTCCGCCGCGCAGAATATTGCTACCAGCGCTTCCATATAATCGATCATTTCCGGCTCCGCCGTCCAACTCATCATCTCCTTCCTCGCCCTCTAATACGTCATCGCCCTGGCCTCCGTTCAGGACATCGTTCCCATCGCGTCCGTGGATCCAATCATCGACTTGGCTGCCTTCAATGTGATCGGTGTAGGCCGTTCCAAGCATCGTTCCTCCAGTCACTGGAGCGGACAAATGAAATCCTCCTGCGAGCAATTCGGCGTCAGTCAGCACCGTGCCATCGGCAAACTCGAATCGACTAATTGTATGGAACTCGGAGGGTGAATTCAGTCCAAAGCCGACGATTTGAACCGCATCCCCGCTGTTGCCGACACGCATCAGAAGGGAATCACCTGTTGCCACGCCCAGACTCAGAGAATCAGCTGTAATACCGGCTCCAAAGACCACTCTGTTACTCTGTCTCGCATCATCCTGGATTGAATCGACACCGTCTCCCAGATTAAAGCGATAGGTATCGAGTCCATCCCCCCCCATCAGATAATCACTTCCTGCCCCGCCATGAAGGTCATCGTCACCGCCCCCGGCCTCGAGGACGTCATTGCCCTCGCCACCATCCAGCACATCATTCCCCGCCTGCCCTATAAACAACGGAGAGTCTCCGAAGAGGGAGTCATCACCGGCGTCCCCGAACAACATGTCATCTCCCACATCGCCTACCAATTGATCAGCGCCATCGCCACCAAACAATTGATCCTGTCCTGCGCCTCCCCACAGCAGGTCATTGCCCTCCTCGCCATCCAGAATGTCATTCCCATCGATCAGGTGCAGGGCAGTCGGATCGTTATCGTCCCCATAGAGAAAATCGTCGCCTGCCCCACCGACAACCAGGTCGTCACCTTCCCGACCCTGCACGTCATCACTCCCGTCCCCTCCGTCGAGCTGATCATTGCCGAGACCACCGACGACAAGATCATCACCGTCCTCGCCATCAAGAAGATCATCACCCTCCTGGCCAAAAAGAGCGTCATTGCCGGTGCCACCAACGAGGGCGTCATTACCAGCCTCCCCCTGCAGCTCATCATCCCCTTCGTCACCGAAGAGTGTGTCATCCCCCTCCTGTCCCGTTACACGATCGTTACCAAGTCCACCCCACAGAGAATCGTTGCCAAGCCCTCCTTGCAACTCATCACTGTCCGCACCACCATCAAGCATGTCATTCCCGGCGAACCCGGCGAGCCGATCCATTCCAGTTCCACCATACAGAATATCGTCGCCTCCCCCACCCTGAAGCTCGTCTGCTCCGGCACCGCCATCGAGAGTATCCGCAGCTCCGGGATCCTCGTAAAAATCCCCGATCAGGAGATCGTCGCCATCCCCACCAGAAAGAAAATCGGCCCCGGCTCCCCCGAACAGCCGATCATTGCCCTCGCCACCCTCCAGCCAATCTGCGCCAGGAATAGTCTGGGTAAAATCTGACTCGCCATGGAGCAGATCGTCGCCCGCTCCGCCAATGAGAACGTCATTTCCCCCATCGCCGACAAGCAGATCATTGCCCGCGCCTCCATCGAGATAATCATCTCCTCCGGATGGCGAAACCACAGCTGCTTGTGCCGTCCGATTCCACATGAAATTGTCATACACTAAGCTCAGCCACCCATTTGGTCGATTCTCACCGCGAAGGATATCATCGCCGTCTCCTCCCAGCAGAACGTCGGCACCCATTTCCCCAAGCAGCGTGTCATTACCGACGCCACCATCGGCGTAATGCGCCCCATTCCCTATTCGAGGACCGGTAGCATCCCAAAAATCGGCGATACCCACCGCATAATCATCGCCGTCGCTCCCCAAGAACATGTCACCCTCAGTCATGAAGGCGTAGTCGTCCCCCGAACCTCCGATCAAATAGTCATCCCCATACCCGCCAAAAAACACGTCATTGCCAGCGCCCCCGTCCAGCAGGTCTTGAAAAGACCCCGTGGGGGGAGCGTGGTCTCCATAGAGCGTGTCATTGCCCTCATTTCCGTAGATCGCAAGCGCACCAATGGCACTGCGGCCGACATAGTCATTGTCATTGCTGTCCCCGATATAGGTATCAGAAAAAAAACCAACAGGAACTCCCGTGTCATGCGGCAGGCCTGAGACATCCCGCAATTGAATTCCCATCTGACCACTCTGAAAATTTTCATTCACAATGAGGACGCCATTCACGATGAGATCAGTTCCGGACATCACATACGTGGTTCGGCCATCAAGACTTGTATAGATATTCGAGGCATCACCGGTGCGCCGAACACCACCCTGTAATATATGATCATCGAAAATGACCTGTCCCTGCGCATCGCTATCCTCGATACGATCCACCCCATCGCCGGAATGATAGATATACGTATCGAATCCAATGCCACCTTCGAGGAGATCGTCGCCGGTGCCGCCTAAGAGAATGTCGTTTTCACCATTACCTATAAGATGGTCCTGGCCATCTCCACCATTCAGCACGTTTTTTGCTTCGTTTCCGACGATGGTGTTACCCAACTCATTACCGATGCCATTGATGGCATCGGTCCCAGTCAACGTCAGATGCTCAACCTGGGAGTCGAGACTAAACGTAACGGAACTGCGTACTTCATCAACGCCACTATTGGCGTATTCGCGAACGACATCACCTGTGTTGTCCACGATGCAAACATCGTTCCCTTGCCCACCCAGCATCGTATCGGCGCCACTCCCACCATCGAGAATGTCGTTGTCCTGATTCCCCTCCAGGTAGTCCTTGCCACCAAACCCAAACAACTGGTCATCACCATTGCCACCATACAGATGATCCTCAAAGAATTGGCTCCCGACGAGGGGATCGTTGCTTCCATCCCCAAAGAGCACTTGCGGAATCCCAAATGTGGACGATCCAATCTCTTCGTGTAGTGCGCTGTCCTTGAAATGCGTCGGTGAAGATAAGGTACTTGTGCTGCTGTTCACCTCAATTTTCTTGGTCAAGAACTTAGCGCGGTCGATCAGATATTGCGGCGTGAGCTCTCCTACACCCGTGTCGGGGTCCACCAACATGAGTTCACCAGCCCCGTTATGCCGGGCATAGTCGATGCCCGTGATGACAAATGGATTGAGTTGTTTAAGAGCGTAACGGTAGGCCATACCTATATCATCGGCGAGCAAGGCATAACCCTTCACAGTTTCGACTGGTTGGTCTACAAGCGAAATAATTTGTAAGGATTGACCAGACACCGCCGTCTGGACCGCCGCGATGCCGTTATAGAACTCGTTACGATTGGCGAGATTGCCGAACCCGCCCCCACGCGAATCCACGGGCAACGTGGATGGTGTCAGGGTTGAGCCGAGAAAGAGCTTGCGTAGAACGTCGAGCGTTTTTTCGAGCGTATCGCCTTCTGCCGCATTGGGGGTATCGGAGGAGGAGATGACCATCTGAGCCTTAGCATCGGAGGAGGCTTTAAAAATCGCTTCAATTTCGGATTGTGTCCGTTGCGGGTCAATCGTGTGGAACACATCCATCAGAGCTAAGGAATCAACGAGCAATGTGAGACTATGGGCGTTCCCAAACTGCAATTGCCCTTGCTCGTCTCGGCCCTCGCTGATGGGTTGTCCTTCAATCAAGACAGACGTGGGGATAGCATGGATGCCGGAATTCGCCACGAATTCAAAATCGGATCCGGTCACTGCGCTGCCGTGTATCTGCGTAATCTTGGCAAAGGCACCTTGATCGATAGCGGTGCTAGCTATCACGAATGTCCCGACCGTCGAGAATGTCTGCCGTGTTGCAACGAGTGCGTCTTGGTAGCGATTGTCTTGATAAATATTGCCTGAAGAACCACTGCGGAGAAGTTCTTCAGTAGGATCGAATGCCTGAATTCGGATCTCAAGGTCCTGCAGCATTCGACGGATGCTCTGTACCTCAGGCTGGCCAAGCTGCCCTTGCTCAAAAATGGTCCCGCGCCCCGCACCATTGAAGGTATACGTGTGGGCCACCTCTCCTTCGTGCAGCTCCGTAAACACGGTAGCGAGATGGCCGCCTAGTGAGTAGCCTGTCACATTCAACACTGCTCCTGCAGGAAGTTTAGCTGGATCAGCCTTCAGCCCCCGGTAATAGTTCTCCATGCTCACGAGCTGCGCGAGAGCAAACCCATAGCGGCCGATTTCGCCGTCGGCGGCAGTCACCCCATCACGCTCCCAATCACCGCCCTGAACTTGACTTTGGTATTCGCTACTACGAAATGAGAGGGTGAAGGTCTTTCCAGTCGGATCAGTCAGATCTTTGATTAATGTCGCACTGAACCCCGTCGCATCGTTGGCATGGTGGTCGACGATTTGATAGCGCTGGACGAATTGCTCCGCCTGCACCGTCGTCATTCTTGTCTTCCCTGTCAACACTTCCGCGTCAGACTGATCTCCGGTCAAATTATTGTTTCCAATCTTCAACACCTTCTCAAACGCCAACTCGCCTGACAGGAAACGGTCAAGGTAAGACTCAGTCGCCATCTGCTGCATGGCAAATTCCATCCAGGTACTAATCTGTGCCATCTATTTCTCCTTGCCGGGGTTCAAAATGGTCGCGGGTTTAAGAACTTCCTTTATGAAGAGATGCTCCCGCCTCCCTTCTTGGGAAGGGCAAGTTCGTCCAGTCAGCCACCAGATGCCGGTAGCGTTCTTTATCCAGCCACTTCGAATGAATCCTCGGCTGACGGCAACCACTTCTGCGGTATTGAGATCCAGAACGATCAATTCCCCGCCTGCGATTCCAGATTCCCGATCATGTTGCCGTTCAATTCCTCTCCAGGTATAGCCATAGCGGCTCTTCCTAATTTCCACTATTTCTTCAGCCACTATGTAGGGCAAGAAAACCGCTTTGCCATCAATAGCTGTTTGAAATTTACGATCGTTGTTCAAGCGCTCATTTCTAAAGTATCGTTTATGCTTCCGTCCGGACTCGTCCATTGGAACTTCCAAAAACTCGTACTTACCCATGGCTGGCTGTACATAGGCGTCTTGTGGCAACTTATCCTCACCAAGAACCTGTCCATACGGATCCTCCATCGCATACAAATGCTCCAACTCGTAATCCGTCGCTTCCTTTCGCGGCCGCATCATGTAGATGCCTTCCACCTTCTCTACCACCTTAAAGATGAATTCCCCAGCTTCTGTTTTGCAGAGATGGTTGAAATACTGCTCCGGGGTCATCCCCTGCACATAGCCGCTATCTTCAGGGACGGGATTCGGGATTTTGATCGAGTGGGCGAACCGGCCCTCTTCGGTCGCGAACGGATCAGCCGGCTTGAGTTTTAAAAGATCGCACCCCGTTTCCCCCGGTTTAAGTTTTGCTTTCGCACAATTGTCGGCCAACTGCTTCATCGCCCTTTCAAACCGCTCCCCCGGTGTTTCTTCTTTTCCAAGCAGTCTTGCATCACTGTTTCCCACTACCCCAGCCATGAACATCACACCTGCCAGCACCAGCATCATCCTGAATCCTCGACTTGTCATGACCAACCCTCTTCAGTGAAGCTTCATTGCATCGCTCATTTCAACACCCGTTACCCCTCAGGCTCTCTAGCCCCGACCTCGGAGCAGGCATCACAGATACTCGCCCTCGCTGATCAAGCAACGATGTACTTCGACCTCAACTACGGATCAATGCCTAACCACATCGAGTACCACCTCGATACAGTCACCCATTCAGATGCTTCGCATCCTCATTTCAGGCCGGCCATACATTGTGCGCCCGGGTATGTTGAGAATGACCTCCAGCCCGCTACCTATCGGCTGAGGACCATTGATTTCTCCAAGCTCTCTCCCAACCTTAACTCAACGAATCCAACGTGCCCGTCGCCCGTGCGTAGTTCACGCGGGCCGCGTTCAGCTCGAACAACGCCCCGACGAGATTTTCCCGCGCCCGCGCCATCGACGTGATGGCCGTGATGACATCGAACTGGCTCGCTGCTGTCAGGATGGCGTAGCGTTCTTTGGCCAGGGCCGTTTCTTTCGTCGCCGCTTGCAAGCCGGCCTGGGCCAGCGCTGCCTTGTCTCTGGCCGACGCCAGCGCAATACGAGCCTCATTGACCTCGGCGCGCACTTGATTCAGCACCACCTGCATCCGAAAGGCTTCCTGCCGCACCTGACTCCGAGCCGTGCTGATCCGTCCCTCTCGCTGTCCGCCGTCAAACAAGGGAATCTGGAGTAAGAGTGCCATATTGTACGTATCCAGGCTATTGTTCCACCGATTGCCGACCAGGCCGGTGTCGCCCTGCGCGACCAAGGACGGCAGGCGCTCTCCGGTCACGGAGGAATAGCTCAGCTCCGCCGACCGGATCCGCTTGGCCTGCGCCTGGATTTCGGCCCGGTTGGTGATGGCCTGCTCCCAGGCCGCCTGGGCCGCTGCAGCCTCTGGAACCTGGGGTTGTAAGGGGTCAGTCAGCGTCATCCGGACCTCAAACGTGAGGCCCAAGAGATTTCCGAGCGTGTTCTTGGCCCGTTCCAGGTCGGCCTGCGCCGCGACGACCTGCTGCTGTTCGTTGGCCAGTTGCCCTTCCAGACGCGCGACCTCTAATCCGGTCGCCGCCCCTTCTTTTTGTCGAACCTTGGTGGTCGCCAACAGCTCTTGAATCAATCGGAGATTGGCCTGTCGCATGGCTAACGCCGTGGCCGATTTCACTCCTTCGAGATAGGCCAATCCCGTGCTGGCCATGGTATCGAACCGGCTGCTTTGGGAGTCGAATTCAGCAACTTGCAGGGCCTCCCGCGACGCACGCCAGCGCTGGATCAAACTAAGACTGAAGAGGTTCTGTGAGGCACTAACGCGCCCATCAAAAATGCTGAATGGCTCGGTCCGGACCGGTGCGAGCCCGAACGTGCCGAGGAACTGTGTCTGCTGGCTTTGCCGAACATTGGCGGAGAGATTCGGAAGCATCGCGCCTAATTGGGTCGTAACCTCACCTTTGGCCGCCTCGATGCGTTCTCTTGATAGAAGCACCGACGGATTCTGTTGGGCCGCTGCAGCCATTGCCGCGCGCAGGCTCAAGTGAATTTCCTGCACCGGGACTTTCGTCGTTTGTTCCGCCTCGGCCGCCCAGGCTTCGTGCATCATGGCCAAGTACATTGTGAGACTCATGAGAAGGAGCAGGCGACTGGCTATGGAGGGGGGTCGCGACATCGGCCTTACCGCTCCCTCAGGCTTTCTTGCAAGGATTTGAGTACAGGGCTCAGCAGGTACTCGATCACGCGCCGTCGACCCGTCTTAATCTCAACCGTCACTGCCATACCCGGGGATAGATGCACCAGTTTGCCCTCTACCGGAAGGGTTCCCCGCGCGAGACTCACCCGCGTGGCAAATACCAACCCCTCATCCGGCTTATCTCTATTGACTGGCACGGCATCATCCGACACGGTCAACACCCTACCGGGAAGCGTGCCGTAGAGGGTGAACGGAAAGGTCTCGACTTTAATTTCAGCCGATTGGCCTTCCTTGACGAACCCCACATCCTTGTTTTCAAGCTGCGCTTCAACTTCGACCGGATGATCCTGCGGCACCACGATGAGCAATGGTTGCGCCGGGGTCACCACCCCGCCGACCGTATGAACTGCCAGCTGCTGCACCACGCCGTCGATCGGACTCACGAGCCGCTGCAGTTCCGCTTTCTGCCCGGCCTTGGTCACCTCCTGGGAGAGGGAGGCCGCTTTGGTTTCGATGGCCGAGAGTTCGGTCTGCTTGGTCTGTTGGAATTCAGAGAGCAGCGCCCCCCGATTTTTTTCGGCTTCAGCCAATGCTGCCTGATCCTGCCGGAGCTTGTGCTGCTCTCTTGCCAGTTCCTGCAACTTGTCAATGCGCTGGCCTTCCGCTTGGAGATAGTCGAGCTTCGTAACAGCATCCCGCTCCATCAGACGTTTAAATGCGTTGGCCCGTTCCGTCTCCATCGGCACCGTCGCCGTCAGCCGCCGAATGTTTTCCATTGTGGCGTCAATCGCCGCCCTTCGTTGCGCGATGACGTGCTGCGCGGCCCCGACACGCGCCTGAGACTCGGCTATCTGATCGCGAAGGAGTTGCTGCTGGAGCCGAACATATTGGGGATCGCTCTCCGGTGGGGCCACAAATCTGGGCACGCCCGCAATGAGGGCCTGGAGGCGCGCGGCCTCCACCCTCGCGGCGCGATACTCATTGGAAGCACGGTCACGGTCCGCCTGATTTTGGGTCGGGTCCAGTTCAATCAGCACCTCGCCCTGTTGCACCACCTGGCCGTCCTGCACCCGAATCGCCGCGATGACGCCGGTTTCGTAGGGCTGAACCACTTTGGAATACCCGCTGGGGATAATCTTCCCCTGCGCTGTCGCCACAATGTCGATCCGTCCAACCGAGGCCCAGACCACAGAGACGGTGAGGAGCGCCATGATCGTCCAGAGGATGGCCCGGCCGATCGGGGAAGGTGGCGCGTCTTGAATTTCCAGGGCTGCCGGCAGGAACTCGACCGATCGCCCCGCCGATGTGGCCGTAGCCGGCTGTCGTCTCTCCGCTTCCCAGGCCGCAGACCAGACCTGCCACCACCGCATCATGCTCGTCATCCTCATGCGGCCTTCCCTTCCTGGTGGGCGTGCAGGCGGTGATACATGCCTTGCCGTTTCAGCAACTCCTCATGCGTCCCCTGTTCCACCAGTTGCCCTTGATCGATGACATGGATCCGATGCGCGGGACGCACGGTGCTGAGCCGATGGGCAATGATGATGACCGTACGGCCTTTGCAGATCTGCGCCATGTTCTGCTGGATGATCGCTTCAGATTCGTAGTCCAAGGCACTGGTGGCTTCATCAAAGATGAGAATCCGTGGATTGGCGATCAACGCACGCGCGATGGCAATGCGCTGGCGTTGGCCGCCGGATAAGGAACAGCCATGCTCTCCGACATACGTGTCATACCCCTCGGGCAATTCAAGAATGAACTCGTGGGCACCTGCCAGCTTCGCCGCCTGGATCACGCGGTCCATCGAGAGTCCCGGGTCGGTCAAGGCGATGTTGTCTCGCACGGATCGGTTGAAGAGAAAATTCTCCTGCAGCACCACCCCGACTTGCCGACGCAGCCAGGCTGGATCCACCTGCGCCAGATCGACGCCATCGACCAAGACTCGGCCTCGTTCCGGGACATAGAGCCGTTGAATCAGTTTGGTGATGGTGCTTTTGCCTGATCCAGACCGCCCGACGATGCCGATGACCTGCCCCGGTTGAATCATGAGAGAGATCTGGCGGAGGACTTCGCGGCTGTCGGGACGATAGCGAAAGGTGACGTCATCCAGCGTGATCTGGCCCGCCACCTGCGGCAGAGTCGTCCGGTTCGGATTGTAAGAGGGCTCCGACTTGGTGTTTAGTACATCTCCCAAGCGCTGAATCGAAATGCCGACCTGCTGGAATTCCTGCCAGAGATTCACTATCCGTAGCAGTGGGCCGGTGACTTGCGCGGAAAGCATGTTGAAGGCGATGAGCTGCCCAATGCTCAGGTCCCCGTCGATGACCAGATAGGCGCCTGTCCACAGAATGGCAATGGTCGTGGCCTTTTGAATGAACGAGGCGATCTGGCTGGCGATCGTGATCAGACTCGTCGCCTTGAAACTTGCACCGACATACCCGGCCAGCTGTTCATCCCATCGGCGTTGGAGCGGCGGCTCGACAGCCAGGGCCTTCACGGTCTGGATGCCGCTGATGGTCTCGACGAGGAAGGATTGATTTTCGGCTCCGCGATTGAATTTCTCATTGAGGCGGTTGCGGATCATGGGGGTGATCGCCACGGACAGGATCGCATACAGCGGTAGGGAGGCGAGAACAACCAGGGTCAGCGTCGAGCTATAGCACCACATGACCAGAAGGAAGACCGCCGTGAACAGGACATCGAGCACGACGGTCACGGAATTGCTTGTCAGGAACTGGCGGATCTGCTCAAGCTCGCGCACTCGCGCGACGGTATCTCCGACTCGGCGCGCTTCAAAGTAGGCCAGGGGCAGCGCGAGGACATGGCGAAAGAGTTGGGCCCCGAGGCCCACGTCGATCCGGTTGCTGGTGTGCGCAAAGAGGTATGTCCGCAGGCCGCTCAATAGCCCATCGAATAGCGCCAGCGCGACCATGCCGACCGCCATGACATGCAGCGTCGTGAAGCCCTTGTGAACCAAGACCTTGTCGATGACGACTTGGGTGAAGAGCGGCGTGAGCAATGCAAATAGCTGTAGAAAGAATGACGCGAGCAATACTTCGCCCAGCAGCCGCCGGTACCTGAGCACGGCCGGGATAAACCAGGTGATATCGAACACGAGATGTTGCGCCCTGAGGCCCGTTCGTTTCGTACAGAGCAGCAGTCCGCCGTTCCAGGCCGCCAGGAAGTTGTCTTTCGATTGGATCTGAGGCCGCGGCTCCAGCGGATCCTGGATGAGCACCTTCTCGTCCTGCATCTTGGCCAGCACGATATATCGCCCGTCGGTCCATTGGACGATCGCCGGTAACGGTGTCGCCGCGAGCTCTTGCCACGAGGTGTTCACCAGGCCTGCTTTCAGCCCGACATGTTTGGCCACGCGCAGCAGTTCATGGGTAGTCAGCACCTGGCCGGACTGCCCGAATTGGTGCTGAATCTGTCCGCCATCAACCGGCAGATCATGGAAGCGGGCGACCATGAGCAGGCAGAGTAATCCGGTATCCTGCTCAGGCTGCGGCGCAAGGCAAGACTCTGGATGAGACGTGGAGACATCCATGGTGGATTCGTCAGGTCGACTGGTTAAGATTGTTTTGGTTTAGGAGGTTGAAGGCCGACCAGCACCTGCTGGAGTTGCTGGTACAGACGCACCAGGGAATCAAGCGGCAATGCGACACGTGCGCCTCTGATACCCTCAAGCTGTTTGGGTATGGTTTCCCCCTGCTTCACGCGTTTAACGACTGCACCCAACAAGGCGGGCTCTAGAAACCCAAAGTCGACGTACGCAAGTCCCTCGGCTAAGCCGACATGGGTATAGTTAACCAAGAGCGGCTGATCCGCTTGCCCGGCTGTCTTGAGACGGACATTCACCGCCACCGAGTTCTCGCCATTTTTCTTCGAAGGAATTGCCTCCGCCATACCACCCCTCCTCTTTGAATGACGTGCCTGACCCCATCCTGACCTGTACCCAAGACTGCACCGGAGACAAGGCGGAGCATAGGGGGAGATCTCTCAGGCGGATATTCCCCGGAGGTTGGGCACTTGCGAAAACTTAAGTAGGAGAAGCACGGTCGTGGAGGACTCAAGGGAGCGACCGTCGAAATGGAAGAGGCCTTAACACGCAGTCAGTCAGATCTCCGTTGTGACCGTGATCTCGTGGAGCCCTGTCGCGCCATCCGGAGCCGGGTCCTGCTCAATTGAGGTTTGAAGACGACCCATTCCGTCTGTCGCGCGGACCATCAATTGATAGCGCCCCGATGCCGGTGCCTGCCAGTCAAAGCGCCAGAATCGCCATGCAGCCGGGGACAGCGGCAGGGCAAGTGTCGCCGGCATCCAGCGTTCGCCACCATCGGTGCTGACTTCGACGAGGCTGATGTCTCGAGTGCCTGCAAAGGCGAGTCCTTGAATCTGATGACGTCGGCCTCGGAGTGTCGCTCCGTGACCAGGCACATCAATACGTGAAGTGGTTTTGACGATGGCTTCGTCGGTCCATCCCTTTTGCGCATAGTAGCCCTTGTAATCCTGATCCACGACTTCGATCTCCGTAAGCCACTGGACACTCTTCATGCCGTAGCACCCGGGCACGATGGCGCGAACCGGAAATCCGTGGCCCAACGGAAGCGGCACCCCGTTCATCCTGTACGCGATCATTACATCACCGGCCATGGCGCGATCCAGACGAATGCTGTCAGAATATCCGTCAGCGGCGCGAAAAATCACATCGTAGGCAGTGGCGCTTGCGCCGGCTTCTTCAAGCAGCTCTCGCAAGGAAACGCCGCCCCATTCGGCCGTGCTGAGAAATTCACCAGCAACGGTATTGCCCACACATTCCAACGTGACGATCTGTGACACCGTGGGCATCGCGACCAACTGTTCATAGGTCAATGTCATGGGTCGCTCGACCAGCCCTTTCATCGACAGCGACCACTCATTCAAGCGAATGGTCGGCGGGCTGCGATACGAAGTCAGGTAAAATTCTTCGTTGGGTGTGATTGGTTTGGTCAGCTGGGCTTGTTTCTGACCAAGCAGTGTGTCCAGTAGACCGGCGATGACAGACACAGGACGAGTGGCGAGCGTGATCGCAATCGTGCCGAAAGTGGCCAAGAGATACCGACGAGAGCGTCGTGGCATGGAGTCAGCCCTTCTCCGCAAGCAGTGATTGAATCAGTCGTTCGGTTTCTCGGTAGGCGCCTTCCCCGATACGGATGTGGCGGATGACGCCTTGTTTATCGATCAGATACATCGCGGGCCAGTAGTGGTTGCCGTAGCGGTTCCAGGTCGAGAAGTCGTTATCGATCGGGACAGCAAACCGGATGTCGTGCTCGTGTATATACCGTTTCACGTTCTCCACTTCACGCTCATGGGAAAATTCCGGCGAGTGGACGCCAATGACCACGAAGCCCTGATCGGCATAGGTCTGATGCCACTGTTTCACATACGGCTCGACGGTCCGGCAATTGTGACAGCCGAAGGTCCAAAACTCGACCAAGACGACCTTGCCCTTGAGTCCGGCGAGATACAGCCGTTCACCATTCAGCCACGTTTCGTTGTTGATCTCCGGCGCCGCCATGCCGACACCGGCGTTCACCAGCCTACAAGGGACGCACAGCAGGATCGCTAAAACCCCGAGGCTCAGAATGTGCTTTAGCATTGAATCACCCTCGCGGAGGCCATACCCATTCTACGCGTTGAGTCCCAGGGCGGATCTATTTCGCGATCGCGATCGCCGGCGTCGGATATTTGGTGAGATCCGTCACGGTCATCTGAAACAGATTCGACAGCACCGCAAAGGCTTCTTGGTTCCAACTTGGTACCATACCCTGGCTCACGGGGTACTTACGGATCGAATAGTGCCGACCGTCAAACGGCACGGAGAATTCATAATCGCCTGGCTTTGAATCCGACTCCTCGAGCTCAAGAGTCTTGGCCGGATTCCGCACCACGGTTTTTGTCTTGGGATCGGCGAGCACCATCATCTCGGGCTCTTCCTCTATACTTCTTGCCACAAACCCGATGATGGCGTTCATGCTCCGCAAGAGAATCGAGCCGTGGAGGGGATAGTCGCCCCCAGGAAATTCTGGCCTGAGGTCCACCAGGACAGAATCCAAAGGAACCCGTTGTGCTTCGTCATGTAACCGCCGCCGCTCGTCGTTCGACAGACGGCTCGGATCATAGTTCGCAATAAGCAGTCGGCCCACGGCTTTCCGCCGGACGGTATGCACCTTGGCCTCGGCATCCCCCTCCCAGCGAAACCCTTTTTCCAGGGCGGTCAGGACTTCATCGGGATTGGGCGGACGATTCGTTTGAACCGTGTGTGCCTCTTCAAACAAAATAGGACCGACAAATAGCGTGCGCTCGGCATCCAAACCGGCCAGGTGGAGGAGCCGTTGGCGAAACTCCCGATACCCCTCCCCCTGCGACGGCGCGTTGAACAGGACGGTCGTGCCATTGCCGTTGTCCACGGCGATGCCTCGCGCCATGAGTCGCAACACCATATTGATATCGTAGCCCTGCCGGACGAGGAACTCGAACTTATCCTCATCTAAGGGCCGGAGCACACGCTTGGTAAATTCTTCACCGGTAATGGGTATGATGGTAATCGTGGGGTTTTCGGCAACGCTCGCGTTGTATTCGAGGTTCAGCGGCCGCTCGGCGCTGTCCGTGACAGGACCAAACCCTCCGCGAATGCCCGCGCTGGTCCGAAAATCGAAAGTCGCGGCGATGCTCGACACCGCCGTGAAATGCACCGGCCGATGATGACGCGCTCGCGCGATGTTGAGTAGGAGCAGATCCGCCTCAACATAACTCACGGTCCGGTCATACTCGATCACGGCCCGATGCATGGCGATGGGCGAAAGACAGGCGCTCAGAAAGATCGCACTGAATGGGATGATCAGACAGACGATTCGTTTCACATGTCACGCTTAGGGCTAAATGCCCGCATACCATTCATACCCCTGATCTTCCCAATACCCACCCTGACCGCCGCCGATACCAGCCAGGGATTCGACCAACTCAATGCGGCTGACGTACTTAGCCTGCTTATAGCCGAGTTGCCGTTCGAATCGCAGACGCAGGGGCGCTCCGTGGGGGATATCCAGAGGTGTATCGTTCAGCTCGTAGGCAAGAATGGTCTGCGGGTGATAACAATCCTGAATCGCCATGCTCTCATAATAGGCGATGCCCTCGTCATCGACATCTGCACAATGAAAGACGGCGTAGCGCGCCTTCGGAAGCGGTTGCACCTGGCGCAGTAGGTCACCGAGCGGTACACCGGTCCACTTGCCGATGGCGCTCCACCCCTCCACGCAATCGTGGCGCGTTATCTGAGTGCGGAAGGGCAGTGCTTGAAGCGCAGGCAGCGTCCAACTCATCGGCGTCTCCACGAGTCCGGCGACCTCGACTCGCCACTGAACGAAGTCGTGTTCGGCATGAGCCGCATACGCCGCCGTTCCGGGGTCGGTATTCCCGTTGGCCGGAAAGACCCTGGAGACATCCGAGTCGGCATATTCCTTCGCTAACGCGGTGGCTGGCGTGATCGCTCTCTGCACCAGCTCGGTGAACTTCTCGGCCCTATGCAACATGCCGGGGAACCAGCTGCTTTGCGTCAGGTTGTCGCAGCCGGCCAAGCCCACGAGACTGGCTGTCCCCAGCGCACCCTTTAGAAATTGTCGCCGTTTCATAGCATTGCTATATTTCATGGCGAACTCCCTCATGGTTCACGACAAACCAGCCGGTGACCATCGATCGGATGTTATTGAAGAATCCTGTCAGGATCACTTGTGACAGATGGATCAGGATGAACCCGACAAAAGAGAAACAGGCGAGGAAGTGGATCGTGCGTGCGGTCTGCCGTCCGCCCAAGATTGTGAGCAGCCATGGGAAGGCCGTATCGATCGTGGGCGACATCGTGAGACCCGTCAGAATAATCAGCGGCCCCAACCCGAAGAGCACGCCCATATAAGCGAGATTCTGGAGCACGTTGTATCGCTTGGCTTCCTCCCCGCTCGGATGACGCAGCGTGAGATGGTCCTTGACCGCCTTACCGATCTCATTCAGATCCTGACCGGTTGGAGCCAAGTCCCGTGCAAGGTGCCGGCTGATCAAGGCGTATGCCGAAAAGATCAGACCATTGATGACAAAGAGCCAGGCAAAAAACAGATGCCACTGCCGTCCCATCGCCAGCCACCTCCCGCTCGGCAACGTCGCCCATGCAGGAAAGGCGCGCGCGGTATTGTTCGAATAGCCCAGCACCCCGGTCGTATTGAACGTATGACCTAGTATCGTGGTCAGGCCCTTCACCTGGCCGTCCCCATCCGGCTTGACAGCCCCGATGGAAAGCAGCGGATGGTCCCGATCTGACTGATCACCCCAATAAAGAGCCGGATGCGCGTTGAAGATCTGAAGCTCGCTCATGATCAGAATGAGGAGCCATAGCACATTGAGCCAATGGCCGATCCGGACCGGCAACGCATGCCGATAGACCCGCTCCACCGCAGGAGCCGTGGGTCGCATCATCGAAGCTGCATCGCTTGGGGGTTCTGGCCGGTCGATGATCGAAGGCTGGAGTCCGGGTTCGGTCTGAATGAGTGCCGCCATGATGGTTTCCTCCCGCTATGGGTATCGTGCTGATTGGTCGTCACCCTGGCGGATATCTTACGAACGCCAGGCGAAAACAACATGGCCCACGATCCGACTGGACCGCGGGCCACATCTCTCCACCGGACGACCGAATACGATACCTACCGATTCCGATCTCTACCCGCCCTAGTCATAGGCGACATGGACATAGACCTTGATAGCACCCGCCTCCGTCGTCAGCATCCGCATCATCTCCTGATAATGGTCGAGACCCATGACCGGATGGGTCAGGAGTTGCGACAGCCAACCGGGAAACTCCAGTTCGGCACGAGCAAAGTCATAGACACCCGCCTCAAAGTATTCACGGTTGGCGTTCACCGTACCGAGGACCAGTTTATTTCCGAGGACGAATTCCAAGTTGATCCTGTCGGCTGGAACCGAATGCTCCCGGTCCCCGCCCCTGACACTCGCCAATACCAGCACGCCGTTTTTTCCCACACACTCCATCGCTTCGAAGACCACCGGCGAATAACCCGTGGCCTCGAACATCAGATCGAAGGGACCAAACAGTTTCGCCGCGTCGCGGATCGACAGGTCGTTCGTGGAGACGTACCGAACACCCAGCTGAGCCAGCAGGTCCAAATTGCGCGACGGCCCGCTCTGCTTGCCGAAACTGGTAATGTCCAACCCCTTCATCTTCAACGAGAGGGCGGCCAGCAACCCCACAGTTCCCGCACCTAAGACAGCGGCTTTCCTCGGGCGCCAGATCTTGAACCGCTGCTGCGCCTCATAGGCCTGAATATTACCCTTTTCTATGATCGACGCCGGTTCCAACAAGACGGCCACGTGCTTGAGCCCCTTCGGGAGCTTCACGAGATACTCTGGCTGCTCTACGAACAGTTCCGTCAGGTAACCGTGTCTGAGATTGATCCCTCGTTCAAAATAGCGGTCTTCAGTCGTCATGTCGTACTGGCCGATCCGGTCGTAGAAGCTCTCCCCCGGCCGCCGCACGGTCGGAACGACATAGTCCCCGGGAACCAGTTAACTCACATGACGACCGACCTCCATCACCCGCCCGAGGCACTCATGGCCGATCACCAAGCACTCTTCCCCGGGAGGAGCGGCGCCATATTCAGCCGCGTTGATTTCTTTGTCGGTTCCATCCACGCCGACGCGCAGCACCTGGACCAGAACACCGCGTTCGTTCGGGACATCGTGCACCGGCGGTTTAGGTAAGGTCGCAAGGTGAAGACTGTTCGGCGTGCCCGGAATCAAGGCGATCGCTTTCATGTTTAAATGCGGCAGATAGTTGGCCTGCCGTTTCGTCGGCCGGGCGAGGAAGATCTTACGGGCTGGTTAGTGGGCGGAGGAATCCTCGGATTCCGGTTTGACGGGGCCCCAGAACAGGCGGTTGATAATGACTTGATAGGTGACCACGATGGTGATGCCGATCGTAAACCACCAGAACGCGGCCTGCAGCCCATAGGTCCCGGCTGAGGCATTGGTGGTGGTCAAGCTATGAGCCGGATCGGTCGTGGCGATGAGAATGTTGGGATAGGATCCCCAGGCTGCGGAGGCCAGTAACCCCAGAAGGAACAGACTTGACGCGACAAAGGCGGCGACATCCCAATCGCGTCTTCTGAAGACGACCAGGGCAGCCAGGGCCGTGCAGCCCATTACCGGCAAGGCATACCCGATCGGATGCGCGTCGTAATTGAGCCGGTAGGAGGGTTGCACATAGTGGAGAGACAGGAGCACCAGCGGGACGAGCGCCACCGCGAGATACCCGCTCCGCGCGGCCAAAGACCGTGCGCGTGCCTGCACGTCACCCCTCGTTTTCATGGCCAAATAGTTGGCCCCATGCACCGTCAGCATCACCACGCTCATGACGGCCAGCAGCACCGTGAACCAATCGAGAATGCCCGGTTTCGGCCCCGTGCGGAAGTCTGTCCAGAGCGTGACAAAAAAATACCCGTCCTCGTCTAACGGCACCCCGCGAATCAAGTTGCCCAGCGCCGCCCCGAAGACGATCGCCAACAACGTGCTGGACGCGGCGAAAGTCACATCCCAAAACTCTCTCCACAGGGGATGGTCCAGATGCGACCGTAGTTCAAAGGCCAGGCCGCGGCCGATCAGCAGCCAGAGCACGATGGTAAGCGCCAGGTAAAATCCGCTGAATCCCGCTGCGTAGGCCCTGGGAAAGGCCAGAAAAAGCACGGCGCCGCCTGCGATCAACCAGACCTCATTGCCGTTCCAGAGCGGCCCGATCGCCGCCAGCGCCACCCGCCGCTCCGCCTCAGTCCGTGCGATGAAGGAATACACCATCCCGACGCCGAAATCATATCCGTCGAGCACGACGTACACGGCCAGCATAAGGGTGACCGCACTGTACCAGAAGAGTTCCATCCCGCTCGGTCCCTCGCTACGCCGGTTGAGCCGCGCCCTCGCCAAGCGCCGGACGAACCGCATCCGTCGGGCCATGTCGTAACGTTTCGGCGAACAGGAAGAGATACACCAGACCCAGGAAGAAATAGAGCCCCAGAAACCCGATAAGGGTAAAGAGCGCGTTCCCCGCATGGACCAAGGGCGAGATCCCGTCAGCCGTATGGAGCAGCCCGTAGACCAACCAGGGTTGACGGCCCAACTCGGCGGTCATCCAACCGGCCGTAGTGGCGATAAAGGGAACGGGCACGCTGAGCATGAGGAGCCACAGCAGCCACTTCGACCTGAAGAGTCGCCCGCGCCACAAATAGATGAACGCGAGCCCCATCACCGCCAGGAGTATCGTCCCAAGTCCGGCCATGATGTGGTACGAGTAGTAGAGCAGCGGAATGTTGTCCGGCCACTCCCGTGGGGCAAACACATCAAGTCCCTTCACGTTGGCGTAGAGGTCGTAATACAGGACCAGGCTCAGCACATCAGGGACCACGAGCGGATTATCGATCGTCATCGTTTCCATGTTCGGCTGCCCGATCAGCACGATATCGGCGCCCCTTTGGGTGCGGAACAGCCCCTCCATGGCGGCGCCCTTGATCGGCTGAAACTCAAACACCTGCCGCGCGCTCTCATGCCCGGTGGGGGCGATCATCAAGAGGGAGGAGATCGCTCCCACCACGACCCCCGTGCTCAGGCAGGTCCTCGCATGCGCCAGATGTTGCTTCGAGAGGAGGTATAACGCCCCCACCGCGGCCATCACGATCGATGCGGTCACCACCGAAGCGGTCATGTTATGGGCGAATTCCCAGAGGAGCCATGGATTCGTCAACAATCCGCTGAGGCTCTCGATCACAAGGCGTCCATCTTCCGCCACGCGATAGGCCACCGGATGCTGCATCCAGGCATTCGTCGCCAGAATAAAATAGCCGGACAGCCAGGAACCCAGAAACAGCATGAGCGCAGCGAACCATTGCACGCGCCGGCTGAATCGTTTCTCACCGAACAACAAAATGCCAAGGAAAGACGACTCCAGGAAGAATGCGAACACCCCTTCCATCGCAAGAGTTTGACCGATGATCCCACCGGCATAAGTAGAAAACTTCGCCCAGTTGGTGCCGAACTGAAATTCCAGCGGAATGCCGGTCACGACGCCGAAGGCAAAACTCAAGGCAAAGATGCCGGTCCAGAACCGCGCAATATGATGATAATGGTCATTTGCGCTCAGAAGGTCCCTGGTCCTGAAATAGACCAGCAACAGGGCGAGGCCCATCGTAAATTGAGGAAACAGGTAGTGGAAGCTGGCCGTGACGGCGAATTGCAAACGGTCGTACAGCAGTGCGGTCTCCATGACTCCTCTTTTCCTGACATCTCAGTCCCCCACAGGATCTGAGTCGCTCGGTACATGGCGTCGGACTCGGACACGTCTCATTATACCGATCTAGTCAGAACAAGTGTCATGGATCTTGGCAGTAGATGCCCGCCGCGTTCGCGCCGCCGGGTCCTGCGCATTCCGTCGTGCCAGGAACGCCTGTCGCACGCGATGGCGCCGCCCCCGATTCATTTCCGGTCGAGGCAGAAGCCTTAAAAGGTCGCGGATACATGCCATCTGCTTCACATATGCACGACAGCCGGCGCAAACGACCAGATGCCGGGTCAGGCGAATGGTAGTTGGATCCTCCACCAATGCATCGAGGTACGCGGTGGTTAGTCCGGCCACTTCCCGACAAGTCACATTCATCGCAGGGTGTTGAGAGACATCATATGCCATCAGGCAGCGCCTCCGGTGATCCTTCCGAAGATACGTCGTCCCGCACCGCCATTTCTTACACCCGACAGCCTTCCTGCCTCCCCCTTTCAAATAGGCCTCCACGGCCTGGCGCACGCGCTCCCGGGCCCGGTGTAACCAGACGTACAAATTGGTGTCTGTGATCTTCAGCAGTTCGCACACGTCTTTGGCTTACATGCCCTCGACATCGCGGAGCACCAACACGTCCGTGAGGGTCTGAGGGAGGGCATCGATCGCTTGATTCATGGCCTGGACCGCCTGCCGGGAGGTTAACCGTTTCTCCGGGGTCTGATCGTCCCAGGGCTGCGGGGTGCAAGCCCAGGAGCCCGCCCGTTCGCCGGTCCCTTGAAATCGCGATGGATCCATGACTTCCTGGTTCTCGTCGTCGAACGACTCGAAGGCCGAGAAGGTCGTATGCCGTTTCTCGCGCACACCACGGTCTTTGGCCCTATGAATCAGAATCCCAAAGATCCAGGTACGGAGAGACGACCGGCCTTCGAACCTGTCCAGGCTGCCGATCACCGCCATCCACGTATCCTGGACAACTTCCTCCGCCACCTCGCGGTCGGCCACGTGCCCCATGGCCATCCGGACCATGGTTCCATGGTGCGCAGTCACCAGGTCATCGAAAGCCCTTTCATCGCCCTGACGCAGTCGGGCAAGCAGCGGCTTCTCGCGATTCGCCAACTCCGGACTTGCGGCTCTGTGCGCTCTGCGCGGCATTGATGGTCCGTGAGCCAACGGCTCGCTGTAGGTACTCACAACTGAATTCATGACCGACCTCCTGTCTGTAGCAGCTCCGTTACAAATCCGGGAGCGTCGATAATTTTGACCGCGTGGAATGGGAGATTTCTCAACACATGGATGCCTTGCGCATCCAGGAAACTCACTCCGGCACAATCCAGGACCAGGGCCTTCCGATCGCGCAGGAAGGCCCGGCACTCGCCGTCGAGCAAGGCCGCCCACTGGTCCGTGACTTTGCCTTCCAGCTTGAGCCGCACCGTCGTCTCGCTTTCTTGAATGTTCGTGATCTTCAGCATTCTTTCGCCCTCTCGTCGTTCGTGTGATGCCAGACTATCGAGCAACAGTGATGCCACAGGCGGTGCCTGCACGAAGACGCGCGCAAATCATTGCAGGGCAAAGGATTTCAGAGTTGTGATCATGAAATATTCGAAGCCGGGATCGGCTAAGTCGGGAAAATTATTTCCCAACATATTGGGACGGTCACAATGGATTGGGAATCCGCGGCGTCGGTCGCCGTGGGTGAAGCGCGTCGAGCGTGCTTGGATAGGGACGACTCCCGACGGAGTCTGATTCATTCGGAATGTAAAGAAACTGACGGGCGAGCGGCGGATACAGTGGCAGGCGCGATAGGAACAATGGTCGCGCGCGACGTTCTTTAGTTCGGTCGAGAGATGTTCAGTTTTTTCATGCGTGCTTCGAGCGTGGTGGGATTGAGCCCGAGAATTTTGGCGGCGCCTTTGTCGCCGCTCACGCGCCAATTTGTCTGCCTCAGGACTGCGGCAATGTGGGTACGCTCGACTTCCTCCAGCGTGGTCGCCGATCCGGTGTCGTCCGGAACCCCCGGGTTCGGCATCCAGTCGTCCAGGTCCAATTCCGAGCTTTGGCTCAGAATCACCGCGCGCTCGACGACATGTTCCAGTTCGCGGATGTTGCCGGGCCAGGGATAACCCTTCAGCATCTCCATCGCCTGGGCTGGCACTGTCTCGACCTTCTTGCCCATCGTCGCGGAAAACTTCTTCACAAAATAGGAGACCAGCAGCGGAACATCCTGCGCCCGGTCCCGGAGCGCCGGCAGCTGGATCGGAAACACCTTGAGCCGGTAGTAGAGGTCCGAGCGGAATCGTCCTTCCCGTACTTCCCTCTCGAGATCCCGGTTCGTCGCCGCGATGACCCGTACGTTCACTTTCAATGTCTTGGGGCTGCCCAGGCGTTCAAACTCGCCTTCCTGTAACACGCGCAGAAGTTTCGTCTGCAGGTCCAGCGGAATGTCGCCGACCTCGTCGAGAAAAATCGTGCCTTTGTCGGCCAACTCAAACCGGCCGATCTTTCTGGCCAAGGCGCCGGTAAAGGCTCCCTTCTCATGTCCGAACAATTCGCTCTCGATCAAGCCGGCTGGAATCGCCGCGCAGTTCACCTTCACGAGCACGCCGTCTTTTCGATGGCTCAAATGGTGAATGGCTCGGGCGATCAGTTCCTTCCCCGTGCCTGTCTCACCCGTCACCAGCACCGTCGCATCTGTGGTCGCCACTTTTTCAATCGCCTGAAATACTTTCTTGATTGCGCCGGAGGTTCCGATCATCTCCTCGAAGTTATGTTCCGTTTTGATTTCCTCTTGGAGATATACATTGGCCGCCTCCAGCCTGGCCTTCTCCTGCTCCATCAAGACACGCTCGGTAATATCCACGAACATGGTGCGAGTGTAGGTCCCCACTGGGGTCCGGCTTCGACCACCACTGAATCCAGAGCGGCTTGCCGTTGTCCTTCCGACGAAGTTCGAGCACCGCCCCGCTGGTGCCGCTGCCTGGCCCCACAGAGCTGAAGGCTTCACGCAATCGACGCTGAGCCTCCGGCGTATCAGGAATAAAGTCCCGTCCATAGGTGCCGTCGACCTCTTCCGGTGTAATGCCCAAGCTGCGCATCGCCGCCCGGTTAGCGCGGAGAAAGCGCGTATCCAATCCTTCGTGCACATAGGCGATCGGCGCTCCATCGAATAGATCGCGCAGGCGTTCTTCATTCGCCTTGATGAGGCTCTCCATGTGCGCGCGCTCCAACTCGGCAGCGGCCCTCGCTCCGAAGACTTTGAAGACCGAGAGGTCAAGCTGTTCGAGTTCCATCCCGGCGCGACCCATCACCGCCAGATGGCCCAGCACTTGCCCGCTCGCGTTCGTGACCGGAATCGCGAGATAACTCTGCACACCCAGCCCTTCCAGCTCTTTTCGATGGAGCGGAAACCGGTCGGCTACGTGATCGGGACAATGATACAGTTCCCCCGCCAACACCTTTTCACAGGGCGTATCGGCAATCGCGTACTCGAAATTTTCTTCAAAGTGGTCTCCTGCCCAGAAGGCCAAGGTGCGGACCTTGGTGCGGTCGACGCAGAATTCGGACACAAAGGCATAGGCCACATTGAGAGCCTTCGAGCGTTGCTGGACGAGCGCGGGAAAGAACTGCTCCCCGACCTTCGCTTCGACGCCTTCCACGACCTCTCGCAACGCGGTACTGGTTCGCGCCAGGTGACTGTTCCGTTCCGCCACCTCCCGCTCAAGC
This sequence comes from uncultured Nitrospira sp., assembly GCA_964493335.1. GTDB lineage: Bacteria > Nitrospirota > Nitrospiria > Nitrospirales > Nitrospiraceae > Nitrospira_A. Next base: position 77,005 of record CAZBNV010000002.1, read on the forward strand.
ACGTCGCGTGATTCGCGCACCCGTTGCTCCGCCTGTTTCAACTCCGTCACGTCGCGGGAGACCGACAGCAGCTTCTCCGGCTTGCCATCCTTATCGAGGATCGCGTTGACAGTCACATCCCACCAGCGCGGTTGTTCGTCTGACGCGTCGCAAAGAAGCCGACGAATCGTCCGATGCCGCCTTGGCGTGCGATCTCGACTGCACGACGGGCGGCAGCCTTGTCATCACCCTCCCAAAAGTCGATCCATGATGTCCCGACGACCGGGCCCAGATCGCAGATTTCCAGAGAGGCCAGCCCGCCGGCGTTGATCGACAACAGTCGGGCGTCGAGGTCGAGCACCTTGATGCAGTCGCGGCTGCTTTCAATGAGACGAGTGTTAAATTCTTCGCTCTCGCGAAGAGATTCGAGCGCGGATTTGAGGGGTTCCTTTTCGGGATCAACAACCTGAGGGGTCATGGCGGCCTCGCAGGAGGGCAAGCCTAGCACCATTCCCGCAAATCGAGCAAGCCGGGTTGGTCAACGTCGGCCTCAGAGCGGATCTTGTAACGAAGAGAGAAAGAAAAGGACAAGATCTTCCAGTGGTACGATGAATCCATCTCAGCGAATTTTTCGTAGAGGTGATAAGGTGCACCATTCACTCGATTGGTTTAAACAGGGAGGCCGTCATGCATGTGATGAAAAGCATCGGATTTGTGGGACTGGGTATGGCGTTAGTGGGCGCGCTCAGCGGAGCGCCGGTTTTCGCGGCTGATAAGCCGATCGATGACGGATCGAAAATCGTGATTACCTCTCCCAAGGATGGAGACAAAGTCAGCGACAGTTTTGAGCTGAAGTATGAATTGACCAAGGGATCGCAGGCGGCCCACGCCCACGTGTATCTGGACGATCAGTATCAGAAGGGCTTCGGTGGAACGTTCAAGGGTCTGCCTAAAGGCAAACACAAGGTCACCGTGACCGGCGCCACCAAGGATCACGCCCTCCTCACCGCCACCCAGACCATCAACGTCGAAGTGCAGTAGCCCAGCGACGAAATTTCTTCACCATCGCCGGGGTCTCTTGTAAAAGAGGCTCCGGCTGGTCGGGTTTTACACGATTCTCCAATCCTTCGCACATAGTGTTCCGTTCCAGCGAAGAATCGTTCCGCACCCTGGGCGCCCGGCATTCTGGTTCTGAAATTCGTGCATTTCAGAACCCCCTGCCGTTGACACTTGCTTCCGTCAAAAGTAGTCTGCTCACATCCATGCGTTCGACCACCGGCTAGCCCATGACAACTCCTCTCTATCCAACATTTAAAAAGCGCGTTGATGATGCCTTTGAACAGGTGATCAAACAGCAGGTAACGCCTTGGACTTTCATGGCAGCTGGTCCACCGTTTAGTATCAAGTCGTTCGATGGCAGAGAGATTACGTATCAGGGAATTGCGTTTGCAGGGTCCCACAGAGAAGTGTTTGGTCACGTTATATCGAGCCTTTCCTCGAACATCTCTGCATTTCTGAAATCGAAGCAGCCGTTTCAATGAGCAGAGAAAAAGGCGTGGATGCCAGACTCTTACTCCCTGAACTTCAGGGGCTGCTTTCCTCTGGATCCAGGAAAGTCTACGAACACATGGCTGATGTTGACAGCCGTCTCAGAGGAAAAGGTTTTCCAAATAGTGTGGCGTTTAGGTCGGTGGAACCGGAAATCCAATACATGGACAAATTCCTTGGCGAGCGGACTCTAGCCGAAATTCAGCTGTGGAAACCCAAGCATTGGTATGAAGCCTGGCATGAACAAAACACATTCTGGATATGGCTGATTGGAATTGTCGTAGGCATTGCGAGCGTATTGGCAAAGCTCGCAAGCCTTTCCTGAACCTGCGCCTCGAATCGACAAGTAAGCCCCCGTGTCGCAACACGGCTGACCACCACACGCTTTGTCACGGAGAGGCTCGACTAAATGAAAAGAAAAACAATGACGCTTGAAGACGCACCTGTCGGACATCTCCTTTCTCGCCGTCAAGTAATCACATTACTCGGCGCCACCGGCGCGCTTTGGCTCATGGGCGGCAGACTGAGTTCTCGGAAGTCTTTTGCTGGCCTTCCCACCCCTTCCTGCGTCGTCAGGCCGGAGCAAACCGAAGGCCCCTATTTCATCGATGAACGCTTGAATCGCTCCGACATCCGTTCAGATCCGACTAGCGGTGAAGTCACACCCGGCACGCCACTCGCGCTGACGTTACAGATATTCCGACTCGGCTCCGGAGATTGCCAGCCATTGGCCGGCGCCCAGGTGGACATCTGGCACTGCGATGCGCTGGGTGTCTATTCGGACGTGCGGGATTCTGGTTTCAACACCATCGGCCAGAAATTTTTACGCGGCTATCAGATCACTGACGCGCAGGGGAAAGCCACATTCCTCACCATCTATCCTGGTTGGTATGTGGGCCGGACGGTGCACATTCACATGAAGGTTCGCACGGCGCACGCCGCCCAGCGGCACCTGGAGTTCACGTCGCAAATGTACTTTGACGACGCGCTGACGGATCGCGTGTACACGGATCAACCCTATGCCGCTAAAGGCCGGCGCAATGCGCGCAACCAGGATGATTGGATTTTTCGGCGTGGCGGGGATCAACTGATGCTGGCTCCGACAGCAACAGCCACTGGTTATGCGGCGACCTTCGGGATCGGTCTGCAACTTCCCTGACCCCACCGCAGAGCGAGGCACAGACGATCGATGACCTACTTGGTGGGCGCGGCGCCTGAGCGTTTCAATGCTGTGTTCTCGGCTTCCAATTCGGCAAGCCGATCGCGCAGAGGCTGCACGAGTGCATCAATCTCCTTTTGAGTGAACCGCGGTTGAATGTGCTGCCGGCAATTGATATCGACCGCTTCCACGTGAAAGCGAATGGCGCGTTCCGGCCTCCCCTTATAGCTTGGGTCACTGAGTTGCTTCACGAGGCGCGGATCATTCTCGACGACCTCGGCTGTTCCCCAGATTTTGACCCTGGTTTGGCTGGCGTAATCCATGAGAAACAGAAAAGCTTGTTTGTTTTCGGCCAGATTCCCGACTGAGATGTACTGCCGATTGCCCGCGAAATCGGCGAAGGCTAGGGTGCGCTCATCCAGCACCTTGAGAAACCCTTTTGGTCCCCCGCGGTGCTGGATATACGGCTGCCCCTTCACGTTGGCTGTAGCGAAGTAAAACGAATCACGTTCGTCGATGAATTCAGCGAGATCTACGGAGATTGTATTCTCCCACCCACCAGTCGTTTCCATCCGTTCATAGTGCTTCCGTGACCCCATGCATTGTTGAACCGCCTTCACAGATTCGGTAAACGCAATGTCGCTGATAGGTGGTTTCATCGTCGTCCTCTCCCCAACGAACAGGGCCGCTCCCCCCAATCTTCGCTTAAGCTTAATGGCCGGTTGCATGGGGGAGCAAGGACTAAGGACTATAGACGATCCCTTTCGATCACAACCCTGAGGGCTTCTTGTCCTTCATGGCGACCCAGTTGGCATCCCCCTTCTTGATATAGCCGGAGATGTCCTTACTCCCATTTCTGCTGGATACCTTTGTCGAGGTTCAAGTAGAGCTTCCCATCGACTATTTTCCAGACCTCAGGGTCCGCGACGAATTTCTTTCCGACGCTCAGCCCATAGGCGCAGTACCCGCCGTAAGGTGGCAGATACTTCTGCGGATTGGCTTCGAACATCTTTTGATGTTCGGCACTGGCAAAGGCGTAGGTGACCCCGTCGAAAACTGCGACGTGATAGCCGCTCACGCGGACCGCCCTGCTGTCTGTGAAATAGGCCACCGGGTCATGCCCGCCTATCCCCGGCATGCTGTGGCTATAGTCTTCCGCAAAGGCTGACGCCAACCCTATGCTCACGATGGCCATTATGGTGGCGGCCATGAATTTGCCTACACCTGTCATGATATGCCCTCTTATCCGTATGGTTACTCCATCTTGCGCCCGCCGCCGCGATCTTCGACGGCTCTTGCGATCACCTGAGGCCCTTCATCCTTCGTTTCTCCGTCTCCGTGACTCCAGGCCTACTGACCTCCTGTCGTTGTGTCATCTCGGAACGGGGAATCTTACAGACTGGCGATAGTGAGTGGAAAAGGCTCAGAATGGCGTATGGTAGCAGGACAGACGTGCACGGAATCCAGATTGGGACGTTGCGGACTACGATGCGATACGATCGCCCATGAAAACCTTCAGCCTCTCCGTGCTGGCGGCGATCTGTGGATTTCTCGTGGGGCTATTCGGCGGGCTGCTGTTGATCGAGACCGTCTCCTCCAACACTCACGATAAATCCATGGAGGCGGCGATGACCGGTGCCTTCGTTTTCGGACCGTTGGTGGCGATAATAGCCGTGATCATGACCGTGGTCTTTCGTTCACGCCGTTCTCATACGGGCCAATCGATATCTCACCTGGCCAGCGGTGAACTCTAGGACAGGCATTGCCTTCTTTGCCAAGCAACAGAGATGTACAATCATGCTGTGCCATAAGGAATGTCAGATGAGAACTTATGTGACTGGTTCGAGGCGTTTGAACAGTACCTTGGCGACAGCCCTCTTCTGCCTTTTACTCGCAGGCTGCGCTAGCACGGCGCACAGAGACACCTTGCCGACGGTATCGTCTGTCGATCTCGCTCGCTACGCCGGGACGTGGTACGAGATGGCGCGGTTGCCGATGTGGTTTCAACGGCACTGCGTAGACTCAAAGGCGATCTATACAAGTCGTTCAGATGGCTCGGTAGGAGTGCACAATGAATGTGTGACCGACAGCGGAGGTGTTGAGCAGGCGGAGGGTGTGGCGACGGTTGTCGATAAGACGACGAACGCCAGGCTCACCGTGGTATTCGACAACTTCTTTGCGCGGCTGTTCGGTTCGTCGCGTGAAGGGAACTATTGGATTCTCGCTCTTGACCCGGAGTACCGAACGGCGATGGTCGGCACACCGGACCGCCGCTTTCTTTGGATTCTTTCGCGTACTCCTCAGCTTGAGGATGGGATCTATCAGCGTCTGGTCGAGCACGCCAAACAGCTGGGTTTTCCCGTGTCGGACCTCATTCGCGCCCACAGGCTTTAGCCACCAGCGTCTTTCCCATGCGTCGGAGCCCAGTGACAGCTTCACCGCCGGCGACGAACCACCGGCTGCCGTCTATTCCACATGCGACAGGCACGTGGGCTGCCCCGTTCCACTCCGTCAGCTTCAGCTCAGGACGCACTCGGAATCAATCGTGGCGTCCACGAGAGACTCAACCGCACGGGCCCCCTTCGCCATCAAGATTCCCTCGTAGACTCGCTCTGCCGCAGCCGACCAGGCAGGGTTGAACGGTTCGCCGCAAAAAGCGGCCTCGGCGGCTTTTTTCTCGTCGTAGGTGAGGCTTCGTGGAGATTCGGCACTCGTGTTCGATGCATCAGCTGCGTGTCCGTTCGGATCAGCGTTCGTCATGTTCGTCGCCATGCTGCCTCCTTAAGGATCCGTAAGGGGTCGTGAACCTGCGTCTCTGATTGAATCGACTCTCCGTGTCCTTCTGTCGCTAAATACAGCAAACTTGATGCCAACGCGTCGGCTCGCGCCTGAGAGTGTCTTCCACCATCTGCTCATCCTCGCATTCCCTTTGCTGTCATGTAGAATCACCGCAATTCTTGCCCGGTTTCGATGGATCGAGGTGGCACTCCGTGCCGAGCAGGGGTGGGACTGTGGTCGATTCACGCTAGGGCCGTGTCAATTATGACACGATGCGTGCCGGGAAATTGCGGTCGCGACTATTCCGTTTAGCCCGGCAGGTGTCATTCTTGACGATTCGGCAGAAGAACCGACAGGGGGAGGTGCAGGGATTCGTGCTCAAGCCTCATGGTTTCCATTTTATTCTGGAAACTCTGCGCACAGTTGGGGCAATAGCCGTGAGAAAAGACGGCTTCGGAATGTTCGGTGATGTAGATTTCGATGGGAACCCATTGACCCTGACTATCGCGATTTTTTTTTACAAGCCGCGCAGACGGAGAGTGAGCCCGGTCGTCAATAGTGGACGCCATGAGTTGCAGCCTCATACCGCCGGCTGTTGACGAGCCCATTGTTGGGCATACGCCGCAGGCGAGAGATTCCCGAGCCGCGAATGCCGGCGCTGACGGTTGTAGAAGATCTCGATGTACTCCGTGATCGCTCGTTGCGCCTGCTCACGGGTGGCATAGCGTTGATGATGCACGAGTTCATTCTTCAGCGTCCCCCAAAAGCTTTCCATCGGCGCATTGTCGTAGCAGTTGCCCCGGCGCGACATCGAGGCGTGTAGGCCGAATTGGGTTAGCCGCGCTCGGTAGTCCTGGGCACAATACTGGGCACCTCGATCCGAGTGGTGAATCAACCCCGGGCGCGGGCGCTTCGCGTCGACCGCCGCTACTAGGGCACGGCTCACCAGGTCTGTGGTCATGCGGGCACCCAGGGCATAGCCCACGATCTCACACGTATAGAGACCCTTGATCCCTGCCAGATACAGCCACCCTTCCGTGGTGGGCACATAGGTGATGTCGGTGACCCAGGTCTCGTTCGGTCGCCTGGCGTCAAACGTTTGTGCCAACAGGTTGTCCGCCACTGGCAGATGATGATTCGACTCCGTGGTGGTGGTGAACTTGCGGACTTGTCGACAGCGCAGGGCCAGCTTCTTGCGCAGCCGCTTGATGCGCCCCACTCCGACCGGGAAGCCCTCCTCACGCAATTCCGCTTGCAGTCGCTCCGGTCCATAGGTCTGCCGGGTGCGCACATGGGCGGCCTGGATCGCCACTTCCAAGCGCGCGTTCTCCTGGGCGCGCTTGGAGGGGAGACGCCTCCGCCAGGCATGGTAGCCGCTTCGGGAGACCGCGAGCACTCGGCACATCAGCGCCAAGGAATACTGGGGACGCAGCGTCGTCATGAGTGCGTACCGCGCAGCTGCGCCTTGGCAAAGTACGCGGTGGTGAGTTCAATCGATCAATGCAACACCCTCTGGGGTACGGTGGAGTGGGAGGGTGATCGTGATGGCATCTATGGGACGTCCGGGCTTGTCCGCGGCCCAGAAAGCGGATCTGTGGCAACGATGGAAACAGGGGCAGTCATTGAGCGAGATCGGTCTGGCACTCGACAAACACGCCGGCTCGGTTCACGGGGTGGTGGCCTCGAACGGAGGATTTATTCCTCCCGTTCGGCGGCGGTCGCGCTGGGCGCTGACACTGGCGGAGCGCGAGGAAATTTCGCGGGGCCTGGCGGCCAATCGCTCCATCCGGTACATTGCCGCGACGCTTGGTCGCCCACCAGCCACGGTCAGCCGTGAAATCACCCGCTGTGGTGGAGTCCCTAGGTATCGGGCCGCTGAGGCTGATGCGCGAGCCTGGGACCGGACACGCCGTCCCAAGCCCTGTCGACTCGCCGCCTCCCCCATGCTCCAGAGGATCGTGGCGAGCAAATTGGCGTTGGAGTGGTCGCCCGAACAAATCGCCGGATGGCTCAAACGGGAATTTCCAGGTCAAGAGGCGATGCACGTCTCCCACGAAACGATCTACCGCAGTCTGTTCCTCCAAGCCCGGGGCGTGCTCAAGAAAGAATTACTGAGGAATCTCCGGTCCCGGCGTCGGAGGCGGCGAGTGAAACACGCAACTACGGCTGGCCAACCGCGTGGGCAGATCGTGGATGGCATCTCCATCCGTCACCGTCCTGCTGATGTGGAAGCCCGAGCCATTCCCGGTCACTGGGAAGGGGATCTGATTACGGGCTCACAGAATACGCACATCGCCACCCTGGTGGAACGGCAGTCGCGCTTTACGATGCTGGTGAAGGTGCCGGGGAAAGACACGGTCAGCGTGGTGACAGCGCTGAGCCAGCAGGTCCGACGCCTGCCCTCGGCCTTGCGCCGGTCGTTAACCTGGGATCGCGGGATGGAATTGGCCCAGCACAAACGTTTCACGGTTGATACCAGCCTGCAGGTCTATTTTTGTGACCCGCAAAGTCCGTGGCAGCGGGGGACCAATGAAAATACCAACCGCTTGCTGCGTCAGTATTTTCCGAAAGGCACCGACCTGTCACGCTACTCGCAGACAGCCTTGAACAGAATCGCGTTACGCTTGAATCAACGGCCGCGGAAGACCTTGGGATTTCAGACGCCAGCGGCTATATTGGACGTAGGTGTTGCGCTCACCGGTTGAACCCACCGTGGCTTTTTTAGTATGTCGCGTTCCATGCGGGCCTCTGCGAGCTCGCGCTTGAGGCGAGACACCTCGGCCTCGAGCGCGGTCACGGGCTGTCGGGTTTCGCCTAGCCCTGCCAGATGCCCCTGCCGTACCCGAAACACCCAGTTTGCGAGTGTCTTGTCCGACATGGCCAGTCGTCTCGCCGCCTCTGGCGTCGTCAGTTTCTGTTCGAGGACCAGCCGGACGGCCTCCTCACGGAACTCCTTCGTATACTTCTGTCGCGGTAACCGTTCCATCGCATACCTCCAGACCTCTAATAATAGGTTGCAGGCGTCCACTTTTTCGAACCTAGCTCAGAGCAACCCTTCCAGCCGCTTCACGTTGGCGAGCGCGTCCTGTAATTCTTTCAGAAGACGGGACCGTTCGTCCTCGGCTTCTTTTTGCAGAGTGATATCCTGCGCGATCGTCGATGTGCTCACGGTCATCCCACGCTCATCCACGATCGGTGAAATGGTGAGCGAGACGCGCCGCACCCGGTGGTCCTTCGTCGTCCACACTGTTTCAAACGGCTGATTGTGTTCCCCGTTTTTCACGCGTGCCAGCATGTCGGCCAATTCCGCTTGGCGATCATCAGGCAGTAACATCGAGAGCGGTTGTCCCATAATCTCCGCCGCCTGATAGGCGCAGAGATGCTCCGCGCCGGCGTTCCAGGTCTCAATCTTTCCCTCCAAGGTCGTGCTGAGAATGGCATCGTCTGACGAAGTCACAAGTGCCGCCAATCGTGCCGTTTCCGCAGTGCGTTGTCTGTAATTACGAACGAGGATCGCGGTCACCCAGATTGTGATCAGCGCCATCGCCCGATTGGCAAATGCATAGGGCGTGAGCAGACTGACCGTAGGGATGGGAAACGCTCCGGCAATAACCAATGCCGAGCTGAGAGTGCAATCTGAAGCGTGAACGCGGGCCGAGTGGACAGTACAGCGGGGACGAAAGGAAGACCACAGTAGGCGACCCTGAAACGTAGCACGATACCCGGCAACCAGACAGGACGAACTCTTCACGTGAAGAAGATGGTGTCCCCAACGGGATTGGAGGGCATTTGCACTGCCGGTCCAGGCTCGTGGGGAGTTCCGTTCAAAGGTTGTGTAGAGGCCGCCTAGGGAGGATCAGCTCGCTAGATCGTGACTCGAGCGCTGTCTGAGCCTTGAGAGGACAGGCGAAAATGAGAAAATACAAAGGGATGATACCGAGGAACCGTCCAATGAGTAGTATCGATTTACAATGGTTTACAAGTTCGATGTCCTATATCGGACAACAGTCAATTCATGCTGATGACCGACGTTGGCTCGCTGATTAAGAGGGACAAAGAGCCGTTTTCTGATAAGGCTCGCTATTGCAACGGGTTCCCCGAATGGATTGCAATCTCATTGCTTGAAGTGTTCCATTGATTCCATCTTTTTGCCGTCCTTTCCTTTCCCGCCTAATTTGGTCACAAAGGTGGTCACACAGCGCGACCCCTCGTGAAGGTGTTGTCGTGCTCCTTATCGTCGTCGTCACCGGCTTCAGTCTTCCGCGGCCAAGCCGATCACGATTAGAACCGCATAGTCCTGCTTCGTGCAGCCCTCGACGGGAGGCATCGCTCCCCCTGGCGAAACTGGGAACGCAGCCGTCTGGGCGTTTGCCGGCGAACACGAACCACCAACCGCTGCCGGTGTATAGCGTGCGGAGCGGCAGGCCAGGTGCGTCACGTCGTAGAGCGTCGCGCCTTTATCGAGCTCCCAGCGCCTGTCGCCATTCCTGTCGGCGGGATGAATGGTCAGCACAGCCGTCACGTCGCGGTGGCCCGTGACCATGTATTTGCCGGGAGGGAGCGGAAAGGTCGGCTGCTCCATGATCAAGCCGTGTTCCTCCAGCCACCAGTCCGTGCCGTCGAATTTCCAGCGCGCCGGGGCGACGCCACCTGCATCCCTCAACCGTTTATAACTTTTCAGCTCGACGCCCCGAGGACCTGGGTCCAAAGGCCACAGACCCCACGATTGCGCGCCGCTCCCGGACGTCGCGCCTGGATCGCCCAACGCCGCAATGTACTGTGTCGATATGCGCTGGACCTTCGTCTGACCTGCGCTTGCGGCGTGGACTCGGCTTCGACTCGGATGGAATGAGGGGAACACGAACGAACCGAGCAGAAAGAGAACCAGGAGGAGCAGATACCGCGTAGAACGGGCAGAAGTACCACCCTCTTTTTTTGTCATCTTTGCACCTGCGTGTAGTCGGTGAGTAGCTAAGGTTAGGCCGACGCTTAGATGAGTTGCAAGTCGCGGCTTGACCAGCAATTCAAGGAAGAAGCTGAAGAGGCTGTGGGTACACCACGGTGGAATTTGTGACCTCCCCTCACCAGCGTTCGCCTCTCAACAATCACTGCACGTCTGCGATGACACCCTCCCCCCTTAGTCCTCTAGCCTATCGGACACCCTCTCTCCTCGCGTTCCACACTCCCATCACGCTCCTTCGCCCACCGCGTCAGGCGTGCGTGATGTGTGGATGATAAACTCTGGGTTGGAGTACAGTGCACTCTCCCCTCGTGGGGGCCTAGTCCATCTATGATCTATCGTCCACGTGTTGCTCACCGGTCGGCTGGGCTACTTTTCTCTGACTGGTTAAACGAGACATCGGTCACCATGCGTTCGTGGTCAATGAGCAAGGTCGCGGATTGGCCGCGTGCCAACTTTGCGAGGCGCTCGTGGATGAGCGGTCGAGCTTCATAGGACTGCTCTTTACCGTCCGTGGTACGAATCACGATGGTGCTGCCCTTCAATGGCTTCGCAATCACCCCCACCACCTGACGAAGGTTTCCTTTGAGCGGAGATTTCTGCTGTCCCAGTTCCGCCGCATGATGCACAGAGTCGGTCGTACCCATTGAGACATCGACAATTTTGTCCAATTCGTCAATGAGGAAGGTGACCTCGGCACCGACCGGGATTGATGCCACCTTGCTTCTCGCCACCGGCCGAATCTGGTGAGATTCTTCTTTTCCGGATTCAGTTTTGATCACCGCTTTTTCATGTCCTGTTTCCAGGGGACCGGCCAACCGACCTCGGATCACACGATGGTGGTTGGCCTCACCCGCTTTGTGCACATCGACGAGGAGATTTTGATCGTTGACCGTGATCTCCACCTGGTCTCCTTTTTTGAGGTCCGCGAGTCCTTTGTCCTTCCGCACATTCATGGGGACGAAGCGAGGCTGCCCCTCCCCGGTATTGACCCTAGCCTGGTCGCTTCTGACCTCCTCCACCGTACCGAGGAACGTGCGATTCCCAGGTAGAGAGGGGTGCTCTCCCTCGGAATCGGCGAGTACGGGAGACACGAACAGGACGAGCGCACAACCGAAGATTACGAGCGAGACGCGCAATGTTGCCATCCTATGCTCCTTCTCTCTCATTCGTATGAGTGTAGTGAAATGGTGATCTTGTGCAGAGGATGGAGGACAGCGGACCTCCTATTGTCCTCCAGAGCGACATGCCAACGCTTGGAAACCGCGAGTCCTCGTCGCGCACGTTGTGGTGCGTACGCTTGAAGGGTGAGTTAGTGTGGCACTTCGTGGAGCCTACCACCCAGGTGGCAGCGCACAAACCCGCGCGTCGCTTGGTGTTTATGGCATAGCTCACACGCGTACTTATGGAAGAGCGCCGGTAGAAGTTGGCGAAACATGACTGTAGCGTAATCCAACGGGCCAACGCTGACAACTAGGCACAGCCCCAGTCAGGACATTGCCGCCAATGCGGGGCATGGCGACGGCCTATGGTGTATGGAAAGACAGTGGCGCACACTGAGTGGGTGTACGCGGCCGCGGATTCCAGGGAGTACTCGCGGGCGGTCAGCCGATCGTAGAGTTCCCAGCAAACCATCTGTGACGAGAGAACCTTGAGGGCAGCCTCTCGCGCCGCGAATGCCTTCTGGAAAGCGGGGTTCCCATGTTACCCAGTGGTGGTGATCAGAGACGGCATTCAGTTTCTTCATCTCCCAGAAGGGGCACATATGATGCTGGCCACCAAGAGCGCGAGAATAAAAAAAGGCCATGACCGCGCAGCAAGTTTCCCACCGCCTGCCACATACCAGAGATAACAGAGTCCAAAAAAAATAGGCTGAACCTCCCCCCCGCGTGGGCGGACCCTCACGCCGTCACCACATCGGGAAATGCGCGGCAAACACACAAGCGAGGTCCAGCGCTTCTGCTGGGGTTTTATTTCTTCTCCCCAGGAGGCAGAACATTCACAGAATAGGTCAGATCCGAACCTACGGCGTCATGCCTTACCCGTTTCAGGCGCCGCAAGATTAGGCGCTTTACGTAGCTAATCGCGGCTTCGTACGAATGGAACTTCCGTTTGAGCAGTGGGGGGAGTGACAGGGGTTGGCCGCCGTCGGCGGAGTCTACATCGCAGGCCACCACGACCCAGACTTGGCGTTTGAGCTGTAGCGTGATCGTCACCTTCACCATCGTGAGAGCAGCTACCCCAGGCCGTGTGTACACTGAACGCCATACTCTGACGCGCGCGAACATGTGACTAGGCCCGTGATGCCTGGACTGACGAAAAGATCGCTTTCGACATGGCAGCGATGCGGATAAAACCCCCAGATGGTGCCTCTGCCGAATAAGTCCTCGTGGTGGACAACGATTGTGCACGGAATGGGGAAGCAGTCTGAGCCGTCAGAGGAAGAACACGTCTGCATGCGCCGACTCTAAGGCAGTCGTGGCGCGAGGACTATTCCACCTTGGAAGGGACGCAGGGTACGAGCGAGGTGTGCACCGGACGAATGAAAACCCAACTGGCTGGGGCCTCAGGGGGGCTGGCCACACGGTGCCCACCACATTGGTCCCGAGACTCGTAGGGGAATGTGCGAGTAAACACAAGAGGTCGATACGAGGACGCGACGAGATCATTTCGCAACTGTGGCGAGGTCCAGATCCATTATCCTATCGATGAGGGGCGGCAGGTTAGGCGTCGCTCGCCAATGGCGCTGTCGTAGAATCCTCCGGCGGGATGCAGGGTCTTTTCCAGATAGAGAACAAGGTATTCAAGTTGCCCATGGCGTTCAGGAGACAATCTCGCTGCAATGCCGTCAACGACTTCTCCGTCTTCACAAGGCGATCGACTCTGACTGTGATCGCAAGGAGGTCCGCGACCAAGCGATCCGGGTGCGTCATCAATTCATCGTCGTTATTGGGCGGCAGCATAGTAGCTCACTTCTCCATACTGACCACACTTGGCGCAGTGTCCTTGTCGCTGCCGGAGTTCACCACCAGGTGTCCAGGTATCGAAGAGGGCGTCTAATTGCTCTCGGTCTTCGGGCGTGGTTGCCATGGCCACGAGAATTAAACACGTCCTACAGTATGCGATGGGATGCATAGTCAGGCAGGTCAGGGAATTGGTGCCGTGAGGAAGGGTTGGGCGACGTTGTTGGCAGGGGAAACCTCAAGTTTCAATATTGTCGACTCCGCAGAGCCACTCGACCCTGCGTCCGCCTTCACTGTAGGGTGACAGTGTATGGTTTTACCTACAGTAAGCGGTTTGACGTAGCCAGTCAAGAGCTCGCGTGAGGTCATCGTAGGGAGATCATGTGCAAATACGACGGATCATTGCGTAGTTCTTAGGGGGAGCGACAAAGGGAGCCGCCCATCTAGAAAGGGTCCCCAAATTCTGTGGATAACTCTGGGGATAATCACTCACACGGCATCGGCGACCCCACAGAGATGCGGCAGCTCGCAAGATGCCTATTTTATGTGCAGTGTCGACTCTTTGAGTGCAACACCCCAATATCTTGTGGCTTGACAGCGCATACCATCTTTGCACCACTAATGGCGCAGGGGGTTTGACTAGGGAAATGCCCAGAATACGTAATCCATACAAGGCCGCGGATAAGCAGCAACACTTGACAGAGTTATGCACAGGATGGGTTGGTCAATCTGGAATCAGAAGCACCATTTATCGGGCTAAGGTTTGAATTGTCGTCGTCATGCAGCCCCATTTTCTGTCAATCAGTCCCCTGGGCCGACAGACGCAAGCAGATCAAACCGTGTACATGGCTCAACGAGCAGAGAAAATCTTGAGAATGGGTGAAGGATGGAGGATGACGGCCAGTCACCGCCTCTTGGGTAAAGCTCTTCTTCTGGGCACCTTGCTTCCAGGAAGATCCAGGCGTGGAGGTTTCTTGATTCGGTTGTCATGGAGGGGGGGGGAGCCTTGCGCAGCTATCTCCAATCACAGATGGGCATACATAGGACCCGCGTGTCGGGGTTCTGTTTTCTTCTAAAACAATTTAAAAGGGCTGTTCGGGATCAGGCGAATGTCAGCATTGCCAGAGTGGACTGATTAGCAAGTTTGGCCTCCCTGTTTAGCCCCAAGATCTCGCACGTATCACATTCAAATACGTCCTGTATCGCTTTCGATACCCCCCTCAAGGCGGCAGTTTAGTCTCAGCTGCTATCATGCCGAACCCCTCTGAAATATCGCCCGTGATGCCGAAATACGCGATGTCGAAGGAAGGCCTGGATGGGTACGCTTGTTGCTGCTACATGGGATCGAAACTGGAAGGAGCGGCAAACATGAATACTCTCACAGTCCTAATCCTGATCTTTTGTTCTGGGACACTCGTGTTTCTCAGATCTCTTTGGCCCCTGTGAGCACGGGCAGGAATACCCACAGGCGAGATTCTTCATCCGGCCATTGCCGTCCAGAAGTTGCAACGAGAGGATCCCAAGATTGCGCAATTTGCGATCGGCCAGAATGGGGCCTCGACCTTCTAGCGGGATGGGAGAGGACTATGCGGAATGATTCATGCCCGGCAATCCACCATCACCTTAAACGACTCCCCCTTGGCAACTTTCACAGCCAAGACTTGCGTCGGCCTCTTCATCGCCCTCCAATGCCCAAGGGATGATTCTCTGGGAGGGTAATGCCGTATGGTCCTCTCGCAGGGGTCGTCACATTGGGGGCTTCTGGAGGAGGTGCGGGGAATCCAAACAACTTGGCACGATTGAGGACCTCAGGACCACTCGGCTTGGGGGAGACATTGGACCAGGTGTATGGACTGGTCGGCGCGGTAGGGCCTCGGCCTGGGACGGGGGGAGGACTGAAGCTGTACGCTCCGCCGGGACTGAAGGGGTTACCCACCCCGTTACTGCTATACGGATTTGGGCTGAGATCGCCGACATACTGGGCTAAGGCGCCAACAGGAGTCGTTAGGATGATCAGCATCGCGATGGACCACATAACGGTCCCCCTGCTTCGGGGAGACGTACAGTGAGGATGATTTCGAGAATGGTACACTCCCCTTCAAACGATGTCAAAAGCACGGGGCGGGAGCTATGGTTTCTTGACGAGAATCCCGAGCTGAAGAATAATCTTGGTCGCCCTGCATGGTCGCGAGGGAGGCATCTCCTTGCTGAGTTCTCTCGCGCTAATCAGTAGTGGATTTTCGAACTCACGCCGACACCGATGTGGCTCTGCCCATGGCCCACGCTTCACCATGCTCCGCTGACGTCCCGACTTTCCCAACCGCGGATCTTCGATATTTTCTGAACCACCAAGCCCGCCCTGTTTTCAGTTCTCACAAGTTACCAAATTGGAATGCGTCATAGATGGAGGCGGTCGAGCGACACGGTCTTTACCCAGTAGCTTCCCACGCCCCCCTCGTATGATCACCCTGCATCCGCGGAGCTTCAGGCAATGCTGATGACCGACTACGGCCGGCTGACTATGAGCGTTACTAAGCCTGCTCTATCCTGAATATTTCTAACGCAAATTTAGCAACGTGGCTTAGAGACCGGTACCGGTGTGGATGACTTTCGCCTGGTGTGGATTCTTCTCGCGGAGGTCCCTGCCTACATCTTCCCTAGAGCCTCGCTTAGGAGTTTGGCCAGGCGAACACCGGCTTTGATCAGCTGTTGATCGACTACGGGAAGATTGGCTCGAACATAATCTTCCCCCAGTTTGCGATTCTCAGGAAGCGCATACACGTGATCCTTTGCGACGTCGTGTGACTCCATCGCCCAGTCCACTACCGAGCCGTCCCGATACGCGCCTTCTGGCTGCGCGTCCAACCAGCCAAGGAGTCGTTCCGCCTAGTGATGGGCGTCGGGATCCTGGTGTTCAACCAACGCACTGTCCCACACGGCATGCAGATTCCACGGTTTGCGACTGGACGGATTGATCGTCTGACCAAGGAACTCCACCTGCACATCATTGCCTCCCCGGTCGTGATTATCTCCGGCATGAAGCGGCTGATGGAGGCCGCCCACAAAGTGGATGAGGTACTTGAGCGCCTTTTGGCGCTTTTTGAAATTTGCGGCGTGATCCGCGAGTGTTTTGCGGAAACGCTCGATTTGAGCGATCACACACTGATCCTGATGGCAGACCTGCGCGGCGTCATACTCTCGATCCACGATGGCAATGTTGACATAATGCCACGGTGCGGTTTGTTGGTTACGCACCTGGTCCGCCCAACTGGCCGCGCTTATGAACGCGGTGCCTTCCAAGAGCGCGGCCGTCTGCTCTCGGACGTCACCTTCCAGCCGTTGCTCTGCGATGATCGCCACAATCTCATGCCCTTCTGGTCCCCATGCATACAGGGAAGGTGGAACGAGCAGGAGGACCAGAAGGAGAGTCAGGTGAGTGTGGGTAAAGGGTGTCACGATCGAACTGCTTTCTATAAGTTCACGGTGGAACATGAAAGATTACTCTCCAATGTTCTGAAATACATTGATGCTAAAAGGACTCCAGTCCTGTCGCGAGGCACCTTCCCGACCAACTCGGCACGCGCGAGCGACCACAGCACGAAGACGAGGATCAGAAGTCTCGATCATAGGTGGCAAGAAATGGGGCCAGCCTCATCGGAGTGAAACCCACACCGGAATAATGTTCTGCCCGCATTGTATTTAACGGGACTGGCTATTGCCGACGCTAGGCGGTATGGCTGGCTTCTCAGCAACCAGATCAACGCTGATATGGTCAGGATCTAGCGTCCACGCCCCACCCACAAGAACATCCACGAGCACCCCTGGAACAAGCCAAAGAATGTTTCCCAGGATGGTCGCGACGGCGTTGAAATCACGCTTCAGGGTGATTCTCTCTGGTTGATAGCCATCCTTTTCTACCGTGACAGTATGATCCTCAGCGCGCCGTAATTCGACCGTCTGGGGAGTGGTCAGGCGAGTTCCATTACTCAATCTGATGGTCGCCCCCTGAGGCTTGGAGTCGAAGGAGACCTGCTGCCTACTCCCATGAATGATGGAACCGCATCCTGTGAGGGAAGAATACATGAGTATACAAATCACTCCATGGCCCACTGCTGATAGCTTCGTCTGACGAATCCATGTCATCGCTGGTCGCCTCCACTATGATTGCTCGCTGTAAGGCACTACCAAATCAGGATTGCCCTGTCCGTTCAGCATCGTTGGACGTTCGCTGAATAGTAGATCGATAAGACCTGCGTGATGAACGTCCTCACCTCTACCTTGATCCGGGTGAACATCCTTGCGCGGTATCTGCATGAGTGTAGCTCAAGCTCTAATAAGTCCCTACCGGAACGGTTAAATACGGCACCGAGGTCATTTCTCCATGAGTCCCAATGAGATTGCAGTGGGTGTGGCGCTTCGTGTCATTGCGCCTCATTGGGATCGACCAGTGGGAACAATTGGCAGGATGACTGAGACGTGTGCCTTGTCCGTGGGAAACACATGGTGGTTCACTGTCGAATGGTGGACCTATCTGCCGAAGCGCGTCTCCCATCGTTTGAGAATGTTCGAGGAGGACCTGTCTACATTCGAACTGGTGAGGGGGCCGATTGTGAATCCTTTGCTCACCACACGGCGAAAGCAGCAGGAAGAGCGGAAACCGTTGCCTCTGCAGGCCTCTTTACCGTTCACACAGGCTGGTGACGATGAGTGACGCCACACTCTCGCCCCTCATCCGTTTCGGCAGCTCGACCTGGACCTACGAAGGTTGGCAAGGCCAGCTCTACAAACGGCGATATACAAAGACGGGGCTTTACGCGTGAATGCCTCGGGGAGTTCTGCCAGTATTTTTACAACGGCCAGCCGCTCTTTCGTACCGTGGGGAATGACTCAACCTTCTACCGGCCTCCATCCGCGAACCAGCTCATACGCTACCTGACGCAGATCCCCGAGGATTTCGAGATGTGCTTCAAGGTGTGGGAGGAGCTCACCATCCCGACGTATGCCACGCACGCCCGATATGGCGTGAAAGCGGGGCAACCGAACCCCCGGTTTCTGGATCCAGGCGCATTCCTTGATTTCGTCCTGAAGCCGTATCGAGACGCGAACTTTCTCCCCCATACCGGTCCGTTCCTCTTTGAGTTCCAGCGACATGGAATGCCGGCAGAGGAGTTCTTTTCAAGGCTTGATACGTTCCTGGCAGCCATTCCGAAAGACTTTCGCTATTCGATTGAACTGCGGAATCCAGGCCTACTGGGGGAACGCTACGCCGAGATCCTGCACAAACACGGGGTGGTCCATGTCTACGATCACTGGTGCGTTATGCCGGGGCTAGCGGAACAGCATCAGCGCATGGGAGCCTTTACCGCGCCGTTCACGGTTTTGCGACTCCTCACGCCGCTCAAGATGACCTATGAAGTGGCGAAGAAGCGGGCAGAGCCTTACGATAGGATCGTGGGGGAGTTGCCCGAGATGCGAGCCCAGACCGTGGAGTTGGTGTCAGCGGCGATCGTTCAGAAGATCCAGGCATATGTCCTGGTTAATAATCGGGCTGAGGGGAATGCGCCGCTGACGGTGCAGACGCTTGTGAATGCATTGGAAAGCGGCCTTTGAAGCAGGGTTGCGGCCTGCGGGTCTAAAACGGGCTCGTTCATGCTTGCCTTCCTGAATCCAGAGACGTTTTATAGGATACGGAAGCACGAATCTGCAGCCGACGCATCGGCTCATCATGTTAGGAACGGTGGAACGAACAGCGAGAGGATTCAAACTCTTAGGGAGGATCATAATGGCAACCTTGGATGAACTCATGACGATGAACGGTGTCATCGCGGCTGGTCAGTTCAGTGATGATGGGACACTTGTGGACTCACGTGGACAGCTGCAGCCAGAGGTGGCTCAAGCGGCAGCTCAATTTTGCGGCGGTGAACATGCTGTTCAAAACCATGAGCGGTTCGTTTCAGCAGATGAGCGGCGTGCAGTGGACGCCTGCTCAGGGATGGGCCTTCGCAGGGGGAAATTACTCGGTCTGTGTCGGTGGCGATAAAGGGGTATTCGTGGAGACCGCCAAGGCCGATTACAACGCCCTGTTCAAGGCGCTCGTCAGTCGATGAAATGGGGGACGCACCCTGCACTCGAGCGTACCCCGAGGTCAGAAACCAGAGCGACACGCGAGATCCGTGCCTCGACCGGTGAGAACGTGTGGGCCGAGAGAGATCGGAGGGCTCCCTCTCTCACAGCTAGCGCCCGCTGATAGGCTCCCTCCTCGCCGTACTTCCGGATTGAGAACCTCCTGTGCTGGGCACAGCCCTGACCCAGCGGCACTTGGGCCTCCCAATAGAGCTTCCGCTGAGGCCGCCCGGACAGTTCCACGCGATCGACGCGCGTGAGTCCCGAGATTCCCGACCGATTATTCGTTCTGACAATGGCGCAATACGTCGATCTGGCTAAGCGCGGGTGGGCCGCCACCACCTGATCACGATAGGCCAGGGCGGCCTGAAGGGCGTTCGCGCGTCCGCCGTAGCGGCCGTCGCTGAAGCTCCGCCGGTACGTCCGTGATTGCCGCCGTATCTCAACGCGCCAACAGTGGGTCTTCGATCCCTCATGGTCCCTCCGGCAGATATTCAGCATCCTCTCTCCTTATCCGCGTGGGCGCTCGGTGGTGGGCTCAGCGTGCCGCTGCTCGGTCGTTCGGGATCGCTGCTGTCTGGTGGCGATCAACAGGGGCCTCCTCATACACAAGGACCGTCGCCACCGCGAGTGCCATGAGGATTCCGACCGAACTCCACAGGACGGCCGTCTTGACGAGCCGCTCGCGTTCCCTCTCCTCCAGAGGTGACATCTCAATAGCCCACACAGAGCGGGACCTCGACAACCGTGAAGTCGTTCTCGATAATCTCATGGACAAGATGCGCCTCGCCTTCACAGGGCTCATGGACGAAGGGGAACGCTATCGAGCCCAGCAATGAACCTTTGATGCAATGCATCGCAAGGCACTACTCGGCCACGTTACTGGGGCAGAGTGTATGGATTCGACAATGTCGAAATCGTCTCTTCTGTCCTGGATGCTTACGGTCGGCCCAAGAGAGATCACGTTGAGCGGAAAATTAATCCGGAACAGGCTGCCGTCGTTTGAAAAATATTCAGGCTGTGCGCCGAAGGCAAAGGCATGGTTTCGGTCGCTCGATTCCTCAATGATGAAGGACTCCCCGCCCCTCGCAATAGCCAAGGGCGAAAGGTCTCTTGGAGTCCCTCATCGGTGCGAAGCGTGCTTTTCCGGCGCCTCTATCTCGGGGAAGTGATCTGGAATAAGACGAAGAAACGGAATCCTTGGGGTATCCAACAGCAGCGAAAGCGGCCTGAGAAGGATTGGGTGAGAATCTTCCTACCACACCTTCAAATTGTCTCCGGAGCCGACTGGAAGGCCGCCCACGATCGTCTCAATGCAAGGCGCACTGTGTATTTGCGTGGCACGAAGGGGGAACTGTGGGGACGGCCCACCAGCAACCTCGATTCGAAATATTTACTCACTGGTCTGGTCAAATGCGGACTGTGTGGGGGGAGTGTCTACATCAAGAGTAGCTCTAGGAAAGGGACCCGAGCTTATTTCTACGGGTGTATGACATTCCACCTCAGAGGGCGGACAGCGTGCTCGAATCATTACCTCGTGCCAATGGCAGCGGCCAATGAGGCAATCTTAGGGGTATTTGAACGCGAGGTACTTCACCCAGAGGTCACTGAGGCCGTAGTGCGGAAAGCGCTCGACAAGTTTCGAGCCTCACAGAAAGATAAGAAGCACAATCGAGAGCGATATCACCAGCAGATTGCTATGATCGATGCAGAGAGCAGCCGGTTGGTGTCCGCTATTGCCGCCGGCGGGAATATTCCATCGCTCGTTCAAGCCGTTCAAGAATGCCACGATCGTAAGAGTGCCTTGCTTGAGGCGCTGACCGAGCTCGACGATCGCCAGGAACTTGATCAGACTGACTACGATGAATTGGAGCGGGAACTTCGAGCCCACTTCCGAACATCCTGGCAGACCGTCATGACACGACAGATCAGCCCCACCCGCCAGATCCTCGGAAAGCTGTTCAACGGCAATCGTATTCCGCTGACACCAGTAGAAGGACCAACTGGTACGTATTATGAGTTTAAAGGGATGGCCTCGATCGGCCGGCTTCTGACAGGTCGTGCAAAAGGATTGGTGTCCCCAACGGGACCCGTCACAGAGGGGAACATCTACAGAGTCACCGCTTAGCTTCTCCATCGATTTGCTGGTGCCAGCGGCATGAGCCAACAATTCCTCATCCTGCACACCTGCCGCCACTGTAGCGTCAACGTACGTCCAAATCCCCTTTCCATCAGTCCTAATCTGTCAACCGAGCACAGTGAACGTCCAAGTCTCGCGCATTCGACTTATCCACTCACGCTTACCCTAATAGGAGGGTTCCAATGGCAAATGGTCAAAGCAGTGGATTAATTAAGGCAGTGCAGTCCCCAGAACGGGGCGCATATGGGTGAAAAACAATCAGAAACAATCACGAAAAGTCAGCGATCTCGCGTCGGAGGAAAGCGACCCGGCGCAGGCCGACGGAAAGGCAGTCGGAATAAGCTCACCGAGGCGTTGCGTCGGCAGGCGCTCGAAACTGGTCAGACCCCCTTGGAAGTCATGAGTCGGGTGATGAACGATATCTTGAAGGCTGCTGACATGATGCAACCTGACTCCTATGTGCTCGTGAACCGAAAGGTCGTCGACCGCTTGTGCCTCCTAGAGAGGGCTGCGGAAGTGGCCGCTAAGGCCGCTCCGTACTTGCACCCTCGGCTTCAAGCTATCGAACACTCAGGCAAGGATGGAGGCCCGATCCACCACGAAGCGACGCTTAATGTGACCCTTTCCGCGGAAGAGTCCTACTACCGCATGATGAGTTGTGAAAGGACCTGACAGCAGCCCATGGCAACTAATACGACCTCAAGACCCCTCACCCGCCAACAAGAAGCGTTCTGCCTCTTTGTGCTAGCAGGCGATAATCAATCGGACGCTTACCGTAAAGCCTTTCACTCGCGGCGCATGACGGCCAAAACCGTAAACGAGAAGGCCTGCCGGTTGATGAGGCTGGGCAAGGTTAGGGCAAGGGTCGCCGAGCTCATGCAGCCGGTCATCGCGAAGGCTCGGCTGACTCGTGAGCAATGGCTCGAGCAGCTCGCCCGTCTCATTCTCTTCGATCCCCGCAAGATGTTCGATTCACATGGCAACCCCCTCGAAATCACTGAGCTGCCTGACAACGAGGCTTCAGCTATTGCTGGTTTTGAGTTCACGGAAGAGTTCTCGGGAAAGAAGGGCAGCGATGGGTGCGATGGTCGTATTGCGGTGGGCTATACCAAGAAATTCAAGCTCGCTGACAAGCTGCGCGCGCTGGAGCTGTATGGCAAAGCGCAGTGTTATTATGCTGAAAAAATGGAACTGACGGGGGCCGACGGCAAGCCAATTAAGACGAACAACACGATCATCGTGGAATTTGTGAGCGCTGGGAAGCCTTCTGAATGAAAGTGGACCAATTTGACTCTAGGTCGACTGTTCTACCTGGCGGGCCATCGTCTCCATATCGGGGAAGGACCGCCGTCTGGAATGCCACTCTTCATAGATTGAAGCGTACAGTTTCCGCCAATCAAGCCCGTCCGCAGCCGCTCCTCGCAATTCCGACGCCAACACCTGTACCTGCAATTCTGGACGCTCGCTGAGCTGATAGGAGGCGCTGCCGACTACGACGCCGCAGCGGGATAACCACGTCATCAGCTTCTGTTCGTCGGAGGACGCCATGAGCGTGTCCTTCTCATAAGGGACCAAACACACTACTCTCAAGGGAAAGGTTCAATCTTCTTCAACCTTCCCGCCCTACCGGTATCACGACGTAATTCAAACGAAGCCAGTGCTTCACACACATCAATGACACCCAAATTTGAGAAATTGACCGCCGTCCATCGTTCCCGGGGAACCCGCACGCTAAGCAGATACTCATCCTCGATGTGGCCCGTGGAGGAACTCGCCCGTTGCGAATAACCGGACAGGGTGACGTGCCTCACTTGTGGAAGGGTTGCGAATACTTCCCCTATAAGGCGAAAAGCGATTCCATGAACATGGCGCATGTACAGTTGACCGACTTTGGTGTCCGATAACTCATTGAGTGTCAATTTCCATCCTCGTCCACTGTAAGAGGCCGTCTTTGTCGGAATATCTTCGATTTCCGGCAGGTCCACATCAAGCGCGATTCGCTGTCCATCAGAGGAGATTTCTAATTGAATCGTCGTTTCTCGAGGCCACTGAATGCCTTGCAGGCGCTGCATCAGGAGGGCTTGCATGGCATCTGTGTTAGTTCCTAGACCGTCTTCTATGACCCGTCGCCGCTCCTGGTCCGTTTTGTCGTGGGCCGACTTCATGGCTTCCCATGTTTTCATGCGATCCTGAAAATCGGCCACGCTGGCCTCATTCTCGCGTTGTATGCGCCGCTTAACCCACGGAAATAGTTTGCCCAAAAAACTAAGCTCTCGCATAAAAGGAAAGATGGGGGGGTCTCCACTGAACGTTCGCGGCGTGAAGGTCGGAATGTGATCGGGGCGAGGTGTTGCGAGGTGGATGGTTTCTAGCCCCTCTATTTTTTGATTCGTTTCCGCACAGCCCCGGACGAGGAGATCCTTGATGGCGTCTCCCTGCTGCTCTTTCGCCTTCTCGACAAGATGAGACGGCAGGGGGTTCTCATTCGCGTCGTAAAAGGCGAGAGTTCCATCCACTTGCGTCTTAACAGTGACCTGTAGTTGTTCTTGTTGAAGCGGCTGTTCCCTACTTCGGGCGGAGCGTTTGGGAACACTAACGCGATCCTGAAACGAAAATCCACCAGGGAGGTCGACGTTACTCCGTGTCCCGCGAGAGCTAAAATTGACGGATGTGCCTCGAGGCCCAAGCGTCCAACTGAATCCGCTTCCACTCATGTTGAGTCGGACGCCAGGAGCCAGTTTGAAACTCTTGCGAAACTGCAACCCCATCGTGTCCTACACTTAGATGATTATTGTGAGCACTGTCGCTACCTGGGGAACGAGACCACTCATCGCTCGGGACGGTGTTAGTGACGCTTGCGCTCCTCCTTCGCACTTTGTGAGTCCTCCGGCTTGGTAATACGTTCCGCATCGGCGAGCGCTTTCTTCGACTCCTGTTTTGCGTCTTCCGCGTCCTGCTTCACATTTTTCATCTCGGAAGCTCCCGCTTCTTTTGCGTCCTTTTGCGCCTGAGCTGCTTTGCTTTTTGCAGCAGCCGCTCGCTGTGTGACGTCTGTGGCCGCATCCTTGGCCCGAGCCTTGGCTTTCCCGCTCAGGGTATTAGCTGCGTCTCCAGCGGCCTTGGCCGCGTTCTCAGCCTTCTTTGCTTGATTAGCGGTCTCTTCGCTGAGCTTCTGTATTTCCGCTTGTCCCTTATCCAATGAGTCTGTGGCCTTGTCCAGCAGTCCAGCGGACACAGGCGAAAGTCCTAGCACTAGGGTTCCTAATATCACACCCGCAGTTGTCAAATGGCAGTGCTGAGTCCCGTCTGTCATAAGGTAACTCCTCCCTCTCTATTATCCACGTTGGGGTGGCGACACGATGGTGAGATGTTTTGTTGCATCAAACGAGCGCGTGGCTAGATCTTCGGCGGAGGTGACACGATAGCCTGTGAGGTCGACCACCCCCTGGTGGACGAAATCGGGTGATATGCCGAGGGCGACGGTGCGAGGTGCATCTCCTCCAGGCCCAGCCAGATTTCCTTGGGTAGTGGATACGTCGATGCCGGCTTGGTCGAGATCGGTGAGCCCGACACCAGCGAAGTCGAAGTTGAGTTGCTGATGTTCTCCGGGTCGTTGCTCATAGGAGAGACGTAGCTCATTTACGACTCGATCGTCACGTTCGGATAGGCCTTTTGCAGCAAGGCGTCGAGTTCGCTGTTCTTCTGCGCGAGCCGCTCTCGCTCGGAGGGCGTCAGCATCACGGAAGTTGCCGAGGTAGCCGGCTTCTGAGGTCGCGAGGGCTGCGGGGTCGATTCCAAAGAGCTCTCTGGTTGCATCGCCAAACCTCTTCTCAATGAGACGGATCCGGTCGCGTGATGCGGCTAGCATCCCACTCCGAGCGTCATTTGTCTAGGCCTCTTGGAGCACGCCGCTCATTTCGTCGTACCTGGCAGACTAGGTGACGTGCAACGACCGGTCGGTTATTGCACGCTGCGTATCCTAAGAACGCAGCAATTCCTACCTTAGGGCTGTTTCCCAATGCCGACGCCGGGAGGGCTCCATAATCGTGCTAATGCGCGGGGGCCTTCATCCATTCATTGCCAGGGCAGTAACATACTTGACTCCTGGCCAAGGGGGCGCAGAATGCCCCCCAGATGGTTTGAGGGAGTCATGTATACAGCTTATGGCGATGAGAGTGCTGACGAGACAAAGCAGAGGGTATTTGCGCTTTCTGGACTCTTTGGCAGTGAATCTGACTGGGGTGCCTTTAGGGACAAGCGCTGGTGGTTCCTCGTCGTATGGTTGACGCGGTTTGGAAAGGATGCCCCAAATAGCATGAGGCTCTACGCAGAGGATTTGCCGACGTTTTCACTCTTCACCCGGGGCCGTTGACCTAGCTCCATCAGCGAGCCAGAACTCCCCTTAGGCTTCGCCCTGAGACTACGGAGGTTTTTCCACCACACCTCTGCCTGATATAGTGCGGTTCGGGACTAGCAGTACCTCTACAATGGACACCCAGTTGGTTAGCAAATCGATTGGCAAACTGAGGCAGGTGCCAGAAAAGAGAAGCGCCCGTTAAGGTGCGAAGGGAAGCCATAGGGGCGCACGGCACACATAGTGAAGCGGACAGCGCCTGATTTATTGTGGCACAGGCGTACGACTTCGCCCTACCTTCACGCTAATCGCCCCTCCCAAGTCACCTAATTTTACCAAGAGCCCCCCCGTCATGGCCCACAGCAGGAACCTGATCATGGACAACCTCCGGTCCTGGTTACCTTCAGACACTCAGGCCATATCGGAAACCTGCCTGTGGCTCTACCGCGTGCTACAGCCCCTCGCACAAGGGGGCCTCATTCCCTCGGGTCTTCGACTGGGCTCGCGGGTCGACATCGCCGACATAGAAGCGGAGTCGGAGCTGGTCGTCCTCGGCCATTCGGATAAACTCAATGCCGGCCTCCCCCTCTGTAGCCCATCGCACCATCCCTAAATCAATATGCAGCGACGGGTGACCATCTACATGCATCCGCAGTTGCACACTCTGGCCTCGCTCTAACGGGTAGCCAGTCTGCACCCGACAGCCCGGGACCGTCAGATCCACCACCCGGCCTTCCCAGACTCGTCCGCCGCAGGAGACGAGGACCCGGCCCGTCATCGGCGTTCGGAGACTGTATCGTGGCTTCATCGGTGCTCCTCCCATGTGAAGACTCCTCATCGAGTGGAGAAAAAAGGGTCTTTAAACCGCGACAAGGGCAGAGGCCTCCATGAGACAGCGTTGCAACTGGTCCTGGTCACCGGTCGAGAGGTCGCGAAATTCGACGGTAAATTCGTCCCAATGGCTCCAGATGATCTCGGCCTGCGTGACTCGCATCGGCCAGCCACTTCCGGGCAAGTAGATGCGGAGCTCCAGCCGCGTATCGACTTCAGGTTGGTGGCGGGTTCGAATGCTGCATCCCGTGGCGGAGAGGTCGTTCACTCGCCCTGTCCACTCACAAAAGTGCTGAGCTCCGGCGGGACGATAATCCACTCGACAGGGGACCTCGATCGTCGGCAACATGGGCGATTCTCCTTGTGTGGGTGTCGTGCGGCTCATGTGTCAAGCGTAGGCGGAGACCGCCCATCTGCCTATGCCACGGAGGACGGAGGGCGAGGGAGTACGAAGGGAGGGAGGAAGGCGGAGCTTGCATGCACCCTACGAATGGGTCAGCGAATGGCTGGATCCCCTGTCTGATCGACTTGTCCGAGCCCCCGATCGACTGCGCTCCACCGTGTGCCCAGTGGATGCGGGGTACGAAGCCAGTACGCGAAGACCAGCACGAAGGCCAACAATATGCAGAGCATGAGGGAAATCCAAGCTTTCATGGTGTGGTCCTTTCGTGATGTTAGGTGGACGCGACCTCACACGAGATGCCCAGACTCCCAGCAATCCGTCGCCTCGTTCGTCCTTGCCGAGCTCCTAACGGGCCTTTGAACTCGAACGGGGTGTATCGGGGGTATGGAACAACAAGGGGGGACCAAGGGGAAAGAGAGCGCGACCCGTGAAGGCTTGGGTGAGGCTTGCCACCGCATGATAGAACGCCAACAGGCCTACGACAAGGTGTCCCCATCCCGGCAACACATCACTGATGAAGTCCAGCCTGGCAAAGGTGGTGACCAAAAAGGTGAAGCTTACGACCAAATGTAGGACGCTGAGCGTGACGTTCCGATAGGCCGTCAGATAGACCATCACGGCCGAGAAGGCGGTATACACGAGATTGATAGGGGCATAGAGCACGGCGTCAAAGTGAAACGTGTTACTCGTGCTCACCAGCTGGACCGAGCACAGGGTCAGCCAGAGAAACCCATACATCGTCAGCGCGGTCCCGCCGAGTTGTTCGTTGTAGCGAATATCGGTGATGCCGGCCAAGAGTTGCACAATGCCGCCGAAGATCAACGCGATGACGAGCGCCCCAGCTGTATTTTTGGCAGGAATCCAGCCCAATTGGGCCACGCCTAAGGTTAAGGCGCCAACCGCCAGGCCGAATAATCCGATTGCCAGCACATCGATTCTTCGGCTCCGGTTATCGTCCATCAGGGCCATTCCTCCACAAAAACAGACGTGTTACTGTGTTCCCTTCGTATACTCGTTTAACTGAGCCAGCGAAGCCTCCGCGCTTTCGCGGATCGGGCGTTGATCCTCTTCCCAAAATGTGGACACCACCGATTCATAGGTGCGGCGTGCGCGGGCCGTATCCTTGCGCACCGTATAATCCTCCGCCGCCTCGCGCATGAGGGTCAGCGCCGCTTCCCGCTCGTCGCGTTGAAACCGGTGCGCCTGGACGAGATAAGCTGAATCCGTCGATCGATTCATGAGCTGGTCGTACTTGGCCGCATGGGCCACAAGCTCCTGAGCCGTGTGCAGTTTGGCCTCAGGAGATGAGCTGTAATCGGTCCCCTTGCGAAGCTGGAGGCCTTCCTCCGCAAGGAGCTGTAGGTGAGTCGGCGCTGCGGCACAGCCGGCCAGAAGCACCACCAGGCACGGAGTAACCGAACGAAACATCTTGCACCTCCACGCGTCATGCGTGTGCCTAGGCTGCCGTCTCGTGGACGGCACCCGCGTTGCCATTTACGACGACGAAGTTGAGGCCCCGAACACTCTGTACCAGGAGGAAAGCTCCGTGTCTGCAAAGGACATCAGCGGGTATCCCTCTGCATCTACGACAGTGATGAGGCCCCCTTTGATCTCCACACGTTCCCCCTCCACCTCGATTGGCTCTTGATGCTTCCGGTTGAACCGAAATCGATGTCTCACGGCGTTCCTTCTTCGTTGGCGAATACCCGCTCTCTCTTCGTGCGTTGCCGGCTTATTTATCAAGATAGGCAACCTCAAGATGTTATGGAGCATTCTTTTCGTCGCCGGTCGCAGCCGCGAGGTGTGCGAACCGATCTTCGAAACTCCGAAGCGCGCGACCATGTGACGAGGCCGTGCTCAAGTCTCACTCGCGCGGGTCCAGCGAGGTGGAGGGAAAGGGAAACCGTCATGCCGGGGCTAACCGGCAGCGGACTTTCCACAAGGCAGCGATGAGGATAAAACCCCGAGATAGTGCCGCGTCCCAGTCGGTCCTCGTCATGCACCACAATGGTGCAGAAAATGCGGAGGGCTTCCGGATCATCGGACGAGAAACAGGTCTGCATGACGCGACTCTACGGGAGCAACTAATCCGAAGGACATTCCACGTTGGATGGGAACGGCTGTACGAGTGGGGTTTTAGGTGAGATCCATCAACCGGCGGAAAGACTACGCGCGTTTGCTAATACGCAACCGGCGACTCCCTGAGCTCGCAGAGGACGATTCACACCCGCTGTCTTATGCGGGAAACCTCAACCAGCGTTAGGGACTTAGTTGAGGGGGGCACAGAGGGGCGGAAGTGGCAGACGGCGAAAAACTACCCCCCAGCGATGCCTTGAGAGACCGACCTTTCAAATCAAATGGGCGTGCTGCCAAGGATTGCTCGAATGCGGGCAGCAGACCGAGCAAGTCCAGCACAGTTGGCGTCATGTCGACGATCGACGCATGGCAGATGGTCGCATGGGGTTGCGTCCCGAGATCGTCCCCCAGGGTGAAGATCATCGGCACCAGAGATTCCTCGGCATGCAGATGACCGTGGTCGGACCGAAAATGTCGATGGTTCTCTACCTTGAGTCCTTCGAGGACCCGCCATTCCCGCTTATTCGCATAGGTGAGTTGGCGACTGCGGTCGGCAAGGAACACCAGGTCCGGCGCGCTATCGGGATCACCGGGCAGCCGCGACGCCAGCCCTTTGAGCCGGAGGGTCGCATCGGGAAACTTGGCCGTGCTGAGGAGACTCTGCTCGATCTCCGTCCAAGGTCCCAGTTCTAGCGTGCGGTCCCTTGAGACGCGGTACGGAATAACAACATACTGGCTGCCTGTGAAATACAGCACGGCCTCCGGGTCATAGTTGTTTTGATGCAAGGTCATCAGCAACGCCTCGAGGACCGGTTTCACATCACGGGTATAGTCCGGCCGGTCCTTCCATAACCCTTCGAGGGGCTTGATATGCAAGCCGAGCACGCCGCCATTGATGGTGGGCACGATATTGGCGCGACTGGACACGCTCCCCTCCTCAACCAATCCCCAGAGCGCCCGAAGTTTCGACAGCGTGGTATGGGTCACCAGGGATGGTTCCTCCACCTGATAGGGTCGTCCACTCGATTCACTGAGCTCGGCAAAAACCAGTTTCAAGTCCTCAATACCCAAGGCGTCTACCCACCGCACCGGCGTGTGACCATGATCGGAAACCAAGATAACCGCCGTCCGTTGCCAGGCCGGTGCTGCGAACA
The DNA here is from genome assembly GCA_964493335.1 of uncultured Nitrospira sp. Taxonomy (GTDB): domain Bacteria; phylum Nitrospirota; class Nitrospiria; order Nitrospirales; family Nitrospiraceae; genus Nitrospira_A. The sequence goes on from CAZBNV010000002.1 coordinate 107,473, forward strand.
GGCCTGGCCAAGCGATCGGATCCACGCGAACGGGCTTGGCCGACGGCTTCTCAAAATGGTTCCGCGTGATCGCCGGGTGACCGGCAAAGAACTGGGCCAGCAACTGGTCGATCTGGTCGAGATACGCGAGGCGCGCCTCCTCGGGGTCCATCTGCGTGACATGCTCCATATGATCTAAACCGGAAAAGTACAACGTGAAGACAGAGGGCAAGGCAGGCGGGCCACCGCCGTGCTTTGCTTTAGAGGACGTGAGTGTATGGACCGCTTCCCACAGCGCGTTTTCATCCACCGCATGGCTCTGATTCGTGTGATAGTTCCATAGGGTATCAAAGTCCGGTTTTACGGCCTCACTGCCCCTGGTCACCATGTGGTGAATGACCGTACTCGTCCCCCCGGCGTCGCGGACATACTCGTGAAGAGTCGGGATGTGGGGATTGAGGTCGTCGGAGACAAAGTCTTTGTCGACTTGCGCGCGGATCGCGTCGAGGTGGTACTCGGTATAGTACCGCGCAATCTGCCGATCACGAAAAAAGAGGTTGTTGCCGGTGATGCCATGCGCTCCGGGATAGACCCCGGTAAACATGGAGGTCCACGATGGATAGGTGAAGGATGGAAACACGGTCACGGCTTGCCGCACCGCCGTGCCCTTTGTGAGGACGATGCCATCGCGGCTAGGACGAACACCGAGCAGGTCATGTAACCCGCCCTTTCTCTCGCCTGCGGGACCCTGAAGGTAGGAGAGCAATGTCTCTTGTTTGAGGCCGTCGATCGCGAGGATGATGACATGGTCGATCCGCTGCCCGTGGACGGTTCCTCCTGGAGGCCCCGTGTGCGGTGCACGGGTGGTCTCACAGCCCTGTAGCCCCACAGCAAGGGCGATCAGGATGCCGCAGACGACGCGCTGTCCTGATCGCATGAGGTGGCCTAGGAAATGAAATTGAACAAGACTCCTCCAGTTCGAACCATGCACTCTCTCACCCATACTCACGCAATCCTTTCTTCGCGGGCAAACTAATTTCTGACCGCCACGCTCATCTTCATTCCACGTCCCGACGACAACTAGGAGACGAGGAGCATAGGCAGGGTCCTATTCAGGTCTTCAGCCAAGAGTTCCCCGGTCCGACGTTGCCGTCGCACATACAATGCTTCCTGTTGGATGATTCGACCAGTCACTGCCGATCTCTCCACCCCTCCTATCGACCCCCAGCGTTGTGTGGCCGCATAACTCTGCTGGCTCAAAAGCAGGCCTGCGCTGGCGGACCACCCCCTGGCAGGAACAGGCGCGACCGCACGATGCTCGCCAGTGACTTCGATCTGGACGGCGGCCGTCCCCGCTTTGATCATATCCAATGCTTGGGCTGCGGCCTGGGACAAGTCCAACATGCGACCGATCACATAAGGCCCACGATCAATGATGCGAACGTGCACCGACTTTCCATTGTCCAGGTTCAACACCCGCACGATGCTGCCCAACGGGAGTTTGCGGTGCGCGGCTGTATAGGCCGTCATATCAAAGACCTCCCCATTGGCCGCCAGCTTGCCATGAAACTCCTTGCCGTACCAAGACGCGACGCCGCGATCTTTGATGCCGACGTCCAACGAGAGTTCACCTTTCGGTAAGGCAGAACAGGCACCGTGAAGCAGGCCGACGCCAAGGAGCAGTGCAATGAGTCGACCGTGCGGCCGCCGAGCATTCGTGAGATTCTGATCCATGGAGCACCTCCTACTGGATAGCCTGAGCAGTACGGCGACCCTTTTGCCACTGAGTCAAGGCTACGGGGGCTTCTCACTTCGGTCCATACCATCAGGGTTGGGGCTGCTCCCCTACGAATGCCCAACGGTTCTAAGGGTTCAATTAACGTAAACGGACGGAATCACGATGAATCCTGAAGGAGTGAGAAGAAAAGGCCTGATGTCGGACCACTAGGAGGGAATCTCCGACGACGGACCTCTTTTCAATAGGCTAGCAGTTGTAATCACGTCAGTGAACGCACCTCCACCTTGCCCACCCCCGTGACGGATACCGGTAAATGTTCCATGTTGAGGGCGTCGTCGTGGGCGTGATCCGGCATCTTCGACGCTAAGTAGGGCTCCATCAAATGCGTCACAGGCGTGGTGAACAACACTTCGGCACCATCACGCTGAACGTCTACCAACTCCAGCCGACTAACCAAGGCCCCGCCCAGTAACCCCGGACCATGCAATGCTCACACGCATGCCCGCCCAGCGTTCACTCTTCCACGCCCACGCCGGTCACGATTAGAACCGCATAGTCCTGCTTCGTGCAGCCTTCGACCGGAGGCATCTCTCCCCCTGGCGCAACTGGAAACGCAGTTTTCTGCGCGTTTTCCGGGGAGCACGACCCACCAATCGCTGCCGGTGTATAGCGTGCGGAGCGGCAGGCCAGGTGCGTCACGTCGAAGAGCGTCGCGCCTTTACCGAGCTCCCAGCGCCTGTCGCCATTCCTGTCGGTGGGATGAATGGTCAGCACCGCCGTCACGTCGCGGGCGCCTGTGACCAGGTATTTGCCGGGAGGGAGCGGAAAGATCGGTTGCTCCATGATCAAGCCGTGCTCCTCCAGCCACCAGTCCATGCTGTCGAATTTCCAGCGCGCCGGGGCGACACTGCCTGCATCCTTCAACCGTTTATAACTGTTCAGCTTGACGCCCCGAGGACCCGGGTCCACAGGCCACAGACCCCATGTCTGCGCGCCGCTCCCGGAGGTCGCACCCGGATCACCCAACGCCGCGATGTACTGTGTCGAAGTGCGTTGGAACTTCGTCTCGCCTCCGTCTGCGGCGTGGGCGTGGCTTCGACTCAGATTGAATGAGGGGATGAGGAATGCACCAAGCAGAAAAAGAAGCAGTATGAGGAGAGAACATGTAGAACGTGCGGAAACAGGGCGCTCGTTTTTTGTCATCTTGCTCCTGCGTTCCCGTCGCCGATTATGCGTGGGTTCCCCATTAGGGCATGAACACTTCGCAGGGAGCCCAATGTTAGGCTGCATGCGTCGGATTCGCAACAGGGACAGGATGAAAGGGGTGGGATGCGGCGCCTTTATAGGATGCTGATCGGCATGCGGGAGATTCCTTCAGTGGCAGCGTGTGGATAGTGGTCCGTCCGCAGGGCGCGGAGGGGGCCTTATAAAACATTTCGATGAACAACTTATGAGACATTCGAACCAGCGAAAAATCCTTTGAGTGGATCGTCATGAGGATCGTTTCATTGACGGCGCCCCCCAAAATTGAGCAGGGCATCGGCGTTCGGGTGCTGCCGCTACGGCTTTTCTGTTGCCTTTGCCAGGTGCGCCGCCTTTTCAACATCCTGGAGTGCGAGCTCCGCTTGCCGGGTCATGCCTCCATACGCCTTGGGGTCGAACGTGGCCAACACTTGGAGCAATGTCTTGCGCGCTCCCTCGAAGTCTTTCAGCCCCAGTTGGGCCTTCCCCTTTGTGATCATTCCGGATGCCAGCGCTTCCCGTGCTCGGGTGAGGCTGGGGTCAACGTACAGCCGCCCGGGGGATTGAGGGGACTGAATGAGTGAGTCCTTCTCGGCACTCACGATGAGAAACTGCAGATCTGCGAGCCTGGATGAATATTCATCTACGGCGTTTTGCGACGTCAGCGGGGCGACTTGAACCGTGGCGATAGACGCCGTATCCAGACGTTGTGCCCTCGCTGTCTGCCCCTCCTTCGTCTTGTCATCAAAGGCCTGAGCAGAAGCCCGGATCTCACGATCCTGTGGTGGTTGTGCAACCTCGATTCTATTAGAGGCACATCCATAAAGGGCCAGGAATAAAACGGGAAGTGAAAGTAAAATCGTCACCATCGCGATGCTCCAATTGCTTCGGGTTTGCTGTAGTTGACAGGTGGTCGACCTAGGTCTGGGTGTTCTGTCCCGTAAACTTGTTGGCCCAGCTCGACAGTTCCGTTTCACCACTGGACATGCACATTCATGCCAGGGCCGCCTCTGTGGCCCTGCGCTTCCCACTGGAACTGATTAGCATTTCTCCCGCATTGAAGGGTGAACACATCCCGCAGACGGGCGAGTCATATCAGGAAGGTCACAGCTCGGCATGGACTAGCTGGCTTATCATAACTCTCTTTTGTGGATCTGCTCGCACGAATATCTCTCTGGCTCCACCTGTTTGATCAATTCAAGTTGCGTCTCAATCCAATCAATATGGCCATCAGTATCCTTTTACATTCCTGCAACATGGCCAGTGTGGGGTAATCTCCGACCTTCGTGCAATGGGCAAATACTGGCTCCTTGACCGAGGTTAAATCTTTCTTCCGGCAGGCTCGCCCTTCGCGAGTAGCAGCCGAGACACGGTGCTTATGTTGTTAGCCTGCTGATGACACTTGGCTCAATTCAGACTCAGCGCGATTGACGATCTTCCAGACCGTTCTCGAACTAATTTGTAATTCACTGTCAGAGCTCTCTGATGTCCTTACTGCTACTTTAGCAATCGACGACTCGCCAGACACCATGGGATCGCTAATTGCTGTGAACCATCGAAAACACTGCGGGCTTCGCTGCTCCACAAACCAGAAACCTCCAACTGCGAGACCCATTAATACGGTGAACGCAACGCCGACTCGTTCCCTTCTAATGCGTAGGGAAGGCGTGCGGCCTGTGAGGAGACCGCACGCTGACAGCTACTTGTCGACCTTGGCGGTTCCGGTCTGGGCATCGACATAGACTTTTTGCGTCTTCTTGTTGGCGTCAATGACTTCGACCTCATAGACCGTCCGGCCATCTTCCTTGCCGAGTTCAGCTTCCACCACTTTGCCACCCGGAACGGCCTTCGCGGCGGCGCGCACCGCCTCTTCCATCGTGATCTTTGCCGTAGAGATCAAATCCTTGTTCGTTTCAAACAGTGCCCATGCCGGGCTGGCGATCACGCCCGACAATAATGCGATAGTCAAAAGTTTTCTCATTCCCATGGCTGTCCTCCTTATTTGGTGAATAGAAATCAGCCAACCGCCGGCACTTACCCCGGTAGCTATTAGCGGCAGGCCCATACCAGTATCGTAAGCTACTGGCATGCTTCCCTGGGACTAGGGAAACCGCTAGAACAAGAGGCGCGCCCAGCGCGATGTTGCACGACGCCTCTGATGCGTCGTCCCCTCCTCCGTAGTATCTCCTTCCGGTCTCTCGCATGGCGGCTCACGAGGTGCGCTTCCTCTATCACACCAACCGAAGGAGGCGTCCCATGAAGTGTCCACGATGCCACGGTTTGATGGTCCGGATATGTGCTGGGATCTAGAGGAGACCCAAGGCATGTGATCCACAGGAGCAGGTGCATGAACTGCAGGCACCTGATCTGATGGACCCCCTGATGCACAAGCATCTCCAGCAGGCTCAGTGTGCTTTACCTGCCAGCCAGCCCATCGTAAAGTTCCCAGCAAACCAATAAGTAAAGAGTTCGTCGCGGCCCGGATCGGTCCTGGGTGGGGAAGTGAGCTTTTCCGCTCTTACTGAGCGCCGCAAGGCCATCCTCTCACCCTCTATGGAAATGCCTAGCTCCGCCCGAGAGCATGGTGGGGTAAACTGTTTCTATGACGACTGAACTGAAAGCGTGGTTTTTCTTGGCCGCGAGCTTCCTGCTCCTCCTAGTTATTTGCGGCCTCGCCATGGTCGGCGTACTGACCCGCCCAATGCGGTGGAGGGAGCGGGCCTAGCTCAATGCTTTATCGGCAGGAACGGGTCCCCCAGGAGGCGGGGCACGGACGAAGCCTGACCCAAACCCCACTAGTCCGACGGCCACGAGATGCGCGCCCATGACAGGGGAAGCCCTAGTCTACGTAGCTTTTTGGGGCCGTTGAGGCCCTTTCGCGGATATCACCGGTAAGTTATCCAGAGCCTCCTGATTGATCTCTTGCTGACAGAGCACTCGAGGTGACCCGCTTCCCCTTGATGCGGATGTTCCATCTGTTTTCGGCGTGAGGATAGGACATCCCTCACGAGAGTTCCCGCAACAGGCTCTACTTACTGCTAGGCGCACGGATGCCGCCAGAAATATGCATCAGAAAAAATCCGAAGAACGATTCCCAAGTCGCCAAAAAGAACTAGATTTTTATTTGGCTTGGTGCGCCCTCCACTCCCACGGCGGTACCGGATTCGGTTCGGCCCACAACCCACGCTTCGCCACCCGAGCCTGACGTTCCAACTCCCCTAACCGCAGATCCTTCGAGTACTTCCGAAACCACCAGGCCAGACCAGCTTTCATGAGCTCCTGATTGATACTCCGCCCCTCCGGTAGCAGGACCTCGGCCAGCCTTCTTCCATAACGGTCGCGCTTGTACCCGTACACCGTGACATCTTGCCCGAAGGCCAACTCTGACGTGTACTCCTTCGCTCGGGTGCCGAAGGGCTGCCGCTTCTCGGGGCAGTCCACCCCGATCAACCGAATCTGCTCGGCTTTGCCCTCGTGCATCACGCGAATGGAGTCGCCATCAATCACGCCGACGACCTTCCCGACAAACTCAGCATGCGCTAGGATAGGGGCCAGAATGAACGCGAGCAGCAAAGCGCTCATCCGATGGCTGGTAAGAAGCAGGGAAAGTCTCATTCGACCGGAAGTCTACACCGGAACGAGAGTGGGCGATAGGCGGACAGACTTGGAGAATACTGCCGATGACGCGGGAGCAGGTCATCGTGGGTGTGACGCTTCGTGTCATTGCTACCCGCTGGGATCGGCCCGTTGGGACCATCGCCACGGTAACGGACATGGGCGTCCTGTTCGTGGGGGACACATGGTGGTTCACGGTCGAATGGTTGACCCATCTGCCGAAGCGCGGCACCCATAGTCTGAGAATGTTCGAGGAGGATCTGCTTACCTTCGAACTCGTCACGGAACCGATTGCGATTCCTGTGCTCATGATACCAAGAAAGCACACGGAAGCGAGGAGGCAAGTACCGGCTCAAACTTTCCTGCCATTTACAAAGGATGATGACGATGAGTGACGCTATACTCTCTCCGTTGATCCGTTTCGGCACCTCGACCTGGACATACGAGGGCTGGCAATGCCAAGTTTACGAGCGGCAATACACCAAGACGGCCTTTACCTGTGATTGTTTGGGCGAGGTCTGCCAGTATCTTTCCCACGGCCACCCGCTGTTCAGAACCGTGGGCAATGACTCGACCTTCTACCGGCCTCCATCCGCGAACCAGCTCCCACGCTACCTGACTCAGATCCCCGAAGACTTTGAGATGTGCTTTAAAGTGTGGGAGGAGCTGACCATTCCTACCTATGCGAAACATGCCCGGTATGGACCACGAGCCGGACAATCGAATCCAAACTTTCTCAACGCGGAGGCCTTCAACAAGTTGGTACTGCAACCGTATCGGGATGCTCAATTCGCCCCGCACACTGGCCCGTTTCTGTTTGAGTTTCAGCGACACGGAATGCCAGCGGAGGAGTTCTGCGCTCGACTCGACGCCTTCTTCGCCCAGCTCCCACGAGACTTCCGCTATGCCGTCGAGATTCGAAATTCGGGCCTCTGGGCTCCGCCTACCACCAGGTCCTGAGCCGCCATCAGGTGGCCCATGTCTACAACCATTGGTGCTTTATGCCGGGGATAGCCGAGCAGCATCAACGCATGGGAACCACTACAGCGCCGTTCACCGTGTTGCGGCTCTTGACTCCGCTCAAGATGAGCTATGAAGCGGCAAAGAGCGGGCAGAACCCTATGACAAGATTGTGGGAGAGTTGCCAGAGATACAAGCGCAGACCGTAGAATTGCTAGCGTCAGCCGTTGCGCACAAGATTCAGGCCTATGTGCTCGTCAATAATCGAGCTGAAGGAAATGCGCCGTTGACGATTCAGAGCCTGGTTGACATGATTCAACGCTCCTGAGAACTCCTTCGTCAAGTTTGTACCCGCCTCTCGCGCCAATCTGGATAGTTCCCGAGAGATCCTCATTGTAAGCGGCATCGAGCTTTCTCACCCATTACCGTGTGACGCTCCTCTTTGCTTCAGCAGCCACGTTGTTTGTGGCGCTAGGGTTCTTTCAAAGGGGACCTAGGGGCCGCTCTAGTGCGGCTTTGAGGGCGCATTTGGTACCTATGTCCATCATTAAGAGACACGCTTTCGAAACATACAAGAGAGGAGACGACAAATGAATGCCACGCCGAACCCCGTACCTACGATGATGGATCACTCCCGTACACCACACTCACACTCGTGCCGCCGATGCGGTGGGATGTTGGTGAAGGAGCAGTGCATGGATTTCGCGGAAAGTCTTGACGGGTATTCGTTTTGGGGTAGCCGGTGTATCCAATGCGGCGACCTCACCGATCCAGTCATATTGCGCAATCGTTTGATGCCTTCCCATACCATGCCGGAGATCGAGCAAGTTGCGTGATGTTGTCCATAAGGTGCATCAGGACCCCGCTCACGGAGACAAGCGACGATAAGGCTGATGGTTGACCGCAGGCACAGAGAGGTTCTTCTCCTGCCCGCAGTCTGTAGGGGATGGTGAAGAATGGCTGTGCGAGATGTGTCTCTGTTGATACTCTACACCACCACAGGGCAGATCCTCCTGCAACATCGGACTCACGATGCGTTTAGTCTGCCGAATCACTGGGCGTTCTTTGGAGGTGGCATCGAGGCTGGCGAAACTCCGGCGGAAGCACTCGAGCGCGAGTCTCTAGAAGAGCTGTCTTACCACGTACAAAACCCGCATTTTCTCATGGCGCAAACAGTGACAGATGGAGCGGATCAGAATACGAAATATGTGTTTGTTGAACGCTATCAGGACCAACCCCTTCACTTAGGAGAAGGACAAGCGATGGGATGGTTTTCCCCTGAGGACACCCATGAGTTACAAATGATCGACCATGACCGTGCCATCGTAGAACGAATGCGGGAGTATCTGAATCAATTGTAAGGACTTCCTAGGCAGGTAACTGTTGACGCGCTCCGTGCCCCAATTACGCTGGACCCATTCACCGCTCTGAGTACTGCCCCATATGACCAGCTGCGATGAGAGTCGGACGGCATTGTTTGCACGGAGGGCAGCTGGCTTCAAGACCTCGCTTAGAAAATTCCTGAGAAACAAGTGAATCACATTGGGTGAAGGAGAAGGGAGATGGCTAATGGCTTGGGGGACCACGGGCACCACAGATGACGAATTAGAACGTATCGCCGCTGTACGTGAGTACCTGTCAGGACAGTTTCCCGCCTACATGATCCGCGACTCATACGACCCGATGAGGCTGGCGCAGGTATTCCATATCGAACTCGATGCGCCGCCAACCCATTACGTCGCGGTCATCTCGACGGAATTTTTACAGGACAATCCTCCAGGCGTGATTGGGACGGAGCTTGCCAGTTGGGGATTAGTAGATCATTTGCGGGCTTCGAAGGGGGAGGACGTGGTGGTGCTAAGCTGGGGCATTCAGACGCCTGGGACCAAACCTTGAGGGTGATGGTAAGCCAGACCGAGCGGCTCCGACCAGGAGCAACATTGCCCCTGTGGAACACGGAGGCGTGACAATGAGCCGAGAAGAAGAAAAGATTGGCGCAGTTCGCAGGTATTTGCTGGAACCCCTGCCGACTTACGACGTACAAGACGGCGCACGAACCCATGTGGACCGCACGTTGCTGGTCTTCCATAGACTGGATGTCATCTGTACCGTTCAGATCACCACGGCCTTGCTTGATAAAAGCCACCCCTCGACCCCCGAATTAGAACGGGCCTTACAAAAAGACAATGTCGCGGCCAAGGTATTGTTGTCGCCCGTTATCTATCTCAACCACAACACTTTAGGCATCGCCGAAAAGTCGCAAGAACGCCGCTGACCTCAGACCCGCGCCTCGAAGGGTGAGAACGTTTTCGATGTAAGGGCGCGGAGCGCAGTTTCCCGAGCAACAAGCGCCCGCTGATAGGCCCCCTCTTCGCCATACTTCAGGATTGAGAACCTCCGGTGCTGGGCTCGACCATGTCCCAGCGGCACCTGGGCCTCCCAATAGAGCTTCCGCTGAGGCCGCCCAGACAGTTCCACGCGATCGACGCGCGTGAGTCCCGAGATTCCCGACCGATTATTCTTTCTGACAATCGCGCAATAGGCCGACCTGGTCAAGCGCGGGTAGGCCGCAACCAGCTGATCCCGATATGCCCGGGCCGCCTGAAGGGCGTTCGCGCGTCCGCCATAGCGGCCGTCGCTGAAGCTCCGCCGGTACGTCCGTGATTGCCGCCGTATCTCAACGCGCCAACAGTGGGTCTTCGACCCCTCATGGTCTCTCCGGCAAATATTGCGCATTCTCTCTCCTTACTTGCCTGGTCGATCCGTCTTGGTCTCAGCGTGCAGCCGTCCTTGTCCGTGTGGCGTGCCTGCGGGTTGAGGGTGATCAGCGGAGGACTCCTCATAGACCATGACCGTGGCTACGGCGAGAGCCAGGATCAGTCCGACCATACCGCATAGGATGACCGTATTGACGAGCCGCTCACGTTCCCTCATGTCCATTCGTGACATCTCAATAGCCCACACAGAGCGGGGCCTCGGTCCAGCTGGCGCTAGCCCGTGGACGTTTCTCGATATGACCCACATAAAACCGGAGCCTCAGTTGATCGTCCCCAGCCATCCGAATGAACTCAATCCCCGCCTTGCCATCCTGTGCCCACCGCACAATCCCAAGATCAATGCGCATGGGCCGGCGCTTGTCCATATAGATGCGCAGCTGAACGGCTTGCCCCCGTTCAAACACGACCGCCGTCTCTAACAGACAGCCGGGTACGGTCAGATCCACAACCTGCCCTTCTCCCACTCGTGCGCCGCATGAGAGGGTTACTTTGCACGTCGTCTTCTTACGATCACTGTAGCGTGGGGTCACAGTTCCTCCTTCTGACGGTTTGTGGACTGACTGACGGATGTGAGCGGCTTAGGTATTCACAAGGGTCTGCTCGCTGGCAAGGTAGGCATGCAATCGCGCCTGATCTCGGGCGGGCAGGTTCACAAATTCCACGGTAAACGAGTCCCAATGTCCCCAGGTGACGTGGGCACGGTCGACGGTAAGCGGCCATTCGCCATCAGGCAGATAGATGCGCAATTCGAGCACTGGATCTGGGGCCGTAGGAGTGGAGGCCAGGATGGTACAGCCGGTGGCCCAGAGGGATTCGAGGCGACCGGTCGCCTCAGTGAACGAGTGGGCGGGAATAGCTCGAAAATCGACCCGGCAGGGCACCGTGCTTCGCTCAGACATGAACCGGCCTCCTTGAGTGTACGTGACGCTGTCCATGTAGAAAGCGTAGCTGGGGAAGTGGGATCCGTCATGACTCAGTAGACGTACTCCGAAGGAGGAGGGATCATCGGTCAGCGGTGAGCCTGGTCGTGAGATGTTCCAGTTGCTGAAGAGTACTTCCGCGGGGGAGGTTCCACTGTGCACCCGTCTCTTGCGGGGTGCGAACCCACACGGCCAGGGTCAACACCATGGCCAGGAGGATGCCAAGCAAGAGCGCACTTCCAAGGTGTTTCATAGGGTCACCCTTTCGTTATGCAGCGAGACAGCGTGGGGAAGGAGCTGAATTCCGAATTCCGACTCACGAGCCCACGTGACGACGCCCTCAATCCGAGTTCGTGCCGTACGAGGCAAGTGCAAGAACAGGATCACCTTCATCCCGGGGCTGGCCGAGAGGGGGCTTTGAACGAGGCAGCGGGTCGGAGAGAAGGCCCAGACCCACCCGGTCCCAATCACGCCCTCCTGGACCAAACAGAGCGAGCAGGAAACCGGAAGATCCGTGAGATCGTCAGGTGAGTTCGAACTCTGCATGTCGCGACTCTACGGGAGGCGCCAGCGTGCGGACCATTCCACGTTGGTTGGGAAGATCTGTACGAGTGAGAGCGGTGCTGGATGATTGGTCCGGCCCACAGTACCCTTGGGTTTATCGAGGAGCTTACAAGGGACATCCCCAGTCTTCCGCTAACCCTTCACCCTGTACGTTGTGGCTGAGCTCTGTAGAAAGCAGACCTTCCATGCATAACATCCTCGTTGTCATTCTCATCCTCTTGCTTCTGGGTGCTCTACCTACTTGGCCGTACAGCAGCGGCTGGGGTTATTATCCCTCCGGAGGACTGGCCCTGCTCATTTTGATCGTGCTCGTCTTGGCATTCAGTGGAAGACGAGGAGCTCTTAGAGGATAGGAAAAGTGATGGTTGAGGCGAGATTCTTAGACCCTGGGCCGCGCGAAGCGGATCGGATCGGATCAGTGGGAGGTCTTCCTGGCGATGAGCTCGCCAAGATCGAGGAGCTGTTTCACTCGGGATAAGACCTGGTGAGCCTGTTTACTGGTCAAACCTTCCTGGTTGAAGGCATCGAGGACTTGTTGGATCAGTCGGTCAGTGACTTCTGTCGAGAGATACGGAACCGGAACCGGCTGGTCGTCTTGGGGATCGGATGGAGATGCCATGGCGATGGGCGATTAGCTGGGCCTCTGGTTCGTGCGTTCCTGTTGATCAATGATCAACGACACGCGGCGAAGGAGTTCCTTCGATTCCGCCGGTTGCAAACCCACCGCCTCAATAACCTTGAGCACATGATCAATCAGATACTGCTCCTCCTTTGTGTTAGCGGGAGGTCCAGGCACGATCACCTTGCCGTTCAGCTCAGCGTGACGCGAGCGCAGCTCAGCAATTAAGTCGTGCACTTCCTGTTTGGTACATAGTCCCTTTCGTTCGAGCAGCTCCACCAAGGCCTCCAGGGCCCACATATTCGCCAGGACGCCTTCTTCTGTCGTGAAGGTCTCACGAGGTGTCAAAGGCTCGGTCATTCCAGTTCCTCTCTCCTTGCTTCTGAGTCACCGCCAGTCGCCCATGTATCGGGCGCGGCCGGGGCTTTCAGGACTCATCTTAATACTCCTCAGGAAAAAATGGAGGGCTGAGTCTGTGTCGCATATCCCACGACGGCACTGCCTACAGTTCCTGTAGTCCGTCAAGGTCCTATACACATGCGCCCCATTGCGAGGGGGCCGAGAATATAAGAACTAGGGATCTGTCCAGACGCATTACACCGCTGAAGCCCCTACAGTAATAGCTACCGAATCACTCGTTGCAAAGGAGGAAGCACAATGCTCGCCTTACCTCGATGGAGTGTGACGATGATGGGAACGCTCCTGACCATAACAGCGCCTGCCTTCGGCGCGTCGGGTTCAGGTCAAGAAGGGTCGAGGACCATGGTGGAAGATGCCACTCAAAATCCCGCGTCCTTCGAGTCGAACAGCAAGGAAAGACACCTTACGGAGAAGCGGCAGTCGTCTGGGAAACAGATCATCGAAGAAAAGCCCGCTGGAAGTACAGAGACCGAAGAGAAGAAGGCAGAGCACAAGGAGAAGCAATCCTCAGGGACAACGTTGAAGTTCGGATCGGGAGGCGGCGGAGTCTCGGGCGCAACAGGCAGGTAACGCCACGGCCTGCCCCCCCCGCCCTGTCGCGAGGCCAGAGCAGTCCATGTGACAACTATCCATAGAGGAGACGCACATGTCCATTATTGAGAAATCCATCAAAGTCGATGTGCCAGTTCGTACCGCCTATAACCAGTGGACGCAATTTGAGGAGTTCCCCAAATTCATGGAAGGCGTCACCCATGTACGGCAGGTGGATAGCACGCACCTCCACTGGAACGCTCAGATTGCGGGCAAGGAGAAGGAATGGGATGCGGTCATCACCGAACAACGCCCCGATGAACGTATTGCCTGGAAGAGCACGAGTGGAGCTAAGCATGCGGGGGTGGTGACGTTTCATCGGCTATCGGACCAAGCGAGCAAAATCATGCTACAGATGGACTATGAGCCCGAAGGGATCGTGGAAAATATCGGTGAGGTACTCGGTGCGGTCTCTCTCCGGGTGGAAGGGGATCTCGAACGGTTTAAGACCTTCATCGAAGAGCGTGGACGGGAGAGCGGCGCGTGGAGAGGCGAGGTGAAGCATACTTAATCGCGAGGGGTTCCTATCCTACGCTATGGGGTGTCAGGGGAATGCGTGCCCCCAGCCGGTGAACCTGTCGCTCCGTCCCTCAACGCCGTATTGAGCAGGTGCGCCAGCCTGACGCCGGCCCTGGCAAGTTGCGACTCGACGATCGAAAGGTTCTGTCGAACGTAATGCTCTTCAAGGCGCTTGTCTGCGGAGAATGCGTAGGCATGATCTCTGGCTTGATTGTGGGACTGCATCGCCCATTCGGTGACCGAGCCGCGTGCCAAGTCGGCCTCATTCTGAGAGGCGAGCCACTGATTAAGCTGTGCGGTTGCCTGCTTTGCATCAGCGGCATACTGATCGAGCAACCCATTGTCCCAGACCTGATGGAGGTTCCAGGCCTTCTTGGTAAAGGGGTTTACTGTCTGTCCTAGAAACTCCACCTTCACATCGTTGCCGCCACGATCATGATTCTGGCCAGTATGAAGGGGCTGATGGAGATCACCGACAAAGTGAACTAGGTATTTCAGCGCTTTCTGGCGCTTCCCTGGACTGATCGAGTGATCAGCGAGCGTGGCTCGAAAGCGTTCAATCTGACCGATCACACACTGACGGTTCGGGCAGTGCCGGTCCGGTTCAAACTGCGTTTCATCGATCTCGATATTCACATAATGCCAGGGGGCCGTCTGTTGATTACGGACTTGATCGGCCCAAGAGGCAACTTCTACGAGAGACTGTCCCTCCAAAATCTCGGCAACTGTTGCTCGAGCCGTTGGCGTTAATCTTTCCTCCGCCATCATGGCCACGACCGCATGACCGGTTGTATCCCACGCGTGGAGAAGCGAGCACTGAAGCACCACCATTAGCATTAGGACAGCCTGCGTGAGGCATCGCATGTAAACTATCTCTCGTGTAAGGCCTTTGAGGATACACCTTCGCAGAGCAGGACGTGGAACGAGGTCAGTCATCAAACTGCAATCGGACCCTGCAATTTCATCAGTGGCAGATCAACTCGCGATCCTACTTCAGCAGTTTGGAAATAGGAACATTCAGTGCCTGCGCGATTTCAGTAAGACCGAGACCAGAGGATCTTGCTTCGCCTGCTCGAGTTGGTTCTTCCACTTGGCGTTTGGCACGTCCATCAGTCGTGAAACTTCCCTGCAAAAGACACCTGTCCCCAATTGCGACACCCAGATAAATCATGCTTCTAAGGACTGCCCGGCGCAGTGTCGATCGAGAGCTGCCCAGAGTGAATCCAGTGAGCCAACCTTGTCTCGGTAGAAGACACTTCCATTGATACGCCAAAATTTCAAGCCAGCCCTTCTCATCTGGGCCTCTCTTCTCTGGTCGTATTCCCATCTTTCAGGACCATGCCATCGATCACCGTCACACTCAACCGCCAGTCGCCCTCTCGGCCCTTCCACTAAAAGATCGATTCGATACTGTGAGTCCCTAGGAAACGGGTTAAACTGAGGAATTACCTTGAAACCTTTCCTGATAATTGCAGCGCCAACCTCGATTTCAAAGGGACTGTCGGCTTTCTGTCTCAAGCTCTCAATACTAGCCTCCATCTCTGCCAGAGGCGGATTCTCGTACCACTTAAGAAGTTTGTATCGAACGCAATTCTCGTTCTTCAAGTCCTCAACGCGAATAGAGTGGAATAGAAACACTTGGTCTTTTGCTCTACTTGTTGCGACGTTGAATCGTTGCCGAGCATCATTTCTGACCAAAGGGGCAAAACTAGCGTTAGAGGCCACAACAAGGGAAAGAAACATCACATCCCTTTCATCCCCCTGGAACGCATATGCATCTCCACAGATTATTCGCCGGTGGGAGCGCTCCCGCTCATCCAGATTTCTTCCTATAAGATCAGAGATATATTTGGCCTGATGCTCGCCGAGGAGGGAAATAACACCCATGGTTTTCCCCTTATACTTGTCACATTTGCAGGCCAAAAGTAATGCTTCGACGAGCGCCTCCGCTTCAGGCTGGTTTACATCAGAGTCATTCTTACAACCGCTCGGAATATAGGATGTAATAATTGCGGGTTCGAGACGCTCATGGGGGTTCGTTTGACGTAGGGGCTCCAATTTTCCTGCGTAGGTGGGACAAAGACTGTTGTTAAATTCGATAATATCTGGAACACAGCGAAAATGTTCGGTCAGCATGGTTCGCGTCATTCCAGGAATGGTTTGCGTTATTTCGAAAAGGCTGTTGTCGATGATGAAGCGTTCTGGATGTGGGAGCTGCGCAAGTCTATGTCGAACTAATTCAAAAACCTTTTCTCTCTCAACACCGACATTTGTAGGACTAATCTGCTCTGGATCTCCGACAATGAGGACCTGCTTGGCCCGAAAAAGAATAGGTAGCGCTCGTATGTCGCACTGGCTAGCCTCATCAACGATCACAAGATCGAAAAGCTCTGACTCGGCCCGAAAGGATTGAGCCACTCGATACAGTGGCATAATCCACACTGGAACGGCTTTGACAGCATCTACCATTGCTTTCGCAGCAGCGGTCAGAAACCGTCCTGCGAACTTTCCGGTTCCCTTGCCATAATTCTTCATCGCAGCAGCCCACGCCGCGAGGGCCATGTAGTGTTGGTCCTGGACATTTTCAATCTGCCTTTGCCAGGTGCGCTCAGTAACTAATTCTGTAAGTTGTTCGTTCTCTTTCTTTCGAAGCTTCTCGGTCCTTTCCTGAAGTTCCTCCACACTCTCTCTACCGTGCAGGTAATCCAACCACTCAGTAAGACGCCTCCATCTCCAGGCGTCGGCCCAACCTGCGGGAAGAGCCTCGGTTCCTGAAAGTTGGGCATTTCGCTCTATCTCAACCGCCCAATTGGGGGCCACGCTCCTAAGGCGCTCTAGCAATTGCTCAAGCCGCTGCACTTTCTCCCTAACATTGCACAGCCGAATGAACTCGGAATAGTGC
This sequence comes from uncultured Nitrospira sp., assembly GCA_964493335.1. Taxonomy (GTDB): domain Bacteria; phylum Nitrospirota; class Nitrospiria; order Nitrospirales; family Nitrospiraceae; genus Nitrospira_A. The sequence goes on from CAZBNV010000002.1 coordinate 124,319, forward strand.
AAGGCATAGTCCTCGTTCGACCTACGGCTGACTGCCTCGGCTAGACAAAGTAGAACGGACCCACAACTGCTGTTCCGAGAGAGTTCCTCAAGACGCTTGGAGGAACTTTCTAACTCCAAGAATAAATCCCGCCCCCTTTGAGCAGAAAGTTGGCCCTGCACGCACTTGAGGTGTTCCACAAGCATTGCTTCTCGATGAAAAAGTTCCTTGCTCTTTGGACATCCCAAGGCGACTAACATTTCCTTGAGGCCGCCTAAGTGCGAATGGGCCCAGTCCACTACGTCTCGAGCCTTTCGTAGCCTCGCATCAATGTCCGCCAAAACCATCGGAGCATGAGAATCACGCCTTGGACCGTCTACTAACTTGGCTGCCTGTTCCCACCTCGTCTCCAGCTTTTGAATGTGGCTTAAATATTCGAAGTGCAACGCCACGACGTCAATTCGCTCTGCTGTTGAAAGCGGCTTGTTATCGACTGTAATTGTTTGGAAAAGAATCTTGGCCGGCTTCGACAAACTCAACTGCGTGAAAAACTTCCCTGGATTTCCCCCCTTGGCAACAACACGGCTCAGCTCTTCGATCACCTGGGCCCATTCTGTTTCATGGTCTAGTTGAGAAGCTCCATCAATCTGGTAGCCTTGGATTCGCTCAAAGCACTTGAAGGCTTTCGCTCGCAATTCGCTGCAGGCAGTTATAAAGTTGAGCCAGAAAACATGTTGAGATTCTTCGGCGGCGATCAAATCTAACATTCTGCATTGCCAGCCTATGGACGCCTGACGAAGTGCAATAATTCCGCCTTCTAGGGCCGCTGCGATCGCGCAAAGGTCACGTTGTGACGCCGAGATTAGGGCAGAGCCCCAATCTGTTCTCAATGCTTCGGTTTCATCGACGATAGCTTGCGACGATCGAAGTTCAGAAAGCGTTTGCCGAATCTTCTGTGGTGCAGGCAAAAACTCCAGGCTAGGAAGTGCTGCCTGGCATGACTTTCTGTCCCCTGCATTGACAGTCTGTAATAAATCACACAGCTCGCGAAGCTCTTCATGACTTAGGGGAGGAATTGACTCACGAGAAATTTTGTCAGGAAACCAATCACACTGCTGCCGTTTGGCCGCACACTCAATGGCTGCCTGATGAGCCGTAATGCTTTCCTCACCAAGCGGAAATACTTCAGAGTCAAGTTTGGCCCAGTCTCTGATTTTACTTTGAAGATGATGTTGATCGTCGCGAATCTTGCGTAAATCATTTCTTAGCGTCTGAATGCGCTGCTCGCGTGTCCGGCTTCCCTTCTCAGCGAGCCGCTGACCGATTTCAGTGACCGCCTCGTGGAGTTGTTTCTTGGACTCCGTGTCGTTGCCTAGTTGCGAGACGCATAGGCTTCGAATGGAATTAGGAATATGTCCACGCAGAACCCGCAGAGCGTTTTCCGTTTGGCTTGTGACAAGAACCTTTCGACCGCGTGCAAGTTGGTCACAAATAATGTTAGCGATAGTATGGCTCTTCCCAGTCCCCGGAGGACCTTGGACCAAGGTACCAATCTGATTAGCTAATCTTTCCCAAATTTCTTTTTGTTGAGCGTTATGCAGTAAAGGGAAATACAACTCATTGGTGTCTTCCTCTGTTTCTAGCTTACTGCTCGCACGCAAGCGAGAGGCGGGTTGTATAGCATCTTCCCCGGAGTAAGACGCTATTGAATGCCTTTCGGGATCTAAAACCGCTGCACGTATGAATGAAGGAACTTGCGCTCCTCCGGCGATGGAGGCAGCGACTTTCTTCGCGTCTTCAACCCAAAATTGACGCACTCTCTCTCGCACAAAGATGATTGGAGCATTCGACATCGTTGGAGCGGAAGAAACGAGGGGTTTTGATACGGGCGCCTCGCCATATAAGTTGGTTTCGGATTCAGCGGTACAACTCAGATAGCCTGAGAGAGTCGCTGACAACCCGCGAACTACATTGTGGCTCCAAGGATCGGGAGGTTGTTCACTTTCATTTATCCGACGGATTAAATTCAAAAGGGTATCTTTGTAATTGTAATCCAGGTCGCGAAGGCACTCCAGTTCAACCTTAGTGGATTGACTGGGAATAAGTTTGATGGTCCGCTTCTCCGGAATGAATTCCAGAAATATCGGAGTGAGAAGTAGCGGGTGATATACCGTATGGCCGAGGCTGTGTTGCCAGCTTAGGAATAGGTGTCCCCAAACGATTTCCCAACGATCACCCTCGACAGAAAGCCTCTGGTGTAAGCCAAAGAGCTCGTCATACAGCTCATTGGCTTTATAAACCGGAAGGGTCCTATCAGCCCATAAAGACCATTGGGTGATTAGATAATTGGTGAGGAGGGCCTGTCGGTTCTGGTCGTCTTCAAAGCGCTCTTCCAGCTCCCGCTGTTCTATCGGAATGGGCAAACTCGTTTCCCCTCGAGAAAAGTCTAGCCAATCCTTCAAAGGATCTGGGATCTCGGGCCGATCCTCATCCCTTTGTGCATCCCAGGTAATCCAGGCATTGCGGTACTCATCGTATGAGGATATCCGTTCTGGCTCGTCATCGAATCGATGGCTTCTAGAAATCTTTGCTTTCGGGCTGGGGCGTTTGGTCGGATTGGGCGATAGTTGGACCCAATCGAGCAATGCGTCTGGTAGAGGGGGAGGCTGGTCGCAGGTACTCTTACTTACTGAAAGCCATGCTTCATCTCCGTCTTCCTCATTATTCTGCCTACCACCCCCATCATCATAGCTTTTGATGATACAGAATCGGGAAGGAACTACCTCGGTTTGCCACCAAAGCGCATCTCCATACCTTAGAACATCCCGCGTGACTGGGATATCGATGGAGTACACCTCAGCTATATACTCGAAAAGATCCTGGGCGTTCCGTTGAATAGACATTGCCGTCCTACAATGACAAATTCCTGAGGATGCAATCGGCTCTCAAAATCTCTCTGGCCAGCGCGATCTTGAGAGAGGTAGTGCACTCGGCCTCATTACTTCCCTTTCGGCAGCAGGCCTTTTTTCTCCAGCTCCTGCAATTTTCCAGAGATCAGACTAAGAACCAGATCCTTCACGGTTTTTTGTTCGAGGGCGGCTGCCATTTTAAGTCGAAAGAACATGTCTCGAGGGATGTCGCGAATGTTCAATGCGGCGGGTTTTTCTGTGCTGTTCTTTGGAGTCATGGTGTTGGAATAGTAACAGAACCCCCCCCATAACGATACCTGTTGACACCATTCCGCATTAATGATACCGATCTAGATGCGTAACATAATATACACATGCGCTTATTGGGATAACCAGAATGAACATCCCAATTTATCAAATAATCAACGGGTCCAGGCGAATGGCGCCGCGCAAAAATCAAGCAAGGGCCTTATGTAGGCAGGTGTGCAACGACCGCTCGGTCGTTGCACATGCAAAGTCCTGGGAAGGAGGACTTTATGCAGGCAATTGGATATTGCCGCGTTTCGACTGAAGGACAAGTCCAAGACGGAGTGAGTCTGGAGGCACAGCAAGCGAGGATCCGGGCATGGTGCGAAGCGAATGACTACAGCCTCATCGGCCTTCATGTCGACGCAGGGCTCTCTGGATGCCGGTCAGATAACCGCCCCGGCCTCCAAGAGGCTCTCTCCAGAGCATGCAAAGCGCGCGCGGCCCTAATTGTATACAGCCTGAGCCGCTTGGCAAGGTCGACGAAGGATGCAATTGGAATCAGCGATCGCTTGGCCAAGAACGGTGCAGATTTAGTCAGTCTGTCAGAACGGATCGACACGACGTCTGCATCTGGAAAAATGATCTTCCGGATGCTAGCGGTCTTAGCTGAGTTCGAACGAGATCAAGTGGCTGAGCGGACAAAGAGCGCTCTCGGTCATCTCAGAAACCAGGGAAAGAGGATTAGCGGCCATCTCCCTTATGGGTATGACCTATCGTCGGATGGTGAAACTCTCATGCCGAATCCTTCGGAGCAAGCCGGAGTTCGATTCATGCTGGCTCAACAAGCTACGGGTCTGGGTCGTCGCAAGATCGCCGCGGCTTTGACGGCTCATGGCCTGCCAACAAAGACTGGAGTACCGTGGAGCCATCAGGCGGTGGGAGCCATATTGCGACGACGCCAGAACTGACGCACGGTACGGAACACTAGAAAACTGGCGCTTCACCCCAACTTTCATTTAGCCTCTCTTGACTGATCGGCCATAGCATGGTAATAAAATTACCATGTATTTACCAATCGCAAGGGGGAGGTTAGCATGCAAAGATTGCCTGATGCCAAAGAGGTTGTTCGGCACATTCAGCCAATGGTTCCGCTCTTGTTTCGGGCTATTGAAGGGGCGCTCCAAAAGACACGGCTGTTTTTTGATAACGACAAAACGGAGATTGATAGATGTTTAGCTCCTAATCTGTTCAGATTCTACGCAAAAGCCCTTCTGGCTTCTGAAGGACAGCGAGCAACCTATGAGGAAGAGACGGATCGCGCGGATTACGAGCTCCAAGTACTTGCTAACAATGGCCTATGCTTGAACTATGGGAAGCACGAGATCCGAATTTTAAAATCTGATGGAGATGAGTTACCTGCTCCTGGGCATTCCAAGGCTCGACAGAGATTTTGGAATTGGAACGGCCAAATGCCTATCCCATTCACATATGAAGAACAGGGAGTTGCGGACACCATCGATGATTTTGCGCTGCACCTTATTGTCCTATGGGATGTAATCCCCAATAAATACACTTTAAACAAAGTATGGATAGCTTGCCCCATCCAAGGGGCTGAAACAAAAGACTCTGTGATGGCTCATTTCATCGAAGAGCTTTCCCATCCGCTTGAAAGCTCCAATGTAATCCCGATGATTGAAGCAGAACCGCCAGTTGACGATCTCGACCTGGAATTGAAGGAGCAGATGGATGATAAACGCGGAACGAGTGAAACAGGCTCGTGAGTTGTGCGGATTAACTCAAGAGGAATTGGCGGAAAGGATTCAGCACGATCAGTCCTTAATTGCTCAAATTGAAAGCGGCAATAAACAGCCGAGTGATAACGTACTCGGGGCGATAGCAATGGCGACTGGATTCCCGCCCGCCTTTTTTAAAAAGGTGGAATCCCCAGACCTTCCTATAGGGTCTTTGCTTTTTCGTGCGCATACTCGATTGAGTAGGCAAGACCGCATTCAAGCCTATCGCTATGCGCAACTTGTCTATGAAGTTGCTGACTCCATGGCAAAACGTGTCAAGGCAATCCCTGTTAGGGTTCCAGAACTGAAACCTGACCCCATACATGCTGCTTGCGTGACTCGGAGTGAACTAGGGCTTTCGCCTGATCGACCAATAGGAAATTTGATTAATGCTTTGGAGAAGGGTGGAGTATTGATATTGGCCTTGCCTATTCTCCTGGAGGGGAGGGATGCTTTTTCTGCATGGGTTGGGCAAGAGCAGGCTATCCCCGTTATATTTCTTTCTGGTGGTAAGCCTGGCGATCGGCTGCGCTTCAATATAGCTCACGAATTGGCACACCTTGTGATGCATAGAGGACGACGCGATGAAGGGAAGGCATTGGAGGAACAGGCCCATCAATTTGCCTCAGAATTTCTCATGCCAGAAGATGGAGTAAGAACTGATCTCTTACCGCCAATAACACTTACTAGCCTCGCACCATTAAAGCCGAAGTGGGGCGTTTCCATCCAAGCGCTTGTAAAACGTGCTAAGGACCTGGAAATTATTAGCCCACGTCAGTATCGATATTTATTTGAGCAGATTGGCGCCAGGGGATGGCGGTTGCAGGAGCCTATAAACCTATGCGTACCAATAGAAAAGCCACGCGCATTCAAGAAAATGGCTGAGCTTATCTATAACCGCCCAACAGACATAAAACGGTTCGCAGAGGATATGAAGCTATCACCGTCTTTTCTTAGGGAATTGCTCGATGCGCACGCCGACATAGGCCCAGTTCCCAATGACCCTCTAAAAGAATCGAATAAAGTCCTGAATTTTAGCAAAAAATAACGACCGCAAACCTCGCGCGGCGTAGTCCTTCCGCGGCCGGTCGTGATGTGAAAGCGCAACCTTTCAGCATGAAATTAACCGAAAGGAGGCAACGGCGGAGCTTGATCACTCTGCCGGCGGGCGTTCCTGGCGCCCGTGCCTCCCCCCTCTTATCCAGGAACCCGATCAGGAGGGGAACTCGTGCCTAAAAGACTGCCGCTCAAATCGACAACAACATATTCCGATGTAAACCGGCCACAGGGCTTGCCGGTTGTCACGATTGAAATCAATCCTCCCGAGAGGCTTAAAGCTCCAAACGCCCCGGTGTCACTTGTGTCCCTCTGTAATCGCATGAGGCACTCAGAGGCAGTTAATGCTGCAGACCGCTCACGACGTCTCGCCTTGGCGAAAGAGAATGGGATCCCGAGACCAAGAGGGTTGCCCGGGCCCAGTGTTGCGTTACCACTCCTTGAACGACTCCTTACCGATTCACAGATGGAAACGCTTTGGGTTCACGCCCAGTCTGAATTATCCACCAAGACGGCCAGGGAACAGGCGATTATCTATTCATCCTTCTGGAGCGCAATCCGATATGCATGGACACGACGCAGATGCCCGATAGCACCTCGCCGCAAGCTAATCAATGCCATGCTGAATGTCGCTAAGGGATTAAGACGGATGGGAAAAGCAATAGCTCCGCACTATCCCCGAACGAGTCAGGCAGGTGAGGGCTGGCCAGGAATTTCTCCGACGTTATTAACCCAGTGCCTACCCGAAGAACTCGCACTTGAATTAGACCACTGGGCTCCCCATATGGACCTAATTGCTAACCAAGCCGAAACGAGAGTGCGTGAGCTGTTAGCCCAACCACGTTCGTTGGATCGTGGCGGGTCTCACTGGAGCAATTTTATTCGATTGCTCAAGGACGAGTGGCCATCTTCTCTGGAGACGATTTGCACATACAAGAATCTATCACTAATTGTTTGCACCGCTTTTCCCGACGAAAGCCCGGTTACTCCTCAGGCCATCCGTGACATGATGCATCGCCCCAAAAAGCGTAAGACCTACATGCCTATGTCTTCTTTAAGTTCCGCCAAGACTTAAATTACTTCCCTGTCAAGCGGGTTAAGTTCCAAAAAAAATGCAAGTTAACCCATTTGCCCCATTCTCATTCCCAATTTAAGCTCCCATGCATGTCAGGCTGTAGCTGTGAGGTGCACTGCATGGAGAAAACAAACGACCGAAACGGAGCTTTAAACGTCGCCGATTCCTTCGATCAACTACCTGATTGCGCCTTTGTCCGTCAGCCCGTCGTAGAGCAATTATTTGCTTGCTCCGCCGCCACAGTTTGGCGATCGGTCGCTAGGCATCGCATCCCCAAACCCATAAAAATTTCTCATAGGGTCACGGTATGGAACGTGGGGCAATTGCGCACAGCCCTTGCCTCTATTCTGTCTGAGCCGCCGTCGGGTCGTTCTAATTGAGATGAGCGCCACGACGCACCTGTTGTGCAAGGTAGAGCGTAATGCGGATGGAAGGAGCGCTTAACAAGACACGCCCAGCAAGGGGGATATTCCCATGACATGCAGAACTAACCCTAACAACTTCGACTTTCCAGCAAGTAGCACATTCCGAAACTATTACCACTCCCAAAGCTGTCCTCTGACGGCGAGATTGTCCCAGAAGAGGAACCAGCATGGTTCGGTGGACCGCAAGACTCCTATCGATGACCTAGGGTTCGTCCACGTCAGTGTTGCCGTCGCCGATGCCTTGAAGGAGGTTCAGCGTCGCATCGAACTACGCTTACGCCTAGAGGCTGAGCAGAGACGACATCTTACCGATGAAGAGTTCCTGCGAATCGCCGAAATGCCGAACTGACGTCGGAAGGTAAGTCGATGCGTCACGCAACCACTTCAGAAGACCGAGCGAGTTAGTTCATGCCTGTCCCAAAGCGCTATTTTCATTGTTCACAAGAGCTGAATGGCGATCCTGAATTGTGGCAGTTCACCTCCAAATTTGGGGACCGCTCGTTGAGGACGTGGCTCCAGATTTTGGTGTATCTGGACAAGTCCGGGAACCAGTGGCGGACCAGTGGCGACTGGTTGGCCACCCTCTCGCGGATGGTTCGCCAGTCAGTGGCCAATGTTTCGCGGCAGATCCGCTGGCTCACGGAGAATAAGTGGCTAGTCATTCGCGAAACAACGGCGGATGGTCTGCCGCTCGTTCTGGAGGCACCTAATTGGGCGAAATATAACAGAACGGCGGAACACAAAAGGGTTTCATCGAATCCCGACACTGGAACGCAAAAGGGTTTGATAGACACCCCCTCCTTTCCTACTCCTACTCCTACTCCTTCCCTTACCAATCCTAAGACTAAGAAAGAGATAGCTGGTTTGGCTTCGCCTGCACCAGCTTGCGTCGGCACCCGAAAGGTTCAGTTGTCGGACGATGCATTCATCGAAGCGTTGAGAGAGAATGTGGCCTACAAAGGGATCAACATCGATGTCGAATTGGGAAAAATCGACGCGTGGCTCATATCTCCAAAGGGGGCCGGAAAACAGAAAACTCGCAACCGCATCCTCACCTGGCTGAACAAGGTCGCGGACGAGCAACGAGGACTCACCCACAGCCCTATAACTCAATCGAGCACCTGCACCGAAAAGATTCCCAGCGCTAACGGCCGCACGCAAACCGCCTGCGGAAAACAGATCGCTAGCGAACAGAACCCTCCCGTCAGACCGTTTTGCGTAGCTCATCTTCGAGGGCGCCAACTCATAGCCGCTCACCTACAGAATGGACACATGGTATGACCACGATGTCGTTAGACCAACCCATTATTCCGTCCCACGATGCCGAGGCAGAGAGAGCCCTTCTCGGCTCCGTTCTCATCTGTCCATCGGTGTTATCGACGATCAGCGAACTCGTCGGTGAGCAAGACTTTTACGACTCTCCCAATCGCGAGATCTTTGGAGCAATGAGCCGGCTCTGGGACGCCGGGCGGGCCGTAGACAACATCACGGTGACAGCAGAACTGAAGCGCGTAGGGGCATTACAGCAGGCAGGAGGGTCGGCGGCCATAGCAGAGCTCATTCAGGCTGTCTCTTCAGCCGCCAACGTGATGTCTTATTGTCGAATCGTTCGTGAGAAAGCCCAGCGGCGGGTTTTACGGCGAATCGGCTACGACCTGAGCACGCAAGCCTATGATGAGAAAGCGTCTCCTCCGGAGATGATCGAGCAGACGGAACGTTCGCTCCTGGCTTTGGATCAGAGCAGCAATACTGAGGCGCCTCCCCCAATTAATCGCCTGGTCTTCGATCGACTGACCCACTTGGAAAAAGTCTACAAAGGTCAAGTGACGTTGGGTATTCCTACAGGCCTTGGGTCGTTGGATGGCCTGACAGGTGGCTTACAACCCGGCTCGTTGAATGTGATTGGGGCGCGTCCAAGTATGGGAAAAACCGGCCTGGCCATTACAATTGCAGCCCATGTCGCACTCAATGAACAGCGACCGGTTCACATTTTTAGCTTGGAAATGTCAAAAGAGGAGCTGACCGATCGATTGCTATCGCAGATTGCGCTTGTAGACCTCCGTGCCATGCACACGGGTAAGCTGACAACCCTCGATTGGTCGCGGATAGCTACGGCGGCCGAGCGACTTTCGAATGCACCCTTGTCGGTTGACGACAACGGCAGCGTCACGATCACGCAGCTTCGACGAAGAGCACGTCGCGCGAAGGCAAAAACGGGGATGGCGCTCATGATCGTAGATTATCTGCAGCTCATGTCGCCACAGGAACAAGGAGAGCAGCGACAACAGCAGATCAGTGACATCTCGCGCGGGTTAAAACTTTTGGCCAAGGAATTATCCGTTCCGATTATCGCGCTCTCCCAACTCAATCGAAAAGTGGAGGATCGTCCCGCCCATGACCGGCGCCCAGTACTTTCGGACCTCCGCGAGAGCGGCGCTATCGAGCAAGATGCCGATCTGGTTGGCTTCATCTATCGCGATGAAGTCTATAACCCCGCGACGGAAGACCGGGGGCTCGCTGAAATTCTTGTGCGCAAGCAACGCAACGGACCGATTGGGGAGATCCGAGTCCTGTTTCGAGAACAATATGCGAAGTTCGAAAACCTCCCACACGAGGGGCTATGAAAGTCATGTCCAGCCCAAGAGCAAGCATTGTCCACGTCTGCTTTTTTTGTGGCGGTGACCTGCAGAATCCATGGACATGGGTAGCTGGAAGTGGCCAGGTCCTTCGACTCCACACAAGATGTGTCCTGCCGTGCGGGGGCGCCCTTCAAATAGACGCGTCTGAACTCGCAAACAACTTCAACGAAGGCGAAATGTTCAATTAGCCATGAGACAACTGGCCAAACCTCTGCGATCACTCACACCGCAGGTTCATCTTCGGGGTGGAAGGGCCTCACTTCCCCCTGATGTAATCGACCGTGTGACTGACATATTGGCGGAGATCCTGCTCGATGATATGAACATGGACTCACAAATGTCTCTACACACGAATCTGAATGCGCGTAAAATGGCGGAGGATTCCATTCACCCGCAGACAGGTCAAGCATGATCACGGCAGCAATCTATGCCCGCAAATCCACCGAACAAACCGGGGTCAGTGATGAGGAAAAGTCCGTTGCTCGTCAGATTGATCACGCCCAACAGTACGCGTCTCGGAAGGGTTGGACCGTCTCTGAGGAACATATTTTTGTAGACGATGGCATCTCCGGAGCAGAGTTTGTAAAGCGGCCCGGTTTCATTCGACTGATGAACGCGCTCAAGCCCAAGCCCGCTTTCCAATTCTTGATCATGTCAGAAGAGTCCCGCCTGGGCCGGGAATCTATCGAAACATCTTATGCTCTGAAGCAAATCACCGATGCCAGCGTGCGGGTGTTCTTTTATCTTGAGGACCGGGAACGCACCCTTGAGAACGCGATGGACAAGGTGATGCTCTCGTTATCCAGTTTCGCGTCCGAGATGGAACGTGAGCGCGGCAAACAGCGTACGTACGACGCGATGCTTAGGAAAGCCAAATCCGGCCATGTCACGGGTGGGAAGGTCTACGGATACGATAATCGAGAGGTCCTTTCCGCCGAAGGACGACGGCTGCATGTCATCCGCGTGATCAACGACTCAGAAGCCGCTATCGTGCGTCAGATTTTTGAGATGTTCGCGGGTGGTCTCGGAATCGGCCGTATCACGAAACGTCTGAATGAGGAAGGCACGCCTCCGCCTCGCCAGAGTCCCAGAGGTTGGGCCCCTACGGCCGTGCGAGAGATCATTCATCGGCCATTGTACAGAGGACAAATCATCTGGAACCAACACGAGAAAATCATCCGTGGAGGAACCAAGAAGAGACGAGAACGAGATGAAAAAGACTGGATTCGTCTAGATGCACCGGAGCTGAGGATTATTGCTCCCGCCCTCTGGGATTCGGTCTCCAAACGACTAGGCAAACGGAAAGGGCAACCACGCTCGGCCTCTCGCGAGGTCCCCTCGAAATACCTTCTCACGGGCATGGCGCGCTGCGCGCACTGCGGCGGTCCGATGCAGATTGTGGGCGCTAACTACCACCGAGAAAAAGGACGGTTCTATGCGTGCTCCTATTATAAAAAGCGCGGGGCGGCCATCTGCAAAAATTCCCTCCTCGTAGAACAAGACGTCATTGATCGCATCGTTCTGAAATCCCTCGAAGAGGCATTTACGGAAGAGATGATCAAGGTGGCGGTGGAGAAGGCCATTGAAAAGCATCGGGCTGGCCAGGGTGCCAGCTTGGATCGCCGGACCAAGATCGAGAGGGAGCTGTCTTTAATTGAGACCTACGAAAAGAATATTGTTGATGCCATTGCTAAAGGGCAACCGATGGATCCGCTCCTCGTTAAACTCAAAGCGGAGGAAGTCCGACGAGCGGAACTCGTGAAAGAACTAGAGGCCTTGGATACTGCGGGGTCGGTCGGATCCTTAGATGAGGCGATGTTTAAGCGAGAGATGAGAAAACGACTCGCGGACATTCGAAGTCTGTTGGAACGCCACGTCTCCTCGGCGCGACGCTTGCTCAGAACATTTCTTGACCAACCGTTGCGTTTCGAAGTCGTTCAGGAAGGAACGATGCGGAAGTATCGGATTCTGGGAAGCGGTAGTTATCTGCCTCTCTTCGCCACCCCTGGAGAGTCATTGCTCCCCAGTGGATGGTGTCCCCAACGGGATTTTCCAAAGGGGGGAACAATAATTTCTGTTTTTTAATAGATGTTCTAGCTTTGGCAGCTTAATTATCCTCACCTGCTGCATCCGCTTAAGATCAGACAAATATTCCCATCTAGCCTACTAGGATTACGAATCTTAGAAAACCTCCGCCTTAACAATAAGTTCCAAATAGTCCGCTTTGTGGGCGTCACCAGTGTTGACGCTCTGTGATGATTTTGTGATGAACGCTATGCTAAGGCATTTCTCATTCTATCCTTAGCGCATGGCGGATATGGCTAAACACATCCTAGTCGTCGAAGATGACGTAGATATTGGTCGGCTGTTGGAGATACATCTGACTGATTCAGAATATGCCGTAGACATCGTCAAAACTGGGAATGACGGCCTTCAGTCTGTCCGCTCGAAGAAATATGACCTTGTTATTCTCGACCTAATGCTTCCCGGCGTCGATGGATTAGAGATATGCCGGTATATTCGATCGCTCCCCACTTATACACCCACACTAATGTTAACGGCGAAATCATCGGAACTTGACCGTGTACTAGGGCTAGAAGTGGGCGCTGACGATTATGTGACCAAACCGTTTAGTGTTCGGGAATTGCTCGCGCGGATAAAGGCTCTCTTCCGCCGATCGGAAGCATTCGGCGATAAAACGCCGGATCTGCAGAAACCTATACGGGGGGAAGGTCTCTACATCGATATTGAGAAACGTAAGGTTATAGTGAGAGGCCATCCCGTGGATCTCACGGCCAAAGAATTTGATTTACTCCTCCAGTTCGCTCTCCATCCCGGCCGTGTTTATACTCGATCCCAGCTTCTCGATGCGGTCTGGGGCTATGGTCACGACGGCTATGAGCATACCGTGAACTCGCATATCAACAGATTGCGCGGCAAGATCGAAAAGGATTCCGCTAACCCCCACTTTATTTTGACCGTGTGGGGCGTCGGGTACAAATTCTGTGAAATAGGAACCTCCGGTCTACAGGGCTGACCATGTTACGGTCGCTTTACGGCAAACTCGCCCTCATTTGGCTCCTCCTGTTTTGTGCCGTTGGGATTTTGTATACCCTTCTAACGGTCTTCACGACAGGCATGTATCAACAGGAAGTGAATCAGAAGCTGAACCGTGGCCTAGCTAGAAACATCGTTGCCGATCAACTACTAAGCAGTCAAGGAGAGGTCAGTCCCTATGCGCTAAAAGAATTGTTTCATCTGCTCATGGTTGTCAATCCGAGCATTGAGATGTACTTACTTGACGCACACGGAGTTATAATTAATTTCTCTGCGCCCCCTGATAAGATCAAGCGCTCAACTGTATCGTTGGCTCCAATCCACAGCTTTCTGGCTCAAGCGGATGCATTCCCTATTCTGGGCGACGATCCTCGCGACATTTCTCGCACAAAGGTTTTTTCTGCCACTGCGATACCCTTATCAGGGCAGCCAACAGGCTATCTGTACATTGTCCTGGGCGGCGAAGAATATGATTCCGTAGTCGACATGCTGCGAAGGAGCTACATTCTTCGTTTGAGCCTCTGGACTGCACTCACTGGGTTACTATTCGCTCTCTTGGCCGGTCTTTTTCTCTTCAACATGCTTACAAGAAGACTCAGTAAGCTGGCATTGTCGATGGAAACGTTCGCGAGAAACGATTTTTCAGATGGGGTACTTGTACACCAGAATGACCTTATTCCGAACCAGCAGAGTGATGAAATCGATCGACTGCGGACAACATTCCATCAAATGATGCAACGAATTCTCCAGCAAGTGGCCACTCTCAAGCAGACAGACGTGCTTCGGCGTGAGTTAGTGGCCAATGTATCGCATGATTTACGAACACCTCTGGCATCCCTTCATGGATACTTGGAGACGTTGCTGATGAAGGAACGGACACTGACAAGAGAGGAAAATAAGAACTTTTTAGACATCGCTCTGAAGCAAAGCGAACGGCTCAGGGAACTTGTCGGAGAACTTTTTGAACTGGCTCGTTTAGATTCACGCGAATCCTGCATTCAACGCGAAGAATGTTCTATAGCCGAGCTCGTCCAGGATGTGTGTCAAAAGTTTCAACTCACCGTTGCAAACAAGGGAATAACTTTGAACAGCAGTTTCCCAAACGATCTTCCATTTGTGGTGGCCGACATCGGCCTCATCGAGCGAGCGTTAGAAAACATCCTCCAGAATGCCGCTCGTTACACCCCAGCCGGAGGTACAATTACTGTTTCGTTAAGCCCGAAACCTAGCTCGGTCAGAGTGTGCGTTTCAGATACTGGTTGCGGCATTGAAGCAGACGACCTCCCTTATATATTTGACCGGTTTTATAAAGCGAATCGGCAAGACCGATCGGGGGGAGCCGGACTTGGGCTCGCCATCACGAAGCGAATCGTTGAGCTTAATGGAAGTACAATTCGGGCAGAAAGTACCCCCAACGTCGGAACCGTCATTAGCTTTGAATTACCTACCGCTCACTCCTAATTTCCTTGTTCAAGTCTTTCTGCAGGTCCCACACTGGGCGTGATAAAAATGTGACCATTTCGTGAGACCGCTGTGAGAAGAGATGCCTATGCTTAATAAGTAGTGTCGTTAACCCAGCGATTCTCACAAAAGAGGAGAATGAACCTATGAAGAGACTCAGTCAAATTGCCATAGTGACGCTTTTAACCTGCTTATTCCCCACTCTTTCGTTGGTTAGTGAGGCGGCCATGGACCGCGATAAACTCCTCAAGGACCCAGGCGTTTACGGAACCTTCGCGGTTTTCCAGGTCGATGAGGACTGGTGGAAGCTGGATAAGCCTGCGAGGATGTCTGCAGTTTCGGAAATGAAGGCTATATTCCAAAAACATAGCGAGAAGGTAATCACCGATGCTTATCTGCTGAGAGGGCTCGTCGAGAAGGCCGACTTTCTTGTGCGCATCCACTCTACGGAAATACTGTCTAACCAAAACTTACTCATTGATTTGATGGGTACTGCTCTAGGCAAGCATTTAAAGAACACAATTACCTTCAACGGTATTACGAAGGCATTGAACTATGTTCCAAGTTTCCCCGATGACCTAAAAACGGAACTCAAGACCCCACCACCGCAAGGTAGTCCCTACGTAATCGTGGTGCCTATCCGCAAAGACGCCGAATGGTGGATATCAGGACAGGACGAACGAACGGGTCAGATGAAAGAACACACGGATGCCACTGTTGCGTATCTGAAGACAGTGAAACGGAAGTTGTATCACTCCAGCGGGCTAGATGACTGGGACTTCATCACGTACTTTGAAACGTCCAAGCTAGACGACTTTAACAATCTCGTCATCGGGCTACTCAAGGTCAAAGAGAATAAACACAATAAGCGTTTTGGTGATCCCTTGCTGTTGGGAACAATCCGCCCCATGGATGAGATCCTCGACATTCTCAGTCGCTAGTCTATCCTTCCAAATTTCAGTGCATTGTGGCCACCCTGGATGCGAAGGGGTGGCCACGCTTCCTAAAATGAGCTTACTGTGGAAGAGGAAACTAATCTGGGGTAGGAGCGAGACATGGCTAAGGAACCCAAGAATCATGGTAAAGGTTGGACCCATGCCGACGGTAAGCACTTGAACAGCTCGCGAAGAGAACACGCCGACGCGCGTGATGGAATTGAATCTCGGGCTCACGCCAGAGGCAGTTCGGAGGCGAGTCAGGAAGTTTTTTCCTTAGCCAACTTTTCCAAAGGGGGAAGACGGTCTTCTCTTTCGAGATAGAAGTTCTAGCTTTCGCCTCTTAATAGCCTCGCTTTAAAAGGGCCCCGGGCAATAAGTAAAATCAATGCCTTACATACTAAAATATTCCAATCTTATACACCGTTTTACAATGGGTTACAAATTGGCTGTCCGATATAGGACAGCAGGCATTACGAATGGGCCGCTGATTAAGGGTACCGACGAAACCCTACCTGACATGATCTCTCCTGAGGAATCAGAAGGCAATAAGTAAGACATGGACTAGCCTGTTGTCGTCTTAAATCATGATGGGTCATGGTTCTTTGGCACCAGGTTGGCACCAAACGAGTCCATTCGTGCAACGCATAAATCAATCTGCCTTCTTATATCTATCTTTCCTGGCAATCTTCTTTCCTTCCATAGACTCATTGATCTTATGGAAACGGAATAGGTCTGTAGCTGTCTTGACCATCTCTTTCCCAAGCTTCTCCAACTCCAGAATGGTTGGACCTTGTTTGGCATTGTGATTAGTGAGGCACAGCACGGGTTTCCCATGCTGGATATTCCACATCGCATGCAAATATTCGTTCCTTCGTTCTGATAGCTGTTTTGCTTTGCTGAGAAGCTGGCTCAATTCACTGATAGTCGGATCGTCCCAATTCAGGATCTTGGTTGTGCCGCGTAATTTGTCTACAAGAAGGCCGAAGCGCATCTCTTTCGTCAAAACTCTGCCCACCTCCCGATGTAGTCCCCATATCCACCAGGCAGCCTGCTCAAGGACCACATGCAGAAAGGAAAACTGCATCGCCAATTTACCGAGTGCCTTTTCATATTGCTCAACAAGGTGCTGTGATAGAGCCGCTCCAATTAGGCCACTATATGTTGGCTCTTCTGTGCTCATATGTTTGGTTCCTTCTATGGGCCTGCAATCGTCCTCGATTATCAATCGTGAATCGGAAAGTCAACGGCCCAGCTCTCACCCGTTGATTGGCTATCGGAAGAAGGCAGGAAGCACCGCTCGCCTAACCAACCGGCTTGAGTGAAGCCGTGGAAGGATCATACTGAAAGCCGATAATTGTTCCATCCTTGATGCGGCTTACGGCCTCGTCGATTACGAATAGCGGCACAAGGTACCATTCACGCGGCACAACCGGATTCCCAAAACGGTCCTTGATCTCGATATCCAGCCTTGCTGGACCAAATATCCGGTGGATAAGATTTTCGAGCTTTATACGGTTGATATTGGAAAGCTGGTAGGTAGTGACGATTTCCACGTCCGCCAATAGAAAGGTTGGATCGAGCTTCGCGTTCTCGATGCGGCGCTCGACATTCCCGCCCGTCACGCCGATCTTGTGCAGAATGTCCCGGTGCACGGCGATGGCGGGATTCTCGGATTTGCTCCGCAGTACATAGATCGTGCCGCTCGCCTGGTCGCTTTCCTCGATCTCGCTGGAGAAAAGTGGTCCCGCATCAGGGTTGGTAATGACTCGCCCGGCGCCGTCTCGGTGCAAGGCGCGCTGGAGCGAGCGCAGAAGAACATCGCTCTCAGTGCCGTTGTCGTAGATGACGCGTAGGCGGCTGTCGCGGCGTCCGTATTCGGTCACAAACTCCTCGCCAACGACCGCTACATAAGCGACCTGCCCGCCGACGATGAACCACTGACCCTTTTGTATCTGATCCATGGTCTCGAACGGGCGAGTGCGCCGGACGTTCGTGTCGAGGTCGTTCTTAATCCTCTCGAACATCGGCTTGAACTCCTCGAAGTCCTCGCACTTGGTGCGGTTGGCGATTTCTTCCGCCGCGCGCTTCTCGGCGGCGGAGCGGACATGCCGGAGGTTGGCTATTTCATCCTGCAAGGAATCGACGCCGAGTTCCGCAAGAAGCTCGTCGTCGTCCATTTGATCAATATCCGTCTTGACGAGTTCGGATTTCCCGCTTTTGAGAAGCTCCTGCCGGTCCAAGGGTTCAAGCAACGACCGGCACTCCTGCAATGCACGCAAGCGGTCTAGACGTACGGCGTACAAACGCTCGAAAATTTCACGATCGTCCCCGTGCTGCGGCGTGTGCTTGTGTTCGTCAACGAATCGCTGGATTTCTTCGAACCCGGCGATGATGCGCTCTTCGCGCGGCGTATGGCCACCCGCGGCCTTCGCCTCAATCTCGACACCAAGCTCCTCAAGAAGAGCGTCGTCTTCTTCGGTAAACTCAGCCACGCGCCGCCTCCGCTTTCATCCGTGCTAGATACGCCACGCCTTCAGCCATGCGCTTTTCCCACGCATCCGATGAGGTGATGGAAGGCAGACGTCCTCGTTCCTGCTTGAATCTTAAGGCGCGCTTCGCAAGTTCTCTCGCTTCCTCAATGGAGAGATTCACGCGCCTTGCCGAGATGGCCGCCTGAACCTGCTTCAGACTATCCTCACTTATGGTCTTGGCGAGGATTGCATAGGCTTCCCCGAAGGGATTGATCCGGTCAATCAGATCGATGTCGAGTTCGCGTACATGTATGGCATACTTGCGGATGCCCTCGATCAGAGCGGTATTAATGCCCTGGTGCCCGTCGCCGTCCGTTCCGCCGAGCACAGCCTTCTTGGCCTGCTGGGTCAGATTCAGCGCGGCGACCGCGTGCTGGCGCACCGCCTCTTGATCTTCTTCATTCAGTTCGGGGTATTTGTCCTTGATGATCTTGCCCATGCGGACCTGGGTCAATTCCTCAGGTATAAGTTCTTCGTCGAACAGGCCACGTTCGATGGCGGTCTTGTCCTGGACAAAAGTTGCGATCACCTCGTTCAAATCCTCGTGGCAGATACGCACGGCTTCTGCGCTTTTTGGTTCGACCAGTCCTTTGATCTCGACCTGATAGTGTCCCGTCTCTTTGTTCACACCTATATTGCATTTATTAGGGTCGTAGCCGCGTTCGCCGTAATCGAACCCAGGCGTTGGCCCACTATTTGGATTCTTCGGTTTGAACTCGAAGCGTGGCGCAAGCACCTGCTCCATGAGGAGGCTCGCCGCAATGGCCTTGAGTGTATCATTGACGGCCTCGGTGACAGCCTCCGCCGAGGCGTCAGGTTCGGCGATCAGATTGGTGAAGCGTGCATGGGTCTTTCCCGGCGCGTCGCGGGTAGCGCGACCGATGATCTGGACAATCTCAGTCAGGCTCGCCCGATAGCCGATGGTCAATGCATGCTCGCACCAAATCCAGTCGAACCCTTCCTTCGCCATACCCAAGGCAATGATTATGTCCACATAATCCCGGGTGCCCTTTTGGGCCGGATCCTTCAGGGCAGCGGATACGCGGTCGCGCTTGGCCGCGTCGTCATCAACCAGATCGGCAATCTTGAGGAAACGGCCTGTCGCCGTCTTAACGATCTGGAAGCCGGTTATGGGGTCTGTGCCCTGCCATTCGCCAAGTTCTTCTATGATGTGTTCGACTTCCTTAATCTTGTCCTTCGTGCTTTCGCGTGAATTGACGCTCGGAATGTGGATGATCGTCTTTTCCGCAGGGTTCAACACCTTAAGAATATCGTCGGTATAGGAGCCCGAATAGAAGTAATAGCCAATGTCGAGCTGTTTAAGGTACTCGTAGCCATTGAGCTGCTCGTAATACGTATATGTGACGGTATTGAACTTCGCCTCGTCATGCGGGGCCAACACAGCCTCCGCATCGCCACGGAAATACGAACCTGTCATCGCAACGATATGTGTCTTGTCCCGGGCAATCAGTTGGCCGAGGTGACGTCCAAGTTTGTTATCGTCGTCCGCCGAAACGTGATGAAACTCGTCCACCGCAATCAGGCGATCGTCGAACTTCTCAATCCCGAACTTGTCGACGGCGAAGCGGAAGGTCGCATGGGTACAGACCAGCACCTTTTCGGCACTGTCGAGGAACGCGCCGAGCGAATTGACCTTGCCACCGTTGTCTCCTCCCGGCGCGTCGCACAGGTTCCACTTCGGGTGAACATTCCAATTCGCCCAGAACCCATATTTCGCTAATGGCTCATCGTGGAAACTCGCACCTATGGAACGCTCAGGCACAACAATGATGGCCTGCCTGATGCCCTGGTTCTGTAGTTTGTCGAGCGCGATAAACATGAGGGCCCGGCTCTTGCCCGATGCTGGCGGGGACTTGATCAAAAGATACTGCTCACCGCGCCGTTCGTAGGCGCGTTCCTGCATAGGCCGCATTCCGAGAGCATTGGCCTTGGTCGCATTGCCGTTTCTGGCATATGAGACAGAAATGGAAGGAACTGACTTGAATTCTTCTGTCATGCCCTCGCTCCCGCCTTTTGCGTCTTCTTTGTTGTTCCCTGACCCGTTTTCATCTTTGTATAGAGTTCAAAAAGCTTTTCAAGGCGCTCGGTGTCATTGCGAAATCCTCGCCCAATGTAGATGCGCTCCAAGACCTCATCATTATGCTCGTGTGCCAGGCGCAAATTTGACGGCATGTTCTCCGGCTCATAGAGATCGGCAATCGTTGCGGGAAAATGCGCCTCCCGCGCAAGTAAGATGTCCTCGGCACAACGGGTCATGTCTAGCTTGTTCTTGTCTGTGAGTGTTGGGACAGGGAAAGTGTTCCAACCGAGAGTATTGGAGTATCGGTAGTCACTTTTCAACTTGCCGCACACCGTTGCAACCCAGACCAGATGAAGACGTGAGATGATTAGAGCGATGGTCCAGATGGGTGCGTCATAAAACGCTAGCGCAAGGTTGCTGACTACATACCGCCGATCGAAGAGCGCACAGGGGAGATATTCGCGGCTTTCCGAAGATGCGCCGCCGATGCCAATCGTGTGGGAGTTTGCCGTTCCTGCCAGGTAGACGAACCGGTGTGGTCTATCCGCAAAATCGCGAGTTGATTCGAGTGGACTCTCAGCTCTCATCGCAGTGACTTTTCTTAGCCTATCTGCAATTAAAGGGATGCTTAGAGCGAGGTCCAGTTCATCGTCTTCTATCCAAAGGCAACGCCGATGATTGCCATTGATTAGTTCATCTGTTCCCACATACGGACGCACGAATCGCTCGACTTGTGGAAATTCTTCTCTTAGGCGCTCGCCCTCTTCAAACGACAGTATTAGATTCCCGCCATCACGAGGCATGCTGCCCGTGACCATATTAGCTAGAGATGCGAGTGGTCGTGGTTCAGTCTCAACAAAAACATTTGGAGTGGGAAGGATGTAAGGACTGATATTGGATACTTCTCGAAGCTGCGGACCGTCGAAAATCTTCTTCGTGGCTTTAGATGGCAAATTGGAGACGCCGACTATATTCACGATCACGCCAGCATTGTGTGCGGCAAGATTAGCCCACTTGAAAGGCCGATAAGCAAACTGGATTTGAGCATCACTACTTAAAAGATGTTTCCAGAGTACTGGCACTTGTAATCCTTCACATGTAGAGCTTGTGCATACAAAAGCGAATGTGGCGGGCTGTCTTTCGATGTAATCCTTTCCCTTTAAGAACCAACCGGCAACGTAGTCCAGGGATTTCCATTTGGGAATTACTTTCCCAGCGAGTTGCGCGAGATCAGATTTCTGCCTATCGCTTTGCTTTCTGCTTCCATAATATGGGGGATTTCCACAGATGTAGGTCTCTCCGCCTTCATTTTCAAAATCAATTTGAGCCTGGTCGAGTGGAGTACTGAACAGATCATCAGCATGGAGTTTAACTCCGGTCCCTGTGGGGGGACAGATACTGAGCCAATCAAGCCGTAAGGCATTCCCACATGTAATCCAGTTCTCCGCCTCCAGCGGTAAAAATTCAGCAAGTGCAAGCCTCTGTCCCCGATATAAGACGTCGCACTGATATTCTGCGATGATGAGCGCGAGCCGAGCTATCTCGGCGGGAAAGTGGCGCAGCTCAATCCCCCTGAAATTCGTCAATGGAATATCGGAGGCGTGGTCGGTTTCGTTGCGCCGGTTATTGATCTCGGCTTCGATGGCTCGCATTTGCTTATAAGCGATGACGAGAAAATTACCGCTGCCGCAGGCTGGATCAAATACCCTGATCCTCGACATTCGTTTGCGAAGATTAAGTAAAGACCGGGCGTTCTCCCCTGCTTCGACGAGTTGGGCACGGAGATCGTCCAAGAATAGCGGATTGAGAACCTTTAAGATGTTCGGGACGCTAGTGTAATGCATTCCAAGCGCGCCGCGTTCCTCGTCCTCGGCGACGGCCTGAATCATCGACCCGAAAATGTCGGGGTTGATCTTCGTCCAATCGAGATTGCCTATATGCAAGAGGTATGATCTAGCAATTTTACTGAACCTGGGTACGTCAAGGCTGTCCGAAAACAAACCACCATTGACATAGGGGAAGTCTTCTGCCCAGCGTGGAATGCCGACTTCTTCTCGGTCATCGAGTTTTTTGTTCAGAGCGAGGAATATAGTTCCGATGACTTCATGAGTGTTGGACGAATCCCGGGCGCTCATCCTTTCGATGGTAGATGTAAACAGGTGGCCACCGGGGAAGATGTCGGTGTCTTCGGCGAAGAAACAGAAAATCAGACGGGCCATGAAGTGATTCATGTCGGGTCGGCGTTCCGCCGTATCCCAGGCTGGGTTGTCCTTCCGAAGTTCAACATAGAGTCGGTTCAAGCGGCTCGTGGCTCGAATGTCGAATGAGCTTTCCCGCACCTGCTGGACGGTAGTGATACCGGCCAGCGGAAGGAAGAACCCGAAATAATCCGGGAAGTCGCGGTAGGCGCAGGCGACGGTTTCTTCGGTTGTCAGGTCTTCGGCCTCGAATGTCTCCCCGTCCGTTGCCAGGATGAATTTAGCCTTGGCGCGGGCCGTCGCCGGGCTAGCCTTGAGCGCGGCCAAGGTCGTCGTGACCTCGCCTGGGGCAGCGACAGCAATATGGATATTGTTGGTCTGAAGGACTCCGCCGAGGTCGGACTTATTGGATTCGCCCTTCCGCAGTCGCTTGAGGGTCGTTTCCTTGTTGCCGAAGGCTTGCAGGAAGGCGAACGGGAACTCTGTGGGATCGAACGTCTTATCGGCCAGAGCGGTGATGGCTTGTTCAATTTCAACAGCATTCATTAGTTCCCACCCCGCCACGCACTATAAATGATGCAGGATGTCCTCTCTGTTGTTCGGCTGGCGATACTATCCGGTTCGTATGGTCGCTTCAACGATAATTAGCCGCTGATTGGCTGTCAGATCGGATGGCAACTTGGCATGGTATAGTAATGAGCAGACGGGGCGTACATTCAAAATATTTTTAAATTATTTTGCAGTTATATCGGAGGACTTATGCATTCTGAAACCTTAAGGGTTCGTTTCACCATGACACCGGCAGTAATTGCAGACCCCTTATTTCGAGGATCTAGCTTCATCGAAGAAGAACTGCGTAGGTTGAACGTCGAAGGATGGAACCTTCGTTCGAAAATCTATGAGCCGGTAGGAACTTTAAATGTTGTAGTAATCGTGGATCTTCATAAAGAGACAGTATTGAGCTAACCAGAGAAGCCCTCCCCGTCTAAAGCCCTCCAAGTGTATTTATGCTTGGAGGGCAACAATCTGAATCGTCCGACTTCCTCACTACTAATGCGACCAAATTCGATTCCAATCTATTAGGTCTTGCATTTTAATTCGCTGCCGTTCTGATAGCTACCAATTCGACCCTTGTATGGCCTGGGCCATCCCTGAAGCTTTTCCTCGACTTTCTACGACTTCCTATCCCGGCACTCGCCTATTGACTATTATTTCTCAATATGGCAACATTGTCTCATGAAAGATGATACTCGTTTCATGAGTGAGCTATTTCGTATCATAAACGGCGCTCTTCGTCTCGATATTGACAGAGTAAGAAACTATACGACCTTTTTGGCAGATAAACTCGAAACCGAAGGTGAAATCAGTACTGCAAAGCGCCTCCGTAAACTCCTTCAAGAAACCGATCATCAACTGCACCCTGCTGGAGTTTCCACTCACCGAATGCTGCCAATAGACGCAGAGAGTCGCTTCCCCCTTATCGAACGGTTAAAGACGCGGCCTAATGATGAGCCGCCGCTTATCCTCGATGAAAAAAATGGATTAATAGTCGGGGAATTCATCAGTGTTGCAAAAAGCCAAGGCCAAATCGAATCGGAAGGCATCCGCGCCTCCCTCTCGCTCCTGATGTACGGTCCGCCGGGCACCGGCAAAAGCAGGCTCGCGCGTCACATTGCGGCAGAGCTCGGCTTGGAGCTCTACATTGCACGACTCGATGGGTTGATCTCGTCTTTTCTCGGAAGCACATCGAAGAACATACGGGCGCTTTTTGAGTTCGCCTCACAAAATCCATGCATCTTGTTCCTGGATGAATTCGACGCTATAGCAAAGCTTCGTGGCGACACTCAAGATCTCGGAGAGCTGAAGCGTGTCGTGAATAGTTTCATTCAGAACCTTGACGCATTGGGAGGTCAAACGATCGTTCTTGCTGCAACAAATCACGATGAACTACTCGACAGCGCAATTTGGCGTCGCTTCGCGTACCGTCTCCAGCTCACTTACCCAAACCAAGAGCTCCGGCACAGGTTATGGATCGAGTTCCTTCCTATCCCGTTACCACGAAAGAAGGACCTCAATGTTTTGATAGACCTTAGTGAAGGGTTTTCCGGCGCAGATATTCACGAGGTCAGCCTTCGCCTGAAGCGAAAACAGATCACGACAAAGACTGATCCAAGCCTTCATGACGCCTTCATAGCACTACAAAACCTATCCAGTGGGGAAGGGGAGCAGCGCCGTCAATGCTTAGCAAATTTTCGTGAGATGTCGCCCCAGGCCATCGCTGTAGCCCTTAAGGAACGAAACGAACGTCTCTACAGCTCCGAGATTCTTGGCCGGTTGCTTGGTGTCTCGAAGGCGACCGCTTACCGCTGGGTAACAATCAGGCTAAACACGAATGGTTAGTTCACGAGAGAGCCAAGGCCAGCGGCTTCCGATCAAAGTGATCCTACCTAATCAAGGTAGACATAGTCCCGTACAAGGCGGTGGCTCGAAGCCACTGCCATTTCGCCCCGTAACGAAGGAGTATCGAACAAGTCTCGGCAAGCAAGTCGCCGCTCTCGCGCAGACTATTCCAACGAAGTCATCAGTCTCTCTATCGACCCCGCCAATAGGCAGCGTCCCTCTTCGCGTCAAAGTGATTCCGAACGCAGTTGCGAAAAGTCATCGACCGGAAAGATTGTTCGCAGAAAACACATGCCCAATAGTTGGCGCAGGTGGTCTCGGAGAGCTTTTCGTCAAGGGAACCAGGAGCGGCCTATCCACACTCAAGCAAATGATCGACTTTGACGCATCGGACCGTGCTATCAAAGAGCTTTCCTCGATCGAAGTCATTGAACCCGTGACGCCTGCATCGAGACGGTCTGGAAGTGAGCCCCTCGACATCCTGAAGCGGAGCCCTCGACGCCGAAAGGGATTTCTTACGAGGGTCAAGCTTTTCGACTATGGTCCGGACCCAGACCAACAACTACTTAAGGAGGACTTTCTCCGTTCGTGTGAAACTATTAAAGCGCCGGCCAGACAGGCGGGTTATTCGGCCAAAAGCTATACTTACGAAGTCGAATGCCAGACAGCAGAGCAGGTCGAAGCACTTTCTCATGTGGTCGGCGTCCGGGCAATCTCGCCAATGCCAGTTCTCCGAACGGTTCGCCCACAGGTCTTCAACATCCAACCGCTTGCAGTGCCACTTCCAAGCGCGGAGGCTGGAGCGGAACACCCTATCGTAGCGGTCGTCGACACAGGCATCACTGATTCCAATCCAGCACTCAACAGCTGGATCATTGGCCGCGAATCGTTCGTTGCGGAGGCAACACGTAACCCGGCGCACGGCACCTTCGTCGCCGGTCTTATTTGTTGGGGCTCGCATTTGAATCCCAACCTTTCTGACATCAGCACAGGGCCGTGCAGGGTGCTCGACGTTCAAATCATACCTAACGACGATCCAAGTGTTGGTGAAGTCGACGTAATCAGTGAATCAGAATTCCTCGAAGCGCTTGAGGCAGCTTTAAAAAGACACGCCAATCGCGTCAAGGTATGGAACCTCTCTCTGGGTAGCGATGAGATCTGTTCAATGGAAGACTTCTCTCTCTTCGCCCAACAGCTCGACGATCTTCAAGAACAGTACAGAGTATCTTTTGTCGTCAGCGCCGGGAACTACCGGACGCCGCCCCTTCTCGACTATCCTAGAAGCAAGGCCCAACTACTCGCAGGTCGGATCACAAGCCCGGCCGACAGTGTTCTCGCTATCACGGTCGGCTCAATCTCCCACATTCCCTACGCTGCGAAAGGTCCAAATATTAACTATCCGTCGGCATTCTCCCGACACGGAGCCGGTCCGAATTATATAATTAAGCCAGATCTCGTCCATTACGGTGGAACCTGTTCGACTGATCGACGTCACATGTCAGGGGTCAACTCGATTCACGAAGCGGAGTGCGGTCAGGACCTCGGAACCAGTTTTTCAACGCCGCTCGTTTCTCGCGCACTCGCAGAGACCTATCATCACATTACGCCAGAGCCCTCGCCGGTCTTGGCACGAGCGCTTCTGACTCATCACGCTCGTGACCCAAGAACTGGCGGCCGCGTACCTGACGGTGAGGAGAACTTCTTCGGATTTGGCAGACCAGTCCCGCCGCCATACTGCCTCGAATGCTCTCAGCATAGTTCAACGCTCATTTTTGAAGACACTTTGCGTCCTGGCTACTTCCTTGAGTGGGATCACTTCCCATATCCCAAGGGACTAATTCATGATGGCAAATACTTCGGCCAAATCTGGATGACCGTCGCCTTCGCACCCTCACGTGGAGCGCGCTGGGGAACAGAATACTGCGAAACGCATATCGAGGCCCACTTCGGTGTCTATCGCGATCGAACTAATCGAAACACTCGCGAGATGACGGAGCACTTCAAGGGGCTTGTTCCACCCGAGCACAAGAATCCGGGGCAGCTCCACGAGGCCAAGCAAGTGCGTGAACTGCGAAAGTGGGCGCCGGTGAGGACCTATTTTGGTGATCTTGAGAACGGGGAGCGCGGCTCACGTTGGCGATTGAAGCTGCAACTCCTTAGTCGGCATGGGGTCGACAAAGACCCGCTTAACCTTAAGCCACAGCCGTTCTCGCTTATCATAACGATCGCAGATCCCAAAAAGAAGGCACCTGTCTATGACGAGATGGCGCAAGTTATTCACAACCGCTTTCAATCTGAAAATCTTGTGGTCCGGGCTGGAGTGCAAGTCAGGACACAAACCTGAAGGTTAGATGAACCTTGAAGCCGACTAATCGCTCATAAGGGACATACAGCGCTACCATTCGAGGCCCTCAGTCAAAATCCTAAGCGGTCGAAGTCTTCTGATTATCTCTCGCGATGATACTAAAGACGCCTTTCGTTCTAGCTTTAGACGACTCGCCTAGGAAAAATCTCCTCCGCCAAGTGGGGTTTCCCCGAGCAGAGCTCGATGGAATGCTCACAGCGTTTACAACTAACAACGTTAAGGGCTGGCTGTTTCAGCCTCCCTCTGGAATCGAACCAGTTCTCATTGTGCCACCCGACACCAAGTGTGCGAAAGTACCGAGACACCATGTTCGGGTCATCAGCGCGCACATTCCAGACGCCTCAGCAGATGTGGTCGACGTGACCGAGGGAACGTGGCTTCGCCATCCACAGCTCGCCAATGGTCAGCGTAAAGATGAGACCCAGCACCACAGAAAAGTAGTCGATTCGTGGAAGGACGCGTTCTCATATGTCGTGGAAGACGAAGCAGGCGGGCTGATCGGTCTGCGTCCGCCACAGATCGGGGCGGTGCATGCCGTTCACGCTCATTGGTCTGTTGCCGAGACGCCGGCGACGGTGGTCATGCCAACCGGAACGGGCAAGACGGAGACGATGCTATCAATTCTCGTTTCCGCATGCTGCGACCGAGTGCTCGTAATTGTGCCGACGGACGCCCTTAGGACGCAGATCGCAGATAAATTCCTAACTCTGGGCATTTTGAAGAATAAGAGCGCACAAATCCTCGCCCACAGCGCACTTCATCCAGTCGTTTGTGTGCTGCAACACATCCCGACGACAACCACAGAAGTGAACACGCTATTTTCTCGAGCCCACGTAATCGTTACGACCAGCAGTATAGCCGGTTCGTGTGTGCCAGACATTCAACGGGCAATGGCAGCGCAGTGCAGTCATCTCTTCATCGACGAGGCGCATCATGCCAAAGCTCCCACGTGGAACAGATTTAAGGACCAGTTCATGGGGAAGCGCGTGCTTCAATTCACAGCCACGCCGTTTCGGGAGGATGGCAAACCGCTGGACGGCGAAATCATCTACGTATATCCGCTGAAAAAAGCCCAAGAGGAAAACTACTTCAAACCAATCCGATTCTTGAAGGTTGTTGAATTCGACCCGAACCGGTCCGACGAAGCGATCGCGAAGAAAGCGATTGAGCAGTTGCGCGCCGATTATGACAAGGGTCACATCCTCATGGCTCGTGTAGAGACCGTGCGACGTGCCGTCCAGGTGTTCAACATCTACAGACAACTGGCGCCGGATCTCGAGATCGTGCAGTTGCATACTGGCGTCAAAGGCCTCCGAGCACGAGAAGAGACCCGACGCAAGATTCTGACGAAGAAAGCGCGTGTTATCGTGTGTGTCGATATGCTCGGCGAAGGATTCGACCTCCCAGAGTTGAAGATTGCAGCGTTCCACGACATCAGGAAGACGCTGTCAGTGACGCTGCAGCTCGCAGGACGCTTCACCCGTTCAAGACCTGATCTCGGAGATGCGACGTTTGTTGCGAACACCGCCGACGTCTCCGTCCAAGACGAGCTGCGAAAGCTATACGCTCGAGAGCCTGATTGGAATGTGCTACTGCCACAGCTTAGTGACACCATGATCGGCGAGCAGCAATCT
Organism: uncultured Nitrospira sp.; assembly: GCA_964493335.1. GTDB lineage: Bacteria > Nitrospirota > Nitrospiria > Nitrospirales > Nitrospiraceae > Nitrospira_A. Next base: position 153,069 of record CAZBNV010000002.1, read on the forward strand.
TTAGAAGAGTTCTTAAAAGGCTTTACAGATTTCGCCAAGGAAATTCCTTTAAAGACCGTACGCCCAGCGCTCAGCACCGTCGTATATAGAACCAAGTGCGAAGATTGGAAGACGGAAAACATCCGCTCGGGAATTCCCAACATCGGTTCCTGCGAACAGGTTCATATCGCTACCAATGAGAAAGAACACACGGCAGTTATCGTGACGGCGAGACGGGTCCAATTGGCGTGGACCGATATCGAGAAGCTATTCGGTTGGCAATGGGAACTCTACGTCGTCATTTGGTGGCCGGAGAAAAATCTCTTGTTCATCAATGGCCCGACCAACGTCGGCGAGTTTGAGGACTTGGCTCATGCCGTCGGCAGTGCCGATGTGACCTTAATCAAGGGCCAGGATGTGTTTCGTTCATTCCACGGAGTGATGCGATTGCGTTTGAAGAGTGTGGGGCTTTCTGAGCAGCTCGGAAGAAATGTCAGCTATACCAGCCGCAGGGGTTCCGACGTCGCGGCAGTTCTCGCCGACGCTCAACGCCGCAAGACGCGGAAATCGGACCTGTCTGGCAGCGGTTACGAAGGAGGCGCTACAGCGACCGTCGGAGCATCGCGGAAAGGCCGGATCTGGTCGCATCGGCGCGATCGCATACAGCAGCTCGTCGAGTGGTGCAAGCATATAGGGACAAAATTGGTCGACCCAACGATCGACCCAGATGCAGTATTGAGAGGGACCCTCGAGACGGAAATTGTGAATATCCGGCCCGAGGGCATGCCTGTTAGCATAGACTGGCCAGAGGACATCTACAAGAGCATCGAAACGCCATGGTCGCTCTCGATCGATGGTACGAAGTTTCACATTAGCGAAGTCGACCTCGAACTGATCGATCCGACCGTCGGTGGGCCAATCAAGTTTCGGATGACGAGCGGAGATGCTCGCGCCGAACTTGAGCTTGAAATTTATTCTATGGGCGCGACATCCGATTTCCGTTTCACCCTCCTCCACAACAAACCGGTACACATCATTAAATCTGAGACCCCGATTCCTGCGGATGAGTTTTTTACTAACCACCCGCCTCGCATCTGGCTTGCTGACGGGGCATCACTTGACGGCAACGAATACACGCCACTGAAGGCTGCCTTCCCGCCCTATTCCGTTGAAAAGCTTGTCGATAATTGGGATTGGACTGGTATCAATATTCGAAAGGAGTCTCAGGGCGAAGCCAAGGAGCAGGACTCTGTGCAGGCGGCGGTGATTGGGCAGCTCAAGCTCGGCAATTACGATCTTATATTCGATGACGACGGACCAGGTGAAGCCGCTGATGTCATTGCTGTGACGGTCGTCGGCCCCTTTGATGCACCGGAACGAATAGATGTCGAGCTCTACCACTGTAAGTACTCGAAGACTGCGAAGGCTGGTGGCCGAGTCGATGATCTGTACGTTGTCTGTGGCCAAGCACAGACCAGCATTCGCTGGATGTCGTCTGGGGAAAAACGCTCGGATCTCTTCACACACCTACGACGTCGTGAAGCCCAGCGACAGAACCGTGGTGTATCTTCCAGGATCGAGCGAGGAGATTGTGCGCTACTCGAGACGCTACGAGAGATGAGCCACACGACGCGAATAACTATGAAGATCGTCATCGTACAACCTGGCGTGTCGAAGGCCGCGATCCGCGAGCCACAGCTACGCCTGCTTAGCGTCACTGAAAACTATTTGACAGAGACATACCAGCTCCCCTTCCAAGTTATTATCAAACCCTAAATCCGGATGAGCAGTGGTTCTCCAAGACATTTTCGCAGCTCTATTCCTGAACGTGACCGACTCGACAGTCATACGTAGACTCTGATGGTAACTATTTTTGACGCTTGACCGCTTTTTTTGGCTCTCTTTCTCGTGGAAACACCTGCAATAGGACCAGTCAGTATCCATTAAGTAGCGTTCGTGACGCCGTTCGGTTCGCACTACCCTTGCAACACCTCGCTTCGCGGGAGGCTAATTCCCTAGGGCCATTCGTCCCTATTTAGCCTTTTTCGGCCCTATCATCATTTTTCTATGAAAAATTGGTGCTATGTGGCTCGCAGACACGAGCAGTACGTTTTTATACGTAACACACTGGTGCACGTCTAAACGGTGTCGACTCGATGCGGCACTCCCCGAGACCGTCCGCTCCTAGCGCGGTCGTTGTGTGAGTCAGTGCGCCTCGTGCCGAAGGCCAAAAGGAGGTGAGACCTGATGAATAGCGCCTGAGTGAGTCGGAATTCGTTCGTCCCGCCGCGCGTCTTTCTGTCCCCCAGTGTCCCCTCCTGTCCCCTCGTGTCCCCTCCAGGGATCTTTCATCATCACCGCGCGCATGGCTATGGTCAGCACCGTGCGAGGCGACATCACCGTGAGAGAGGAGAAGCCATGAGAAGGTTCTGGATCACCGCCGATCAATTGGCCGCCAAACTGGGCGTGAGTGTGAAATCTATCCGCCGGGCCTACCGCAAGGGCGAGATTCCTGTGGATCGATTCTGCCGATTCGTCCGCTTCGACCTGGAACGGGTGAAGGAAGCGCTGCAGGCGAATGGGCATTGGCCGTCCTTTGTCGAAACTGAGAGGAAGAGGGGACCGCGCAGCGCGACCGGCGGCGCCAGCCGGCGGCGCGCGCAGCGGCCCAGCCCCCGACTTGGTAAGACGGGGGCGTCCATAGCACGAAAGCCAAGGAGGAAGAAATGACAGCTTCTGGAGGATTCACTCAGACCATCGATTGGCTGGCCTTCACACTCCCGAAGGGTGACGTGGACGAGGTCATCAAGACGATTGGTGGGGACTGGTTCCAGAGTGAGACGGGGTTTCGTGGGTATCCTACCGCAAGGCTCATGACGCAGGGCAAGACGGGTGTCGCCAAACTGGGGACGGGTGCGCCTCGCAGTCCGAAAGAAGTGCATGTAGATCTGTCCGCCGGGATTGTCTCCCAGTGGGATGAGACCAAGCTCAAGACGGTGCTGGCCTGGATCTTCGCTCAGAAGGGTCACGTGACACGCACCGACGTGGCCATGGATGACCGGGAGGCCACTGTCGCAGTCGAGACCGTCCGTCAAGCCGTGGAAGCCGGACAGGTCGTGAGCCGATCCAAGCAATTCAAAGTGATCCAAGCCTCCAATCATCGTGAGGGAGTTCGCACCGGCGAAACTCTGTATTTCGGCAGTCGGGAAAGCCAAAGCATGCTGCGGGTCTATGACAAACGACTGGAACTGCAGGCCAAAGGCCGAGAGGACGCGGCTTCGTATGGCGTCCGCTGGGAAATGGAATTCAAACAGGATCGGGCCCAAGCCTGCGCCAAAGCGCTGTTCACGCTCGATCCAGAAGATTGGCGGGCCTTCTTCGTGGGCGTGCTCCGCTCCTATGTGGATTTCCGAGAGACCACGCGAGAGGCCGAATCGTACGAAAAGTATCGGGCGCCCCTTCTCGCCTGGTGGGAAGCCCTGACCGAAGGCTTCAGACGCTGCCGGCTGGTGGTCGAACGGATTCAGCAGCGGCTGGATGACGTGGCGGCCTGGCTCGCGCAATCCGTCGCGTCGATGCTCGCCGTGGTCGTGGCCTGTCGTGGCGATCAATTTTTGACGGAGCTGATCTATGCGGGGACCAAAAAATGGAAGCAGAAGCACTATGCCCTGCTGAAGGAACGGCGGAGAGGGACGCCCTATGTCCTTGGAGTTTCGTGACGGAGGATGGCAACGGATGTGTCCCGGCTGTGGCACGCGTGGCTGTCGATGCACGTGGAACGCGGGCGCGTTGTATCTGAGCTGCGACGCCTGTGATTCGGCCTTTTGTATGCGACCAGATACCCGGTCTGAAGACTGGGGCGTGTGGGTCAGGCGCTTGGCTGACCCGGATTGTGTTCATCATTGGAGGAGGGACGACGATGCAAGTCAAAGCGGAGGGCGCGGTACAGGGGTATGTGGAACGGAGAAGCCGAGAGGGGAAAGTCTACCGATCGGTGGATCTCTATGTGAAGGGCCGCGATCCGGGCGTGCTTCGATTGGGGATTCCGGACGATCAGATGCCCTTGATCGAGGTGTGCAAGCAAGCCGAAGGCAAGCAAGCGAAAGTCTCGATCGAAGTCCGGAAGTTCGACCAGACGGGACGGATCTTCTTCGATCTGTATGGGTTGGAAGTTGTGAAATAACGGTCGAGGGAGGAAGGCCAATGGATCTCACGATTCTGGTAGTCGCGGTCCTGTTACTGGCCTTCCTC
>CAZBNV010000003.1:0-136446 GCA_964493335.1 uncultured Nitrospira sp.
TCCCATCGATCAGTACTTTTCCTCGTCGTTTTCCCACTGCTTTCAGCGCATCTTTGTAGGCGGCTGATTTCCAGCCCTGCGCCTCACCCACACGTCCAGGGGCAGGCAAATGAACGACCAGAAAATGCGGCAACGCCGGAATCGCATGGCCGTAGCCGGATCCGCTTGTCGCTTTCTTGAAATAGTCACGCACATACCCCACCAAGCGGTCGGGACTGCATTCGGCCCGGAGCGGGCCGCACATTTGATAATCAGTATAGGGCTCAGGCTTGGCGAGCTGATACAGCGATTCATCCATGTAAAAGATCGCGCTGTCCCGGCCGCCGCTGAGGTCGAGATAGTCAAATACCGTCGGCGCACGGGGATAGCCGCGGCTGAATTCAAAGACATTCCAGGTAATACCGTGTTTCGCGACCGGCATTCCCGTCACCAGCGATGCCATGGTGGGTAGCCGGCGCGCAGGCGCGACGGCCGTAGCCGACCATGTCACAGACCCATCCTTTACGAGCGACGAGAGAACCGGCATGGATCCGGTTTTCAACGACTCCTGACCGAGCCCTTCCAGCACGAAGAGGATGACATGTTCCGTCGTCGCTCCCGAAGCAGACGGGGAAACGGCTGAAGTATCCCGTGCCGCGTGGGCCAGGGATTGGAATTGCGATTGAAACGAGGTTGCGACAAGCAACAAACCCACAGCGACGCCCACGCTCAAGGCCACTGTGGCTCTAGAAATGCTGCTGATACGGTTCATGACCTGCCTCACCATGAGATCCTTCACCAAGCGAAGAGAAAGTACCTTAGCATGCTGTTTTCCGGGAAGGCAAGGCGCGAACCCTGCGTGTAATGGCGTCTCTGCGGTATCGATGTTATCCTGCTGGGGTCGGCACACTCTCAATCGATAACCGCGATTTTGCATGGGTGAGGCAATGCTCCCAGACTGTGGTCGCAGAGGTGCGCGACTCATTTCTTTCACGTCCTGGTGGGGTACAATCGCTCGCCCGCTCGGTGCCTGCTTCATACTCACCCTGGGCCTTGCGCTCGTCTATCCGGAATCGGGCCGCGCCGAGGTTCGTGTCGTCACGGGGATGGGCGACCATCGGATGAGCGATCGAGAAACCAAAGCAGATGCCGTCAGGCTCGCCACTGAGGAGGCGAAAAAGCAGGCGTTGGAACAGGTCGCATCCTACCTGGAGAGCGTCACGGTGGTGCGCGATCTGGACGTCACCCAGGATGAAATCCGCAGTTACACGGCAGGCATGGTCGTGGTGCTCGATCAACAGGTGAAGACGGAACTCGATGGAGACGTCGTGACGATCCGCGTTGAGCTGACTGCACAAGTAGACACCGACGAGGTCGCACAGGCCATTGCCGCGTTGAAACAGAACGAAGACGCGCGCGAGCAGTTGCTCGCGCTGAGACAGGATGTCGAGCAGCTGCAACAGGAACTCGAAGCAGCCAACGAAGCACTCGCCGCAGCCACATCGCCTGAACAGGTCCAGCAACTGAGTCATGAGCGGAACGAGCTGCTCAACCGCGCGGAGTCCGATGCGATGGTGGCACAGGCTTGGACCGACTGGGTCTTGATCGCGCCGATCATACAGCCCTATCCAGCCGCAGGCCTCGCACAGGTGTATGCACTGCTGGACCTCGCGGGTCGCCTCAATCCCAACAATCCTCACCTCGCCATTGCGCAGCAGACCGTAGGAGCCAAATCACCACCGGCACCGCCTCAACCTCAGCAGCCGCCTGTTCCCCATACCGTTCCATTTCTGCCGGGCTATTACGTCGTGCCGCCGCAGCCCGGACGATCAGGCGCAACCCCGCCGGCGAATTCTCGGCAGCTTTCGAACGTCTATCAGCTCAATCCGCTTCTACCAAACCCTTCGGGACAACCGCCGCAGACCGGAAGTACGACGACGATCATCCAAGTGCCTGCTCAGCCGGGTACCTCTCTGCCGCAACCAGGCCGCAGTACGATGCCGACCTATCGACGAGTCCCGCCGCCAAATGGCCAACCGACCCCGCGAACGCTCCATACCTATCAACCAGGAGGCGACCGAGGTTCGCCGTCTGCTCCGCAACCGTCCGGCGTCGCACCTCGAGGAATCCCACCTGCAATCATCTACCAGGTTCCGCAGAAACCGGTGACAGTCCCGCCAGCGCCTTCGCAAAGCGTCCCCAATAAAGGGACCAACCAGGGAGGAAGGTAATGATGTCGACGAATTCGGTGCAGGCTCAAGCAGGGTGGTGGCTTCTGGGTGCGCTGCTCATGACAACACCGGTCCTGGCGGCGGACCTGAGCACACCAGAGGTGCGCGACCACGCCGATCAAACTTTCCAACGCCTTCACCAGCGTGAACAGCGAACCGCATCGGGAAATCCGAATCGTCCTCAGCAGGACCACGCACCTGCCTATAACGCCGCGCAGTTTCTAATCGGGCAGGGCCAAGGGGATCTCAGCAAAGGAAAACTGGTCTGTCAGCGGGTCTCCGAGCTAGCCGCCCGGGCCGACATTGCCAAGCAAATCAGGGTGCTGGTGAAGGAGCATGCCACCGACCGGGTACGCGAACGGACCGGCAGGGAAGCCGAACAAGACATCGAAGTGGTGCGCGAAGAAATCGTTCAAGAATATCTGCAGGGGGTCAACATCGTCGATCGCCGCGCCGATGAGGAAGCGAAAACCTGTTCGGCCACGGCCGTCATGCCCAGAAACCAGCTGCCCCCGACAGTCTCGCTGCAATCGTCCCCGCCCGATTCCGCCGCCCACCGCTAAGTACCCTGTCGAGACCTCCACATCGGTCACTCCATTGAACTTCCCGCTCCGTTTCGGGTAAGACAGTCTTCCCATGCCAATCGAAAACAATTTCCAGCACGACGAACTCTCGCGTAAAAATCCTGGCGATCGGCTCGCCTATGCGGATTGGACGACGCCGCCTGATGCCGACTCTCCGGCCTGGCAGACCGCCATGGGCCAAGTGGGGCAGCAGCTGGCACAGGCAGGAGTGCGGTTGATTATGTTCCTCCATGGTTCGATCCCGGGAACCGATATCTTTGGGCTCGGCCGGCTCGATGAAGTAGGTGGTCTCAAACGAGGTTATTCACGCGGCATTTCCGGTTTGGATTCGCTCCTCTCGTTCATGCGAGAAGGCACGAACGGCATCACGCCGCTTCCAGGCGGCCTCACTCCGCCGCTTTCCAACGATGAGCCGACCAGGAACCTGCTCGATTCCCAGATCGGCGATGCCGGCAATTTCACGACCGCCACGGTCGAACAATGCCGGAAAGCCTTGAACCAAAAACTGACGAAACCCATTGCCTGCGTCCGGGAACTCTGGTCTAGCGAACATCATCATGTGGGTCGAGCCCTAGCCGCCTGCCGGTTATTGGACCGCCTGAGAACCCTTGTCATCGAGCAGCATCTGGGATCCGGCGATCGCATCCTGGTCCAAGCCCATGGCCAGGCCGGACTCGTGCTCGCGCTCGCCTCCAATCTGCTCTGTCCCTCGCCGATCACCGGTCGAAAAGCGCTCTTCGAACTCCTGCTGGCCGCTCAGCCGCAGGGACCAGACACTCAAGCGATTCATCGCATCGAGCCGCTGCTGACCAACGGCACCTTGCTCAACGGCGTCGCGCTCGATATCGTCACCCTCGGCACACCCGTGCGGTATGGCTGGGACCCGTCCGGCATCGGCAAACTGCTCCACATTGTGAACCATCGCAATCTGCGGACCGATGGGAAAACCTGGCTCTCCAAAATGGATATGCCTCAAATCACCGTTGAAATGCCGATCGCCTGGGGCGGAGACTACGTGCAGCAACTCGCCGCCGCCGGAAGCGATGCCGTTCCGAAAAGCGACTCCATCAAGACTGCCAATAAAGCGATTTGGGAATTGCTGGAGCCCTACGATGGCTTCGAACGCTGGGTGGAGTGCGCGCGCCGCGCGGGACGCTTCCCCAGCGAGGGACAATGCCTGCTGGTCGATTACAAAGATTGCACAAACTCCGCCAATGTCCGCGATCACTACTACGGCCATGCCGCCTACACGCGAACGAACGCGATGCTCTTCAACTTCAATCAGATCGTTAGTCGGCTGTATTCACAGCCTGAACTCTGACCTCTCCCATCGGGAGTTGTCTCACATCGACGCGTTGTGTCACTTTTTCTGAGAGAGAGATCCCCCCACAGAGAGCGCCTTCCTGCTTGCTCCCTGACCGAGTCGTCAAGTAGACTCTCCTCCAGAGTCCGTTTTTGCTCGGAGCCCCAGTCATGTCACCATCGCCCTCCCATCCAGACGACAGACGTATTGCCGAAAATTTGCGCCGCGCTGTCGAGCTCACGGAGCTGGGGCTGGCCTTGCGCGGGGCCGTGATCGAGCAGCAGCACGTGCCGGGCAAGGGTGAGGGAATTGCACAAGTCATGCACGAAATTCGGCTGGCCAAAGAACAGGCATGGCAGCAGAGCCAATCCTAGTCCAATCGTTCTCCGACCTCATCACCGATTTCAACCGACGCGACGTGACCTATGCGCTGGCCGGCGGCTGGGCCTACAGCGGCTTGGTGGAGCCTCGAGCCACAACGGACATCGACCTCCTTATTCTGCTGGATCCGCCTTCATGCGAACAGGTACAGGCACTCGTCTCATCCCTGTTCGACTCCACTATTATTCATCCAGCCCCTATGGTCTTTCAGGGGATCTCGATCTGGCGGATTGTGGGAATCCGCTCTGAGCAGGAGGTCATTGTCGATCTTCTCCTGGCGGACTCGGCCTATCTTCGAACCGCATTGGAGCGCAGACACACGGTTGCAGTTGGCGCACTACAAGTCCCGATGCTGTCGATCGAGGATCTGATCATCCTAAAGATGGTGGCGGGACGCCTCCAGGATCGTGCTGATTTGGAGAAAATCCGCGCGCGCCAGGCGGACTTACGCGTCGATTGGACGTATGTTGAACGGTGGAAAACGACGCTGGGACTCGTCGGTAGGGCAGGATTTTAAGTAGTACGGTGGAATTACCCGGGCTCGGACACTTCCCGATCGAAGGCCAGTGCCTAGTGATCGAATACCAGCGGATTATTAACTTACCCACGGTGTTCATCGTCAGCCTTTACGGCTGCCGCAATTTTCTTCTGAATCTGATCCCACGTCGCAGTCTCCGGCAGCTTCTTGATTATCCGGAGAGCCCTTTTCTGGGGCGTCAGCACATCTTTTCCTATACTGAGGTGCGCTCCGGGCGTTTGCCGAACGTTTTTCGCAAACCATTTCCACTTTTCTTCATTGGAAAGTATACCGATTAGAGGATCGCTGCGGCGCAAACTCCATGCGAGACCTCCAATTTCGGCTTGTGTATTTCCATCGATCCTATTCGGCGAGAGGACCTCTCCTTTTTCGGAAAGGTCCACATACAAAGCGGCATTCTTTATGAATGCGGTTGTAATGTAGTCGGTCGGCAAAGCATGTATTTTGGGATCATTTAACGATTCCTGATCCTTCTTTGCAGCGTATTTGGCTGCCTTCTTAGTGGGAATGAAACTCCCCCAGTCACTCTTCGAAAGCGTTCTAAAAATCTCCAAAAGAACTTCTTCCGTCTCTAATTGAGAATAGACTCCCGATTCCCAAGAAATTCCATCGATCCCATATTGAACCTCACTTTCTACGCCATCAAACGTCTGTACAATCCATTGCTTCACATTATGGTCATTAAGCCGGTTCCACAAGTCATGGCTCTGCTCAGGGAAAATCGCCGCGACCGTACAGGCCACCGCCTTGGCGAATTCTTCCAAACCTATGACAGCCAAGCCTGCCGCCCTCGAAGCGTGCTCGTTTTCAGCCAGTAGGTTTGCTTCGGCACACAATTCATTGGCATTCGTTAGTGCCGCGACGTCAGCCATTCGGAAGGTCTTAGCAGATGTCATCGCAATAGTGACGCTCCTGGAGGGTTGCCTAATTCCAAGCATGCTCGTCCCCCAAACCGCCCGGCAAAGCCGCAAGAGCCGCAACGGCTGAGATCGTACGCTTGCGCATATGCCATGCGGCCGAGAACGCCGCTGGCGGCCTATATCACCCTCCTGTCAGTACGGCATCTCGTCGTCGTCGAGCCCAAAATGGTGCCCGATCTCGTGCACGAGGGTGTCGCGCACTTCCTGCACCACTTCTTTCTTGGTGTGACAGATTCTAAGAATCGGCCCGCGATAGATGGAGATTTTCGCCGGTAGCTGCCCGCCGGCCTGAAAGAAGGATTCCTTGTCGATGGAGAGACCTTGATAGAGGCCAAGCAGGTCTTCGTCTTCTTCCATTTCCAGGTCGGCTAACAGATCTGGAGAGGGTTCATCTTCCACGACCACGGCGACATTGGAAATGAGTCTGGCGTATTCGTCCGGCAGGCTGTCCAGTGCTTGCTGCACCAGTTCCTGGAACTCCGGCTCAGTGACTGATAGCAATGGTCGTCGACGTGTCATGTGAGAAGCGACTGTTCGTTCGGGATTGATCCTGACTCTGAGTACAGGGGAGGGGCTCGCTCAATCTTCCACCGTCTCCACTAAGGATGAGCCGCTCGCCAGTTGCAACCCACACCCAAATCCACCTTGAGCGGAACCGACAAGCCGAGTTTGGGCCCCGTGGCCTCCATTTCCTGCTTCACGAGCTGCTTCGCTGGTTCCAGCTCTTCGTCCGGCACTTCGAAGATCAATTCGTCATGGACTTGGAGAATCATCTTGCAGTGAGGCAGCTCGGCCTGCAGACGACGGTGGACATGGATCATGGCCAGCTTGATGAGATCCGCGGCCGACCCTTGAATCGGACTGTTGACGGCCATGCGCTCACCGGCGCCGCGCTGAGACGGATCGCCGCTCTGCAATTCCGGAATGGGCCGGCGGCGGCCAAGGATCGTTGTCGTATATCCCTTGGTCTTGCCGTCTTCAATATTCCTGTCCATCAACGCACGGACGGCCGCGAATTTTTCGAAGAACGTCTCGATGTATTTCTTCGCATCGGCTTGCGACACTCCGATGTTGGAAGCGAGACCGAAGGGACTGATCCCATATACGATCCCGAACACCACGCTCTTCGCCGCGCGACGCATCTCTCGCGTGACCTGCTCGGCCGGGAGGTTAAAAATCTCCATGGCCGTGGCCATGTGAATGTCTTCGCCCTGTTCAAACACCCGAAGCAGCCGTGGGTCTTGCGACAGGTGCGCCAGAATACGCGGCTCGACCTGGCTATAGTCGGCGCAGAGCAGGTGATGTCCTGTCGGCGCAATGAAGGCTTCGCGGATACGCAGGCCATAGTCGCCCTTGACCGGAATGTTCTGGAGATTGGGATCCGTGGAGGAGAGTCGACCCGTGGCCGCGACGGTTTGATTCAATGACGTGTGGAGCCGCTTGGTCTCTGGGTTCACCAGTTGCGGCAGGGCATCGACATAGGTCGATTTTAATTTGGTCAGGGTGCGATAGTTCAGAATCTGTGCGGGTAGCTCGTGCTGGGCAGCCAATTGCGTCAGCGTATCTTCATCCGTGGAGTAGCCCGTCTTGGTTTTACGGAGTGGCTTCAGGCCCAGATTCTCGAAGAGCACCGTGGCCAACTGCTTGGGGGAGCCGATATTGAACTCACCCCCAGCCAGCCGGTGAATCGTTCCCACCATCTGGTCGAGCTCGCGCTCAAGCTCCTTACTGAGCCCCTGCAAGCCCTCGACATCCAGGAGAAAGCCATTGCGTTCGATATCGGCCAAGACTGGCAAAAGCGGCATCTCCACATTATGAAACAAGGTGAGACTGCCCTGCTCCGCGAGGCGCTCACGCAACATCGGCGCAACCTTGGCCACCACCGCCGCCGTTTCTCCTGCTTGCCGTACCTGCCTGTCCGCTGCATCGAAGAGCGACGTCGGCTCCTTATGAGTCTGCGCATCAGCCCCCGCACCGAGTTGATAGCTCAGCAAATCCATGGCAATAGCGTCCACGGTATGCGCGCGGCGATTGGGATTCAGCAGGTAATCGGCGACCATGATGTCGAAATAGGGACCGAGCATCTCGATACCTTGGCGAGAGAAGGCCAGCAGGACCGGCTTAAGATCGTGCGCCGCCTTTACTTTGCTCGTGCTACGCAGAAGATCTCTTATTGGTCTCGGCCAGCTTCGCGCCTCGCCCTGCAGGAACGTTGCGCCACCGTCAGGTAGACCCAACGCACAACCTTGTATGTCGGCCCGCACGCCCGGTTCACCAGTCAATACACAGGCGAGGGCCAGCATCTCATCCTTCTGTAGCCTCTGAAGGAAGGATGTGGCGCCGGCATCATCGAGCAGTGCTTCGAGCGTGACTCCTAATCGATTTTGCTCAGGGGCATCACCCTGAAACGCCTTGGCCAAGGTCATGAACTCGAGCTCACGGAGCAGAGCCACTAATGTTTCAGCATGCGGCGCTTTCGCCTGGAACTGGGCCGGAACAAACTCGACCGGGCAATCCACCTGGATCGTCGCCAGGCGCTTACTCATCCGCGCGTTTTCACCCTGTTCCAGCAAAAGATTCTTGGTTTTGGTCGGGGTCACTTCCTCGACCCGGCGAAGAACCTCTTCGATCGTGCCGAACTGCGTGATCAGCTTCACCGCTGTTTTCTCGCCGATTCCTTTGACACCGGGAATGTTGTCGCTGGTATCGCCCATCAGGCCCATGACCTCAACCACCCTCGCCGGCTCGACACCGAACCGGGCTTGCGCATCTGCTTCGGTGAGCCATTTGTCCTTGACCGGATCGTAAATGCGCGTCTTCGGAGTGAGCAGTTGGAACATGTCTTTGTCGCTGGTGACGATCGCCACGTCGAGGCCTTCGGCTTCGGCCTTCCGCGCCAGGGTGCCGATCAGGTCGTCGGCTTCATACCCCCCCTGGCTGATCACCGGCAGCGCCAACGCCTCCACCACACGATGGATGTAAGGAATCTGGGCGCTCATTCCCTGCGGCATGGGAGGCCTTTGCGCCTTGTACTCCTTGAATGCCTCATGGCGGTGGGTCGGGCCCTTCTCGTCGAAGACTACGGCCACGTAGTCCGGCCGGTGGTCACGCAGAACCTTCATCATCATGGTCGTAAAGCCATAAACGGCGTTGGTCTGCAGCCCTTTGGAATTGGACAGGGGCGGCAAGGCAAAGAATGCCCGATAGATATAGGCGCTACCGTCGATGAGATAGAGCATGGGCATCGGCAAAAGAAAACGTAATCACGACCAATGGGACCCTATTGCCCCACTGTGGACAGAACCAGACAACGGTTACTGTTCCGGCGCGATAATGAGTGGTGGTTTGTCGAACTTGGCACGCATGGAGTTGATCGTACTGAGCACGGTCGACTGCCCCACGATCTTGGCTTCCAACCGACGTTTCCCCGGGAACTCGACCAACGAGAGTCCGATCAACATCGTCAGCACCCCCTGTCCCGGCAAGAACAACATGAGAAGCCCAGCGAACAGAAAAATAGCGCCCACCACATTCTTCACGATGTGTCCGATGACGCGAAGGACCGGATGGTGGTTCTCCATCCAAGGGCGCGGAATACGAATGTCGAAATAGTCGGCCGGAAGCCGCATGAGAATGATCGGAATGGCCACCAGCGTCCCCACGAACATAAACACGGAGGACACGGCGAACCAAATCAGGACACTAGCCGGCACATAGGATTCGATCTGCGTCAGGAGTTCGCTTATCACCGGCGCATCCTAGCATGGGGCTTCGCGTGGCGGAAAGGGTTTCACAGAGGCGGGTTTACGTTCCCTGCGCCCCCAGGCTATAATTCCGCCCTATGCTGTCGCAGCGAACCAGCAGCGCGATCCCGACGCAAACCTGCTTATCGGGCTGCCGCGTAATCATTCTCGGACTCACGCTGTCCTTGCGTATCATCGGCGTGACTGATCCAGTGACGCACGCCGCCGATGCCGGCTCCTCTGCCACGGAGTCGGAACTCCAGATCGATATCACCAAAATCGGGCTCGGCAAAGAGGTGGTGATCACCCAGGGTCGCAAGGAATGGTTCATGCGGGTGGAAGTGACTCCGGAAAATTCCGTGGTGGTGCGCCAGGAAAAGGAAGGGGAACGTTATCTGCTCGACGAGAGCGAGATGCACGACCGCGCCATGACTCCGGCGGAAGTGGAGACGGCAATCACCGACTTTGTGAACAGTGTCAAAACCAGACAGAAGGTTCAATAGCCCGCATGGCAGCCAAACCTAAATTCGTCATCTTCGCGCACAACGCTACGTACGATAAACTGCACCAGGTCGCCACACTGGGCTTGACGGCCGCCGCAATGGGCAAGGACGTCATCGTGGTGTTGCTGTTTTGGACGATCAAGAAGCTGGCCGAAGGCAAGATCGACGTCATCGACTTCCCGCCGGAATATGCCGCCTCCGCAGAGCAGGTCGCCCGTCTGTTGAAGGAAAAGAAGGTCCCGACGATTTCAGAAATGTTTCACGAAGCCCGTCTCGTCGGGCATTTTCGCCTGATTGCCTGCAGCGCCGGCCTGGAATACATGGGCGTGGAAGCAGGTGCGGTGGAACGACACGTGGATGAAGTGCTCGGTCTTCCCTCCATCCTCTCGCTGACCGCGCAGGCGGAAACCAAACTGTTTATTTAACGACTCTCTCCCCTACACCGATCCTCACGAATTCTTGAACTTCCTCAAAAACGCCTGGAATTGCTCATTCTGCAGCAGACCGCCACCGAAGTGCGTCAAGGCGACCTGACCATCGGCATCCAAGAGGACATACGTCGGGGTGACCCGAACCTTGAACGCCTGGGCGACCCACCGGTCTTCGTCGTAGGCGGTCGGAAACACAAAGACCTCGGGTCGGGCTTTGACGAACGTCTCGACATTGGACCGGAGGTCGGCAAAGCCGATGGAGAGGACGCGCAGTTGTTCGGGCTTATCCCGGCGATAGAAATTCGCGATCTCGGGCAATTCCTTCCGGCAGACGTTGCACCAGGGCGCCCAAAAAACCAGCAACGCCGGCCGACTTCGCAAGGTGGCGTTGCTGATCACATCACCAGTCGATGTCACGAGCTCAAATTCAGGGGAGGGAGTGAGGGTCGATAGCCCCCACCCAAGATCATCCCGCAGGGACATGAGGAGCAGCACCGTCAGTCCGAGGAAGGCGATGCCAACAGGACGCATGGTGAGAAATCCTTCCTCAGGGCTTGATGTAGATATACCCCTGCTGCTGAAGATCAGCGATGCGCTTGACCGCCACAGGATGCAGAGTCGCCACAAAGCCCTTCACGAGGTTGTCGAGCGTCTTGTTATAGAACTTCATGGATACCTGACACATTTCAGCCTTCACGCCCTTTTCGAGAATCTGCTCGAACCGCTTCGTCATCTCGGCATCCATCTTGTCTTTTTCAAACAGTTCGAGCGCCGGGCCATGCACGACCAGTTCGACATCGATCTTGTCAGGCCCGCCTTCGGCTTCAATATGCTTGTTGATCAGCGCCAAGGCGTATTTCGCCACCTCTGGATCCTTGCCATCAACGTGATAGAGCACTTTGACTTTTCCACCTGCCGGTGCATCCGCCGCAAGCAGCGGACCAGAGGTCGCAAGGAAGGCGACCACCGCCATCAGAAACATCGAACTGACGAGTGCTGTATAGAATCTAGATTGCGTAGACATGCGTGCCTCCTTAAAGGGACAGGGGAGCCAGAAGACCTTTGCCATACGTCATGATACGTGACGAATGGACGCATTGCCAGCAAGCGGTTGGCCAGATTGGAACGCAGGAAGCCGTCATGATCGTCGATCCGGCAATCAAGTTACGTGCGTGAGGCTCTGCCGAGCCACTGTGGAGGATTTAAGCCAAGATAGGGATGAGTCTTAGCGCGAGTGCGTCACGCCAACCCGATCACACAAATCTTTGAGTGTGCATTGACTGCACAAGGGTGAGACTGGTTGGCAGAGGTTCTGCCCGTAGGGCACGAGGAGATCGTTGAAGATCATCCAATACTCGCGCGGAAGTTTTTTGCGGAGCGCCTGCTCGGTTTCATCGGGAGTCTTGGTCTTTACATAGCCCCACCGATTGCTGATCCGATGGACATGAATGTCGACACAAATCCCTGGCTTCTCATAACCGACCGTAACGACCAGGTTCGCCGTCTTTCGCCCAACTCCGGGCAGTGTCAGCAATTCTTCGATGGTGTCCGGTACTCGGCCCTCGTATCGCTCGAGAAGCTGCGTGCAAATCTGCCGAATCTGTTTCGCCTTCGTCCGATAGAAACCGACGGGGTAAATGGCCTGTTCAGTGGCCTCCGCCGACAGTTCCCTCATGGTGGCTGCAGTCGAGGCTAAGGCAAAGAGCCGCCCGCTGGCTTCGGCAGTCGTCTTATCTTTTGTCCGCAGGCTCAGAAGACAGGAAATCAATACGAGGAAGGGATCACGGCCGGACCGTCTGGCCACGACACCGACAACCGGCTCAGGCCAGCGAGCGATTTCTCGCTTGACCGTCCGGATAACGGCGTGAATATCTTTCGCCTGCATGGGTCTGCCGGGAAAGGGAGTGGACGGGGAGATGATCGAAATGGTCGACGGAGGGAATGGAAGTCTGACGACTAGTCGGAGCGTCTCTTCGCAAGCCACTTCTGTCGGCGACGCTGCGCTTCTCGCTCTTTCGCCTTTTTACGAACACTCGGCTTTTCGTAATACCGGCGTCGCTTCAGTTCGCGGAACAATCCTTCGCCCGCCAATTTTTTCTTGGCGACCTTCAGGGCTTTTTCGACGTTGTTGTTGAAGACCTTAATTTCCATCGTCAGCTACCTTCGACCCTCTTTCAACGAAGTTTCAGAATATTCAACACTTTTTGCGACCACGAATCGAAGGGCGGAGTGTAGCATAGCGATTTCGCATCCACAAGCATTTGTTCTGCCGCCGAGAATCGATCACGAATCGATGCAATAAGCTGCTGGTTTGGCTGTGTTTTCATGTTTTCATCGACCATCCCAAGACATCCATCGATGACCGCATCCGCGAGATGCATCCCCATGTTGAGATCGGGATGAACCTCCGGTTTCGCCGACGTCAGGAGTCCGCGCAGCAACGGAATGATTTCGCAGGACAGTTTCACAATTTCCAGCGGCGTTTCTGTGGCCGTCAATAAACTCGACGCGAGCTGAAGCGCGCGATCTGGGTGGTGAAGCGGGAGCTTGTTCGCCTGAAGCACCTGCGCATAGGCATCGCGATCGATCTTGACCAATTCATGGAGACGCGTTCGAATTTCGATTAGCCGCGTTTCGACCGCCCCTGCCCGATTCAGTTTGGCCACCATGATACCCAAGGAAGCCGCGAATGCGGCCGAGAGGGCGCCCACACTGCCCCCTGTCAAACTCTGGCCCTCTGGCATCATTCCATCGACTGCCCCAGGCTTCGCCGGCAATACCGCTTGTGTCTTGAACGGCTGCGGTGCCGACAAACGTCCGAACGCCTCTCGCGATTCGACACTGTCCAATCGCGCTTCAAGGACCTGCCGACCGTCAAATTGATCCAGACGAAGCGCGTGTTGCGCCGTCGTAATCAATGCTTGCTCTGGGACCAACCCGATGATTTCAGTACCGGCCACATCCACTCCACGGGCCTCGGCCTCCCGCTGCACGACGGCAAATGCGACGTGCAGGGGTGTCTCCTCATGGTTCGTCAGATTCATCGACACTTGCACCAAGCCTGAAGTTTTCAGGTCAACGCCGATTGCTTTCACGAATGGGAGGCCCCCGCTCGACTGTCGAACGACCTTGGCAATGTCAGTGGCGACCGACAGATCGCGGCTCTTCAGATTTACATTAAAGGCGATGAGCGGCCACCGTGCCCCCACGACCGTGGCCCCCGCAGTCTGGTGCAGGTGCTTCGGCCCGAAGTCCGGCACCCATGCCGGATCGGTCTCCATCCTAACCCCCAACCCTTTCAGGCCGCCCTTTCGAATCCACTCGAGGTTCTTCCGCTCGGGCCGAGAGGCGGCTTCCTCGTAGAGAAACACTGGGATCTTGAGTTCATTGCCGATACGTTGTCCAACCATCCGAGCCAGCTGCACACAATCCTGCATGCTGACGCCGCGAATGGGTACAAAAGGCATGACGTCCGTCGCGCCGACACGTGGATGTTCGCCATGATGGTTGCGCAGGTCGATCAGCTGAGACGCCACCCGTGCCATTTGAAACGCCACCTCGGCTACAGCATAGGGTCGACCCGCCAACGTCACCACCGCCCGATGATGATCGGGGTCCATGGTCTCATCCAGCAACGCCACACCGGGCACGGAACGGACGACATCGACCAGCGCTCGGACCACGTCGGGATTCCGACCCTCACTGAAGTTCGGCACGCATTCGACGACTTGATTCACCTCAGTGCCTCTTCCGCTGTGACTTGCATGTGATGCGCCGCCCACCCCGAAGGAAGTTCGCGCAAGAAAAAAGCCGGAGGCTGATGATCATGCCCTCCGGCTTTGCCTAGCATGACAGCCTCGCCTGTGCGCGCCTGTCGCCGAGCCGTTACTTCGTTTTTTTGACAAAGGCCTTATAGATCCGCTTGGAAGAGCTCTGCTCCTCTTCCAAGCCCACCATTTCATGGCCGGTGGTCTGACACCAGGCCGGCATGTCCTTCTTGATGCCTTCATCGTCCGACACGACTTCCAGCACCTGACCGGTCGTGAGCTCCTTGATCTTCTTCGAGGTCAAAATTATCGGCATCGGGCAAAAATACCCAAGCGTATCGAGTTTCACATCGGCCTGTATCATAACGCTCCCTCGGCCCGTCTCTTATATGAACAGATTGACGCTGCCCTGCTTGGCTTCGGCCAAGTAGGTGGTCACACCGGCGAACTGGTCGATCCCGTCGATCAATGTGTCCTTGGTAATCCCCATCAGCCCCATCGTCGTCGTGCAGGCAATGAAGCGGACCCCGAGGTCCAACGCCATCTCCATCAATTCCGGCACGCCCGGCATACGATTCTGCTTCATCACCACCTGCATCATCTTGGTGCCCAGTCCCCAGAAGTGGAACCGGGACAGCGGCAGCGTATCGGCTCCGCCTTTATTGAGGAGGCCGAACATGCGGCGCAGCAAATCCGTGGCCGAACTGCGCGCCCCTTTTTTTCGAATCGTGTTCAATCCCCAAAACGTAAAGAACACCGTCACCTGCATCCCCATGGCAGCCGCCCCGGTGGCAATAATGAACGCGGCCATGGCCTTGTCCAGATCGCCACTGAGGAGCACGATGGTGACACGATCCGGTTTCGACTCGCGCAGCTCCGCAAGAGCAGCCGTCGGTTCTATTTGTGCCGTGATCATCGTTTACCTCGCTTCTTGACCTACGAATATCGCCCGATCAAGGACGAAAGAAACTATAGTCTCCGCTTCTTTTTCTTGTCAAGAAACGGGAAGTCCCGATGGCCCTCCCGTCCTCTCGCCTCACATCACCTCGGCGGTTGCTTGACCTGCTGCAGACCCCTCGTTATAGTTCTGTGGTGACCCACATGCCGTCTCCGCGGCGCATTGCGCACTGAACTCCTCACCTATGCACACAGACCTCATCACCGAATTGAAGCCCACAAAGAGCGCGCCCCTGCTCGGATTTTGGTATCCAGTGACCACGAGCACCTCGCTGGCAGTCGGCCAGATGCATTCGCAAGTGATGCTGGGACAGCCGATTCTGGTCTGCCGCGACCGTCAGGGACAGGTGGCCGCCATGCGCGATATTTGCCCCCATCGTGGCATGCCGCTCTCGTTCGGACATTTCGACGGCGAGCGCGTCGAGTGCGCCTACCATGGCTGGCAATTCGATATGGGCGGCCGCTGTCGCCACATCCCGGCGTTGATCGAGGGCTCTCCGCTCCAACCAGACAAAATCGGCATTGCCTCGTATCCCTGCCAGGATCTTGACGGCTACGTCTGGGTGTTCCTCGCCGACCCGCAGAAGCCGAATCAACCGGTCCCAGAGCTCCCGCGTCTCCCGTTGCCCTCCGAACCCTATCGCATGATCCAAATCTCGACGATTTTGGACTGCACCATTGACGACGGCATTGTGGGGCTCATGGATCCGGCCCATGGTCCGTTCATCCATCAAAGCTCCTGGTGGCGCACGAAGGCCAGCATGCACGAGAAGGCCAAAACCTTCGAGCCGATTTCGAACGGGTTTCGCATGGTCCCCCATGCACCTTCGAAGAACAGCGGACCGTACAAGCTGCTGAATCTGTTGTACGGCGGACCGCTCACGACGACCATCGACTTCGTGCTGCCCAACCAACGTTTCGAGTTTGTGCAATGCGGCTCCATGTTCGTCTCCTCGCGCGCCACCGTGACGCCGATCGGTGACCAACAATGTCGCATCGATTTTACCGCCGCCTGGAACATCCTTCCCTGGCTTCCCTTCGCGAAGCCCCTGTTTCGCCACTTCGCCAACATCTTCATGAAGCAGGATAAGCAGGCGATGGAGCGGCAAGCGATCGGGCTGAAGTACAAACCGGCACTCATGCTGATCGATGACGCCGATACCCCTGCCAAGTGGTACTACAAGCTGAAGGCAGCTCATCTCGCGGCTGTGCAAACCGGCCGTCCCCTCGAGCATCCCCTGAAGGGTCGTGTCACACTTCATTGGAGAAGTTAGTCGGCTGCGCGGTTACTTGACCGGGTGGCTCGAGCCATTGTGCGGCTCGTTGAGCAGCGCCATGGCCCGACGAATCTGATCACGCGATCCGAGCAGCGTGACCACGTCCCCCGCTTGCAGACGCACCGTTTCAGCCGGATTCGACTGCGTCATCTGGCTACGCGTCCAGGCAATGATAGACGCGCCGGTGCGGGGACGAATGGAGAGTTCTGCCAGCGACTTGCCCACCGCCGGGGCCTCGTCATCGATGCGGCAGGTTTCCACCTCGACATCGGTCAAGGTGCCCCCGCGAAGATGATGGGCCAGTTCCGGCATTTCGCTACGACGCAGCAAGGCATATCCCTCGCGACGAATTTGTTCGGCTTTTCGCGCCACAAACTCCTGCGGCAAACTATAGGTGCGCAGGACCAGCGCGAAGATTTCAATCGACGTCTCAAACTCCTCCGGCACCACGTCGTCCGCGCCTAACTGGTGCAACTCTTCCAACTCCCGCAAATACCGTGTCCGCACGACAATGTGCACGGCCGGGTTGAGCCCCTTCGCGACCTTCACCGTCCTTCGAGCCGTAAATGGGTCGGAGAGCGCCACGACCAGCACCTTGGCATCTTCTATTTTCATGTGCCGCAGGACGTTGGCATTCGAGCCGTCGCCATAATAAATCGGCACGCCGTGGCGAGACTCGCGGCGGACCGTGTCGCCATCCAAATCGAGCGCCACGTGGGGGATCTCGGTTTCGCTCAGCACGCGGGCCAGGTTTCGACCGTTCAACCCATACCCCACAATAATCACATGATCCTTGATACGAATCTGCGATCCTGCCATCTGTTCAACATGCGCAGCCGTCCGGGTCGGCAGCCATCCCCGCACCCGTTGCATGGCTTCGATTCGCCGACCCAAGTGAGGCGACCACTGCATCAAAAATGGAGTCACCACCATCGTCAGGACCGACGTCGCCAGGAATAAATTGTACAGGTCACCGGTGAACAACCCCGCGTCTTGTCCCTGCTGTGCCAGGATAAAACTGAATTCGCCCACCTGCGCCAGGGCCATTCCGACTAGGACCGCCGACCTCGGAGGAGCCCCAGCCGCAACCATCGCTCCGGTCCCGGCCACCAGCTTTCCGACAATGACCGCCAAAAGCAGCCCCAGGACTATGAACGGATGGTTCAGCACCACGCGCAGGTCCATCAATACTCCGATGGACACGAAGAACAGACTGTTGAAACTGTCGCGGAACGGCAGGACCTCCGCCAACGCTTGATGGCTATATTCAGATTCAGAAATGACGAGACCGGCGATAAATGCGCCGAGGGCCAGCGACAGTCCGCCCAGCGAGGTCAGCCAAGCAATGCCGAGGCAGAGGACGATGATCGAGAGCAGAAACAACTCGCGACTTCGACTGCGCACGATATGCCGCAGCAATCGAGGTACCAGATACCAGGCCGCCGCGACAATCAAGCCCACGACGATGGCCGCCTTGAGCAATGTCATGAGGACCGTGCCTAATGCGCTCCCGCTCGGGGTAGCCAAAATCGGAGTGATGAGCATCATGGGGACGACAGCAAGGTCCTGAAAGATCAGGATCGCAACCGTGGCCCGACCGTGGAACGAATCGCTCTCGCCCTGCTCGGAAAGCGCCTTCAAAACAATCGCCGTACTACTCAACGAGAGGAGAAAACCCCAGAAAATCCCCTGTTGATATGACAGTCCCACTACGAGTGCCCCCAACATCGCCAAGATCAGCACGCCACCGGTCTGAACCGGGGCAGCCACCATGAGAATGCGGCGAGCCGCCGCAAAATGTGCGGACGAAAACTCCATGCCGATGGTGAAGAGGAGAAGCACAATCCCGATCTCTGCCAGCACCTGCACCTGACTCACATCCGGAATCAGGTGGAGGCCATGCGGGCCGATGAGGGCGCCCGCCACAAGAAAACCAGCGATCGACGGCAACCGGAACTGGTGAAACACGAAGACCACTACCGTGGACACCGTATAGATCACCAGGAGATCGCCGAGAACTGCGTAATCACTCATCGTATGAGGGTCCCAATTGGATCACGTACTGCTGCGTAATTGCCACGCAGCATACCGTAGGACTCTCAGCCGAACAAGCCGTTCCGCTTGTTCGGACCGTCGCGCTGGGCTACAGTGGTGTCCACGCCCGCCATAAACCGCTCAGGGGGAGGCTCCGCTGCGCGCCATCATTTTTGATTTCAACGGCGTCGTGGCTGACGATGAAACGCCACATCTCCATGGCTTTCAGCAAGCATTGGCAGAACAGGGAATCGAGTTGAGCAGGGAGGACTATTACGGAACCTACCTCGGCATGGACGAACGGACCTGCACTGCCGCGCTGCTACGGGCAAAGGCTCGAGCCTGCGATCCCTTCCTTCACGCAGGGATCATCGAACGGAAAGCGATGTTATTCCGTGCTCATACCGCCTTGCGCAAACCGATGCTGTTCCCTTGGCTGATTGATTTCATTCGACGAGCGGCGGAACGCTATCGGCTGCGATCGCGGCAGGCGGGAGCAAATTCTTTCCGCGCTGGAAGCAAGCCCGATTGAGAAGGCCTTCGAATTGATTGTCGCCGCAGACGAATGTTCCGTCGGGAAACCAGATGCGGCAATCTACGAGTTCACGCTCAGACTAATCAAATGCGCGTCTCCCCAGACCACCACTCCTCAGAGCCGGCGAGTGCCTGGTGATTGAAGATTCTCGATCTGGCGTTCTGGCGAGATTGAAGGCGGGCATGCGCGTCTTGGCTGTCGCCACGACCTCTCCGGCATGCGAGCTGAACAATGCACAACTCGTTCTTCCGAACCTGGACGGCATCGCCCCAGCTCACCTTGCACGTCGGCTATTTTAGGAAACATGAGAAAGACGGAGGTTAGAAAGGAATGCGGATGCCCATCTGAAACTCGTTCGGCATCATGCCCTTCCCCAACGACTCGCCCAAGAGGTTTTGCTGAGGGAACATCGACGAAGGACCCAGCGCCCGGTCACGTTCCGTCACAAATCCGCCGCCGAATCCCGCCCCGATATACGGAATCAGCGTCTGCTCGCTGATCTGTAACCGTCCGCTTAACGTGGGGGTCTGTCGAACAATATCCTGCCCGCGATCGTTGACCGTAGGAAGCTGAGACAAGCCGCTCGGTGACTGGATGCGACTTTCGCTCCATGCCGGCGGTTCGTTCAGCGGATTTTCCGCCAAGGCCATCCCAGTACACATCACACCAAGCAGTCCCGCGCCAAGCAGTGACCGGCTGATCACGGTTTTCATTCTTGATGTCTTACCTTGATCCCACATGCGGCCTTTTTCACCTTACTCCAAACTCCCATCACGCAACAAGTGGACTAACATGAAACCATTCAACCGACGTTCACAAGGAGGCCTGGGGCATCGCGCAACAGGACCAGAACAGCACAGTGTCTCCCATTCTCCGCATCTGTGTCTGATGCGCCTCATGTGACACCGTGATCCCGTTTATCTCGTTGACGCAGCTCGAAGAGCTCGGACGAAGAATCTCCCGATGGCTTGGCTGACAAGCAATCTTGATTCTACTGAGGCGCCCCATTACTCTCGTCCTAGGACACAGCGCATGGAGCGAACCGCTTCGCCTGCACGAATTCCATTTCTCGGCCACTTTTATGATCTGCCTGACCGGCAATGTCCATCACCGCTCATATCGTGGCGTTGACACTAGCCACGCGCAGCAGACCGAAGCGCAACTGGCCCTGCGCTACTGCGACATTGCCGCCCGGCACCATGTGAAATTGACGCTCTTCGTCACCGGCAAGACCTGTCTGGAAGAACCGGACACCGCGGCAACCTTGGGCCGGTATGCTCATTGCGAGATCGGCGGGCACACCTTCTGTGCCTTTCGCTCGATCAAGCACTGGCTGTCAACCCACCTCGGAGGGTCCATCCTCGGATCTGCGGTGATGCAGCGGGGTGATATCGAGAAAACCATTGCAGCCATCCGGGATGTCACGGGAAAACGAATCACGGCTTGGCGGAACCACGGCTTCCAGCACGACGCTCTCACCTATCCGCTTCTCAGCGAACAGGGCATTCAGATCGTGTCAGATCGCGTCGCCACTGGCACGACGGCGGTCGAGCGCGTCAGTCAGGAACTCCTCTCTCTACCGATTAACACGCTGCCAGCCCATGAGCACGTATTGCACGGCAAGTATGTTGCGGGACGCACGCATTTCGCACAGCTGGAGGACAGAAAGACAATTCAGGAATGGCTCGAAACCATCGAGCATCAGGCGGAGACGATTGATCACCTCGGCGGCATTGCGACCATCCTCGCCCATCCGCTCTGTATGGAAATCACCGACGGCATGCAGTCGTTTGAGCAGCTCTGCCGGTTTTTGTCACGATACGAAACTCGATGGGTCTCGGAGATGCTGTGCGCGAGAGGCTAGCCCTCCCACTCGCTACACATGCGCCACCTGTGCCACGCATCGAAATCCTATCGTCGCACACCGATCCAAACCCGGCCACATGAGCAGGAACTTTGCGGCGAAATCCGTCGGCTGAGGCCCTCCATCCATATACCAGTGAGAACCCTGCGCGCGGTAATACGAACCTCCGCGGATCATACAGAACCTTGTTCGCCCATCCGTTCGTTCGCTCTCAGTCCACTCCCAGGTGTTTCCGCACATGTCATAACATCCAAACGGCGACCGGCCGTCAGGGAAGGCTGTGACGCTCGTTGTAGTGCCGGTTTCCCCGCCGTTGCATCGCCCGGTCTCCATCGCATCCCCCCAGGGATATCGCAATGCCGACGATCCCTGGGCGGCATATTGCCATTGTTCCTCGCTGGGGAGCTCCTTACCGGCCCAGGTCGCATAGGCTCGTGCATCTTCCAGTCCGACATACACCACCGGGTGATCCTCCATGCCACTGGGAGGGGTTCCATCAATCCAATGCTTCAAGAAATTCTCGGGATATCGAGGCTGGTAAGTCGAGAGGCGAAGGAACTCGGCGAACTGCCCATTGGTCACCGGAGTCAGATCGATGGCATATCGGCCCAGATCAACCGAACGTTCGAATAGTTGGGGCTTGTGAAAATTGGCATAGAGCTCGTCGCGATTCGTTTCATTTCCGTAGAATCCGCACTCGCGGGTTCTTAACTGCACGCGAATCGTGACGGACGTTGCAACGATCAATGCCATAGAAGGTGGAAGCGCCTGCGCCGGATAGGCGATGCTTGACGCCGAGGTTCGTAACCTGACCGCCCGCGAAGGCACCTCTATGGAGTGCTCCGCACCTGCCTGTATGGTCCGTTGTGCATCGAGCAAATCGAAAAACTTTCCACCCAAGGAAGCCCGATTGCCCGCCACGAAACCGGCAATCCCCCGGCGGGCGATTGCGCCCTCAAAACTCACCACACCTCCCTCCACCCTCGGAAATATTTCCCTGCCTGCGATCACATCAAAATACTGCATCCCCTCTGTCGCAGAAGCTTTGAGGATCATCCCCAACATCGGTCGATCTGCTCGATTCACGAGAGTCCAGAGCCTGACACCAGACTCTTCCCAGAGGGTCGCGTATACATCGGGAAGCTCCGTGTGAACAAGGGGGGTCCAGCCTTCTCCCGAGAAGAGTGACGCGAAGTGGCGCTGCACAGAGAGCATCGCGCGGAGCATCGCGCGGTCCCGGCTCGACCACCCTACCCACGAACCAAATACGTTTTCCCAGACCACCATGCCAGTCCCGTTCATCCATGCGGTATGGAGCTGCGGGATGTGGTCGCGATTCCATCGAGCCGTTTGATGCATCATGTGGCGACGCTCATACCACTTATTTCTCAGCACGCCCGGCACGCGACTATCCTCGAAATGTTGCGCCCAGGACATGTGGTGATCGTGAATGTAGGCGAGCGGGAGTTCGCCTTCCCCCTCGAGCACCAGTCCTTGACGTACACGATCCAAGGCCTCGCGCAGCCCATCAGGCGCCAGCGGCATCGTGTCGAGATAAACGCCGTCGGCTTCGGTGGCATGAACCATATCAGCCAGCGCATCGACATCGGACAGAGCCTCGCGCCGAGTCCCCCGGTCCCACGGTTTGTACACGATCAAGGCTCGCACTCCGAGGCGATGACACTGCCGCACGACCTCCCTCACACCCTGCACACCTCCCGGCATGTCACGATAGAAATCGAATTGATTTCGATCATCGGCTCCGATCCGCGGGTACGCATGCCACAAGATCAGATGGTCGAATCCGCCAAAATCATAGCGAGCCTGCTGCAGGAATTGTTCGACCTGATATTCTCCTGACTCAGGATCGAAAAATGTGGCGTCGCACAACATGACGAAGCAACTTGAGAAACTGGACTGCACCCACGCGGCCGATTCGTCGCGATATCGTGCGTCGCGATACTCCAAGGCCCGGCGGGCTCGACCTCGCCACTCACCCAATTGTTGGCGAAAGGCAGGCCATAGGAGTGGCGAGTCAGGCGCCTGTATCAACGGCTTGCTGACATCGATCGGCTGTTCGATCGGGGCGTGGGCGGTCGACCAAGAGCGTGGACTAGCATACAGCCATGCCGCGAACCCGAGCAACGATCTCAGGACTTGGCGACGGGAAAACGGAAGGACCGGGCGCAGGTGGCTCATCGATTCACGGTTGAATGTTATTTTGTTGGTTCTACTCTTGGCGTGACCCTGGTTTCAAGAGGACTGCGCTCCGACGAGAATGGCTGGAGATCCCGCTCCAGAGCCAGGTTCGGCATGTTAGGAGGGAACGCGCGAGCGGAAATGACCGCTATCAGACCTTGTAGTATTCCCGATACCAGTCGACGAAACGCGCGATGCCGGTTTCGATCGATGTGGCGGGTTTGAACCCCGTGTCGCGCATCAGGTCCGCCACGTCGGCATAGGTCGCCGGCACGTCGCCGGCCTGAAGCGGCAGAAAATTCTTCTCGGCCTTCTTGCCGAGCGTCTGTTCCAGGACCTCGATGAAGCGCAGCAGTTCAACCGGCTGGTGATTGCCGATGTTGTAGAGCCGATAGGGCGCGGAGCTGCCGCCTGGGTCGGGCTTGTCACTGGACCAGTTCGGATCGGGCTGCGCGGGGCGATCCAGCGTACGGAGGACCCCTTCGACAATATCGTCGACGTAGGTAAAATCGCGCTGCATCTTCCCGTGATTGAAGACGTCGATCGGCTTTCCGTCCAGAATCGCCTTCGTAAAAAGAAACAGCGCCATGTCGGGCCGGCCCCAAGGTCCGTAGACAGTAAAAAATCGCAGCCCCGTAATCGGAAATCGGTACAGGTGGGCATAACAATGCGCCATCAGCTCGTTGGCCTTCTTCGTGGCAGCGTAAAGGGAAACGGGGTGATCGACATTGTCATGCACCGAAAACGGCATGTGCGTATGCCCGCCGTATACCGAGCTGGTGGAGGCGTAGACGAGGTGTTCGGCCTGGTGGTGTCGGCAGCCTTCGAGGATGTTCAGAAACCCGTCGATATTGCTGGCGGTGTAGGCGTGGGGATTGACCAATGAATACCGGACGCCGGCCTGCGCGGCCAAATGGACGACTCGTCTGATAGGCTGTTGTTCGAAGAGCGCGGCAATGCCGGAACGATCGGAGAGGTCCAGCTTCGTGAATTGGAATTGCGGGTGCGGGACCAACTTCGCTAAACGTGCTTCCTTCAGGTGGACATCGTAGTAGTCGTTGAGATTGTCCAGCCCAAGCACCGAATCGCCGCGATCGAGCAGCCGCTTGGCCACATGAGACCCGATAAAGCCGGCCGCGCCGGTCACGAGCACTAATCCCTTGCCAGATCCCATATTCCCTCGCTTCCCTTTCCGTGCCGGTTACTGATGCGACGAATTTTAGGCGCGCCCGCCCCGTTTCATGAACGACGGCTCCTCGTGATCGACCCGGTAGAGCGACAACGGAGCCAGGACTTCGACCGCGGATGAGATCTGCACCGTTCCATCGCCGGCGCGTCGAAATATATCCAGCGCCCGAGCGCGATGATACCGACAATCATGCTGGCCCAAAAGCTCTTTCAGTTTTTCCGGTGGTTCCCAATTGGCGGTGAGCAGCGCCGTGCGTGCCGGATTGCGCTGGCTGAACATGAATGACAGATGATCAGGGTACCAATCGGCTCCGCCGGTGGCATAGGACACAAAGAGCCGGGCCTGGGCGACGGCACAGAGCTCGTCTAAGTAGCTATTGGTGAGATACCCGTTCTCGCCCACATCCAGCCAGAGCCCAGGATGAGACAGCGGCGCATGGGCGGCGTAACTGCGGATTTCCTGCAGTTGCTGTTGTGAGGCCAAGAGCAACCCAATGGGCCCATGTTTTTGAACCAGCTGTTGAATCACGCCCTCTTTGATGGCCGACCGGCCGCTGTTGGTCGGCCCGCTGTCCGCATGAACCAACACATTGTGCCCACGATCAGTCACCAAGTAACAGTTTCTGGGCATCTCCAGATCACAGGGATCTTCACCGAAAAATGGAACCGACACCACGGCGCCGCCATCGAAGTTCCATGCTTCGCCGTGCGCCAGTTCGATGATGTTGGTACAGCCCAACTCCCTGAGCAGCGGAATGTAATCGTAAAAATATTTCTTTCGGTTCCGCCGGCTGGGAATGACGATCGGCACGTCCTTCGGCATATGGAGCAGCGTCCGTGGATCCACGTGGTCGTCGTGGTCGTGTGTCAAAAAAATCGCCGCGGGTTTGGGCAACATCGACACCCACAGGCTCGGCACGTTCGACTCCGCGAACCAAGGCAACAGCCAGGGATCGAACAGCAAAAAGTTATCGCGTTGCCGATACATCAACGCAGCATGGCCGAGATGGATCGTGTCTCGATCTCTCGTAGTCAACAACCATTGCTCTCGAATCGACGCCTTCGCCGTGGGAGTCAGGCATTCATACTGCACGAACAGGTCCATCAGTTTCGTCAGCAGACGCTCTCCGTCCCGGCCGGCTGTCGCCACAATGGTTTGTATGACCCCGGCCTGGTGCGTGCCGTCCAACATGCCAAGCAATTTCCCCACGACCGGTCCCATCGGCCGATCGAATGGCACTGGAATCGCCTGACGCTTGACGGCATTAAAAATACGCAGGCCGGTGTTGACCACGGTCGCCGATTTCGTGGCATCGAAGGGATGCGACCACTCGAACGTCCCGTCCGGTTGACGCCGCGCGGTGATGTGCTGACTGAACTGTTGACGCGAGTTGACCAGTTCAGCATAGGCATCTTCCAATCGCACCTTGATGAGCGGATCACCGAGGCTGGCACGACGGGAAAACACATCACTGATGGCTGTTTCCACACAGGCGAGAAAGAGGCTATGGGCTTCGTGCAGACTCGCCACGACCTCAGGAGCCACTCCGCCGATAAAGGGAAATGGTCCCGGCGGCTGATTGCTTTCGAGTTGCACCCAGACCCACGGTGCGAGGCCCACATACTGATCGCGCGGTAATGAGTCCCAAACGCTCATGGTCGTGAGGCGTGACGCGTGACGCGCACAGAGGGATCGGTGAGCCTACTGGCGAACTGTTTGCGCATGATCACTTTAGCCCTGAATGCCTTACCCCGCGTGCTTACATTCGAGTTTACTGATCCTAGGTTCATACAACGCCTGGATCACATTGCCGTCCGGGTCGGTAAAATAGAACGAGTAACTGCCGTCGCGATGTTGTTTGGGTGGCTTGGCGATGGTGGCTCCATACTGAGCCGCATCCGATTGCACGTCGAGAAACAGTTCGTCCACCTGCGCAGGACTCCCGAAGATGACGCCGAAGTGGTCGAGCAATTGCCCCCGCGGCGGCTGGTACTGCGCAAGTTCATTGGGGGCGATTTGGTGCAAGGCCAGATTGTCGCTTCCCGAACTGAAGTAGACATTCTCCGGATCCGGCTGCCAGACCACCTTCATCGCCAGGAACCGCTCATAGAAAGCGCGCGAGCGAGCAAGATCCGTCACGCGAAGAGCCAGATGTCGTAAGCCAAGATGCATGGGCAGACCGAGATCTCCTGCGCGTATAGTAGGTGGAGGCCTGTCACCTCGTCAATCCTCATTCCGTCCTCGCGTGTTCAATCAACCGACGGCAGGACCCGCAACTAGTCATGTTTCTGACATGTGCCCCTGTGGTACGATCTCTCATCGTCTTCTTCGAACCAAAGGAGCTAGGAGTTATGTTGGCACGATCCTTCTTCGCAATAGTGGTGGCGGTCGTCGGACTGAACTGCGTGGCGTCGCAAGCAACCGCAGCAGGACAGGCGGCACTTCCCCAAGAAATCACGGGAAAGGACGGCGCGCCCCTCGTGCTGATTCCAACCGGGTCCTACCCAATGGGAGTGCCATTTGGAGATCGCGATGGCGGACGCGATGAATATCCTCGCCACGTCGTCGAGGTCACGGATTTCTACATGGACAAATACGAAGTGACCAACGGCCGCTATCTGGAATTCGTGAAGGCGACGAATCATCGCGTCCCCCAGAATCCTAAGAACCCGACCCGCAACCTGTGGGAAGGAGTCGGGATTCCGGAATCTCTCGCGGACCGGCCTGTGATCAACGTCGATTGGGCCGATGCGGACGCCTACTGCAAATGGGCCGGCAGGCGGTTACCCCGCGAAGCCGAATGGGAAAAAGCGGCGAAAGGCAACAACGACTGGCGATTCCCCTGGGGGAACGTGGAACCCACGAACAAACATCTCAACTTCAATCAGAAGTGGATCGGGGAAAAGACCCTCATGCCGGTAGGGAGTTATGAGAGCGGGAAAAGTCCCTATGGGGTCTATGACATGGCCGGCAACGTCTGGGAATGGATGAACGATTGGTACGATGCCAAGTATTATGAAAAAAGCCCCGCCAAGAATCCTCCTGGGCCCGAGAGCGGCACCAAGCGGGTCATTCGAGGCGCAGGCTGGCAGAATGAGACCCCAACCGTTCGCATCTTTACTCGCGTGGACAGTGATCCGACGATTCGGAATGAATCGACCGGGTTTCGATGCGCGATGGACGTACCGAAGTAACTCATTCGTCACCGTGATCCTTCATTGAGTGAAGCATGACATGGCCAATTCCGGATTCAATGGGCTGACCGTCGCATCGTTCGAGTCGCGCATGGCGGCGGAGATGACGCGACTGATCGTACGCCATGGTGGAAGGCCGCTGGTGGCGCCGGCATTGCGTGAAATTCCGCTGGAAGATAATTCCGCCGCCATCCGGTTCGGCGAGCAACTGCTAACGGAAGGCCTCGACGTACTCATCCTGCTCACGGGGGCCGGCACCACCACGCTGTTTGAGATCCTGCACAGCCGACATTCCAAAGATAAGATCACGAGTGCCCTGAAGAACACCGTGCTGATTGCGCGTGGCCCCAAACCGGTCGCCGCGCTCAAGGGCCTGGGTTTTCAACCAACCTTGACGGTGTCAGAACCGAATACCTGGGTTGATGTCGTGTCGACTCTAGATGCGTACCGTCCCGTGAAGGGCCTGCGGATGGCGGTTCAAGAATACGGTCTGCCGAATCTTGATTTGCTGGAGGCATTGAAGCAGCGTGGAGCCAAGGTTGTCTCGGTACCGGTCTACCGATGGGCGTTACCGGAAGATACCGCCCCGCTAAAACACTTGATCAAC
Source organism: uncultured Nitrospira sp. (assembly GCA_964493335.1). Taxonomy (GTDB): domain Bacteria; phylum Nitrospirota; class Nitrospiria; order Nitrospirales; family Nitrospiraceae; genus Nitrospira_A. The sequence goes on from CAZBNV010000003.1 coordinate 28,237, forward strand.
CAGATCCTGGCGGGGCAGGTTCAGGTTCTGCTAATCACCAATGCCGCCCAGATCGATCATGTCATGCAGGTCGTGGAAGAGGATGGACAGTCGACGCAGTTCAAAGAGGCCTGCAAGAAGCTGGTCGTCGCTTCCATTGGCCCCACCGCCAGTGAACGCATCCGAAGCCACGGCCTGCCAGTGGATTTCGAGCCCTCACACGGCAAGATGGGCATTCTCGTCAAAGAGACAAGTGAGCAGGCTCACCGTATCTTGGCAGCGAAACAGTGATGCGCCAGGCTCTTGCGTCGCGCACAAAGCTCCTCTTATAGAAACCACACCAGGATACGCTGCTCGCACACCAATCGAGCGAAGCGAAGCACAATCACTTGGGCTCGGCCGTCGGCGCTCCCGTTGCGTCGTTCACATCCCGCGCACAACGAAAGCCCATCCAGTTCATCTTGGTGCTGGGGTCCGTCCCGTTGCGTTGCGCAGCACGCACACTGGGTGTACTGTCGATCCAGCCACCGCCGCGAAAACTCCGTTGCGTACCGGTCTCCGGACCCTTGGGGTTCTTGTCAGGACCGGTGGCATAGTATTTCGGGTCAAACCAATCCGCGACCCATTCAGCCACATTGCCGGCCATCTGAAACGCGCCATACGGGCTGGCGGCATTGTCATACTTATCGACCGAGATGATCGGCGGATAGAGCAACAGGCGCTCCGGACGATCGCGCACCGGTCCCGACAGACCGGTCCGGCCGAAGTTGGCTCGCGACAGACCGGCCATTTGATTGCCCCACGGATAGATGCGCCCATCCTCGCCGCGCGCCGCTTTTTCCCACTCGGCTTCTGTCGGCAAGCGCTTGCCCGCCCACTTGCAATAGGCTTCTGCGTCGAACCACGAGACATGCATGACCGGATGACTGACCATGGTGTCCTGGAAATTCCCACCATCGTACTGCCAATCGATGAGGGGATCACGATTCGAGGCCAACACGAATTTCAAGAATTGCACCGTGGTCACTTCGTACTTGTCGATCTCATAGGCATCCAGATAGACCTTGCGCTGGGGGAACTCCGCCAAGTAGGAATTTTTATCGACCTTTTTGTCACTTCCCCGCAAAAACTCACCCGCAGGAATACGGATCATCTCGTCATGCGCCGGCAGCTTGATCCGTTCGGCGGCCAGCTTCTTCCCCTCCGGCGTCCATTCTCTGGTCACGTCGGCGACGTCCAACGCATACAGGCCGCTGCTCATCCCCAAAACGCCCGCCACCATGGCCGATGCAATTCTCCCTACCTTTCGCACAATCACAGCCCTCCTTGTCCCGGTCCACACGTTACATCGGCTGTTGCGCCGGTGCCGGCGAAGCCGGCAGCTGATCAAACTCTTCCAACGGTTCGAAATTGAGGGGGAGCTGGAACAGATAATCGATCACCGGACGCAATTTGACATGCTGATACTCGACGATCCAACTCCCGTCTTTCTTCGCCAGTTTCATCGGGAAGTGAATGTCCGTGGCCAGCCATTGATAATAGACTTCCGTCCGTTCCCCTTGCTTGACCGTGACTTCGTAGAGGGTGGTCGGATGCCCCTCTCGCGTTTCTGTCCCGATCTCTTCACGTGAGACTTCGCCTTCCAGCCGCTCCGACACTTGCAGGTCTTGCTCGGGACTGTACGGGAGGGTCTTGAAATGCTTCATCCGCGACAGCAACAGCCACACCACCTTCTTATCTTTCCGCACGATGCTGACATTGACCGGTCCCATCGAATGGTGTTCGATCCGCCACATATTGTCGCGGTAGTAGATGTTAGATTTGTGGGTGCGACCATTCATCTTGGTCACTTGATCGGCAGTAAATTCCAGCGCCTCGGCCTCGATGGCACCGGAGATCAAGAGAGCCGCCAATAGTGACCAGGGCTTGAAAGAGCGCATCTTCTTTATCCTACCGGGGTGAGAGGTGAATTTTCCAGCGCTCTTGCTCTGCATGAATGCGTCTCCCGGACGGTTCCTCGTCGGTCAACCCGTCGATCTCTCGCTCTGTTGGACTCACATCCCCAAGTTCAGGCAGCCCCAATCCTGTGCAGAAGCAACGGTCCGGACTGTTCCTCTGGTGATCGACAAGGTTATGTGATTGCTGACCTCGGCATCACCGGAAGGGACGGCCTGTATCCCCTTGTTCAGAGATACCCGGCCAGGTGCGCCGCCGCGACCACGGTCTGCCCGACTGAGGCCGAGCAGACACGCAGCCCATGAGAGATGAGAAGGGTTCGTCTTACGGTTTTGCCTTAATGCACTCAATGTCGAGCTTGATCAAAACCTCGTCGCCGACGACGAGCCCCCCGCTATCCAGCGCCTTGTTCCAGACCATGCCGAAGTCTTTCCGATTTACTTTACCTTCGGCGGTAAATCCCGCGCGGGTATTGCCCCAGGGGTCCTTTGTGACACCGTTCATATTGCCCGTCAGCGTCATTTCTTTCGTCACGCCATGCAACGTCAGGTCACCGATCGCCGTATAGCCATCTCCGGACTTTTTGTAGGTTTTCATCTTATAGACCATCGTCGGATACTTCTCGACATCGAAGAAATCGGGATTCCTGAGATGGGTGTCGCGCTTTTCCTGGTTGGTGGTCACAGATGCCGTCTTGATCGTGGCTTCAATTGACTTGACCGTCCCGGCATCGGGATCCATTTCGATGAATCCGGTGTAGTCTTTGAAGTGTCCCGTGGTTTTGGAGATCACCATGTGGGCGACCTTGAACTCCACGATCGAATGATCCGGGTCCACATCGTATCGCGCCGTTTCAGCAGACGTGTACGCCACATTCAGCAGCGCACTCGCGCCCAGACACAGCATGGCTACCGCACGACCGGTCCGATTCGTCATAGCTACTCCTTTGTAGAACCGCTCGGTGCGGCTCCTTCTTTCGGTGAGGAGGGCGCGGCAGGCTTGGACGTTTTTTTGTCCACCGTCATCTGCACGTCGCGGGTCGCGACTTTCGCCCCGGTCCGCATCCGCACATGCACATCGACGATATCTCCGCCTACATCGGGCGGGATCGGAGGAAATGGGTGGGCATGGATGATGGTCTGCAGTCCGGCATCGTTGACATCTCGCGCCCCCGAGCTTTTCTCCAGTTGGATCAGTTGCGCCACACCGCTCGCATACATTTTGAAATGCACGCGCACCGTTTCGCTGCTCGGCGAGCGGCGAATGGAACGTATTTGCCGGCTCCAATTCCGGCTGATCAAATCGCTGACTTGTTTCCAGTAGGCTTTGGATTCTCCCGGTGGAGGCAAGGGCAACAGATCTTCCTCTGCAATGGTCGCGTTGACGGCCAACACCTGCTCTGTCGCCTTCTGCACCGCCGCCGCGTCGGCTTCGGGACTTTCGGCGAGTGGCCCGGGGGATATCTCGGCCTCGGCTTCCTCAGGTGGCCGGTCCCCCAGTGTGACGTAGAAATCACGTTTTAAGAACTCTTCGAGTCCCGTGATTTTTGCTCGAGCGAAGGAGACCCGCACTCTCACGGCCTTGGGATGCACCGTCGTTCGGCTTTTGAGAGTGGAGTTAGGTTCCAGAATGGCCGTCCCTTGGTACACCGCCGGCGTCGCATCTTCGCTCAACGAGACGGTCTGGCTCTGGAACCCCGCAGACTCGATGATGGCCATGACCGATTCCGTCCCCGCCGGCACGCCACCGAGGGTGACGCTGAGCACGACGTCTTTCCCCACCTGCACGGAACCATCCGCTTCGGTACTCACCAGTTCGAATTGCGCCCACCGTTTGGGAGTGACTGGGGTTGCGGACGGAGTTTGGCCGGCTCCTGCCGTCACAGGCAGGAAAGAGAGGCACAATACTATTCCCAGCCCGGCGACGGCTATGGCCGGACATTTGCCGAAATAACATCGCATCATCGCATCCTACCCAGGAGCTGTACCCAGTTCAACCCGTTTTTTGCCGGTCGACTCGAGCAGGCAGCGAGATGGCCACTTCGCTGAACAAGCCGCGCTCGACAACCTATCTGGTTATGTTCTCGGTTCGGCTAGGCATTTCACGCACTCTTGCTATAATGGAGCCATGCGCGCGCTTGTCAAAACTTCGGCAGCCCCGGGGCTGACCTATACCGATCGTCCCGATCCGACGCCGGGTCCAACTGACGCCGTCATCCACATCAAAGCCACCTCCCTCTGCGGAACCGATGCCCACATCTATAATTGGGATGCTTGGGCCCACGGCCGTATCCATCCTCCACGGATAATCGGACATGAAATGTGCGGCGAGGTCGTCGCCATCGGCGCGGATGTCACGCTCGCGCGCGTGGGGGATTACATCGCCGCCGAATCGCACTTGACCTGTGGCGCCTGCTTTCAATGTCGGACCGGTCAGGCGCACGTCTGCAAGAACTACCGCATTCTGGGCGTTGACCTGGATGGATCGTTTGCGGACTATGTGGTGCTTCCGGAAACGGTGCTCTGGAAAACCTCGCCCGATATCCCGCCGGAGTTAGCCTCCGTGCAAGAGCCCTTGGGCAACGCCGTGGATGCGGCACTGGTGGAAGACCTGACCGGCCACACAGTCTTGATCACCGGCTGCGGTCCCACCGGGCTCTTCGCCGCCGCCGTGGCCCGCACCGCGGGAGCCGCCACCATTATCGCCACGGATGTCAGCGACTATCGTCTCGGCTTGGCCAAACAAGTGGGCGTCGATCATGTCCTGAACGCACAGACCGACGGGCCTGAGGCCATTGCCGCAGCCATTTTGGATATTACCGGAGGAGAAGGTGTCGATGCGTCGTTGGAAATGTCCGGTCATCCCACCGCGCTGCACCATGCCTTTCGCTCCGTCAAAAACGGCGGGCGCGTGACCCTGTTCGGTATTCCCACCGGACCCGTCACCTGCGACCTCGCCAACGAGGTGATCTTCAAAGGCATCCGCGTTCACGGCATTACCGGTCGACGGCTGTTCAGCACCTGGTATCGATTGGCCGGACTGTTCAAAGCCGGCCTCAACATCCGCCCCGTCATCACCCATACCTTTCCGCTGAAAGACTTCGCCCAAGGATTTGAATTGATCAAGTCCGGCCAATGCGGCAAAGTAGTACTGTTTCCTTGAGATCTACCGCGTAGGCACGAAGGGAACTCGCACCGCTCGCCGGTTGCGAGACCCCTGACGCTTCACGCCTGACGACAATCATGGCCTACAATTCCCTCAAGAAATCCACTGAGCAGCAGTTAGCGGACATCCGCGCGGCCGGTCTCTACAAAACCGAACAGAAGATCTTAAGTCCCCAGAGCGGCGAGATTCGGGTGGCGCAGGGAGAGGTCCTTAACCTCTGTGCGAATAATTATCTCGGACTAGCGAATCATCCGGATGTGAAGCAAGCGGCCGTGGATGGACTCAGGGACTACGGCTACGGCATGGCCTCTGTCCGGTTCATCTGCGGAACCCATCAACTGCACACCCAGCTCGAACAGGCCATCAGCACATTTTTCAAAACCGCGGACACCATCCTCTACAGCTCCTGCTTCGATGCGAACGGCGGGTTGTTCGAACCCCTGCTCGACGAACGAGACACCATTATCAGCGACGCCTTGAACCACGCGAGCCTGATCGACGGTATCCGGCTCTGCAAAGCCGCTCGCCTGCGTTATGCCCATGCCGACATGTCAGAGCTGGAAGCACGGTTGGCCGAATCGGCAGCGAGTCGCGTCCGAATGATCGTCACCGATGGAGTGTTTTCGATGGACGGCGACCTGGCGAAACTGGACCGTATCGTCGAATTAGCTGATCGGTACGATGCGGCGGTCGTCGTGGATGACAGTCACGCCACAGGAGTATCGGGCAGAGGCGGACGCGGCACACCTGACCACTTCGGAGTCGCCGACCGGATCGACCTGATCACCAGCACTCTGGGCAAAGCACTCGGCGGCGCAACGGGCGGATTTACCACCGGACGAAAAGAGCTCATCGAGTTATTGCGCCAGCGCTCGCGGCCCTATCTCTTCTCAAATAGCCTGCCGCCGGTCATTGCCGCAGCCGCGTTGAAAGCTCTGACGTTGGTGGAGCAGGGCGACCGCCTGCGCGAGACGTTGACGGAGCAGGCGCGATGGTTCCGCGGTCAGCTCACGGCCCTCGGCTTCACGCTTGTGCCGGGCACCCACCCCATCATGCCGGTCATGCTCGGAGAGGCCACGCTGGCGACACAGATGGCGGAGCTGCTGCTGCAGGAAGGCATCTACGTGGTGGGGTTCAGTTACCCGGTGGTGCCGAAAGGGCAGGCTCGCATCCGCCTGCAGCTGTCCGCCGGGCATACCCGCGCGCAACTCGAACAGGCCGTCACCGCCTTCGCCAAGGTCGGCCGAGCACTCAAGGTGATTCCGTAGTTCGTTACTCCCTGATCTGATTCCGCCGCTTTTGGAGATAGGCATTCTTGACGGCGGTATAGAGATCCAACGTCGCTTCCTCCACGCCCTGGAACTTTTCCAAATTCAACGAACGCTCGTTCACAATCTCACCTACGCGCATGCTGGTCTGTGCAATGGTGGTGGTCATCCGATTATGGTGAGCGATCAGTGATGGCACGCCGTTTACTTCGATGATGGGAAAGACCATCCAATTAATCGGGTTGAGGGCGATGTCACCGAGGTACCCAACAAAATCTCTCAACGTAAACGGCGGAAGGAACGGTACCACCAGATAGGGACCAGGCTTCACCCCATAATACCCAAGGGTTTGCCCGGTATCCTCCTCCGGAGTCGTGATGTCTAGGTGCCTCGCCACATCGACCAGCCCTGCCAGTCCAAAGGTGCTGTTCAACAGAAAGCGACCGACCTCGGTGCCGGCCCCCGCCAACTTGCCTTGGGCCAGATTGTTGATGAGTCGCGAGGGAAAACGAATGTTGTAGAACACATTGCTGATGCCGATCTGCACCGGATTGGGCACCACGGCGTTATAGCCCTGCGCAACCGGCTTGAGAACCCACCGGTCCACCTGGCGATTGAACTCGAACACCTTCGTGTTGACCGGCTCCCAAGGATCGTACTCTTCTCCCCCCTCCAGATCATCGTTCTTCGCGAAGGGATCGAAAAATGGATCATCCGCAGGCTGGTCTCTTGGTACCGCCGCGACGGCCTCGACGGAATTGGTTGTCGCCTTGCGCTCGTTCTGAGAGGCTGACGAGATAGTCCCGCCCTTCGGCTTCTCCGCCGGACTCGTTGCAGCCTCCGCCACCGGAGGGGCTTCAGACTCAGCGCCGGAAATCAACGCGGGGCGAGAGGGCCCGCCTGCACATCCAATCGTTACCACTACACCGACAGCATATATCGTTCCAACCAACCATCTCACGCTTCCCGATGTCCGATGCACCATGCCTCCTTATTCGGGAGTCCCTCGTCCTCCCTCCGCAGTCCGCCGTAGGGTCACTTCAGCAAACGGACGCACTGTACCAGAATGGCCGCGCACCCGCCAGATGATGGAAACCTGTCGGGCCGTCTCGAGGTCGAAGACGTGACCTCGCCGTACGTATCGCATCTTATCAAGCGAACGGGTTGTGAACAGAAAAAACGCAGAAGGTGCGACGGTTTGCTCCGGACTTCAGCGCTTCAGGACAGAGCTGATGAATTCAGAGAGCTTGGCGAAATAGGCCCTCCCTCCCACCGACGGCACATCATTGTGATCGGCCCCCCGCACGACATAAAATTCCTTGGGAGGTTTCGCGGCGGCAAACGCCCGTTGGCCCAATTCTATCGGGATGATGTCATCTCGATCGCCGTGGACAAACAGTTTCGGCAACGAGAGGTGGGGCAGCCGATCCTCCAATCGAAATGCGGCGCCCAGCAGCCAATGAACGGGCAACCCCATGTAGTGATGGCGGGCCACCGCCTCGATAGAAGGAAAGCAGGATTCGAGCAGCAATCCCATGGCGGGCCGTTGCGCAGCCAGTGCCCCGGCGACTGCGCCGCCCAACGATCGGCCAAAGATCACCAGACGCTCCGGCCTGATGCGGCGGATATGCAGAAGATAATCATAGGCGGCGAGCGCATCCAAATAGAGTCCGTTTTCTGACGGTCGCCCCTGGCTTCGTCCGTACCCACGATAGTCGAAGAGAAACACCGACAGCCCCAGTCGATACAGAGCCCGGAGATTTTCCAGCCGATGGATCAGATTCCCCGCATTGCCGTGGCACCACAGCAGCACGGCGGAGGCGGCCGGCTGCTCCACGTACCAGCCGAATAGTTTCATCCCATCAGCCGACCGAAACCACACGTCTTCCAGCGGGAGTCCACTGACTGTGGCCCAATCGCGCTCCTCCCACGGATGAGGATGGTAGACGAAGAATTGATCGAGCAAACTCATGATATGAATGGCAATAGATCGTGGAGAAATGCTTGATGCTTCTCCCTGTGGTGAATTGCGAAAACCAATGTCGATTAAAAATGCAGACCGATTCCGAACAGGCCGCAATGCGCGCGAAAATCTACCGCCAAACCTTCCCAGTGATAGTTCGCGGAAAAGTATCGATACTCTCCGAAGATAAATACTTTTGGACTGACCATGGTCTGCACTCCCGCCAAATACTGATGTCCGAGCGCACGAGCAGAGTCGAAGTCCTTATCAGCCCGACCGGTAATGTTAGGGTTGAGTAGAGTGCCATGTGACCACCCGGCACCGATTCCGACATAGGGCATGACCACCTCGCCGGGATAGCGCAGGACCAGGTTAAACATCGTGCTGAGGACCAAGAGATTGGAGCGACCAGTGCCGTTGTTGTGTCCATTCGCGGTGTTTGGAAAAGACAGTGCCCCCCCGTGACCGAATGAATCGAGCTCAATCCCGATCACTCTTTTGGCAAAATGAGGAAATAGTCCTACCTTGATGCCAGCACCAATCCCCTGTTGGATCGAGGCCGGTACCGTCGTGCCCTGATTGTATAGATTCTGATCACGCGGCCAGCTTCCCAGCATGTAGACACTGAGGTCGATGTCGCCGAATTCTGCACTGTGTCCGGCAGGTGGGCCCCCTAGTGAAGCAAGCACGATCAGAACGCAGACGAGGAGCCACATACTGCCTGTACCGTACCATGCAGGAGGCAGGGGAACGAAGAAAGAAAAAGGGTCTCCGGGATGAATCCCGAAGACCCTTTTTCAGAAGAATAGAAACGGAGATCAGCTGCCCTTCACGACCGTGCACCATTCACCGAAAATACCGAGGATTTGCTTAGCCGTGTGATCGACGGATGCCACCTGGTTGATTCCGCCGGCCGCTTTGGCTGCCGTGACGCTGGCATCACCAGTTGCGACCCAACCAAGGATGGACTGGCCACAGGCTTTACCCTCTTTCGTGGCGGTGGCATGATCTGTCGCCGTATCGCCGTACTTCACTTCTGTGAAGATTCCACCCGCCATCGGAGACGCCACGATCTGACAACCAGTGAGACTGAGATACGCGGCGCTGATCAAGGTCAAAGAACACAAAGCAGTCAACTTCTTCATAAGGCCTCCCTCTCGAGGTTATGGTTAATGCCCCCCAACTATGCCCATAGCATTGAGGGTTCTACGGTGGGCGGAGTATAGGTAACCTCTCGAGGCTTGTCAATTGCTAGGCCGGTCGTATAGCGCGGCTCATCACAAGAAGCCGCAGCAGGGCCGCAGAAACTTATCATACTCTCAGAAAGAACTCCGAGACCGGCTACCGCGAGATGGGTGTGGAACGTAAAACAGCGGTGGGACCGGCGCCTCGGGAAGCAGTCTCACTCTTCCAATCGTAGGAGGATCCAAAATACTTATACTCACCGAACAGGAAGACTTTCTTCTATACATAAGCCCGGACTCCGGCCAAAAACTGGTAGGCAAAGGCTATGTCGCTGGCCTTTCCCGTCATGGCGCCCGAGTTGGTCTGAAAATTGATGTCACGTAACTGAGCCATGGAGACACCGATGCCGGCTCCGACATAGGGCTGAATTGTATCACCGGGGTAACGGGCTGAAAGATTGACCATCGAATTAAGCACCAACAAATTAGCATCCGCACTCGGAAACGCCCCGCCAGGAGTCTTGAGTTTTCCGCCGTGGCCTAAAAATTCGCCTTCCAACCCAAGCGCTCCACTTGTTGCGCCCGGATAGACGCCCGCCTTGAGTCCACCTCCCGCTGAACCCGTTATGTTGGTCCCTCGAAACGTCTCGTTCGCAAACCCGTTGCCTTCAATGGACAAATTCTTGTCGACCGGAAACGTGCCTAGTATGGAGCAATATAGGCCTCTGTTTTTCTTGTCTTCTCAATAGTGGGATCGATCGAGGTTTGATCCTGTGCGGTGGCAGATTGAGTCTCAATAAATTCACTGCTGCACAATAGTCCCACGACAATTACTAGCCAAACCGTTTTCATGCAGGCTCCTTATTGAATGAACGAGAGAGGCGGAGGTGGCTGTCCCGTTCAAACTAGCAAACCTGGCACGAGCGTCAAGCAATCCAATGATAAGTGTAGTGTCTCAAAGAATGAATTGAGCGGCCCTTCTTCCCCAATTCCTACAGCCTCTCATTCTGACGAAATGCTATCACCTGGAGGGAACATCTTGACGCTTTACCACGGGCTGCTATGGTTTAGGCATCCACCTTGTGACCAGCCCTGGAAGATGGCGGCGCCAGCCGAATTTCTACCACTCACCATGAGAGGAACCATCATGATTCAGCCCCATCGTCACCTGCTAACAGTCCCGTTCCTTGTCGCCGCATACACCTTACTTTCCGGCTGCGCCACCATTGTGCACTTGGGAGGTACAGAGGAATTGAATGTGACTTCAGAACCATCTGGAGCAAAACTCGTGGTTGATGGTGCAGAGCGTGGTGTTACGCCGATGGCGTTGAAGGTGGAACGAAAGCAGGCTCACAAGATTCTCGTCACCAAAGAAGGATTTATGGCTGGCCGGTAACGCGATATTTGGAGGTATCGTGGGAATACTGGTCGATGTTCTAAGCGGGGGAGGTTATACGATCGAGCCCAGCTCCCTGGCCGTCAATCTCAAGCCGGTCGAGGGAATCGGCGTGTCCCCCTCAGCCTCCCTCTCTAGCTTGACGCAATCCCCGCCCATTCCATAAATCCGCGATCTAGCCGTGCAGGCAGGTTAGAAAAACGCCTGCACGGTGAACAACAGGTCGTTGTCATGATCGCGGTGGTTGTATTCCATCCGTAACGCCCAATTTTGAGCGACTGTATAGCGTTGCGCCACCGACCATCTCAAGTCGTCGGACGTCTCGCCCAACGCATACCGCAGATACGTCGTCGAGGCCAACATCCGCCACTGTTCAGTGAGATCGGCATAGAAGCCTGCCGATGCGCCTCCGCCGATGCGATGGCGCTCATCATAGGCCCGGCTGTAGTTCCCCTCCACTTCCGCAAACGCAAACCAAACCTCACGGCGAAGCAGATGCGTGTCCGTGGCGGCGCCGATGCCACCGCTGAGATTCCAATTGCTACAGCGGTCGCAGGTTCCATGCTTGATAGTCTGCATCCCGATATTAAACTTCCAGGAAGGGGCATGGAACAGCGAATCCACCGGCGAGATCGACATAACATTCATCAACGTCGCACGTTCAACTCGCGTCTGGTCGGCTCGGTTATAGTGGCGCAGGCTGATCGAGCCGAGTTCAATCTGTGCGTCCGGCGTGTATCCCGGCTCAGGATCGAGCACATCGTGGTAGGCCGTCCGTATGGCCACCTCTTCGAACGTGTCGTTATTGCGCCAGCCGCCGCCCACACTCACGCGGGAGGTCTTATGGCCCAATTCCGGCTGCATGGCGAAGGGGCGAATCGCGAGATCTTCCGACGGAATCCGCAACAGACTCCGCGCGGTCAGAATCTGCCTGTTCCGCTCTCTCGAAACCGCAGCCAAGTCTTCGTCACGCTCGCCGGTATAACGCACATAGTCGGAGGCCACATCCAGCACGAACGCTTGCCGAGGCAACGGCAAGGCTCGAACTTCTTCTGACTGACTGGCCGTGGCATCTCGCACCACTCGTTTCACTAACATATGTTCCACCGGGGACAGATGTTCACGCTTGCGGCGAATGAGCGTCACCCGAGAGGGACGGAATGCGATATCAGTCACTAATCCTGGTTGGGCGGCGAGCAGACGCACTGTGTCGGCCGGAACGGTCCAAAATAGAAATCGATCCGTCAGGTGTAATGAGGGGTCTGCGTATTCCAATATCGACAACAGGTGATACGAACAATTCTCCTTGAAGAAGTAATAATCAAATGAAGCATTGCCGAGTTCCCAGGCATGCATGAGGAGCCGCCGAATCTGATCTCCATTAAAGTTCAGCCGGTACTCCCAGATGTCACGGTTCTCGATATCCCGGTACTCCTGTACCTTGAGGTAATAGGGGAGCGTCGAAAAGTATCCACGATAGCCGCCGAAAATGCCGCGGATGGGGTAATCCAGATTCGAACCTGGCGGGACATCGGCGGCAAAATTAATCGTGTAGGCCAGCAAACGGGTTTGCGCCGTCTGCCCACGTTGGTCGATCCGGAGAAAGGTATGCCCGAACATCGAGGCCGGGTTGTTCATGAAGGCGGTGGGGAAAATGAGCGAGATTGATTGCGCGTCAAATCCGGCATACCACTGCTCAAACCGCTCACATTTCATCGGCGGCAGGCGACTGTCGTCAAAGGAAAGCTGTTCCTTCAGCCACGCGTACCGTGCGACGAACGCACATTGCGCCGGCTGTTTGGAACGCCCGACGAAATCAGGCGAGAAGAATTGCGTCATGGTGGCGGCAAGCTCCGCCTCGGGATCAGTCTTGCCGTTTGGGGACATGAAGAAACCCGGCTCGTCCTGCTCGCTCTCGTAGCCCCCCAATAAATTGGCGCGATAATGCAACAGGAGATGCCATTCCCGCTGATCCGCCACTCGAGCCTCATGGGCTCGTTGGATGAGTTCCTGCAGATAGGGCGTGGTGGATTCTCCCGCCTCGACGGAGGTCGTGAGGATGAGGGCGGTCAGCAGGGCAACCAACATATGCACGATTGAAAGCAGATAAAAGAACAGGGCTCCGATCAGCGACCGGAGCCCTGTCATCAGTGTTCAGTGTGAAACAAACTTAGCGGCTGACGGCCTGCGCAACCACAGAACTCTTGCCGACCGCGTCGTTCAAGGCCTTCACTAATGCGAGCGAGGAGGTTTCACCCGCCTCGACCATGGCCGTATAGCGCTCTTGGGTCAAGGCAAAGAAGGCCGTATGCTGTTCCGCTGGAATGCCCATGAGGGTAGCTAAGGAGGCCAGGTGCTCGCCCTTGCCCTGAGCCATCTCCTGGGACAAATTGTCAAAGTTCATCGCAGCAAACATATTCGTTCTCTGATCAGCCATCACCTGCCCGTCATTCGTGCAACCCGATGTTCCGGAGCTGATGCCGAATGTGCCGCTTCCGAAGCTTCCGTTGGTGGTGGCCATCATGACTTGCGGCGCGATGTTTTTTTGATTCTTATAATCCGCCCACGCCAACTTCCCTAGACCACAGCCTGGTCCCGTATCGGGATTCGCTGCCATGGCCAATCCGGCTTGTGACACCACCGCAACGGCGCCCAACACGACGAATAGTTTTCTCAGCATACGTCTTCCTCCTTTGAACAAGTGAATGAGTTCTCCCAAACGGCTCTGCGCCTTTAACCTGTCGATATTATAACCAACCCAATCCGTCATGTAGAGCAGAAAAATTCCCTCTGGTCGCTCGAACGCGTCATTCTGCCCGATCGGCCAATGTGATGTGCTGCGCTTCGATCGTCTCATGGTGGAACAGAAGTTATCCGAGGGCGCGTGGTAGGTGAAACCGATTCGGTCCGGCAGAGCCGGGATTGAACAGCAGCACCCCCCTCGCGCCATTCCGACTTCGGTTGATGGATATGCCCATACACGCAGACCGCCGGATTCGTTCGCTTCAAGAAGGAGGCGCCGTCGCGCGTCAGCTTTCCTTTTTCGTAGAGCCGATGATAGAGCGCAATCCGATACCCTGCCAATTCGATGACCTGCTCGACAGCAAAGCCGCTCACCTCAAATCCATCCACATTGCCCGACACCAAGGCATTCTCTTGCCCCTTCAATCTCGGGGGGCAGATGCGTGAGGCCGGTAGCAAGAAGGACGCGCCTACCCCGAAAAATGGTTGCAGTGATTCCGTTGGCGGAATTTAGTTGTGTCCTTAACGACCTCCACGTCGAATCGCCGCGCTTGTTCCATCCCCCGCGCCAGGAGATCTTAACCTCGATACCGAGTGGAATCCGAGATAGCTCTGGACGTCTTTTTTCCATTCGCCATGGACCGTCCGAATGAATGAGGATCGTGCGGCGGTGACTACGGACGAGTAGATCGCTGCGGACAATCCGGCTGGGCCCGTGCGGAGATCAGCACCTCACGGTCGACAAAGGCCTTGCTCATAGGAGAGCTCTCACGGCGGCACCTGGGACCGTCATCGGGGTGCGGAGGCACAGAATTGGACGTGGGGCTCCAGCACCTGCGCGCTACTGCTTGGACAGGTGCTGTAACAAAGCTGTGGCAAGAATCCGACCCTTATCGGCCGATGATGAATGCGTTGTGACGGGGACACATGCCCGGTGTCAGAAGCAGGCGAATCTCGGAAAACCTGCCGCACCCGTCGAATGCCGGACTAGCGAGAGACCCTGCGGCTCTATCTCTCTGCATCGAATGCCTGCGGATGGAGGCGTTCGAGAACGACCAGCGCGCCCCCCATCACTCCCGCCAGCCCGAGCGCCCACAGAAGCGGCGTCCCGCCCATCACCTCAGGTAGGGTGACTTTTCCATAGTCGGCCATGGATGTCATCACAGGCTCTAACGTGGAAAACGCGGCGACGTAGATGCCCGCCCCGAACAGCATTCCAACCACCCCCACCAGGGCATCCCGTTTCCCTTCGCCGCAAGCGGCGACACCGGTGCCTGGGCAAAGGCCGAAGATGACAAGACCGACACCAAAGAACAGGCCGCCGATGAGCACCCTCGCCAGCGCGGCCGTCTGAATATGTAACGAGGCCTCCCCTCCGGCGACCAACAGATTCACACCAAGAGTGCCCACTGCAATCGCGGTGACCATAATCTTGAGGGCCGTCCAGTCCTTGAGCAAAAATTGGCCGATGATTTTTTGAAATTTTGCGACCTGACCCTTTTGCAGCAGAATGCCGAACAGAATCCCGGTGACCAGGCCAAGCACGAGTTTGTGGGGCTCATCAAACACGGGCGCGGCCCTCCTTGCCGTAAATGAGGAAGGCCGTCGCAATGCCGACGATGAAGATGGTCGGGGCGAAGATCCAGCTTGCCAGGGCAAGCTGCAGGGTTCCGCTGATCACATGGCCACTGGTGCAGCCCTGCGCGATGCGGGCGCCGAACATCATGAGTAGGCCCCCGGCGAAGGCTCCGAGATAACGCAGGGCCGGTGAGTCACCGAAGCGCCATCGCCACAGCGGCGGGACGTTCTCGCCCTGGACGCGGTCGCCGGATAGTTTCGAACTCGCATACGCCCCGAGAAATACCCCCACCACCAGCATCCATTCCCAGTCGATTTTTGGACGCCGGTTCTTCTCGGCCTGGTCCGCGAGATAGGGTTCCGCCACCTCCGGCACCGCGGCCTTCTCCGCCAGTGCACTGGTGTACTCAAACGCGGTCGTGATACCGATCGGGTGGTCGGCCGAGGCAAAGGTGAACCAGCTCAAGATTCCGATTCCTGCGCCGACCACATAGGGCGACCAGCTTTTCATCGACAAGACGTTACTCATCTCTCACTCCTCAGCCAGTTACTGCGCACCAGGCACTGGAAATACGGTCAACCGGTTACGGTTGGATTATCTCTAACAGGAGCAGGACACCACTCAATAACAGCGCGAACAGGGCCACGAAGGCACCCGTTTTCATGCCAACGACGGACGGGAGCGTCAACCGCCCCAAATCCCCCCAGGTCTGGACTGTTTTCTTCATGGATTGCGAGAGCTCCGCATATCCGTAGGAACCGGCGACCAGACCGAGCATGACGCTCAGGGCAGGCATCTCGCCCTGACCCAAGGCTGCCGCCCCCGTGCCAGGGCAATAGCCCGCAAACGCGAAACCTACACCGAAGATCAACCCGCCAATGACGTTGGCACCTATTTTTGTAGGCTTGAGGTGTAACTTGGTGCCGGCCATCCTGTGCAGAACATATATCCCGACCATTCCCACGATGATGGCCGACAACATGACCTTGATAACGGTGAAATCTTTTAGTAAGAGTTGGCCTTCCAGGACGTGATAGTTTGCGACGCCCCCCTTCTGCAGGAGAAAGCCGAACAGGAAGCCAAAAAAGACGGCTTGGATGATCTTGTTCATAATCACAGATGAAGACGCTGGGCATCTCGTCCGATGCCGATCGGATATTTTCAATAAATGAAGTGCACGGCAGTCACGCCGCCGATGAAGAAACACATCACGGCGATCCAGGACGAGACATTCAGCTGCAGGGTGCCGCTGATGCCGTGTCCGCTTGTGCACCCCCCGGCGAGTCGTGCGCCAAAGGCCATCAGCATCCCGCCCATGAAGCTCAAGGCGGCATACCGGAATCCGCTGTCTACCCCATAATGATCCGTCCACAGCCGAGGGAGGCCGCGCACAGCAAATTCGCCGCCCAGAGTCGCTGCCAGCGCCGATCCGAAGACGATCGCGATGACGAAGGCAAACTCCCAGCCAATCTTGGGGGGATTTTCGCGATAATAGGCGAGCTTCCTGGTGTGCTCGGATGCGACCACCTTCCCGATCAATCCTGCCACCGTCGCGTAAAAAGAAGAGGCACCGATCGGCTGTTCTGAAACGTAAAAGGTCAGCCAAGCCAACACCCCGATTAAAGCTCCCGCGAGGTACGGCGACCAGGCGCCGCCAGTTCCGTACCAAGTCGTGTCAGGCGCCGGAGTTTGGGCGTAAAGGTTGCTGGCCAGTAACAGCATGATCAGGACTGCTGCATACCTGAGGGCTGATTTCATGTGCTTGCCCGCACTGCTTTGGCAGCCGGCTCTTTACTGATGCCTCGAGCGAGGATCTTCCTGTCCAGGGTATGAATCTTATCGGGCCCCGTGACGACCGGTTTGTCGAGGCTGGTCCAGGCGGTCATCCCCCCGAGAAGATTGAACACATTCCTAAAGCCCATGCGCAGAAGCATGCTGACGGCCAAACTCGCTCTATGGCCTACGCTGCAAGTGACCGCCAGAGGCTGTTTCCGGTCGAGTTGGCGGCCGACGGTGTCCAACTCCGGAATGAAACCGACATAAGCGTGTCGGGAGCCCCGTATGTGGCCTTCTTCAAATTCGGAAATCTCGCGTACGTCTAAAATCGTCGTCCGCTTGCGTTGCAAGGCGTCAGACATCGCACTAAGGGTGCCAGACATTGAGATCTCGAGCCCCGCGTCACGCCACCCCTCGAACCCGCCGGCTAGGACTCCACGGATATTATCGACACCGATACGTTGGAGGTGTAGGCATGCCTCTTCCAAATCCTCGGGCCGATCAAGCACCAAATAGACTGGAACCTTGTCATCGGCAATCCAGCCGCCAAAGACCGGCAACCCGTCCAGCCAGATGCTGTACGATCCTGGAATGTGGCCGCCCCCGAACGCCGCAGGTAATCGCGTGTCGATGACGATACCTTTCGATGACTCGCGCTTAAAATCCCTGGGTAAGAGACTCGGAATCATATCGGCGTCTTGGCTCAGGTCGAGTCCGCCCTTTAGGTTGAGTTTTTCCATCAAACGAAAGTATGGCGGGCGGGGTATCCGCTCCTTAAGCTTGAGTTGGATGAATTCTTCCCTGGTCTGCGTGAAGGCCGGGTTGTAGTTACGTTCAAAGCCGAGGGTGGATTCATCGTAGTCCGCAATGTTTCCCCCGCAGACCGAGCCTGCCCCGTGGGCCGGGTACAGCAGGGTCTGATCGCCAAGTGGCTTGATCTTGTTGTGGATGCTGTCGAACAGAATCGCCGCGTTCTCGGCAGTTTTGTCGACGTCGGGAAGATCGGTTCGACCCGCCTCCCCGACAAATAAGGCATCTCCCGTGAAGACGGCCCAGGCGCTGTCCGGCTTGTCCTGAAAATAGACAGCGTACGAGACGCTTTCTGGGGTATGGCCGGGCGTATATAAACAGCGGAACACCAGCTGCCCCACCTCGAGATCCTCTCCGTCCGCGAGGCGCAGGTCGCTGTGCGCAAAATACTTATGTTTGCCGGAAACAATTTTTGCTCCGCACCTTCGACGAATGGCTGCGGAGCCGAGCACGAAGTCTTCCTGGCGGTGCGTTTCGAGCACATATTGGATTGCCAGTTTATGCGTGCGCGCGACCTCAAAGTATTCGTCGACATCTCGCCTCGGGTCGATGAGAATACCGGTGCCGTTCGAGCCAATCAAATACGCATTGTGTGCAATGCCAGGGGTCTTGATGCGTTGAAAGAACATTCTGAATCTCCGCTGTACCTTAAACCGTCCGATGTTACAGGTTATCGTACACGTTCACTTACTGTGTCAGGGATCACGCGCCTTATCAGCTAGGGAAAGCCCTTATTATCAGCTCACGCCGACCCTGAATATCTCTCCAGAACCTGCTGAAGAATCGAGTCTCCGAGGTGGAGCAGGCCATCAGCCAACCTGGAGGGGTACGTCCGTGTGGTAAACAAACTCCGCAAGCCGACGCTCACCATCTCGTCGGCTGGAGTCCGGGGCATCTGGCTCCGGCACGATTGGGGGACAATTCGAAAGCGGCTGAAGGCCTTGGAGGCACGGTCGCCCAAGAAGGCCTCGGGCTGACCGAGGCGCAGGGCGTTGAGCTGGAGCAGCGATCCCACCAGGGATGCTGATGTTAGGGCAAAACCCCGTTCCGGACTTTTGCGGACAGTGTGCCCTTGGCCAAGGAGATCATACTAACGGCCTAAATCCGGCGAGGACTCGCGGCCTGTCAGATGGAGTCTTGAGCTATACACATGAATTCATAGCACCATGAACGCGACGCTCTCCCTACACAGACCCTGTCGCCGCCAGGTTGACAGAATTTCATCTGGCCTGCTTGCCGTCACGGGAGCAATCTGTTCAAGTTGCTCAATGACTTCTGGCCGGCCGATGTCTCCGGCGTGCAGAATGTGCTCGACCCCGGCAAAGTGGCGGGCGATCGCCCGATCAAATACCCCGTGCGTATCCGATATGACCCCGATGCGCACCTCGCGAAACCTCTCACTATTTGCCGGGATCCGCCTTGGCCAATGAATCCTGGACGGTCTTCCAGTCGAATGTGAATGGCTCAGGACTTCGTTTCGGCAATGCCGCCAATTCCGCTTTCAACCGTTCCGCACGAGCCGCACTCATGGGATGGGTTGAAAAAAGCTCCACGCGGGCCTTGTCTTTTTCCGAAAGGCGTTCAAAAAATCCGATCATCCCCTCCGGCGCGATGCGGGCATCGGACAAGAGGCGAATGCCGGTCACATCCGCCTCGGTCTCCTGCTCACGTCCGAACTTCAACGTCACCAGGTTGAGCCCCAGCTCCTTGGCCAACCCGATCAGGCCCTGCTGATCACCCACGACGATACTGACGACCGCCGCTAACCCCAGCATTTTAACCATGCGCTCCAGACCATGCCGCTGCAACACATGGTTCAACTCATGGCTCAACACGCCCGCCACCTCTTCACCACTGTCCGCTTTCTTCAGCAAGCCGGTAAACACCACCACATACCCGCCCGGCAACGCGAACGCATTCACGACGGGACTCTGCACCACGGAGACCTGGAACTTGTAGGGGTTGTGAGGAATCTTGTCGGTCAGACGCTGAGTCATTTCCTGCACGGCGCTGACTGCAGGCCCCTCCTTCAAAACCGTTTCTTTAGACAAGGCATCCTGATAGATCGCCTCGCCGAGTTGCTGTTCCCACTCGATGGGTACCCTGGCGACCGCCCACTCGACGATCAGATCGGAGCCGAACCAGAGCAAGAGCCCGAGGCCGACCACAATCCCCGCGGCACTGCCCCAGAACAGGTGATGGCTGTGCCGGGCACGCCGAACATGTTCCGCTGCACGCTCCACAGAAGCTGTCATCTCCGGCGGCGCCATACGACGGAATGCGACGATCAGCGCCGGATCTTTCAGATACAGCGTGCGGGCCGAGGCGCCGGTCTCCCAGGACAGGACCAGCTGATCATGATCCAACCCGCCTGCCGCAACCGACAGGGCCGAGAAGGCCACACTCTCCTCGACGAGTGGTGACCCATCGGGTGGTATGAGGCGTATTCCCTCCGAAATCAGTTGAACATGACAAGGCGCCCCTGCGCCGGGCAGACCGTCACCGAAACACAGTGCATTGGGAGTAGGCTTCATCGGATGCGATCTTGCGGCTGATCAAAATGGCTGTGAACGAGGCCGCAGGTGAACGCAAACCGGAGGCGTACCCCCAGGGGTACGTTGAGGATTTGTCGTGAGCCGAGAACGATGTTCGCGGGCATTTTCATCAGCCGCTATGCAGACGCTATTCGGAGACCGGAATAAATTGCCTGATCCAATTTCCAAAGCTACCGGGATTGCGACTCTGGATGTAGACGACGCCGGGACCGCGGAAACGGCAGACCAGCCCTTCACCCGACGTGAGGCTGGCGATCCAGCCGGACGAGGCCTTCTCGATATTGTACGTCGTCGTAGAGGTCCAGGCGACCAGATGGCTGTTATCGACGATGTATTCTTCATTCGCCTTGAGCTCGATTTTATGAATCGCGCCGAAGCTATTGAGCATGAGCTGCCCGATGCCGCTGATCCTCAGAATGAAAAAGCCTTCTCCGCCCAGCAACCCGCGCGTGAGGCTTTGCATTTTGCTCTCAATCTTCACGCCTTCGGCTCCGGCCAGGAATCCATCTTTCTGCACCATATATTCGTTCACGCCGTCGAGATCCATCAGGACAATTTCGCCGGGCACCGTCGGCGCCAACAAGACTTCTCCCGCTCCACGGCTGGCCCGCAGCGTTTGAAAAAAGAACTTCTCGCCGCTGAGCATCTTGCGCGACAAGGCGCCCAAGAAGCCGCCCTCCATTTTACTTTCGATATCGATTGTCGGCGATGCGGCCACCATGGCGCCGGATTCGGCCTTCACCGTCTCACCGTTCTCCAAGTACACCCGCACCATCGGAAATGCGCCCGGATACAGAATCTCACTCTTCATTATGCTGCTGCCTCCTTTCACAGAACCTAACTGCGTATCCATCCATACAACCGATGACTCGGCCCAGGGCCTTCCTCCAAGTAACTCATCCGCATGCGGCCCACGTAATCGGAGGGCACCTGCTTGCGTACGGCGGCGACATCGACGCCAAAGAGTTTCGCGGCATTCAGGCCAAAAATCTGTGCCTTGACCTCACGCGTCAGGGGCACGTATCCATGCTGTTCAATCAACTGATCCGGGATCTGAAATCGGCGGAAGGCCTCGATCTGCCACTGTGGGCTGCCCGACCAGATCGAGTCCGTTCCCCACACCACATGGTCCACCCCAAAAACCTCGATCATCTGTCCGAGCAGATGGGCACAGACCGCCGGATGTGCGGTGACCAGCTGCCCGAAGGTCGAGCCCAATTCCATATAAATATTTTGAATAGCCGGCTCGGCTTGTTTCATTCGACAGAACTCCGTCGTCCAGGGGATGGCACCGGTCTTGGCAAAGGTCTCATCGATCGAGGCCGACGTCAGCAGACCGGAGTGATACACCAGGAACTGAAGATCGGGAAAATCCTTGGCGGCCTTGATGAGATCGCGTGGGTGGTTGTACTCGGGCACCGGACCAAGAGGAAGGCCCTTATGCACACAGATCCGCGGGATATTGAGCTTCCGTGCCTGCTCGAGCATGGGGTAGGCGATCTTTTCGTCGTCCATCCACCAGCCATGCTCGAATCCCACGGGGCAGGAGCCGGTGTAGCACTTCCAGGCATCTACCTTGAGTGTCTCGGCCTGCATGGCCATGAACTCCAGATCTTTCAGCCCCAACTGCGGCGTGGCCAACCCATGTGCCAGCATGCGCTGCGAGCCGGCTAGACGATTGATCTCATCCCGGATGTGCGCCATTTCTTTCGGAGGCACGACCGCCTCCTGCGGATAGGGCCCCGGCGGGGTGCTGATCAATCCAATGGAGGTCTCACTATCCAGAAAAATTTCTTTGACGAAGTTCTGCCAGGAGAGATCATCGATGCTGCCACGATCAGCGGTGAGCTTCGGATTCACTCCCGTCTCTCGTATCCGCCGCCGCAACGACAAGAGGGCTTGCTTGGTGACCGCTCCTTTGCGGCTCGCCTCGGCGTCGGTCGCGTCGTAGTGGCTCCCGACATAATGGGTTTGCACATCAAAGATAAAATAGGGCTCACCGGTACGTTCCGTGAACGCCGCTGCCTCAACGGCTTCAATATCCAGCACGTCGAAGAATTTTCCGAACACGGCATTCAGGGCCAAGAGCGCGGCCGCCATGCCACCGCTCGTACGCAGAAAATCTCGCCGCGTGAGGCCTAAGGCGGCGGCTACGTGATGGGCGGTGGCCGTCACAACACCCTCGACGCGGGCCTGCGCGGCTGTTTGGGGGTACGGGGAAAACTCCTCATTCGACACCACTTGAGTCGGAATAGGCGACGCCGATACGGCTCCTCGTTTAAGGCCCTTCCGAGCACCCATTTCTATCGCTCGACCCATTGCACCGCACTCCTGGATGACGGGCTCGATTCTGTGGAATGTCCCTAGTTCTGTCAAGTCGCCCCTGGCATCTGTGAGCCTGGGACCCCACTTTACGTCACCCCTGTCTTTTCCCTCTCCTCAAGATCGGCTGTGGTTCAGCCGATAGAGTCTAACTGGACGCCCTCATCTTCGTCAGGGAGGGACCGGGATCGGCGGGCGGCCATCGTACAATTCATGGTCCCCCTACCACACGCACCGAACGGGTAAGAGAGAGGCGCATGCGACGAGTCGTGATTGAAGAACTCACGCCGGGCATGATTTTAGCTAAACCCGTCACGAACGCAGCCGGGCTCGTGGTGCTTCCTTCCGGTGTCGAACTGGATGAGGCGACCCTGCCCCGATTGCAGCGCCTAGGCCTGGCGTCCGTGTTTGTCGAAGGGGATGCCGGCAGTGCAGGTGGCAAAACCCTCGCCGAACTGGAAGCCGAACTCGATCATCGCTTCCGGCTTGTGAACCGCGATCCCCTTCAACAGCAACTGCTGGAAGCCATCCGTCTCCACCTTCGAACCACGCATGGGGTCGGCGAGAGCCCAGGCCCCGCACCGATATCATGAGCTCTTCAGCCAAGGTTGATCTCCATCGGCGAATCGAGCAAGTCGGCGAGTTACCGACCCTGCCCCATGTCGTTCAAAAGCTCGCGTCCATGATCGGCCGCCCCAACGTCTCGGCGGAAGAAATCGGTACCCTGATCGAGAAGGATCAAGTGCTGTCCGCCAAAGTGTTGCGGCTGGCCAATTCGCCGTTTTACGGATTCCCCTCGCGCATCGGCTCGGTCGCCCATGCTGTGGTGGTCTTGGGATTGAACGTGGTCAAGGGCCTGACCCTCTGTGCCACCGCGTTCGACATGATGAAGAATGCCGGCATGAACGAGCTCTGGCGTCACTCACTGGGCGTCGCCATCACCTCACATATCCTCGGCACGAAAGCCGCGCTGAAAAATCCGGAAGAAGTCTTTGTCGCCGGCCTTCTGCACGACATCGGCAAGGTGGTGCTCTATGTCAAATGGCCCGATGTCGGCCAGCAGATCACAGCCGCCACTCGCAAGACCTCACGTTCTTTGATGGAGGCCGAACAAGAACTGTTCGAGGTGACGCATGCCGATGTGGGAGGCTGGCTCGCAACCGCCTGGCATCTTCCGACGACGCTCCGCGAACCCATTCTCTGCCATCACAAGCCGGCGGCAGCCCAGGAGGCGCCACTGCAAACCGCGATCGTGCACGTGGCCGATGTGCTGGTTAAAGGCCTCGCTTGCGGCAACCCCGGCGACGATCTGGTGCCGCCGCTTTCCCATCAGGCCTGGGACCTGGTAGGCCTGGACGCGCAGAGTCTGGCCCAGTGTCTCGCCAAGGCCACAGAAGAATTCCAGACCATCGATGACTACCTATGAGCGGCCTTCCCTCCAACCGACGCATCCTGTTGCTTCACAATGACCCGACCGAAATCGAGCGGCTGACCGCCGGACTGAGTCGATCGGGATTCACGGTAGTAACGGCCGATGCCAACCGCCTGGCCATGCACGAACTGGTGCATGATCCGCCCTGTTTGGTGTTGGCCGCAGAGGGCGCGAACGGACGTTCGGCAGATACCCTTGCTCGAGAGTTGCGCGCCGATCCGTTCTTGGGACGGCTTCCGCTGATCATCCTGGTGCGGGATATCCGGGTCAATGATTTGGACTGGGCGACGCTCGGCGTGGACGACTATATCGCCGTGCCGTACCGCCCCGATGAAGTCTCGCAGCGAGTGCGCCTCTGCCTCAGCCGGCTTGAACGCTCGTTAGATGCCAACCCCCTGACCAGGCTTCCGGGTAACAGCACGATTCTTCACGAAACGACCGCGCGTATCGACAGCCGAGCGCCCTTTGCCCTGGCGTACCTGGATCTCGACAACTTCAAATCCTTCAACGACCGCTACGGATACGCCCGCGGCGATGAGGTCCTGGTGGTCACCTGCCGAATCCTGACGACCGTTGTCAGCGAACAAGCGGGCACCGATGGGTTTGTGGGCCATGTGGGCGGTGACGATTTTGTCTTCATGAGCGCGCCCGCCACCATTGAGGCAATCTGCCAAACCCTCATCAAGCGTTTCGATTTGGTCATTCCGGACTTTTACGATCCGGAAGATCGGCAGAAGGGGTTCATCGATTCCGTCGATCGCCGGGGCAATCACGAGCGGTTTCCCATCATGAGCCTATCCATCGCCGTGGTGACCAACGAGCATCGCACCATTTCCCACCCTGGCGATGTCAGTAAAATTGCTTCAGAACTGAAAAAGGTCGCCAAGAGCAGACCCGGCAGTGTCTACGTAACAGATCACCGAGGGACGGATGCGCCTGAATTCGCATCCGAACTCAGCACACTCTAATCCATCGATGTGGATGATGGCTGAAGAGGAACGGAACGCGTGACTCTATTCCGACCGTTGCTCCGGCGACGGTTCTCCTGACGATTGCCCCGTGCCATTCCCGCCGTGCTGACGACGGAGCTCGCGGCGATAGGCGCGACGTTCCTCAGGCGACATACTCTGAAATTTTTCCCGCAACGCCTTGCGCTGGTCCGGTGGAAGGGACTTGAACCATCGCCGGGCATTCTTCACCGACTCACGCTGTTCGGGCGGTAGTTGCTGAAATTGCTGATACCGCTCACGGAGCTGTTGTTGTTGCTCCGACGGAAGCGTCCGCCACTGCTTGAAACGCTGTTTCGCCTCTTGACGCTCCTCGGGCGTCATCGTTCCCCATTGTTGGGCACCATTGCGTAATCGTTCCTGCTTGCGCGGCGGCAACTGATCCCAGGTTCCACTGAACCGCTGCAACAATTGTTGTTCGCCGGGACTCAGTTGGCTCCAAGGCACCCCTGCCGGCTCGCTCTCTGCCCAAGCCAAGGGCACCCCACATACCAGCAAGACCATGCAAATACGTAACGCTTTCATGGACCTGTCTGCATCTTTCTCGGCTCGCGTGGTGTGTCCGGACTCTGATCAGGATCGAGCCCCTTCGATTGCCTGCGTGCACGTTTTTCAGGATCTAACTGGTCGACGTTCGACCGGGGCGGAGTGCTCGAAGAAAGATCGTCAGACGTTTCGAACGGATCCACCCACCGTCTCTCGTCATTGTGCCAGGACCCCATAAATTCCAGAAAATCCGTCTGCGCTTCGGCTGCTCGCGGCGCTGAATCCGGGGTGGCCTGCGCCAACGCGGCACCCAGCCAGAAGCCGAGCAGCAGCAGTCTCCTAGCCGGTCGTAGCGGGACCATCGGCCAGCCAGTCGTAGAATTCGAGATCCTCCGAGAGTTCGATATTCTCGGACGACTGCATCAATTCAAGATCCTCAAGCAACGAGAGATGTGAATGGTTACCCCCGGCGGACGGCCATATCCACAGCGTGAGGGACAACGCAACCACCGAGGCCAGAGCCATTCCTCCGGCCCACCGGAGCCAGAGCCGCCGCGGTGATGGTGCTCCATGGTCCAATACATTCAGTCGCGCGCGCTGCACCAGCAAAGTAGTCTGCGGATCGAGATCGCGCACGCTCTGATCGAGAAGACGCTTCGCCGAGGCGTCTAGGGGATCCCTGTGTGGGTTCGACCATTCACTCATGGCCAATGCTCTCCTAATCGTTTTCTCAACACCTGCAGCGCACGGAAGAGATGCGTCTTGACGCTCCCCTCCGAGCAGCCCATCGCCTGCGCTGTTTGTGCGACATCCAGCTCTTCCCAGATGCGCAGGAGAAACGCTTGCTGTTGCCGCAATGGAAGGGCACGTAAGGCAACCTCGAGTGCGGCGCAGGCGCGCTTGCGCTGCAGGTCTTCATCCGGCGCCACAGCGGCTCGGTCAGGGACCTGCTCCAGCGGGTCTTCTCGTTCCTCTTCATCCGGCGAGCCATGGAAAAATTCCCGCAGCCGGTTCCGCACCCTCGTCCGACGGTACCAATCGCGAATACGACTCTGCAGAATACAGTGAAAGAGCGGCCCCCACTCCCCTTCAGTCCGGTCGCTATACTTCTGCACGAGCTTCAACATGGCATCCTGCACGAGATCGAGCGCCTCGTCGTCATTCCCCGTGGCGATCTGTGCCATACGGAATGCCCGCCGCTCAATCCCTGCCAAGAACCGATCTAATGCCTGGGTTCGATCCAGAGATGCTACCCTCTCACCCAGGCAAAGGCTGCCGGGTTGTCCATCTACGGCGATATCGGCATGACAGACGCGCATTGTCGCCTACCGCACCAATACCCGATGAATGGTCAGAATGCGGGCTGAGCAATGGCTCCGTCGCTGTCGCCACGGCCCAACCTGTTCACGCTCCCGATCCCGAAAGCATGGGACCTCACGCTCCTTAAGAAAGACCCGATTCTTGACTCGATCAACCTTTAAATCAAGCGACGGCTCGCTTACCCATATGGCCTGAACGGACGCCCTCGCCCTCCTCGCGTCCTCCCGACGATGAGCAGTCATGCCCTCTCCCCCCTCCGATAACGCCACCGAGTCAGCCCCCCTCTATGCAAGGAGAACGCACCGATGATTCGTCGGTTGACCGAGTGATCAGGACTCGAGTATGGAGTGGACGGCTACAGAAACGGTATCTCAGAGTAGGAGGAAATTATCGGATCCAGATGGGTTCAGCGAATCGCGGCGGAGAGCGATCTCCAGATGAAATTACTTCCCGTTGTTGAGATCGGCCATTCGTTTGCCTCCGGCCCATGCGGTCGGGGGAATCTGCACGACCACGTCGAACCGGGCCTGTGCTTCATGGTCCTTCAGGTCCCGTCCCACACTATAGAAGACGCCCTTTTTCATATTGACCAGCATAGGAAAACCGGTGAAGGGGTCGTAGAGACCTTGCCCGGCCTTGGCGACTCTTGTGAGCAGATCCTGCTCTGGAGGAGTTCGGCGCAGCCAGGCTTGCAGGGACGCCAGACGCAGGCGCGCATCGGTTTCCATAACCCGACCGGCATACGTTTCCCATGTCGGGAGCGGGTCGATGCCGACGAGGCTCTCGATGGGATTCATGACGAGATCTGTCAGACCGTATGGTGCTGTGCGCACGAATTGGGACTGTTTCGGCAAGTCGGCGTAACGACCTTCCGCCGCAGCCGCGCCGACGGCTTCATAGTATTGCGCATAGGCATTGAATCGACGCTGCTTCGGCAACGGCAGGACGGCGGCGACTGAGCCATAGAACGGGCGGGCATCGGCCGGGTCATGGTTCACCGTCTCCTCCAGCGTCTTGGTGGCCAGCACGAATTGGCTCTGCATCGGCCAACGAATCGACTGCTCGGCCTGGTCCAGCGGCCGAACGAGTTTAGCGAGCCGGCTGATCACTCGGTCATCCAGATCGGGTCGTAGCAAGAGCCCGCTTACCACTGCGATATCGTCATTGAGGGCGTCACTGGCCAGCATTTTCACCGGCATGGTCTTGGCCTGACCCAGTACGGTCCGCCAGGCGGTGAGATCAGATTCGAGCCGCGCGACCCCCACCTCCACATCCTGCGCGAAGCCCTCCGCGACATACAGGCGATGCGCATAGAGAATCACGCCACAGTTCGGAATGACCGGCTGCCCAAACCCCCAATCTTCAAAGGGCTTGGTGAGCCACTGCCGGTACCGGCCCATAGCCACCCCCGCCTGCGACGCCCAGGACTTGACCCCGGCGGCCTCCATGCGCATCTGGGCCGCTGGATCAGGCGTCTTCAACCATTTCCCTGCCACTTCAGCCGACGCCCCCTGTTGAAGGCCTGAGCCAGTTCCCTCCCCCGACAAACAGGTATGAGCGAGGGCACGATCGGCATCCTCAACGCGTCGATCGATCCCCACCTGCACAGCATCCTGTGTCGGTGGGGCACCGAAGCCAAGCAAGAGGAAATACCCGTTTTTCTGGGAATCCTGGAGCGTGTGTTGTGGAACCGAAGTCATCGTTCGATAGACGGAAGTGGGTTGTTCTTCAAGAAACAGCCAGGTCAACGCGATAGCTCCTATGGTGCCCGCGACGATCGTCAATACACCCCCGACCAGCGCCACCAGGAGGACAACCAGCGATCGCGTCGTCGACACCCCCGCGCCGATGAGGGAGGTCGCGACTCGACCGATATGGCGCCACGCCTGTCCCGCCGCCGGTTTGCTTGGTTTCTGACGCAGAGCAGGCTGTTCCACATGCAAGGGCGTGGACTCGCCCGATTGATCCACAGGGCGATCCGTCACGAGAGCGGTCACCTCCGATCGCTCGTCGATGGACGGAGCGACAGGAGACACCAGCTCATGAGGCATCGTAGTCGACTGGGTCGCGTCAGCCGGAGCAACATCTTTGGGCTTGCTCAACCAGCGTGTCAGCATGTTCCCGGTTGAAGCGCTCGGGATGGGTTTCGACGAGGAATCATCCCACAGAATCCGAAGGCCATCCTCTGCGGTGGCCTCGGGAGCTGTCGCCGCTACAGGTACGGTTGTTTGGACCTCGACAGCCGCAGGATCAACGGGCACGTCCAGCACCTCTGCTTCCGGAGCAATGGGGGCCGCCGGCGCGGAATCAGCGGTATCGATGGAGGTCAGGTCCGATTCGACCGAGTGACCGCCATCCGGCGCAGCAGGTGGCTGGGACAACCTAGCGTCCGGCTCCGAAATCACCGGCGCGACCGATACCTCAACTTCCGGAACAGTCACTTCGCTCAGCGGAGGCACGTCTGCGTCACAGACAACAGTCTCTGGCATCGATGCGTGGTCTTGAGCCAATAGCGGTGACGTCTCTGGATCCGACGCCGGCGCAACATCTTCTTCCGAACGAACGATCTCCAAAGTCGGTGCAGCCCGGATGACCGCCTGATCGACGATGAAAGCGGGCATGGGTGAAGGAACCGCCGCTTCGGCCACCGTGTCATGGATTGTGGGTACGGCCGGCGCTTGGACAGCCATCTGAGCTACCGCCTGCTCCACCAAAGAGAGTGGGTCCGAGGGAATGACATCTGTCGGATCAGCAAGAGGCGTCTGATGATCTGGCACAGCGGCCGGTTCAAGAGGCGGGGTTGGCATGTCTAGCGCCGGCGGGACCACAGCTTCCGTCAGTGGTTCGATGGACAATGGGCGAGGCTGCTCCGGCTCTGAGACCGCCATCGCTTCGCTCCCGGCCAAGCGCAAGGGGCGCTCTACCGGCAGGTCGATCGTTGATTCTATGGGTGATTCTGGTTCGAATACCGCCGCGGGTGTCGGCTCTTCAACCGGTTCGACTGCCTCCACAGGAATATGAATAGGTATGGGCTGCTCGTGCAGTTCGATCGGAGTATCCGGAGAAAGGATACGGAACTCCGGGGTCGAGTGTGTTTCGACCTGAATGGCGCTGTCGACCACCGTCTCGTCCGCAAGAGGCACGATGGCTGACATCGATGCACGCTCGTCCTCCTCAGCAGGCAGGACCACGGTAGCATCCTGTGCGCTGTCCACAACATCGGTAGAAACTGGTCCGAATTCGGGCTCCGGATCCTGTCGTGGAATCGCTACGTCCTCAACCTCGATCTGCTCCCAAGGCATGGGCGCCGAAAGCGGGGGTGAATCACTGACGAGCGCCGCAAGAGAATCCGACGGCGGAGGCGCGAGCGACAGCCACTCTGTCTCTGAGAGGTCAGCTGGCGCGACCGTCGTCGCCGTCTCTTCAGGCACCGCAATAGGGGCGACGACTTCACTTTCAATTGTCGGCTGAGCCAGGGGGTAAGCGGGAGAGGCTTGCATCGCGGTGACCGCCGCGAGGATATCTTCCCAGGAGAGTCCTAGCGAAGAGGTAAAGGAGGAGGCAGGTGACGTAGGCGAATCCGCCGGTATCCCTGCATTGACTAGGTGGTCCGTCGCGGAGACCTCCTGCCCCTTCTGCATTTCCGCTACGTCAGGCTCACTCTTCACCGCAGCCTGTGGAAACACTGCCGATGGTGTCTCTTCAACTTGGTCCCAGGGCATTGGGGCCGGGCTCATCGGCGCTTCTGTGATTGGGTGGGCACTGGCGGTCCTCAGCACCTCAATCGTTGGAGTGGGTGCCTCAAGGACGGATGGCGGTGGTAGCTCGGCCTCTCCGGATAGTGCAGACACCACATCATCCCCCGTCGACTCGTCACTGTCTCCCACCGTGGAACTTTCGGGGATCGCCACATCAGCCTGGTCAATTGGCATAGCAGCCAGACTTGCTGGACATTCTTCCATTGCGTGGCGGTTACCTTCCACCGGCACCTCGCTCGGTGGTTCCCGAAGCTCAGCGACCAGCGGGGCAGGAAGATCGGCTTCTACAGATAAGGCTGGGGTCAGCTCAACAACCGTCGAAGCCTGACTGTCTGCTACCGGCGAGCGCTCAGGGGCAGCATCTTCAAGTTGATCCCAGGGCATCGGCGCTGGGCTCTTCGGTTCTTCTGTTATCGGATGGCTACCACCCCCAGATTGCACTTCCATCGCGGGCTTCGGGTCCTCAACGACCGTCGGAGCCTCGTTCTGTGCTGTGGCTTGAATTGGTTCTGTCGTTGTCGCCACTGACGACGATAACGGCTCAGAGTGCTGCTGAAGCTCCAATGCCGTGGATGAGTCTCCGGCCTGGGTGATCGTTTGATCAGGGGCGGTCTCCTGACCTAAGGCCTCTGTGACTGACTCCGCCATAGCAGGTGGCGCACCCGAGGCCATCCCCTCGACCGAACCTTCTGTCGATGGAATCTGGGCCTCGGGTGCAGGAACCGTCTCCATCGGCGGCGATTCTACTTGTTCCCACGGCATGGCACCCGCTGCGGCATGGTCGGCAAGCAACTCGGCATCCGGTGCGGGCTGAGGATGTTCGCTCTCCGGTTTGGCCGCTGCAGGCTGAGGAATGGTCTGCAATACCTGCCCCGTGACGGTATCGAACATGGCTGCAAAGCGGAAGGCAACCGGACTTCCTGGAGCGATGGAACGAATTCGGCCGAAAAGCTCGCCGGCACGATTTGGATGGTCTGTGTCCGGGTCTTCCAGCAGGATTTCAACCGCCTTCCCGTACTCTGCCACCGCCGCCATGACGTCGCCCTTTTCTTCGTACACATGCCCCAGCATTTCCAGGAATGGCACATAACGCGGCCCTGCCGTCAGGTATTCACGCAGGAGGGATTCGGCCAGCCAATAGTCCTGGCGCTCCATTGCCTCACGAGCCAGCGATTCGAACGCTGTCCGCGCACTCATGAGGCTTCCAAGTCGCAAATGGAGGGTGGCGAAGAGGCGCCGAGCTTCGGCATTGAGCGGATCGAGGGCGAGCAAGTCCTTCAGCGCGGAAGACGCTCGACCATACTTGCCGGCGTTCATTTGTGTAATGGCATCTTCAAGCAACGCCGACTTCTTGTTGTAGCCGATGGTGCCCTTTTTCTGAATTTTTGGAGGGGTTTTCTTGTCTGATTTGAGAGGAGTTTTTTTATCGGATCGCACGGTATAGCCTTAGAAGATTTCAGGTTTTTCAACCAGGATGTTGCTGTATCGGGGTACCGCCAAGAGCAACTTGCCGGGGCGTGACCACTGCCGCAGGGAAAGAAAAAACCACTCGAATTAGGAGCAAAATGGGTGCCTTGCCCATTGTATGGTTCTCCCCTGTGCCATCTTGCACAGGTAACAGGGAATGAGCGCCATTCCCCCATGCCTATCACTGATCCGATAAGGGATTCGATATGGCCATGTGTCTATCCTTTTCGGCATTACCAGGCTCGATCTTGATTGGGGGTTTACCTGTGTCAGGACTGGCACAGGACAGTACATCTCCCCAAGAATCGGACGCGTGGGGCCGACAGCCCTATCCCAAGTCCAAGGGATCATATGGAAGGCGAGGTCGAGCGAGTTACCGGGTTAAGGTGTCATGGGGGGCTAGGCGCACACAGCGGTAATTAGGAGAACATGGCGACAGCGGCATAGTTGGTCGTTTGAAAGGCCATTTTACCCATCGACGGAAGTTCCGTATACTGCGCTCAAGGATTTTCTCCCTGCCTATGCCACGAATTATTATTTTTACAGATCTCGACGGAAGCCTGCTCGACGCCACCACCTATTCGTTCGACGCTGCGAAGGCTGCCCTTTCGGTCATTCAGCGACTCGGCGCAGCGCTAATTTTAGTTTCGAGTAAGACCCGTGCAGAAATGGAGCCGCTTCGCCTGCGCCTGAATTATTTCCATCCCTTTATCGTCGAGAACGGCGGTGCGCTCTGTATCCCGAAAGGTTACTTTCCGTTTCCAATCGATGACTCGACTGCCAATAGAGAATATGAGGTTGTGGCAATTGGAGAATCCTATGGCACTCTACGAGCAGCACTGAAACAAATCGGTCAGGAGTTGGGTTCTCGCTTGCAGGGGTTCGGGGATCTCTCCGTCGAAGAAGTCGCACGGCTCACAGGCTTATCATCCGCCGATGCTGTTCTGGCCACCCAGCGAGAGTACGATGAACCATTTGTGGTTGTGGGAGACGAGATCGCCCCGAGCCGCCTTCTGAAGGCAACGGAGGCACGCGGGCTACAGTGTACGCGAGGAGGACGGTTCTACCACTTGATGGGGTCGAACGATAAGGGGATCGCGAGCCAACGGCTCATGGGCTGGTATAGACGTCTCACGCAACATGACGGGCAAGGGTTGATCACGATCGGGATCGGAGACAGCCTCAACGATCTCCCTATGCTGGCAGTGGTGGATTATCCCATCCTCGTCCAGAAACAGGATTTTTCCTACGATCCGGACGTGCAGCTTCCCCATCTCATCCGCGCCGACGGGGTTGGCCCGGTGGGATGGAATCGAAGCCTCATGGATCTCTTGCCGACCCTCTGACGAACGGCTAATCGACACTCCCGCACCGCCCTGAGCCAACGCAATGATTGACGCACTACGACCTCTTTTGCGAAGCATTGGGACGTCGACGGCACTGAAGGCCTAGGAGAATCCCGCCGGCGAACCCTAACCCAACGGCGAACGCCATGAGGCTCACCAGAGACCCATTGAACGTAAATGGGCGACGCCGTTGTGGGTAACGGGGAACCGAGGCTTCTCCGCCCAACCAGCGACGCGCCTTGGCCTCTGCATCGACGTCCGAAATGTGCTTGTTCATGCAGCGTCCTTTATCCTCGATATCCCCACAGCATCCACCTCCTACAGATGGCGCAAGTCATCGGGCGCACCGTCGCGTGAGCGAATGGAGAGCCCACGCTCGAGATAGTCCTTGGCTAAGTCTTTCGCACCCAGTCCAAACGCGATTGCCCCGGCTAAGACGATTCCTCCGAGGGTGATGCCGAAGCCCACGACGACGATGTTCTGTGCAATGCCAAGTTGCTCCAGCGCCATAGCGACCGCCAATAATTGAATGCCCCAGCGTGAACAGGTGGCCACAAGCCGGGCGGGAGGCAGCCCCGCGTTCACTGCTGCAATCAGAACGGCCTGCGACACAAAATTCGACAACAACCACCCGGCGACGAGAATAAGTCCCCCTGTCACGAGGTGGGGGACATAGGCCAGGAAGGATTTGGCAAAATCGTTGATCGGCTGGAGATTGAGCGCCCCCAATGCGGCGACGGTCGCAAAAATCATGACCAGCCAATAGGCGGCTTGCCCGACCAACCGCGAGGGATCGGTTTTCACGCCCCCGCGTAGCAGCGCGCCCGTGACCCCCAAGCGATCGAAGAGCCGGTCTAGCCCGACCACCCGCAGTAACCGCTCCAGGGCCTGACTGGCTGTCCACGCCACCACCAGCCCCGCAAAGAAAATGATGGACATTGCCAAGAGGCTGGGCAAGACCGCGAGCACCTGTCTCGCCATCAACTCCAGGGGATCGAGTAGACCTTTTTCAAAAAATTCTTTCATACTTCCCTCCTCCGGCTTCTACTGCAGCCTGCCTTCAGATGGATCGAGTCGCAGCCTCATCCGGCATGGGGTTCATTCCACCGCGCCACCAAATAGGACTTGTCCTTTTCAAACGCCTGGCACAGCGCTTCGATGCGCCCTTCGGCTTCGCTCGACGTGAGCCCTTGCGTATCCAGCACGAACGAGGCGGTCCGCCCCAGGTATAAGGGAGTGAACGCCTTCAAGACGTGATCGCGTGGCAGCACGCGATTTCGATAGGCGACGGCCGCATCATAAACCACTCGCGCCCACAGGTTGTCGGGAATTCGAAACTCCTGCAAGGAACAGGTTCCCAAGAGCCGCAGACTCTGTCTGGTCCCGGGCGCTAAAATCTGATCCCAGATCACGCCAAGATCGCTCAAGCCTTGCCGAAAGGTGCTGATCATGCGATCGACGTTGACATTGACCGGTTCGACCCCAACTTCGTACTGGAATCCGAACAGCGGCACCGCGTTTGAACCCTCCGTTTTAGCCCAGACAGCATAATGCTCCTCCATCAGCGCGAAGACGGCGCCGAGTACCTGAACCAACATGGCCGACAAGTCCGCCGCGGGATCCTTCGGATTGTGAATTTTCGCGCCCAGAAAACTTTGGCAAACCCGAGCTCCGCTGGCAATCGCTTCCGTTGTCATCCAGATGTCGATGCCGAACTTGGCAACTTCCGACTCCCAGACATGTTTGTCCAGATAGTGCTGAGCCAACGGCCCTGAAAAGCCGAAATCTCCGCCGATGGGTTGCCTGATTCGATGGCCGTAGAGTGTTCGCGTCAGGGGATACACGATACTGTTCGTAATGGTCCCATCGTACTTGTGGCGCAAATAGTAAGGCGCCACATAGTCGAACCCCTGCTCGAACACCGGACTCACCAGCAGTTCAATCCATTCCGGTGTGATACTTCGCAGGTCGGAATCCACCACAGCGCAGGCTTTGGCTTTCAAGCGGCGCGCGATTTCAAAAATGGTGCGAAATGCGCTCCCCTTCCCGGGGATGCCGTGATACGGCGTGATGATCTTATGGAGAGAGCTCTGCTGATCCCCGATAAAAAGCGTTTTCAGATCGACCACGGCCTGCGCGACGACATCCTGCGTGCCATCCGTCGAGCCACCATCCGAATTGACTAACACGGCGCGGGCTTGGGGGAAATATTTTGCCAGACCGGCGCTGACCGCCCTGACGACATGCCCGATCGTTTCAACATTGTTGAAACTGGGAATACCGACCAAAATGTCCGTACGAGCAAATTGGTCGACTTGGGCTTCGGTTTCAGGTGTCAGCGGGGCGGTATGGGCAGCGTCAGAAACGTTAGGGGCAGGCGTCATAGATTGGTTCTCATACGCCTCCGCCTCATGACCTGTCTATGACATGACCAAACTGGGCTGGCGAAAGGCCGGTGCGTGTCACACTGTCTCTGGAGGTAACAGACACCATCTCGCATGAGGATGTCAAGCAATCCCGACCGAAGGCCGTCTCGAAATGAACGTGATTCGCCGATGGGGGTGACTCGTGATTACGGTGCAGAAGTGACCGGCGAGAGCGAGGACAACGCGATGCGACTAACCGCCGTCGGAAATCACGATCTGTTCATTCCGATCCGTGCTGAACGAGACAAGCACGTCCTGGGCATTGACGTAATCGCTGAGTCGAAGTTGGTCGTCGGCGTCCATCAGAATGGGGTCCACCCCCAATCTCGACTCATTCGCCCAGCGAATCGTCGCAAGTCTTACCGACAGGGGTTTAGGTTGCCCTGGAATATGCAGATGCAATTGGAGCACATCCCCGGCTTGTAACCCTTTGAGTCCGGTCCGTGACCAGCCTGGGATTGAGAGATCGAGCATCCGACCGTTCCAAACGAGGAGACCGTCCTCGGAACGAGATCCGGTGCACTCGACGATAAAACGTGGGCGATTCTGTTGTTCCATCCATTCCTCCAAGCAAACGCTTGGGCAGAATATGAAAAACAACGGATAAGCTGATAGTCCCCGAAAGTGGGGGATCCAAGTTCATGCTCTGCATGGTCAGTTGCGAGGCACGGCGGAATCGGCACGAAGTACAATCGGTGGTACGGCGGGCAAGCAGAGGTCACGATCGAAAAATCCCTAAACCCACATGCAAGGGAGAGTTCGCACAGGAGCAGCCCTCGGTCAGGCTACACGGGACGAGCCCGACGCCCTGAGCATCGATTCCACAAACTCGTGAATGCGCGCTTCAGCAGAGGCGTCCATGTTCACAATTTCAAGACCAAACTGACGTTCGTGCACCCACTGCACCAGCACCCCTTCAATATCGATGGCTTTGGGCTGGTCAGGCAAGAAGACCCGCAGGGTGAGTTTCATGCCGACCGTCACCGGCTTGTCCCCGTCGATTCGCCACCCCTTCACAGAGAGATCACAGACCCTACCGGTCCCGACCAGGCCCTCTCCCAAGTAGTAGAGGAAACAACTGACCGGCACACGCGAATGCGAACGGGATGTATGTGGTGTGGCCATGGTTCGTGGCGAGGCAATGGGCACCTAGCGAGACCAGCCTCGGCTACATTCCAGTCTACCTATCCGAGGGGGAAGGGCCAAGAATATTCGTTTTTCCACCACAAACGGTGAAAATGGATCAGAGTCGAAGGTTGAAGGTGACAGAGAGAAGTCGGAGCTAGATGAGGGCCGTCACAAATTGTTCGAGGCGAGCATGCTCCTCGGCTTTGATCGAACTGACCGCGATACCGAACTCTTGTCCGCGCGACCAACACACAGTTGCGCGATCAATAAAGACGGTCGGGTGCTGCCCGGGAAGAAAGACACAAAGAGTGACCACCATGCCAGGCTCAACCGGGTGTGTCCCATCGACACGCCATCCGTTAAGCGATAAGTTCCAAGCGATACCGGTTCCTTGGAACTCGTTACTGGAGTAGTACACCGAACACTGGACGGGAAAACGGCGGAACGACCGTACGTGAAACCTGGTACCCGCAGGTGCGCTTGAATGAAGTGGCGCCAACGAAGAAGCCTGTTTGCTGCCACTAGCCATGCTCATTCCACCAGAATTGTGGTTGCGACGCGAGGCATTGGGGTGAGTGACGGGTTTCGAATTGCTTCTGACACCCCTGCCAGCGTTGAAAATCAAACACTTACATCTGCAAATCGCAGCAAATTACTGCAAATCATACGCAAATCCGCAACCAGACGCAACCGCACTTGCGAGGGAGAAGAAGGCATCGAGCCAAAGGACAGGCGTGAGTCATGATCGACGTACCGCTCCCCAGCGGAACCCTGGGGGCTGTGCACTGACAATCCCAGGGAGAGGCAGGTCAGACTATGACCAGTGACGAGACAAGAGCCACAACTTTGACCCTAAAAGAAGAAGCCTTCTGCCTAGCTGTCATGACGGAGGAAAATCCGTCGAATGCTTACCGAAAAGCGTACAAACCTCGGCGGGCCAAGGCCAAAACCGTCCACGAGATGGCCTCGCGGCTGATGGCGAAGCGCAAGGTCCGCGCAAGGATCGCGGAGCTGATGGAGCCGCTGATTAGTCGGGCTCAACTGAGTCGCGAAGAATGGTTGGAGAGGCTGGCGCGTATTTGTCTGGCAGATGTACGCAAGATGTTCGACGAGCACGGCAATCCCATCGCGATCACGAAACTTTCTGACTGCGAAGCGGCGGCGATCGCAGCCTTCGAGGTATATAGTGGTCTGGCAGCAAGTAGTGACGTGTCGGAGGTGGGCGGCCGAACGCTCAGAGTAAGACTGATCGACCAATTGAAGGCGCTCGAACTGTACGGCAAGGCGATGGGGTACTTTTCCGACCGACGAGAGATGACTGATGTTGCGGAGGCAGGTTCGATCATCACGGTGGAATTTGTGGACCCCGCCCACCAGCTCCCGCATCCCGAAAAGGAAACACCCGTGGCTGAAAGTTCAAAGAGCATCGCCGTGTGTGGTCGCCCTGGACTCAGCTACTAAGCCGGCGTTTCCTCGGTCACTCGTCCTCATCCAAGAATCTCCTACACCTGCACATAGCGTAAGCGTCCTCATGGTCACTGCAACGGGCACTCATTGGAGCCCGTTGTACATCATGTCATCTATGGGACTGAGCGTGCGCTGAGAAATCCTAAGTGCCGACGGAGGGAGCGCCCTGGCATGTCTTGTTCAGGACATACAGATGACGCGAGAAAGTCCAAGATAAGGGTTGTCGATGCACGCTTAGGGGGGCTTATGAATCCGGCAACTACGGTGAGTTCGGTTCCATGTCCAATTCTACTGGTGGATGACTTTGCGCCATTCCGCGCCACGCTCCGCGAGATTTTGGAAGGGCATCCTGGCTTCACGGTCGTCGGGGAAGCCGGCGATGGAAGGGCCGCCTTGGAGATGGCCCTCGCGCTGGCCCCACAGGTCGTGATTATGGATGTCCACATGCCTCGCGTCGGGGGAGTCGAGGCGACTCGACGCCTGAAGCGAATGTTGCCTGACCTGTACATAATCGGCGTCTCCTTAAACGACGATGCCGACACCCAGTCTGCTATGAAGGCAGCGGGATCATCCGCCTTTTTGTCGAAAAATTGCACTCATCAGTTGCCACGCCTGATCGCCATGCTCACAGGGAGAGCAGTGGTCCACGATGGGTTATACTGAAAACGACTGAGATAGGCCTCCCGGCCACCCAGAGTCGGTCCTGAGAGAGCATTCGCGATGGATCACCGGCAAGAGGTGGGCCGGAACGAGTTCCTTGGATAGAAAGGCCTGGGCCCCAGTAGACAGGAATGCGGTCTCAACCCAGCCACTGCTATTTGTGGACATCCCAATGATGCATGCCTAGGGCACGATCGCACGGATTCGACGAGCCGCCTCAATCCCGTCGGCGGCTTCGCCGACCACGATCAAGTCCGGTTGCCCGTTGAGGACCGCCCGCAAGGTCACTCGCATCAGTCGTTGTCATCGACCACCAACACGCCAATCATACGTTCCCTTATCCAAAAGGAAGACGCCTTTTCACGGGGAAGAACCCTTACATGGCAGAGGCTTCAATGGTATTCGTGAGCAGGGGGGGGAGGTACTGGGGCAAACCCTCACAAAAACCGAGACCAATTACCCGAGGAAAATAAAGGGAACGCGCCTATATTTACAAGTGACAGGAAGGCTGCTGAGAGCGAGCCACTTTCGTTTCTGAAATGAAAGTCCCTTGGCCGCCGTGTTCTTGCCTTTCAAGGTGTGACGGTATGAGCCTCCTCGGGAGATGCTTGCGGCGCCCCCAACATTTTGCGTGCATTGGAATTCTTGATTCCCTATATTTTAGGCACCTATGGGGTGCCTTGCATGAGTTTGAATGGGGCCATATGAATAAGACTCCTCTGACCGTGGCTGCCCAGGCAGTCATGAGAGAGCATTTTGGGACACCACCCGACACGCATGATGTCGGGGCGGCGGTGGAGCGAGTCTATGCCACACTCCTGACCAACCTGTCCTTTTTTCTAGGAGAGATCGGAAGTTTCGCGCTCATCCGGCGGAGCCTGCGACTCTCGGAGGGGGTCTTTCCCTGCTTAGCGACCTTGCGGGACACTGCCCATGACGGCTTGGTGAGTGCCTTAGGTCGGTGCTTCGACGAACACCCCCCGGACGCCCCGAAGGACGTGTCTATCGCGGTCCTCGCCTCATCGTTTGAATTGCTGGCGACACTGATCGGCCTGGGCCTGACGCTGCACATCGTACAGGGAACATGGCCGGATGTGCGCCTGTCTGTCACCAGGAGAGCGGAAAATGAATGACAACGTGCCGATTATACAACTGGACACCGGGGTTCCGGGCCTCAATGAAGTCTTGGGTGGAGGATTGCCTGAGTTTTCGTTCAACTTGCTCGCGGGCGATCCCGGCGCCGGGAAGACCACCCTCGCGCTGCAAATCTGTTTCGCGCTGGCCACCCCCGCACGCCCGGCTCTGTTTATCACAGTCCTGGGCGAGCCGCCCGTCAAACTCCTGCGGTACCAGCAGCAGTTCGCGTTCTTCGACAAGGCCAAATTCAACACCGCTATTCGCTTCGTGTCTATCGCTCCAAAGGTGCTGGAAGCGGGACTGGAGAAGGTCCTAGACAAAATTGTGTCGGAGGTGGAGGCTGCCAATCCCAGCCTCGTGGTCGTAGACTCCTTCCGATCCGTGACCCGCGCCGCCCCGGCTGGTGGGTCCGGTGAAGAGTTGTCCTTGCAATCCTTCGTCCAACGACTGGCGCTGCAATTGACGGCCTGGCAAGCCACCACGTTTTTGATTGGAGAATATTCAGATTTGCGGACCGACGATAACCCGATCTTCACCGTGGCCGACGGCATTCTCTGGCTGACCCAAACCGTCGAGAGGAGATCGGTGATCCGCAGACTGCAAGTGGTGAAGATGCGCGGTCAAGCACCCGTCCCCGGCTTACAAGCATTCCGCATCACCCCAAAGGGGGTGCGGGTCTTCCCCCGCTTGTCGATTCCCTCCGAGGACGGCGAGGAGCCCCAGAAAGAGATCGGCACGTCCTCCCAAGACATGACCCGCCTCTCGACAGGCGTGCCGGGCCTGGATGACCTGATGGGCGGCGGCATTCCGCCTGGCACCTCCGTCCTTATTGCCGGTCCCTCCGGCTCGGGGAAAACCGTACTTTCGATGCAATTTCTCACCGAGGGGGCAAGACTGGGACAACCCGGCCTGCTGGCCCTGTTCGAGAAGCGCCCGTCCGACTATCTGAAAACGAACCCGTTAGGCGCGACGATAGACAGTCAGATAAAAGCAGGGTCCCTCCATGTGGTCTATCTGCGTCCTCTCGATCTGTCCTTAGAGGAGACGATGGCAGAGGTGCGTCGCGTCGTCCTGGCGCACGGCATACGACGCGTCGTGATTGACTCCCTCTCGGGATTGGAATTAGCCCTGGCCCCGGTCGTACAGGAAGACTTTCGCGAGATGCTGCATCGCATGGTTGGGATGCTCACGGCCATGGGTGTCACCCTCCTTCTGACAGTGGAACTCGCCGACTCCTATGTCGATTTGCGCTTCAGCCCGCACGGGACGGCCTTTCTGACGGATGGGATTGTGTTGCAGCGATATGCCGAGCTGCATGGGCGGCTCAAGCGGATGCTCACCGTCGTGAAACTGCGCGGCAGTCGCCACAGCAACGAGCTCAGGCTCTATGACATCACCAATCAGGGTCTGGTGATTGGCGCAGGCTTGGAAGAATTTGAAGGGATTATGACGGGGAGTCCACGGGTGCTCCATGACACGAAGCCATGAGGAGTGAATGACCGACAGAGGGAAGGAAATGCCAGATGGTGTCCCACCCGAGACACCGGAGCCCCCCCAAGCGTCCACCGCTCCACTCTTCTCTCCGACACACCTCCGTGCCATTAACGAGCGACTCACGCTTGCCGCGCTCCAGGCCCACGAGCAGGCAGAGGAGTCGGCCGATCGCTATCGTGACCTCGTCGAGGGGCTCGACGCCATCGTGTGGGAAGCCGATGCCGAACCCTGGCAGTTCACCTTCGTGAGCCAGCGTGCGGAGGCCCTGCTGGGATATGCCATTACCCGATGGCTTGGGGAGCGCGACTTTTGGGTGGGGCTGATCCATCCCGACGACCGCGAGGGGGCGCTCACCGTTTGCCAGACCGCCACAGTCCCCCCACGCGATTTCCGAGCCGAGTTCCGCATGGTCGG
Source organism: uncultured Nitrospira sp. (assembly GCA_964493335.1). GTDB lineage: Bacteria > Nitrospirota > Nitrospiria > Nitrospirales > Nitrospiraceae > Nitrospira_A. Next base: position 70,474 of record CAZBNV010000003.1, read on the forward strand.
GGCCGATGGTCGCATAGTCTGGCTGGCGATGCTCGCCCGTCCACGACTCAACGCACGGGCGCGGCCCCAGTTTCGTGGTCTGCTGATTGATGTGGGCGACGCGGTCCGCGCCGAGGCGCTGCAAAAGCTGGTCACCGAGCGGACGACGGCCTTAGTGACGCACCAAGCGCGGTTACGGGCTTTGGCGGCGGAGCTCACGCTGACCGAACATCGGGCACGCACCGAGCTCGCCGAAGAATTACACGACCACCTCGCCCAGCTTCTGGCGCTCGGACGGATGAAGGTCGGGCAGGCCCAGAAGGTCAGAGGCGTCGCCTGCCAGGCATTCATCCAACAGGCCGAAGCCGCACTCGATGAGGCGCTAAGGTATACGCGCACGCTCGTGGCGGACCTGACGCCCCCGGTTTTGCACCAGTTTGGCTTGCCGGCTGCACTCCAGTGGTTGGCTGAGCACATGCAGCGGTACGATCTCACGGTCACGGTCGAGGGGTTGAACATACCGGCGCTCGCGCTGCGCGAAGACCAAGCCGTCCTGCTCTTCCAATCCGTCCGTGAACTCCTGATTAATATCGCCAAACACGCCGAGACGGGTCAGGCCACCGTAAGCGTGCAAGCGGAAAAAGGCTCGATCCGCGTGGTCGTCCGGGACGAAGGCCGTGGGTTCGAGGTGGCCTCGGCGTCCAATCCCAGCCCCAGCACCTCGTCGAGATTCGGTCTCTTCTCCATCCGTGAACGTATGACCTGTTTAGGCGGAAGTTTTGAAGTGGAGTCCACAGTAGGGCGGGGCAGCTCGGCGACCTTGTTGCTTCCCTTGGCGGCCACCACCGCGTCAAAGAGCCTGAGAGAAGTGTGGATCGACCAATCTGCACCTTCCCCGCCACTCTTCCGTCCGGTTGAAGGCCCACACGATTCATCCAGGGACCTCACACAGCCCACGATTAACGTGCTCCTCGTTGACGATCATGCGATGGTGCGACAGGGGTTGCGTGGCGTCGTCGATAGTTACCCCCATCTGCACGTCGTGGGAGAGGCGAGCGATGGCATCGAGGCGCTTGAGGCTGTGCGTAGGCTGAAGCCTGAGGTGGTGGTCATGGACATCAACATGCCGCGCATGAATGGCATTGAGGCCACCCAACGCATTAAAGCCGAGTTTCCTGAGATGGCGATCATTGGATTGTCTGTGCATCAGGCGACCGAGATTTTTGCGGAGGCCATGAAGAAAGCGGGTATTTGTCGTTACCTCACGAAGGATTCCGCCGCAGAAGCCTTGTGCCAAGCCATTGAAGAGGCCGTGACAGCCAGACATTGATTTCTGTCTGCGCTGGGCCTCGTCGGAGTATCCTCACATGCCGACTGCTCGCGTGCAGCTCATTCACCCCCTCTTAATGTTCCGGGACACCTTCGTGGTTCGGCACTTACTGAGGCCGCCATCCGATTCGTTGCCAGGGATTAAACGAGGCAGCGGCGATCGCAGCCTTCGAGGTATATGGTGACCTGGCCGCAAGTAGTGACGTGTCCGAGGTCGGCGGCCGAAAGCTAAGAGTCAGAACGGTCGATCAATTGAAGGCTCTCGAACTGTATGGCAAGGCGATGGGGTACTTTGCCGAACAACGAGAGATCGATGATTATGATGGCAATCGGCCTACGATCACAGTGGAATTTGTGGAGCCGGTGCCCAGGGCCCTTTGTGGCGTCGAGACAGTCACCGCCGCCCCTGCTGCATCATCTGCTTAGACCAGCCGACGGAAGCCACCGTACTGGTCGTATTTATTACCTGTTATATCGGAAATCGCTGCTTTTTGGTCGCATGCGCCTCAGAGTGATAGTCACTGGGCTATGCCTGAGGATGTCCCAGCTCGCACGGCTCATTCCCATTCGAGGACGTGAATCGACCCTCTTTGTGCGAATATCAGGGGTTGTCCCGTAACTCGTCCAAACTGTAGGTGGATGAGATGACGCGTATGGTCTTCGCGAGAACGGTGGTGCCATTAAGTCCAGCAACGGCCGCGAGCGATTCAGCGTGGGTGGACATCTGTGCGTAGCCAAAGCAGAAGGAGTGCCCATTCGTGTCCACGATCAGTCGAGACCAGAGGACGGTACCGAACGGCGCTAACAGTTGCTTCAACCCTTCCACGCTACACGTGACATGCAGTCCCTCAATGAACAACATCTTATTCTGGTCTGTTTGGAGAGACATGTGACCTCACCGCTCTTGATTATCTCTACAGGTTGAGAGAGTGAGAGGAAAGCCGAACACCGTACGGCCACTGAGTTGATTCACCGCCTGTTTGGCTAGTGAACCCGACTCCAATTCCACATAGGCGAACGCTGGGGCATTGCTATCGACGACGAACCGACACCACATCACCTTCCCGATGGGAGTAAAGAGCAGCTTGACCAACTGCGCTGTCCCCTCCCGACCCAGTCCACGGACTATGACCACACACTCATCATCGGCCTCACGCTGCTCACCCCACCGCAACGCGTGGGTCCCAGCGGCTCTTTGCACGGACATATACAGCATGTCGTAATCGAGTGGCTGAAGCAGGACATCGTAGGCACCTGCTAGTAAGTACGTTCGTGACGCATGCCACTGCTGAAGATCGGCCAACAAGAGCACCGGAGTTCGAGGCTGGAGGCGTGTGGTCTCACGAAGAATCGCGAGACCGTCAATTTGAGGTGTGATCAGCGGCGTGATGATGAGCGTGTAGTCCTTCGCACGGATGTGATGCTGCGCCGACTCAGTTGTAGGACTGGACTCCACTATTATGCCTGGTAATGCCGTCCCGCAGACGCGGATCATCGGATGAAGTAGTGGCTCATTCTCGACAAGGAGAAGGCGGCGAATTTTCATGTGACGTCCAATCTGCGTGTTCCATCGTAGGCTTCCCTGATGACCGTGAAATCGCCCTACGTCTCCAACATAGGCCTGAGGGCGATGCGGAATGAGGCAGCGTCGTCCACAAGCAAGATGCGAAGTGGGAGCGGGTTGTGGACTGTCGCAATATCCATGAGTGACGCCTCAGGGTGATGCCCTATCTTCGGCGCGTTGCACATGGGTGTCTGTTCAAAACAAGACAGTCCATCTGGCATCTCCTGTGGCGTAAGTAACAGGTCCTTCTTTCGGTGATTGCAAAAAGGTGGTGGCCAGGAGTACTGTATGCGCCAGCCTACACGTAGAAGATGCTACGTACAGCGCAGGGAGGTCATATGGAATCGATCAGCCCGCCGACAGGTGGCATGTCGCCGCCGCAGAAAGATGTACGGGACTTCGTCGAGGCCGCAGAAAAACTTTTATCACCTGCCCTAAGAACGTCCCCATTGACCGCCAATGAGTGTGAGTTGATTGCCGAGTATCTGATCACCATGACGAATGCGAAGCATCCGTGGAGTAAAACACTCCCGATCAAGTATAGGTAAGAGTTACCCTGCAATCGGGGCAGAAGAGATAAAGGAGACCATCACTCCCACTCTGTCAATGAGCCCATCTGGTACGTCAATTTCTCTCTTCTGAAGTCACCAAGGTCATTCTCGACACTACCGCTTCTCATCCTTCCAATCCGAGGCGTGACGAATCTCCAATGCGATCACGTCCATCCAGTCGTTGTCGAACAGATTGCGTGTGACCTTCGCAGCAATCTTCTGAACCTGAGTCGGAGACATCTTGTATTTCTTGCCCACGGTGGCCAGGGCTTGTTGCTCTGACGTACCCACAGGGACACTCATGACCTCTCGATAAATCCTGTACTCGTTGACGGTGTAGGTCCCTGTGTTCGGCGGGACTTCTGGCCTGCGCTTCGCTGTGTCACCCGTGCAACGTACAGAACGGAGCTTGAGGTTCATCTGGTTTTGCTGTTCATTGTCGGCACCATTCCGCTTGGCATTGTTCCTGCGTTCGTAAAGGCTTTTACAGTCGGCACCTTCATTGAAAGCTGCATAGAAATTTTGCACGTAGGGTGACGCTGCATCTCTATCAAATTGGGCAGCGAGTGGGACGGCTGGTGAGATAACAAGGGTCAACCACATCATGCACCTAAGGATCAACGTGCAATATCTACTGAGGGCTAAAATTTTCATGACCTGCTTTCCAGTGCGATGAGAAGACGGTCTAGCTTTGATTCCAGCCGTAAGTTAGCAGCACCAACAAAGTACCAAACAATTATGAAGTTCACCAAGGGTATCAGTCGCCAGGACTAATGGGAAGCAGGGTGGAGTGCCGAGGATGTGCCGGTTCCCTTTGCGATCTTCCTTTCTGATCAGCGGATGTCTCTATATACCCCGCTTTCCACGAATCAATGGGATGAAGATGGCACGACCTGAAATGCTCGGTATGCCCGTGCGCCAACTACAGCATCGTTTAGGCCAGCTGGCGTCCCCTGGTGTCTCGCCGTGAATTATTTCCCGAGAATGATCACGGTTGAATCGGACCCGCTGCCAGGGAGGAACAGCGGCGCGGGACTGCTGGGCACGGCTGGGGCGCCAACCTGGGGCACACTGGGAACCGGCGGAACTCCGAGCTGGCTGGGGGTGGACGGCTTGCCGAGCGTGGTATAGGGCGTCGTCGATTGATTCGTGATGATAACTCCCTGCCCATTGCCGAGATCGACTTGGGTGGAACTCTGCCCGTTGGGGCCTGAGATGTCAGTGATGCTTCCCATCGGCGTCACGATGATTTGGGCTTGTGCGGCGGCACTGACCGCCAGGATGGCCGTGAGCGTGATGGAACTTAGTGTGTGCATAAACCCTCCTTCGTAATCACTGGTGACTGTCTACTCCCGATGCTACGCCTCGCCGCGTCATAAATCACTAGCCCACCTTACGCGGCACCTATCAGACCGTTCCACCCCTTGACTTTTTGAAGACCGAAATTATTGTCTGTTTCGTTGCTGATGCTAGACCGGATGGATGGGACGACCCTTATCTGGACGTGCCATGGCGGCAGATGATGCCCCGCTTGTGCTCCTGCGTCCCTCCGACTACCCTCATCAACCTTTAAGTGGCCTCTCGATTGAGAGGAAGGAGGATCGCCATGACCAGTTACCAAATCGCCTTAATGAACCCTGTCGGACAGCACCCCTTTGATCGCAGTATTGATCGGTTGTTTCAGGATGCCGTGAGCGCGTCGGAGGCCCAAGGAGCTCCTTGGACCCCAGCCTGTAACGTCTGGGAAGACGAGCAGGGATTTTGTGTTCAGCTGGCGTTGCCTGGTTGGGAACCCCAGGAGGTGATGCTGGAAGTGACGAATCAGGTGCTGTCGATTAAGGGAGATCGCCAGCAGCAGTCATCCGCTTCTGCTCGGACCACCCATGTGCAAGAAATTGCGGATGGCAGGTTTATGCGGGTGTTCAAACTGCCGACCTTCGTCGATTCGCAACAGGCGTCCGCAACCCAAAAGAATGGGTTGTTGATGATCACCTTTCCGAAACGGGAGGAAGCTAAGAGCCGACGCATTATGATTGAGGGGTAATGATCACTCTCTACGCCCTGTGACATTTGGATCGCGCGCTTCCGCTCTGCGGAACTAGGAATAGTCGTAGGCGGTCTCTCTGATGGCACATGTTCAGGGAGGCCGCCTTTTTTCTTGAGGGTCTATTGTTGTGCACGCCGTCATGGTCCTCAATGATGAGTTAATTCTCCAACGCATGCGACCGAACGTCCCAATCGAGTGGCGATGACGCCCTTGCTGCTTCCATCCCGCCGAGTTAAATCGTTTCCCTTTGAGCAGTCATTCCGATTCACTACCTGGAAGGATAACGGTCAGGGTCGCTTTATGTCGGCGTTGTCGTTGATCCAAGGCAAGCGCGCTGAATACAAGGAGGTAATTGGTCAAACGCGGTTAGGAGAATAGGTATCGACGGCACGGAAGAGGGAAACGTGAAGCTAGCGCTGTTCTTTGATCTGCGTGGCAAGGTGACGCATGAAGGCTTTAGTGCCTTCAAATATTTCTCGGGCCGCACGATCATCATATGTTACATGACTATGCATCGCCCAATTCCTGAAAGCATCCTTGAGTAATCTAAAGTTTGCTCCTGCCTCCGCCAGAAATTTACGCATATCTCGCCAATTCTTGGGTTTGCGCTTCCTCGATTCTATCTCGTGAATGCGACCTGGAATTTTATTAATGATAACTTCCCAATTACTGTGCTTATAGGGAATGCGGAAATATCGTGCAAGTGTCTGTAATCCAACTTCCAAAACCCGCATGAGGTGTAGAACGCTCGCTGTGCTGCGATCTAATGCAATCGCTTTTCCTGCTTCCGCGATGTCATGCCTCGCTGTCGGGAACCGATCATAAACCTCATTCCCAAATGGCTCAGTAGTAAAATAGTCAGTATCACCTTGGAATGACAAACATGAGTTGATGCGAAAATTCGGCTTCGATCATGTTTTTGAGGGTGCCACATTCGTCTTTGAGGGCAGTATTGGATAATGAACGGCCACTTGCTGCTCCTGCCTGAAGAATTGCCAGATAGGCGGGCAAGGTTCGAAGACCAATCTGCTCACTCTGAGTACGCATGTTCTTTAGAAAACGTTGCCATGATTCAAGCCTGGCCTGATCAAGAGGCTCATGTGCCACGAAGCGTTTATTTACTTCGTGTTCAAGCTTTGTAAGGCCTTCCATAAAATGCAAAAAAAATACTGCATAAAAGCGGATCATATCGTATAGGCGCAGTAATGTAAGGTCATGGCCTGCCAAGTGAGACATGCCTCTCCATAGGCTAATGTGCAGCTTACGCTAGGCGTTCTTCGCAGAGAACACCCAGTGCGGAGAGAAACATGTCGGCAAAACCGGAGCAGCCTACTCTAACCGCTCAGCGGAATCAAACCCCATTTGAGCGGTTCAAGGCGGCCCTTTCTAAGGTGTATCAGTCACGAAGTCTGCCACTCCGAGTGGTTGCCTGCGCGGGGTAATCAGCGTTAAGTCTTGACGGCCATCGTGAATTAATGTATCCATTGGATACATGCGACCAGAAGACTTAAAGCGCACTCGACTCGGCCTGGGTCTGACCCAGGAGGGGCTGGCCGATCAGCTCAAACAGAAACGGCTCGCCATCACCCGTTACGAGCGGGGCAGCCGCAAAATCCCTGGCGTGGTGGAGGTTGCCTTGTCGTACATTGCCCACTCGTCCTTTGTGCCCTTGATGGGCATCGTCGCCGCCGGTGATCCCATCGAACCGATTCCACAGACGGAGCGCGTCGAAGTCCCCAAGAGCATGCTGGGGCGAGGCGAGGCCTTTGCGTTGCGAGTGAAAGGCACCTCCATGCGGGACGACGGGATTTTTCCAGGCGATGTCGTCGTGGTGCACAAACAGCACACCGCGCGTAACGGGGAGACGGTGATTGCCCTTCTCAATGGAGAGGCCACCATCAAAATCTACCAGCGTAAGGTGGGCGTGATTGAACTCCAACCATCCAACGAGACTATGAAGCCGATCATTGTGACACATTCCGATACCTTCCACATTGAAGGGGTCGTTGTGGGAGTCATCCGACATCTTCGGCGTTAGATAGGTGACCTACCAGACGATTGAGCGAAGATCATGGAACGCCAGATTGTCTGCTTCGGCATCCCCTCCCTGGACATCGCGCTTGCCCGCCTGCATGACGCACAGCTTCGCACCCGTCCCCTTGCCATCGCCGATGTCTCTTCGGCTCGCACACTGATTCGTGAGGTGTCGGGTGAAGCGGAACAGGACGGCGTCGCGGTGGGTATGCCGGTCGATCGCGCCCGACGCTTCTGTCCTGGGTTACGAATCCGCCCGCCAAATCCTCGCGCGGTCGTCGCGGCGGACCGTGCCATCCTTGCGGTAGTTCAGCGATACGCCCCCACTTGGGAACCCGCGCGCCCTGGCTCGATGATGTTGGACCTCACCGGCACCACCCGTCTGTTCGGCTCCGCCTGTGATGTCGCGGCCAGAGTCCAAGCCGAGGTGCTGGCGCAGGTTCAGCTCGAAGGCGTCGGAGGCCTCGGGAGCAATAAGCTGATCGCGCAGACGGCCTCCAGCTTGGTGGGTCCGTCTGAACTCTACGATGTACGCCAGGGATCGGAACGCCTCTTCATGTCCCCTCTGACCGTCAGGGCGTTGCCAGGCGTGCATCGGCCCTGCATGCGTGCGGTTCTCAAGCACTTGGACGACCTCAACCTCCGCACGTTGGGTGATGTCGCCGAGAGTCCGCTCGACGCCCTCGAACTCGTCGTCGGGCAGTATGCGGGGCAACTCTCCCGCTGGGCCCAGGGCATTGATCCCACACCGGTGCAGGCGCCAGTCGTACAACCGTATCTGGAGGACACGATTCCAGTAGACCCCGATGAGGTGGATGATGGTCGACTTTGGGCTTTCCTGGCGGATGGTCTGCAACGCCTCTGCCGCACCTTGCGCCAGCAGCGCCGCATGTGTGGCGCCGTCTCCCTGACGATTCGACATAGCGATCAGCATGAGGTCACGGCCACCAAGGGGGTCATCCCCGAGACGTGCTGGGAAATCGACCTTTCGGAGGTGCTTCAGTCGCTATTTCACCGCCTCTTCACGCGACGAATCTGGTTACGGCTGATGCGGCTGAGTCTCACGAAACTGACTGGCTTTGCGGAGCAGGGCTCGCTTTTCGACGACCAACCGGCGGAGGATCAACGCCGACGGGATCGGGCGCAGCGGCTCGCAGTGGCCCTCGATCAGCTCCATCAACGGTTCGGTGAGCGGGCGATCCGTTATGGACGGAGCCATTGAATGTCTGCCGACTTTGTCCACCTCCACACGCACTCGTCGTATTCGCCGATGTGGGGCGTGCCGACGCTAGAGGCATTGTGCCAGGCGGCTCGTGCCCAAGGCCACGACAACCTCGCGCTCACCGATCGCAATGGCCTTTATGGGGCGATTGAATTTCTGGCTGCGGCGAGGGAGGCGGGGCTCAAGCCTATTCTGGGCGCCGAGTTGGTCCATCAGGACCATCGGGCCGTGCTGCTGGCGAAGACGCCTGAGGGGTATGGAAATCTCTGCCGTCTCCTGTCCGCGCGGCATACGGATGCCGCGTTCCAGTTTATCCACGCCGTAGCTCAGTATCGCACGGGCCTGCTCATTCTCTCGGATGACCTACCTGCCCTCGACATATGGCTGAAGGACTCGGCCGAGGACCTCTATGTCGAGCTCACGCCAGGAGCCGAGTTCGCCGAGGCCTTATCCTTCAGCCGACGCACGGGGGCGCAACCGGTCGCCACGACTCGGGCATGCTGTCTCCATCCCTCTGATTTCGAGGCTCATCGCCTCCTGCGGGCTATCGCCTTAAACACGACACTCTCGCGGCTGAAGCCTCGCGATTGCGCCGCGCCCTCGCACTGGCTCATGCCGCCTGGGACGCTGGAACGATACTTCCCGCCTGTTCCCGAGGCCCTCCGCAATACCCGCCAGGTGGCCGACCAGTGCCATACCGACTGGGACTTCACCACCACGATCTTTCCCTCCTTCCGACGCCTGTCCGCCGAGGCGGCCTTGGACACCTTGCGAACCAAAACCTACGACGGGGCCCTCTGGCGCTATGGGACGGTGCCAGAGATCGTCGCACAGCGCATCGAGACGGAACTCGCCGTCATTCGGGACAAAGGCTACGCGGATTACTTTCTGGTGGTCGATGAGATCGTGCGGCAAGCCCCCCGCACCTGCGGACGCGGATCGGCGGCGGCCTCGATTGTCTCCTATTGCCTCGGCATCACCCATGTCGATCCGATTCGCCATCGGCTGATGTTTGAGCGGTTCCTGAACCCTGGCCGCCATGATCCACCCGACATCGACATCGACTTTCCCTGGGACGAACGCCCGAAGATTCTCGAATGGGTCTTTGCGCGATATGGCGCCACGCAGGCGGCCATGGTCGCGAACCAGAATACACTCGCGCCACGGGCGGCCATGCGCGAGGTCGCCAAAGTCTATGGATTACCGGCCGCCGAGATCGGCAGGGCGCTGGCGTTGTTGCACCGACGAGCCGATTTTGTCGAGGTGGCTGGCGAGGTGACGCTTCAGAGTTGGGCGACCCAAGTCTGTCGAGCCTTGCAGCTCAGAGCGCCATGGCCCGACATTCTTGTGTGGGCAGGACGCCTCCAGGGGCATTTCCGTAACCTCGGCCTCCATCCTGGCGGCGTCGTCCTGGTCCCCGACGAAATCCGTCGCTATGTGCCAGTCGAAATGTCCGCCTCTGGCTGGCCGGTGATCCAGTGGGAGAAGGACCAGACCGAGGATGCGGGGCTCGTCAAAATTGACCTCTTGGGCAATCGCTCCCTCGCCGTGATTCGGGATGCCCTGGCGGCGATCCACCGCAACACCGGCCGTTTTATCGACTATGCGCTCTGGGACCCCATCAGCGATCCCGACACCCAGAACCTTATTCGACGAGGCGAGACGATGGGCTGCTTCTATGTCGAGTCTCCAGCGACGCGGCTGCTCCTGCGAAAACTATGGACGAACATGCCGCCCGCCCAGCGTGCCGTCGCCGATGTCTTCGAGTATCTCGTCGCGGTCTCGTCCATCATCCGCCCTGCGGCAAATGTCTTTTCGGACGACTTTGTGCGGCGCGCACATGGCGAGCGGTACCGCTCGTGGCATCCCCTCTTGGATGAGGTGCTGGCCGAGACCCACGGCATCATGGTCTACCAAGAGGATGTGATGAAGGTGGCCGTCGTCATGGGCGGATTTTCCGTGCATGACGGGGACCAATTGCGGAAGGTGCTCAGCAAAAAACACAAAGCGCGGCAGCTTCGTGACTATCAACGTCAATTCTATTCAGGAGCCATCTTTCGACACATCGCACGGCCGGTGATCGACCATGTGTGGGACATGATTATGAGTTTCGCCGGTTACAGCTTCTGTAAGCCGCATTCCGCCAGTTACGCCCAAGTCTCCTTCAAGTCGGCCTATCTCCGAGCCCATTACCCCGCCGAGTTCCTGGCCGCCGTCATCAGCAATCAAGGCGGCTACTATTCCGCCTACGCCTATCTCTCTGAAGGACGACGGATGGGGCTCACAATCCTGCCGCTCGACATTAATGCCAGTGACTGGGCCTATCTCGGACAGGACCGGACGCTTCGGGTGGGACTTATGCAGCTCAAAGGGTTGCGAGAAGCCTTCGTCAACACGATCCTCACGGAGCGGCAGCAACACGGGTCTTTTCGATCGCTGCGCGACTTTGTGGATCGGGTGAAGCCCGAGACCGCCCAGGCCACGCTGCTGATCAAGGCAGGCTGCTTTGATTCGGTTGCGGGGGAACTGACCCGCCCTGGGTTGATTTGGCGGCTCCATGCCATCCAATCGGGCGAGCCCTCGCGGTACGTACCCATTCCACCCGAGTACGCCTCCCAGCAACAACTCGCACATGAGCTGGAGATTTTTGGCTTCCCGTTAACTGGACATCCGCTCGAACGCTTCCATGACAGGCTCACCGGATTGTCTCTCACAGCGGCACGCGATCTGGTCCAGTGTGTGGGCCGAACCGTTACCTTGCTCGGTTGGCTGGTGACGGAGAAGATCGTCACGAGCAAGAAGGGCGAGCCCATGGAGTTCGTGACCTTTGAAGATCAGACCAGCCTCTATGACGCCACCTTCTTTCCCGACACGTATCGCCGGTACTGCCATCTGCTGGGGACGAATCAGGCGTATGTGGTGACCGGCATGGTGGAAGCGCACTTCGGCACTGTCACCGTGACGGTCCACCGACTCCAACCACTGTCTTCCCTAGAGTCGGCAGAGGCGGAGGTCCCTCTTGAGCGGGATGCGGCAGACCCGTACACTGAGCCGCATGGCGCTCTCTGAATTAATTCGATTTATCGGGCGGTCCAGGCGATGAAGCAGGACACAATGTGTCCAAGGATCGGACCGACGAACCCTTTCCACATCATACAACCTACGCCATCCGCCTGATGTCTGATCAGCGCGAGGGGAAATAGTCGATGGATGACCTTCAATTACCCTTCGATAGTGCAGGGGACTTATCCACTAGTCTCCCTCCGACCCCATCCATCTCTGACCTCGTGCGGTTCGGAACGAGCACCTGGACCTATGAGGGGTGGCAGGGACAAGTCTATAAGCGCGCCTATGCCAAAACCGCCTTTACCCGCGAATGCCTCGGGGAATTTTGTCAGTATCTGTACAACGGCCAGCCGCTGTTTCGGACCGTCGGCATAGATTCGAGTTTTTACCGGCCCCCTACGACCAATCAGTTGCTGCGCTACCTGAAGCAGATTCCCGAAGACTTTGAAATGTGTTCCAAAGTCTGGGAGGAACTGACCATCCCGATCTATGCGAAGCACATTCGCTATGGATCAAGAGCGGGGCAACCGAACCCGCGATTTCTCGATCCCACCACGTTTATTGATTTCGTCTTGAAGCCGTACCGAGAGGCCAACTTTCAGAAACACGCCGGTCCCTTTCTCTTCGAGTTCCAGCGCCACGGCCTCTCGGCGGATGAGTTCCTGTCACGGTTGGATACCTTTCTGGGTGCGCTCCCCAAAGACTTTCGGTACTCCATGGAGTTACGAAACTCTGGCCTGTTAGGCGACCGTTACGCGCAGATTCTAGCGAAGCATGAGGTGGCCCATGTCTATAATCATTGGTGTTTCATGCCGTCATTGGCCGATCAGCACCGTCGCATGCAGGCCTTTACCGCCCCCTTCACCGTCTTGCGGCTATTGACGCCTCTCAAGATGACGTATGAGGCCGCAAAGAAACGCGCGGCGCCCTATGACAAGATTGTGGGCGAGTTGCCCGAGATGCGGGCCGAAACAGTGGAGCTAGTGAAGCAGGCGGTAAGCCGCAGGATACGAGTATACGTGCTGGTAAATAATCGGACTGAAGGGAATGCCCCGCTGACGATTCAAGCCTTGGTCGATGCCCTAAAAGAAGATGTGCCTGACGTTGACTCCATGACCATGGGACCACCATCCCTTGCCCCATGGACTTAGCTAGGATTCGAGTATGGAGCGAGCCTAAATCTACCGCGGTGGCAGGCAGTAGGCCCGCGTGGGAGAGAGGATGCAGGGGATCGGCTGTGGCTCAGGCAATCCCCACGACTCTTTAGGCATGGGGATTTCGAGGGGCGGGGCGGTAGACATCTCGCCAAGCGCCCTCTCTAACATCGACTCGAAGCTGTTGCTGAGTCTGACATACATCATGGCGGCGGCATTGTCGGATATTAACTCGCTATCGGTCAACATGGCGCGCCTTCATCCTGTTATGCCCGCGAGAAGCCATGAATCTATGCCGCGGCGAGGATTGGCTGTCCTGTCTTGAATAGACAGGCGCCGTGAGAAAGCGGACAATACCGCGGCTCGTCGTCGTTTTCTGCCATCACCAAGGATGCCTATGAACCGCGACACACAAGTCAGCAAGGTCCCAACAAATGGTGGTCTCGCCCTGCGTGATAGCATAGGGCGCTATCGCACGTTGGCAATGTCCTAAAGACGCCACCCATTGCATAAGGCTTCCCGCTAGTAGGCACAGTCGGAGAAACGGCGATCATGGGCCCTTGGAAGAGCAATCGGTATCGAAGACCCGATCTGATAAGGATCACCCCACCTGAGTGCCCCATGTTGTACAAAGGCAGCGAACTATTGACGGTGATGCGCCAGCGGCGTACCTTGCCTTTCCTAAAGCGGAGGTACCTATGAACGATTGGGGATGGTTATTGTTTGCAGGGAGTCTGCTAGCAGGCTTTATTGCGTTGACCGTCTGGCGTTCTTACCAACCTGAATCGGAAGAGAATGATCCTTCCAGGAACGTCATCATTCATCCTCTAGCCAGAAATGAATTTTCTCACCTCTTCGCAGGCGCCCTTCTCAGCGAGAATGGCCGAAAGGTGTTGGTACCACTCCTAGCTGCAAGTGGGAAGGTTTTTACTCCGCGAGAGGCGCTCATGGTGAAGTACGCTTTGGGCGAGATAGGAAAGGATGCTTTTCTTCGGGAAGTTGACGACATGACAACTTTCGCACCGTCATATCATGATCCTGTCATTTTGCTGGAGCAGATAAACATTTTGAAGAACGCCTTCGGTGAGTCATCACGGACGACCTAGCGAGCGCGATGGGGGCGCAGCATGACATGGGATCAGTGATTGGATTGTCTCAGTGAGGCCATTCTCGAAGCTCCCGTCGATTCAATCTCGCGATTTCTTCTCAGATATTCATCCCCTGTTGAATCCATACCCAACACTTCCATGTAGTTTCGCAGTAGTTCATAAGCCACAAAATTCCCCAATTTCATACATAAGCAAGACTGTTGCAAGCCCATGTCCCCAACATTCGATCCACGCTGTGTTGGGCGCGGAGGCATATAGATGAGTAAGTCTCCCATATGCGCCGCTTCACAGGCGGCTTTGTAGATGTGAATATATAGGTCGGAGCTTTCACCCTCACTCGCAATGTCGGTGATGTGTGGGAACCTCTTCCAGTTTTTGCCTTCTTTCTGCTTATGTTCAAACTCGCGCCACTCTTGGGCACTCTTCGCATCGGCATCCCCGGCAGAGGTTGAACACATTTCATGATAGACAGCACGCGAGCGAAAGCCCTCGGCATACAAGCGGCTGGCTCTATCTTCACTCCTGTCGGCACTCACCCAACAAATATATATGTGAGATTCGACCATCGTCTTCAAGTGATGAGCGGATTCTGCGCGGCCAGCACGAACATCAACGATGAGCCTCTCGAAAGAATGCCACGCCTTCAAAGCTAGGCCTAAAATAACGCTACTTCTAAGATCGTCTTTGAAGTTGCCTTCGATGTATCCTTCATCCACACGTTTCTGTAGTTGCTGTTGAGCCAAGAGCATTTCCTCTGCCAAAGCAATAAAGCCACCAGCCATATCTTCTACAAGCTGCATGCGCGCCTCGTCATTCATGATGCCCTACCTCGGAGTCTCCATCTCATGATAGTCTTTCGTCCCATCACCTCTATCGCGCATGGATGCGCTACCCCGTGGTCCCTTTCAACGGCATCTGATTACGACGAACGACCTTCCAGACGGTTCTTGAACTGATTTCCAAGTTGTCGGCAATGGCTCGCATAGAGAGGCCATTACTGCGAAGCGACCTGATCTTCTCCACGACCTCTGGCTGAGCAATCTCCATGGGCCGCCTGCCCCATAACTTCTCTGGATGACCCCTCCTGACGCGCTTAATGCCAGCCTTGACCCGCTCTTGGATCATGCTGCGTTCAAACTCAGCGAAAATCCCCAGCATCCCGAAAAGGGCTTTGCCGCCAGGAGTCGTGGTATCAATGCCTTGCCGATGAATGAAGAGATCAACTTTCTTGGCATGCAGCTCCGTCAAAAAGTTTACGAGGTGCTGAAGAGACCGTCCCAGGCGATCGACTGCCCACACCATGACCACATCAAAGTCCTTTCGGCCGACACCCTGCCAAAGTGACTCAAAGGCGGGCCGATGTTCTCGTCCCTTTGCACCCGAGATGCCACGATCGACGAACTCGTGCACAATCGTCCACCCATTGCGTTTGGCGGCTTCGCGGAGTTCCTCCAGTTGATTGGTGGTCGTCTGCCCGTCGGTTGAAACTCTGGCGTAAATCGCGGCTTTTCGGGACTTCATAAATACCTCCCACGTGTTTCCTTTACAGTTGTAAAGTACAACACATAGTGACCTCCCGTCAACCCGCTTTTGGCGTGAGGTTTGTGACTCAATTTTATGAGGGTAAAGTAAACGCGAAGAATGGGACGATGGCACGTTTATGGACACCTGGACGGATCAGTGATCTAAGAATACCCCGCTCTTGCTCACAGCTCCGTCCTTGATCTCTGCAAAACAGACCCATCCCTTTTTACGAAAGCTCACCACATCGTCCTTGGATTGTGTAGTCCGGTAGGCTGCGGCATTACCGCGTCGGATGACTTCTCGACCATTGTCTCCCCGTCTCACGTCTGAACAGAATTGTTGAACCTGAGGGAGACCGTAATAGGTGACGAGGAAGCCTGCAATTTCACCCGCCACAACTATTGTTGCCACAATGATCGTGGCACGGTACCACGCATTGTTGGAACGGTCGTCCTGAACTGCCATAGGACGATCCGAGAGATAGGTGACGCCTACCACGATTCCCGCCCCTATGAGGAACGGCACGAGGGAGAACCACACCAGGTCGAACGTGTAGCCAGTCTCCATAGGACTATCGAGGACACCATTCATGTCTGCAAAGAATTGATTCATCAGACCGAGGACCGCAACCGCTGGGCTGAGAAAGGGGAGTGGGAACAACGCAAATAACAGAAGCAGCAGTCCCGCACCTTTCCAGGGCGCCTTACGCCAACTGTGGACCAATCCGTGCAACAGTGAGAGCGTCCACACGGCGATGGTCGCAACGAGCAGAACGTAAATGAGCGTCGCCAGAAGTTGGCCTTGCCTGTCCACAGGCCGAGATAAGGCGGCCCAGAAGAAACAGAGGTAGGCCAAAGGCAACAGGGCCGATGCCCCTCGCCACACGCGCCACGGGTCCTGAAGCGGATAGATGGCGGAAAATAAGGACATCCGCCCTGCGAGATAGCGTTCGCGCATCACATGGCTCCTTCCCAGATCATCAATCAATACTGAACGAGACCAGAGATGGAGCATGAAGTGTGCCGATGATAGGGGCGTTGAACCGCCATTTGAGAATGCGAAAGTACAGGTATGCGCCGACCAATTTCGGCCACGGTGTACACGAATGTAGCGATCGCCGCAACGTGAAGCAGGACCGATGAGTCACTAAATGGCAGCGCCACGACGCACTATTTATGAAAGGTGAGGCGGAAGCATGCTGATGGACCACATAAAGGCACTCTGGAAAGGTGAGATTCCGTTAGTGAGGACTTACTGGCTGTACTTTGTCGTGATCGGGACCCTGCTTGAATTGCCATTGCAACTGTATCCTTCCCGCGCCGACTATTCCTTGCTAGGCTTGAACATCTATGCTCTCCTATTCTTCCCCTATTTCCCATTCATCTTCGTCGCACTCTGGCGTGCGTCGGTCAAGTATCGAGGACCTCTTGTCTGGTCGGTGCTCGCTCGTGCGGCCGTCGTGTGGAGTACGCTGTCCATTGCGAGAGAGGCTCACAAAATGTTCACCTGATGGAGTCAAGGCCCTAAACCCCTGCCGACGCACCGCCTAGTCTTCGGTCTGCTGATTTGGTATCGTCACGGGCATGACCTTGCCACTCTTCCCCGACCCTCCAGCGCCAGCGGTTGTCAAAAGGCCATCGGTGCGTCCAGTGAAGGCGTCGCGGCCAGCTCCGCCTACACCCATCGCATCAAGCCCGACACCGGTTCCCACCCCGCCGCTGTCCGTTCGTGAAGTCACAGGCCTAATTCAAGAACAGCTCCGTCCCTTAGCCGCCATGGGCCGACGAATCGTGCATGCCCAATGGATCAAGCCTGGAATGAATGCGGGCGCGCGAGGCTTTCTGTCGGTCACCTTGGCCGATACCCTAGATACGAACGTGAGTATCGATGGTTTCATCTGGGAACGGGCCGACGTGCAGGCGGTGCTTCAGCAAGGCGCCGCCTTCGGCTGTGATCTGTCGGATCGCGAAGGTCGCTGCGAAGTGATGCTCGAAGTCACGATCGATTTCTGGGCCAAGAAGACCAAGCCGTACCTCCGCATTCATGGCCTGAACCAAGTAGGCATGAAGGGCCTGCGCCACCAACAGCGCGAAGCGACACTCGCCCGCCTTCAAAAGGGTGGGCTGCTGGATCGCAACAAGACTGTGCCCTGGGCGCGACCGACGCTCCGCGTGCTGTGCATCGGCAAGCGCGACAGTGATGGCTGTCGCGATGCGCTTGCGATTCTGGCGCGCAGTGGGTTTCGCTTTCAGACGACCATCAAGCATGTGGCCGTCCAAGGCATTGCCGCCGTTCCCTCCCTCCTGGACGCCTTTGCGGAAGTCGCCCGCCGTCGGGAGGACTTCGATGTCGTCATTCTGATTCGGGGCGGGGGTAGTGAATTGGACTTACTGGCCTATGATGACTACGCGGTGGCCGAGGCGGTGGCCTGCTGTGCACTTCCGGTAGTCACCGGCCTGGGACATACCGCCGATCACTCCGTGTGTGATGTCGTGAGTGCGAAGGCGCTTGAGACGCCGACGGCGGCCGCTCGTTTTTTGGTGGATCGAGTGCAGGCCCTGTATGACGCGCTCCGGTTGTCGGCCGAACGATTACGGGCGGCCGCACTGGACCAGGTTCACCGCCGACGCCGTCATCTTTCCGACCAGCGCCCTGACTTCGTCCGCTGTGCCCTCTCGCTCGTGCACCAACACAGACAAGGACGCGCTCGGCAATGGCATACGCTGATGAGCGAGGCACTGACCGGTCTTCACCGACGCCGACGCCTTTTGCAACACTGTCATCAGCCGATTTACTTACAAGCCCGCCGCCTCTGGCAGACACATCGAACGTGGCTGAGCGATCGGTTCCGTACCGTGATGACCGCATCACCGGCGCTGCTGGTTTCTCGACGCACCCAGTTGCGGCTGTGGCGTCAGAGTCTTCCGCTCACGGCGATGACAACCCTCGTGGGACCGGCGCGCTTGAACCTGAGGGACCTCCGTCAACAGGTGCACCAGGTGACGTGTGACACGGTGCGGCACGCGCAGAGCCGCCTAGATCGCCTGCACGCGCATATACAAGCGGCCAGCCCAGATCGCTATTTTGCCTTGGGGCTCAGTTACGTGACGCGGGCCAATGGCACCCTCGTGCGCCACCGCGCTGACGTGGGACCTGGCGATTCGATCGAGGTGCATCTGAAGGATGGGACGGTACCGGCGACAGTGACGAGAAAGGATGGCTTATGACGATCGACGACCTCACGGCCTCGACGCTCACCACCACGCCAGAGAGTTATGCGGCTGGGGAAGCGGAATTAGAGACCATCGCGCGAGCGATTGAGCAGGGCGCCATTCCCATCGACAAACTGAGCCTCGCCGTGAAGCGAGCCGATTTCCTGAATCGCCATCTGGAACAGCAGCTCGTTAACATTGAACAGGATTTGAAGCAGCTTGGAGCACAACCGACCAGTTCGGGGGACAATAGGCAGAACTCATAGCTCAAATTTTATGGACAATTTCTCCTTTCAGTAGATAGTGGGAGAAGTTTATTTACTTGGAAAGGACTGAAGACTATGGCTTCGAAGGTCAGAGACAAAGAGGGAAACGTGTTTGTGACTGAAATTGAGGGGCTCACAATCTACAAATGTGTGAAAAAAGCAAAACGAAATGGGAAAGACAGGATTTGGATCGGTATCCGTCAGGAAGAGTCAAAAGAGTGGAGAGTCAGCAAAACACTATGTTTTGCTTATGGGATCGATGTTTCTTTTGAAGGGAAGGTCAGTAAGCAGCGTCCCTTGAAACAGCTACGTCAAAGCCGATAAACGGCTGTCAGCGACGGCCACTATTGAAGTTCAAACAAGTCTGTTTGCCTGTCTCACCTGCGCCGTCCCCTCCTTCATTCCCAGACTCAATGACTCCAGATCAGAGGCCGGCTGTTATACTTTTCGGCCCTGGGGCCATTTCACTCAACCCAATTCTGTCAGTAACCGCACTCTCGTGACGGATTACCTCATTCGGCAGTACTATTTCGCGCCACAGCAGTTTTGCCTAGCCAAACATGGGATTCTCTTTAGGCAATAGCAATGTGCCACCGCCAAGAAGTCACCTTGGCTCTCGCTTGGGGCATGACGGGGGAAAGCCGCCCCTTCATTCCGGCGAAACCGGAATATTTTCGATCAGCAAATTTCCGGCATCCAAAAAAATATACGACTCGCAAGTCTGCGTGATGTTTAACCATATCGGTCTTCCCATTTGTCCCCACAGGATTAGCACTTGCAGGACAAATTTTCGTCCGGTATGGATGGCGAGCGTCGCATGGGAATGGCTCGTATGTATCCGGAGGAACAAGGATGCCCGTCTCTCCTAATTCGCTTATAGAGTGTTTTTTGGACCCCGAAGACTTTTTCCGTTACTGTTCGGAGGCAACGCTGACGCGTCAGCGTCTGCTTCCTCCTTTGGCCTCGATCGAGACAGCCAACTTGCTGTGGGCGTTCACCCGTTCCCTGGCACATGCCATCGAGGTCGCATCGAGGGTCTTTGGCGCCCTTGGACCTGTGTATCCGCCAAACATGGGCAAGCAGGTCGAAGCCCTTCTCCTGTCACCGACTTCTGAGCTTTTATATGAGCTGTGGGGTCAGTGGCGTGTGCAGCACCCCGAATGCGATGCAACACAGACTATGCAGGTACCGCTGCACTTCATGCACTGTCAAACGGCGCAGTTCCGCTATCTACGCGAAATAACCATGCGGTCCAGACTTCTCCCATTCCCCGTGATGAAAGCGTGGGTTAGTTCAATTCTCAATCCCGTTGACGCTGTCACGGCTTCAAAGAGTTCAGGGGAAAAAGTTTCGTCTTCAAAGGCCATCTTCGACGCCATGGACCATGCGCTCAAGGATACAGTAGGACGGAGTCTTTATCCCGACCGCGAGCAGCCTGAGTGGATTGCGTCCTATCCAATTGAAGATAGAGAACAAGACGCAATTGCAGGTGCGATTGAAGCAAATCGTCGGGGGGAAGCCGGAATCCTCGCCTTGATGAGGAATGCGGGCAGGATCGTTACCATCAAGGGGAAGAAGGTACAAGTTCCTGCCATCCCACCCCTCCCGGTCTTCGGGATGCAGTCTGCTGAGGGGATGAATGCTGTATGGCGGGCGGCTGCGATCGATCAAGCGATCCAGGTCTTAGCAAAAACCGCCCCAGGGGTGCTGGGCATTTTGGAGACGGCTCTTCCCGACGCGGCGCATGCTGAACTACGATCCGTGTACCAACGAGCTGCGGCGAAAAAGCGCGGGGGGTTGGGAGTAAACCGCCAGCCCCATGCAGACCAGACCCCAAAGTCCTCAGAGGACCCTGTTCCGATGTGGAACTCATTCGAGGGTGGGATTCTGAAAGAACAACCCAGAGACGACCGTGAAAACCCGCAGCAGCAACTCGAGTCCCAGCAGGATGAGGTCCGAGCCTTCGAAGTAGCCAAACGGGCGATGCAAATTGCCAGAAAGCGTTGGGGAAAATCCGGCGAACGCATGCTCCAATCTCTGGTGGCCGGCCAGTCTCGAAAAACCGTCGCTCAAGCGGCTGGTGTCGTACCATCTGCAATCGACAAGCGGCTGAAGGCCCTGCGACAGGCTCTCTCGGATTGACCTCGGGCTGTTTGTCCCGTCACTTCCCCATTCTGTGCCGAATCCTGTCCGGTCTTCACGCCGAAAAAATAAAATCTCAAATGTGGTGACTTTTTGAAGGGGTCTTCCCCCGTTCTTCAGTAAAGGGGGAAGACACATGCTCAAAGTCCAATTTTCCGCAGCGGGTTTACGGCGCATCGTGCTTGACGCCCCGTTGGCCCAAGAACGCGAGTTCGATCTCGCCGCACTCATTGCCATTAGGCCACACCTACTCAGGGCAGATCGAGCGTTAGGCCGACTCGTGGCGGCCATCCCAGAGTCGCCTGCGATCCCAGTGCAGGATCAACCAGTGGGAGGACCCCATGATTGAGCCTGAGGCGTTCACACACATTGGAGCCATCGTGGGCGACATTATGAAAGAGGGCCATCGGAGAGAAGAACTGCGTCCTCGTCTGGAAGTCGAACGTGGCTACCCTGTGAGCGACGATGAATTCCTGCCCATCGCCGATCGAACCGGGATGAGGATGTCATGAATCGCCCGCCGGCCTTCCAATTCTATCCGAGGGAATGGTTCGACTTTCGCGTGCAGCGCATGAGTCTTGAGGCGCAAGGCGCCTACATCAAACTCCTCTGCTACATGTGGAACGATAGCGATGACCAGTGCTCGTTGCTGGACAATGATGAATGCCTGGCTCGTGCAGTCGGAACCACGGTCGAACACTGGAGGAAGCTGCGGAACGAAATCCAGTGGGAATCAGACCCTATTCTCAATGAAAAACATGGCCGGTTGCTGTCATCTCGGCTACGGGACGCGGCAGCTAGTCAGCGTAAGTATCGAAAAGCACAGTCTGACAAGGGCAAACGATCCGCTGAACAACGGTTCAATCGCGGTTCAACCGCGGTTCAACCGAAGCCCCAACCGGAGACCCACTCTTCATCTTCATCCTCTCTTCATTCTTATAGAGAGAGAAAGCGGTCTCCCACCGTCAATGGATTGAACGGTCACCGATCCAGTTTCGAGGTGTTTTGGCAGGCCTATCCCAAAAAAGAAGGCAAGGGCGCCTGTCGGAACTGGTGGGGCAGGAACGCCCCAGATGAGATGTTGTTACACATCATGCTCACCAAGATCGAGCAGGCGAAACAGACGAAGAAATGGCAGGACGAAGACGGGAAATTTATCCCAATGCCAGCGACCTGGCTCAACCAGGAGCGTTGGGACGATGAGTATACACAGGTCACGATGGAAAAGGAGCCAATCCCGCTATGAAAACATTCGCTGATATGAAGATCGAGCTCGACGGGCGCTCCGGTGAAGAAGTCTCGACCACATGCCCCCAGTGCAGTCACACACGGAAGAACAAGAAAGCCCGATGCCTATCAGCCAACACGGAAAAGGGCGTGTGGTTCTGTCACCATTGCGAGTGGAGCGGGTCGCTCAAGTCGGGGGAGGAATCCCGCTCACGTCCGCCCGCACGGATCGCGAAACCTCATTTCGACAGACCTGCCGTGGTTGCCTCGGTTGTCCGTGATTGGTTCGAGAAGCGCCGCATTCCTGAAGCCATTCTTCTCCAGTATGCCATCACGCTTCGGACGGCCTATCTGCCTGACAAGGAAGCCGAGGTTCCCTGTGTGGTCTTTCCCTATTTCCGCCAGGGCGAAACGGTCAATCTCAAGTATCGTTCGCTGGAAGGCAAATCCTTCCGACAGGTGAAAGACGCTGAGAAGGTACTCTACGGTCTCGACGATCTCACCGAGGACTGGGCGGTGATCACCGAAGGCGAATGCGACAAGTTGGCCCTGGCGACGGCGGGAATCGCCAATGCGGTCAGTGTGCCAGATGGGGCCCCACCGGCCCACTCCAAGCCGAGCGGAGCCAAATTCGAGTATCTAGTGAACTGCGCACCCCAGCTCGAACCGCTCAAGAAGATCATTTTGGCGGTCGATAGCGACGGCCCTGGTCACACCTTGGAGGAAGAATTGGCCCGCCGTCTCGGGCCTGAACGATGCTTCCGCGTGCATTGGCCTGAGGGGTGCAAGGACGCCAATGATGTCCTGATCCAGATGGGTGTCGAGGAACTGCGGCGGTGTATTGCCGTGGCCAAGCCCTATCCGCTTGAAGGCATCCTCCAGGTCACCGACGTGGTGCAAGATGTGGTCGCCCTGTACCGAGAGGGACTGCGGGGCGGCGTCTCCACTGGATTCCGAAGTGTCGATCCGTATTACACAGTGCGCCCTGGCGAGTTGACCATCGTCACCGGCATTCCGAGCCATGGCAAAAGTCAATTCCTGGATGCCTTAGTGGTCAATCTCGCGAAAGAACATGCTTGGTATATTGCGATTTGCTCGCCCGAGAATCTCCCCGTGTCCAGACATCTCGCGAAATTGGTAGAGCAGCACAGCGGCCAGCCCTTTCGAGAAGGACCGACCGTGCGTATCACCCAGTCGGACCTGTTGCGTACCCTCGATCTCTTGCACGACCAATTCGTTTTTATTGCGCCTGACGATGCCCTTACAGTTCCTGACTTGCTGATGAAGAGCAAAGCCTTAGTGACCCGCCACGGCATACGAGGCCTGATCATTGATCCGTGGAACGAATTTGATCATACCCGTCCCGCTGGACAGACGGAGACCGAATACATTTCTGCGTCGCTTGGGCTGATTCGCCGATTCGCGCGAGCCCATGGCGTCCATGTCTGGGTAGTGGCTCATCCGAAAATGTTGTGCCGAGATAAAAAAGGCCGTTACCCCGTGCCGACGCCCTACGACATCAGCGGGTCAGCTCACTGGCGGAACAAGGCGGACAATTGCCTGACGGTGTGGAGGGATCAGAACGAACCGGATAAACCGGTGCATCTCTACGTGCAAAAAGTTCGGTTTCGGGAGGTGGGCAGAGTGGGTAGCATCCAGTTACGCTGGAATGCCATGAATGGCCGGTATGAAGACCTTTAGCCTATCGAAGACCTCGTTTCCCTAGTAACATGATGAATTTCACGCCCCCTCTCAGTGACATCGAGTCTGGCCTTCCCGCTGCGGCGGGACACGCTGTTCTCGCCTCCTCGCAGGGTCATTGCATGCCTGGTTACCTCGATCTGAAATCCTTGGCGGACTACAGCTCCTGTTCCGTGCGATGGCTTCGAGACCGATTGATAGATTCGACAGCCCCCCTGCCCTTCTACCGCATAGGAGGCAAAATTCTTGTCGCTAGAGCGGACTTCGACGCCTGGATGAACGGCTTTCGAATCATTCAACAGACCACTGCTACTAAGACCCTGGTCGATGACGTGATGGCCGACCTATTTTCGCGCGAAGCCCGTTGACACACAAAAATTAAGGTGATACTCTATGGAGTATATGCGACTGGCCGAACTCCGAGCGAAGCAGAACTTATCGCAACGTGCCCTGGCAGAACGAGCCAAAATGAGTCAGACCTATTTGTCCAATGTGGAGACAGGGAAAGCTGATCCGTCACTCAGCACATTGAAACGACTGGCACACGCATTGGGAGTTACGGTGAGCGAGTTGGTCAAAGACGTTCCCGTCACACCCATGAGGAGACTATAATAAGATGGGCGTAAAAATCCGTTACCGTAACAGCGCCTGGTGGCTATACATTGACCACCAGGGGGCGCGTAAAGCCAAGCGCGTGGGAACCGGAGAAGGGGGCAAGAAAGCCGCCAAACTCGCAGCGCAACAAATTGAGGCCCGCCTTGCCTTAGGGCAAGCGGCGTTCGCGAGCCACAAATCTGGGGTCACCTTCGAGACTTACGCAAACACCTTCCTGCATCGTATTGAACACACGCGGAAACACACCACCTTAGCTGACTACAACAAAATCCTTCGTCGCGACCTCCTTCCGACGTTCTGCGGTCTGGACCTCCAGGACATCACCCGCGAGAAGGTCAAAAAGATGGCCTTGGACGGCCTCCAGAAAGGTCAATCTCCGAAAACCGTTCAGAACATCGTCCGATGTCTCAGCAGCCTCCTGAGCCATGCGATGGAGGATGGACTTGTGGCAATGAATACCGCGCTCAAGCCGGGGAAATTTCTCCCCAAGATCAGCAAGCGTGGGAAAATTGCCCCGCTCACGCGGTCGGAAGTAGCCCTGATGATCGAGACGGCCAAGACCAAGCTGCCCTCTTATTATC
This sequence comes from uncultured Nitrospira sp., assembly GCA_964493335.1. Lineage (GTDB taxonomy): Bacteria > Nitrospirota > Nitrospiria > Nitrospirales > Nitrospiraceae > Nitrospira_A. The sequence continues at coordinate 95,797 of CAZBNV010000003.1, forward strand.
CGTTGTTTCTCTGTGCCGTGCGGACGGGCTTACGGCTGGGCGAGTTGTTGGCCCTGCAATGGGGGGACCTCGATTGGCACGGCCGGTTTATCGAGGTTCAGCGGAATTACACGCATTGGCAGCTGACGACGCCAAAAGGCGGAGAAAATCGACGTGTCGATATGTCGCGGGAACTGGGCGAAGTGTTGAAGGATTGGCAAATGGAGCAACAGATCGAGGCTGCGGCGCGCGGATGGGAAGAACGTCCGCCGTGGGTGTTCACCAGCGAAGTTGGCGGCTTGCTACATCCTAACAACTTACGCGACCGCGTGTTCTACGGGCTTCTGAGGAAAGCGGGGCTTAGGAAGGTGCGGTTCCATGATCTGCGCCACACGTTTGCTTCTTTGTTGCTCCAACAGGGGGAAAGTCTGGTCTACGTGAAAGAGCAGATGGGCCATTCGTCGATTCAAGTCACGGTGGATTTGTACGGACATCTGATCCCAGGGGGGAATAAACAGGCGGTCGATCGGCTCGATACGCCGAGGCCCAAAAGCTTCTTCGAAGTTGATTCCGCAACCCTGGCGCAACCTTGGCCTGAGGCTGCCCCAGCGGCCTCGGCAGATTTTCCAAAATATCCAGGAGTTGCGAAAGGAACGATTGGGGTGAGTGACGGGTTTCGAACCCGCGACCTCCGGATCCACAATCCGGCGCTCTAACCAACTGAGCTACACCCACCACGCAAGGGCGCACACCGAACGCGCATCTTAACAAACCGCGAAGAACAGTCGCAACCACCTTGCGGACGACCGGACACCGTGCCAGCCGAGAGATGAACCAGAGCGCTCCGCGTCACCCTCCTCGGTTGTCGAACGCGGCTTGCATTTCCGCTAGGATGGCCGCAGTGGCGACGGGGGGATCTTCGGCGTCGCGAATGGGACGCCCAATCACCAGGTAATCTGCGCCGGCCGCGATGGTTTGAGTAGGCGTGGTGACGCGTGCATGGTCATCGGTCCCTTTTCCAGCCGGTCTGACCCCTGGCGTGACGATGATCAGATTGGGCCCCACCTTGGCACGAATGGCCTGCGGCTCTTCTCCGGAGGCCACCACGCCATCACAGCCCACCTCCGCAGCCAAGGTGGCCCTGGCCGTCACCAGATCCTGGACGGTTCGCTGGATGCCCATATCCCGCAAATCCTGCCCATCGAAATTGGTGAGCACCGTTACCGCCAACAACTTGAGTTCGGATTGGCCTCGTCCCTGCACCGCCGCGATCAAGGCTTTGCGATTCGCATGAACGGTCAAAAAGGTCGCTCCCATAGCAGCAACCCGAGCCGTGGCGCGTCGGACGGTCTCTTCAATATCGAGAAACTTGAGATCGAGAAACACTCGCTTCCCGCGATCGACCAGTCTTTGCACAATGTCCGGTCCCGCCACCGTATAGAGCTCCAAGCCGACCTTCACAAATCGAACCTGGTCTCCCATACGCTCGACCAGCGCTTCGGCCTCCGCTGCGGAAGGGACATCCAGAGCCACAATTAAACGATCTCTTGCATCAATCCGCATGATCATACCTACGCCACGGCTACCGAGATTTCCCGATGCCCAGCTGATTCCTTTCCGTCTCCTTGACCTCTCTTCTCATCCTATGCTACAAGCTCAGGCTTTGAACGTAGGAGAATCCGTATGCCTGTTGTCCACAAGTCCACGATTCGCCGTGCCCGCCAATCTGAGAAACGCCGGTTGCGCAATCGCGCCACGCTTAGCTCAGTCAGAAGTGTCCTTCGCAAGGTTCAGGAAGCCATCGCCGCCAAGAAGCCCGATGAAGCGAAAGCCACCTTACGAGCTGCCACTGCAGCGCTGAGCAAAGCGGTGACCAAGGGTGTCCTGAAGCCAAATACGGCCTCGCGTCGCGTGTCCAGGCTCACCGTGCGGGTGAACGCCATCACCGCTTCCGCGTAACCGTTCTGATATTCGACACCGGTCTCGAGCCTGCCTGGCGCGGGGTCGGTGTCGTCGTCTGCCCCCGCGCGGAATTCAGCGCTTGTTTCGATGGCTGGCCGCAGAGACGAAACAAGAGGTCTTCCATCACGCGAACAGGGGTACTGCCGCTCCCTCCTTTGAGCTTCGAGTCGGTTTCCATGAACCACTGAACAGCTTGGCTTAACTGGCCATCAGAGAATTGATCCAGAAACCCTCGCACCCGCGAAGGATCCATGCGAAGCGTGCGAGCGGCTTCGCCCTCCCGTCCGCCTGACCTAAACTGCTCCTTCGTTTTCCACAACCGCCGGTATTGCCAGACCAATGCTCCCAGTATCCGTAATGGGGCCTCTCCATTTTCAACATTTCTGGCCAGAATCCGCAATGCCCGCCCATGGTCATGCGCACCGATGGCGTTCATCAAGTCGAACACCGATGCGCCGGGCTCGGTTCCCCGCAGCGCCTCGACATCCGCCGACTGCACGGTCCTGTCAGGTGGCACATAGGCGGCGAGTTTCTCGAGCTCTCTCCGCACGGCATACAGAGATTCGCTCCCCGCCTCCTTGAGCAACTGGGCCGCTTCCTCGTCAATACGCACACCCAGCGCCGCCGCTTCCTGACGGAGCCATGCTGCCAGCTGTGCGTCGCGCAATGGGGCGCATGTCACAGTCACAGCTTTTTTGGTCAAGGCTTGTGTCCACTTGAGTCGACCGTCCAGCTTCGCGCCCACAACGATCAGCGTCGTCGTCTCGTTTGGAGCCGATAGATAGGACAAGAGCTTCTCGCCTTCGCGCGCGGGGAGCTTCTCCACAGACTTATAGACAATGACGCGACGAGCGGCGAACACCGGGATCTCTGCCGCACAGGCCAAGATGTCTTCTACGGATGAATCATCACCGTAGAACACATCGTAATTGAACCCGCTATCCCACGCCTCCCCCAGCGCCGCTTGTCGAAGAATGGCAATGGATTGGTCGCGCAGGCAGTCCTCTTCGCCAACGACGGCGTAGAGCGGCAGCACCCCGCAACGCGTGAGGGACTGCGATAGCTCCATGCTCATGACTGCGACACTCATTCGTAATGCCTGGCTGTAAAGTTATCGCGCCGCACCGGGCTGGGCACTGCTGGCAGGTGCGGCATCTGCCTTGATCGGGCGCTTCAGGGCCTTGTCTAATTCGCCAGTATCCTGAAACAACAGAAATCGTGACGCCAAATCTTCCGCGATGAAACGGCCCGCCTGCTCCAGCGCCCGATTTTGCAACACGCGGTTGAATTGCAGATCTTGTGTCAGAAAAAACTCCGACGTGCCTTTCGCAACCTGAGACCAGACGACTTTTTTCGTTTTCGCCTCCTCGATCCTGACACTCACCAGCATTTCCACTCGGCTTTCAAACGTCGTGGTCTGATCGAAGCTGAGGGTCGGCAGGGAAATCTGCATAATTTGCCCTGACAGAAAGAGGTCGGCCCCTCCCGACGGTCCCACGATTTCCGCCCCCGCTCCGGACGAAAACTCTCGGCGAAGGTAATTGGCCAGCTTGATCTCAAAGTTCGGCTCGTAGGTACTGTTCACGATGGGAAGAATCGCGAGACGTGGCGCCTGTGGCCGCTTGGTCTCTGACTCCGGCGCACCACCGATCGTGGGACCGGCACCTTGCACTCGAAACTGGTAGCCGCAGGAGGCCACATTCATCGCCAATAGGCAACATGCCACAGAAACTATGCCGGAGGCGATTCTCTGTCCGGCACGTTGGCCCGTTGCTTTATGACCTGTTCCTTCCCACACGGCATCACACCACAAAGTTGATCAATTTCTTCTCAACATAAATGACTTTCTTCGGCTCTTTCCCCTGCAACCATTCCGCAACTTCCTGCTTGGCCAGAGGCTCCAGCTGCTCACGCGAAGTCCCGACATCAAGCTCCAATTTCCCGCGCAGTCGCCCATTGACCTGAATGGGGATCGTCAGGCGATCGCTGACCACCAAAGCCGGATCGAACTGCGGCCAGGGTTGTTGCCCGGCGCTTGGTCGCTGCCCGAGACGGTCCCACAACTCTTCGCTCAGGTGCGGCGCAAACGGCGAGAGCAGCAAGACAAACGGCTCCAGCAAGAGCCGGGGCCGCTGCTCCAGCTTGGTCATCTCATTCGTAAACACCATCATCTGCGAGATCGCCGTATTGAACCGCAACGCCTCGATATCGTCGGTCACTTTCTTGATGGTGTAATGGAGCAGTCGTTGTTGCTCGGGAGTCGCCTGCACGTCCATGACCGCCGCGCTCAAGGCTCCGTCCTCGCCGATCATAAGCCGCCAGACTCGATCGAGGAACCGCGTAATGCCTTCGACTCCTCGGGTGCTCCAGGGCTTCATCGATTCCAGAGGCCCCATGAACATCTCATACAGCCGCACCGCATCGGCCCCGAACTGGTCGATCATTTCGTCCGGGTTCACGACATTGCCGCGTGACTTGGACATCTTCTGGTTGTCTTCCCCTAAGACGATCCCTTGATGCACCAACTTCTTGAACGGCTCCGGGGTACTGACCACGCCCGCATCGAACAATACCTTGTGCCAGAACCGGCTATAGAGGAGGTGCAAGACCGCATGTTCGCTGCCGCCGATATAGAGATCGACCGGCATCCAGTACTGCTCCTTCTCCGGATCGACCAGCTCCTGGGCGTTCTTCGGATCGATGAACCGCAAATAATACCAGCAGGACCCGGCCCACTGAGGCATGGTGTTCGTTTCACGCCGCGCTGCTTTGCCGGTGACAGTATCAGTGATCTCCAACCATTCATGGAGATTAGCCAATGGGCTTTCGCCGCTCCCGGAAGGTTTGAAGTCCTTCGTCTCCGGCAATACGAGGGGCAACTGCTCCTCCGGCAGCGGTCGAGGGTCTCCATCGACCCACACAATCGGAAACGGCTCACCCCAGTAGCGCTGCCGGGCAAAGAGCCAGTCACGGAGCTTGTAATTGATGGTCTTCTTGCCCTTGCCCTTGGTTTCAAGCCAGGCCGTCATTTTGGGAATGGCCTCGCTGGGCAACAGACCATCAAGAGAAACCGACCCATCCGGCGTGGTGGAATTGATCACGCGGCCTCGATCGGTATCCGTGAAGGCTGATTGCTCGACCTGTCCCCCCTGAATCACCTCGCGAATCGGCAAGTGGTATTGCCTGGCAAAGGCCCAGTCGCGCTCGTCATGGGCCGGCACGGCCATAATGGCTCCGGTGCCATAACTCATCAGGACGTAATCGGCGATCCAGATCGGCAGACGCTCCTGGCTCACCGGGTTGATGGCGTACCCGCCGGTGAAGACGCCGCTTTTGACCTTGTCCAATTCCTGGCGCTGCAGATCGCTCTTGCGGATGGCCGCGTCGCGATATGCAGTAACCTGTGTACGCTGTGACTGAGTCGTCACCACCTCCACCAGCGGGTGCTCAGGCGCCAGAACCATGTAGGTGGCGCCGAACAGTGTGTCGGGACGTGTCGTGAACACGCGCAGGTTGCCGATGGCGTCGGCCAGAGAAAAATCTACTTCAGCTCCGATCGACCGGCCGATCCAATTTTTTTGCATCTCCAATGTGCTGGCCGGCCATTCGACTAATTTCAGATCGTCGAGCAGCCGCTCCGCATAGGCGGTAATCTTCAACACCCATTGCTTCATGGGCTTGCGAATGACGTCGAACCCGCCGACTTCGCTCTTGCCATCCACAATCTCCTCATTGGCCAGTACGGTCGCCAATGCGGGGCACCAATTGACCGGCACCTCGGCCACATAGGCCAGGCCCCGCTCGAAGAGCTTGAGGAAAATCCATTGCGTCCAGCGATAGTAGTCCTGATCGGTCGTGCTGAGTTCGCGATCCCAATCGTAGGAGAGTCCGACTCGTTTCATCTGGCGCTTGAAGGTCGCGATATTTTGGGCGGTCGTGATGGCGGGGTGCACCCCGGTTTTCACCGCATATTGCTCGGCGGGCAATCCGAAGGCATCCCAGCCCATGGGATGCAACACGTTAAAACCGCGCATCCGTTTATAACGAGACACGATGTCTGTGGCGGTGTACCCTTCCAGGTGCCCGACATGCAGGCCCGACCCTGATGGGTATGGAAACATGTCGAGGCAGTAGAACTTGGGCTTCGCGGGATCATCCATCGCTTGAAACAGACGGTGTGTTTCCCAGTAGGCCTGCCACTTCGATTCAAGGGCCTCGTGATCGTAAGTTTTGCTCATGGTGCTGCAGTTGTATTGGAAATGCGGCGACTCTCTGCTGTCCGATGAAAGAACGGACGACTCTAGCATACGCCGCTCGGAGCGACAAGGACGAGCCGCGCCAGGACACGTCGATGCGATCTGGGCAATGCCGGCTTGATCCTGCGGGCGACTCCTGTTGAAATAGCCGGCGGAAGAGCCGGCGGAAATCCAGAGACGGTACGCCCCGCACAAACGAGTGAGGTTCACGCGCGCTCATGTATGCGACGTACATATTCCCACGACTCATGGATTGGGTGCTCCGCAGCGAACGGTTCCAAGCCGAACGCCGGCAACTGCTCACCTCGGCGCACGGCATCGTCCTGGAGATCGGCTTCGGCACCGGGCTCAATCTGCCGCATTACCCCCGAGCGGTTACGGCGCTCCACACCGTCGACCCCTCACCCATGTTGCCGGACAGGGTGGCCTGTCGCGTAGCTCAGACGCCCTTTCCCGTCCACATTCAACGGGTGAGTGCGGAACGCTTGCCCTATGGCGATGCCACATTCGATTGCGCGGTGAGCACCTTCACGCTCTGCACGATTCCGGATGCGGTCACGGCGCTACGCGAGGTCCGACGGGTCCTGAAACCGGAAGGCCGCTTTCTCTTCCTTGAGCATGGCCGCAGCGACGATTCCTCGATCGCCACGTGGCAGGATCGACTCAATCCCCTCCAAAACTGGTTCGGCTGCGGCTGCAATCTGAATCGACGCATCGATCAATTGGTGCGTGAGGCCGGCCTGCAATTGGAATATGTGGATCGATATGTCCTCCCCGGCCTACCGAGAATCGGCGGAGAAATATATCGAGGAGCGGCCTTACCCGATGACGATGCCCGGGCTTCTATGCCTCCGGGCCGCAGTTCCACTTAAATTGAATCACTGGCCGTAATTTTGTACACTAAGACTCGGCCCGCATTCTTTTGGCTTTCTTTGTACCCACAGAGTGGGAATGAACGGGATGTCATCCTCGCAGTCATTTCCCGGCACCCAATCCTCTCCGATTTCATTTCCTCCTCAACCAACCGACTCAGCCCGAGAGGCCAGCCTGTCCTCCCAGCGAGTGACTCTGCTCTACGAGGCGCTACCGGCGGCATCGGTTGCCGGCAGCGGCTGTGCTCTGGCGCTGGTCCTTGTCAATTGGACTGTCCTTCCGCACGGCTGGCTGCTCGCATGGCTCGCCTATCAGCTGATCCTCGCAACTGGCCTGTACGGGCTAGCCCGATCATTTAAAAGCAAGACGTCCACCCCTGTCACCGTACTACGCTGGGACCGAACATTTGTGGCCGGGACGGCGCTTGCCGGTCTCGGATGGGGGGCCTTCGCCCTGCTCCTATTCCCAGAATCGTCGCCCGCCCATCAGGTATTTCTGGCCTTCGTGCTCGCCGGCGTGGTGGCCGGCTCTTCCTTCACCTTGGCCGCACGGTTCGATGCCTTTCTCTTCTTCGCTGTGCCCGCGCTGACCCCTCTCGTGTTCCGCTTCCTCACCCTGGGCCAGGAGCAGGCCCTGGCGATGGTGGTCTGCGCCATCCTGTTCTCCCTCCTCATCGCGTACCAGGCGTTCCGGATGTCCCGCACCATTTCGGAGGCCTTGCAGCTGAAGTACCACAACGCCCAACTCGTGGATCAACTCGCGACGCAGCTGCACGATGGCGGACAAACCGACCTGCTGCTCAACGTGAGCAGCGAGCACCATCGCTTCATCATGGAGTATGCCCAGGACATCATCTATCGGACCGATAAGAGCGGACGCTTTACCTTCATCAATCCGGCCGTGATTCGACTCTTGGGCTACCACGAAACGGAGATGCTCGGCCATCACGCGCTGGACTTCGTGCATCCGAAGTACCGTCGCACAACGGAACACTTTTACGTGCGGCAATTCCTCCGAAACATTCCCAGCACCTATTATGAGTTTCCCCTGCTCACCCGAGAGGGACAGGCCGCGTGGATCGGACAAAACGTGCAGTTGCTGCAACGGAACCGGGAGCTCATCGGCTTTCAGGCCGTGGTGCGGGATATTTCCGCCCGAAAACAGGCCGAAGAAGCGTTAGGCTTCAGTCAGGACCGATACCGGGCCCTGTGTGAGAGCAGCCCCGAAATGCTGCTGACCGTCGATGGCCATGGCATCATGCTCACGGTCAACAGCACCGCCGCCATTGAATTGGGCTATGCCGCCGAGGAATTGCTCGGTCAACCCGTGACCAGCATCGTGCACGCTGATGATCAAGCTCAAGTGCAGCAACATTTTGCCGACTGTCTCGGCCGGCCGGGAGAGGTCTTCCGCTGGGAGTTCCGAAAGGTCCGTAAGGATGGCACCCTGCTCTGGGTGCGAGAAGCCGCCCGGGCCGTATGCAACCAGGACGCGATCTTCGAGATCGTGATCGTGTGCGAGAACGTAACCGAGCGCAAAGGTATCGAGGCTGCGCTGACTCAAACTCGCCAGCTCCTGGAATCCATCGTCGAATTTATTCCGCATATGGTCTTCCTGAAAGATGCCCATCACTTGCGCTTTGTCCAAATCAATCAAGCCGGCGTACAGCTGCTCGGCAGGCCGCGGGATGAACTCTTGGGGAAGAGTGACTTCGACCTCTTTCCTCGTGAGCAGGCGGAATTTTTCGCGACGCTCGACCAGGACGTCTTGGCCGGCGGAACCCCGCTGGACATTCCCGCCGAACCCATCCAGACCAGGGAGCGGGGCCTGCGGTGGCTGCATACCACGAAGGTCCCCCTCTACGATCAGACTGGCGTGCCGCGTTATCTCTTGGGCATTTCTGAAGACATTACGGACCGAAAGCAACGTCAAGAAACCGAACAGCAGCGACTGGGCCAACTGGAAACACAACAGGCCGTCTTGCATGAATTGGCGGAACATCCATCCATCCATAGCGGGCACCCGCAGCAGGCCTTTCCCGTCATTACCGAACATGCAGCGCGCACGTTCGCAGTTGCGCGAGCCGGCATCTGGCTCTTCGGCGACACCCAGTCCACATTGGTCCTGCAAGACCTGTTCGAAGCCACTCCCAAGCAGCATACCAGCGGGACGAACTTGTCGATCGATCAATATCCCTCCTACCTCCGCGCCTTAGAAACGGAACCCTACTCATTAGCGGCTCACGATGCCAGGAATGATCCCCGCACGTGTGAATTGACGTCGTCCTACCTGACCCCCCTGAACATCTTGGCCATGCTGGATGCCCCAATCCGGCGACAGGGCCGTGTCATCGGCGTGTTGTGCCTCGAACACGTCGGCTCGGCGAGAACCTGGACGACGGAGGAGCAGACTTTCGCCGGTTCTCTGGCGGCTATGGCCACTCTGACACTCGAAGCCGCCGACCGCCGCGAGGCCCAGGAAGCGTTGGAGCAACATATCCGCGAGCGCACCGACGAGCTCCAGCGTATGACAGCACATCTCCAGACCATCATCGAAGAATCGCCGTTAGCGATTGTCGAGCTGGACCAGGACGGCCGCGTCACGACCTGGAATGCAGCCGCCACCACCCTGTTCGGCTGGACCAAGAACGAAGTGCTGGGACAGGAGCTCCCCTATGTGCCGTCCGGCCAAGAGCAGGCATCCGATCAATTGTGGACATCCGTGATGGCCGGCTCAGCACCGCGCAACCTGGAACTGCGTCGCCAGCGGAAGGACGGGGCGCTCGTCGATGTGCATATGTGGGGTTCCCTCCTGCAGGGCCATGGCGGCGAAGCGAGCGGCTCCATCGGGTTCTTCATTAACGTCACCGAGCACAAACAACTGGAAGATCAACTGCGGCAGGCCCACAAGATGGAAGGCATCGGCCGATTGGCCGGCGGGGTGGCTCACGACTTTAATAACCTGCTGACCGTCATCAACGGCTGCGCCGCGCTACTATTAGACCAGGTGCGTGATGAGGATCCATTGCACATGTCGCTTACCGAAATCCTCAGCGCCGGTCAGCGGGCAGCCGCGTTAACCAAACAACTCCTCGCCTTCAGCCGGCGGCAAGTCTTGACCTTTCAGGTGTTCGATCTCAACGACGCGCTCACGTCGACCACCTCGATGATCGAACGACTGATCGGTGAGGATATTACGCTGGTGAGAGATCTCCACCACCAGCCTTGTACCATTCGTGCAGACAGGGGACAGATCGACCAAGTCATCCTGAATGTGGCGGTCAATGCTAAAGATGCCATGCCTGACGGGGGCCGATTGACGATCGCCACGCGCACCCTCGTCATCGCGCAAGACAACCCCTCACCTCATTCGGCCTTACTCCCGGGATCCTATGTCCATCTGATGATCCGCGACTCCGGCAAGGGCATGGATCGGGAAACCCTGTCTCACATTTTCGAGCCGTTTTTCACCACCAAAGAAGAGGGGAAGGGCACGGGTTTGGGGTTGGCGACGGTGTATGGAATCGTCAAACAAAGTCACGGGTTCATCTTCGCCGATAGCGAGCCGAATGCAGGCACGACATTCGATGTGTACTTTCCACTGGTCGACGCACCCGTACCCTCCATCAAAGCCGGGACATCCTCCAAACCTCGGAGCGGAACAGAGACGATTCTCCTGGTGGAAGACCAGCAAGCCGTCCGCCTGCTATTGACCCAAGTGCTCACGGAGTACGGGTATAAGTTGCTGGAAGCATCTAATGGCCAGGAAGCCCTCCGCCTGGTCGCTGCCACGCGCGAGCCCATCCACATTGTGGTGACCGATGTCGTCATGCCGCAGATGACAGGCCCAGCCTTGGTTGAGCGCTTGCGCCGGCAATGGCAGACCCTGCGCGTGCTGTTTATGTCGGGGCATGCGGAGGGGACGGTGCTGCCGACGTTTCTCGCCGAGCCGGGAACCGGCTTCATTCAGAAGCCGTTCCTGCCCGTGGAGTTGGCCAAGAAACTGCGCGACCTGCTGGATCCCCCCAAGTAAAACACCGACCGGTTCGGTCAGGTCACGCCGGGCCTAGCGGATATTCTTGGGCTCACCGGGCAGGATCGTGTGAAAACTTTCAATGGAGGCAAAACGCGCCGAGGGGACGGCAGAGGCCTGAGAACTCGACTTTGAGCGATGAAAGATCCGGCCGATGCCGAAGTGTTCGGCGGCCGCCAGGCATTGCTCATCGTCATCGATGTAGAGGGCTCGCGCCGGATCAAAGCCGACTAGCTGGCGGCAGCTCGGCCAATATTCCGATCGCATCTTGAGCCATCCGACTTCGAAGGCGTCCACGATGCGATCCACTTGTTGATCTAGCCCAGTTTTGGCTGTTTTGACGTCCACCCCGGCCCGATGGGCGTTCGTCAAGATCGTCACCCGTTTGCCCAATCGGCGCAGGGACAGCAGGAATTCTTCGGCATCGGGCAAAAACCCAATCATGTGGTCGAGTTCGCGATGCATAGCCACCACATCCATCTCAACCCGCTCCGTCCAATAGTGCAAATCGGTCCAGGCCAATTCGCCTTCCACAGAACGGTACATGGTCATTAACCGATCCCGGGCATCCTCAAACGCCAGCGCATGCTTTACCGCATACCGTCTGGGCAACTCTTCCTCGAAAAAAAAATTGTCAAAATGGCGATCGAGCAGGGTGCCGTCCATGTCGAGCAAGACATCGTCGATCCGGCTCCAATCGACGGGCTGAGGGGTCCTTCCTGAGCGGTTGTGCACCATGAGGGCAGTATAACGGAGACCGACGGCCACTACGAGTCATTGTGTTCGATGAAATCTCTATGCTACCGTTCCACACTATGTCACGTACCAAATCAGCCCACGGTCCTGTCGCGCCGCTGTTTACCCTTGAGGGCGGACGCCTGCCGATTATCGCCATCATCGGGCGCCCCAACGTCGGCAAATCGACCCTGTTCAACAGGATTCTCGGCACGCGCGCGGCGATCGTCGACGATGTGCCTGGCGTGACCAGAGATCGTAACTATGCTGACAGTGCCTATCGTAATCGGCAGTTTCGCCTGGTCGATACCGGCGGACTCGATCCCACGGCCAACGAAGGCATGTTGAATTTGATCCGGCAACAGTCCCAACTCGCCATTGCCGAGGCGGATATTCTGGTCCTCGTCCTCGATGCCCGGGCGGGGCTCACCCCGCCGGATGAAGAGGTCGTGCGGACGCTACGCGGGACCGACAAACCCGTTTTTTTTGTGATCAACAAGATCGATACGCCGAAGGCCGATCCCCTCATCGCCGATTTCTATCGCCTGGGACAGGACCAGCTCTATCCGTTGTCGGCCGAACATGGAATCGGGGTCGCCGAGTTGCTGGATGACCTGTTCGTCCACATGGCCGAGCCGCCCGACGAGGAGACACATACCGACATTCCACGCATCGCCATCGTCGGACGTCCGAATGTCGGCAAATCGACCTTGGTGAACTCCGTCCTAGGCGAAGCGCGTGTCGTCGTCAGCGATGTGCCGGGGACCACCCGTGATCCGGTAGATTCTGTCGCCACGTTCAAAGACCGGCAATATGTGCTGACCGATACGGCGGGCATCCGCCGCCGAGGCCGTGTCGAACGCGGCATCGAAGGGTACAGCGTCGCGCGATCGCTGCGGGCCATCGGCCGTTCGGATGTGGCAGTACTCCTGCTCGATGCGGAAGAGGGGGTCACTGAACAGGATACCAAGATTGCCGGACTCGTCCTCAAGCAGGGACGCGCCTGCATCCTGGTCGTCAACAAGTGGGACCTCAAGACCGACGATGTGGGGGCGAGGGAGGCGTACAAGGAAAACCTGGAACGCCGCTTCCCCTTCCTCGCCTGGGCGCCGGTACTGTTCATCTCTGCGTTGGAACCGGACTTTCTTCGCGGCTTGTTCGCATTGATCGACCAAGTCTATTTCTCGTTCTGCAAGCGAATTCCAACCGGCACGCTGAATCAATTCTTCCAATCGATCCTCGAAGAGCATCCTCTGCCCGTCAGGAAGGGAAAGCCGGCCAAAGCGAGCAAGTCGGCCTTCGTGACACAAGTTGCGACCAGACCGCCTGGATTTGCCCTCTTTGTCGGACACCCCGACGACATGACCCCTGCCTATCTCCGCTTCATCGAGAACCAAATCCGGAAAGAGTACCGTTTTTCAGGCACGCCCCTTCGCCTGATGGTACGTAAAAAGTGAGGCGGCTTTGCCAAAGAGATACGTGTTCGACACAATCGGATACATATTCCCTCGCCCCTCTGGCTTTCCCGATCTCATTTCGTTGAACATTTCCTAACATTCCTATCCGCCTCAATTCCACACCGTGGCTCGCCTCTTGCTCTTTTCCTATTGCATCACCGGGTATCCGGACCGAAGCGGCGCTAGGGAAAGAAGGCATAATGTACAGCAGCCACCCAGAGTTAGCCGTCCAGACAACGCCCGCGGCCCCGTCCAAGACCGGAGTCATCGTCCTCTCGATGGACTGCCGCATTCTGCACATCACCGACGGGGCAGGAGACTTGGCGTGCCTCTTCGACCAAGGACCTGGCCGACTGCAGAGCCACTCCCCAAGGGCGCTGTCCCATCCGCTCATGGACTTGTTTCACACTGTCTTGGCCACACTCGAGAAGCACATCGCTGCCGAAGACTGGAGTCCCTTCGAGGCCCACCATTTTGCCCATTCGATGAACGATCGCGTGCTCCTCCGAGGATTCGGGATTCCCGACCAGGCTCGACGTCAGCAATCACGCGTGGTCCTCACGCTTCACTACAGATCACGTTCTTCTCCGCTGTAAACCTTCGTGCCATTCGCTCGCGAGAGCCGACACGCACCGTCCAAAAGGCTTTCAACTTGACTCCCCCGGGTCAGCATGTTATTCGCACAGGAGGCATGGTACGGTTCACATGGCCTGACGAATCCAGCCTCTCTCAAAAAGCAGTCCGGCTTCGTCACCACTCAATCGACAGTACACAATTTCCATCTCGATAGGTCTGTGGGCAACATGGTCAATTTTGTAGTCGCGTTTCGGCGTCTTTCATTCCGGTCGCTCGCCTGGGGTGTCCTGCTCTCGCTGGCCCCACTGACGCCCTCCACGTGGGCCGAGACCATCGCACCTCCCCTCGTCGAACCGGCTCCCGCTGCTGAACTCAGTGAATCGATTGCACCGGAACCGGCGGAACCAGCCGTCGCCCCCATCTCTCCTTCGGTCGAAATCTCCGGTTCGATCTGGAGATCGAAGCCCGGTATTGTGTTTCTGCAAACTCCGATCGGGCCACTATCGCTCAGCTCAAGAACGACGTTGCGTGACATCCGGAGCTCTCAGAAGATCACACTCTGGATTCATGGAGCCACCACCGTCATTGATATACGTGAGAGAGGGGCCGGCACCCTCGTCCACCGCTATGTCACCGCAATGCCCAACTTTGCGTCTGCGGAAAAGAACACCGTGACAGTCTGGACACCGGACGGCGAGCAAACGTTGGCACTCGGAGCGTTCGGGGCCAAGATTGCCGGACGCCCGGACCATCTCCCTTTCACCGTCGAAGTCGACAGGTCCGGCACCGTCCGTGGCCTCTATGACGTGCAATTCGATCTGCAAGTGAATCAGATTCCCCGAACCGCGTCACAGCTGCACCTGCTGTTGAATGGTACGGTCTCGAAGGTGAAGTCCAACTATGTGTTCCTGAAAACTCCTCTCGGTATCGTCACGGTGAGTGGAAAAACCGGCGTGCGAAACGCCAAGGTCGGACAGGAGATGTCGGTGTGGATTCAAGAGCGTCACGTCGCCATCGACCTGTATCACGATGGCCTTTCGACCCCCTCGCGCCGATTCTTATCCGGCCCCCTCGCCTACGCCTCCGGCGAGCCCAACCAGCTCATCATGCAGACCCCTGAAGGAGAACAATCCATCCCTCTCACGCAACGACCCGCTGCCCTCGCCGCGCTGAAGGAAGGCTCGCCGATCACGGTCGAACTCAACCAACAGGGCGAGCTCGTCGATATCCGCCGTATCAATTAATCCCCCCGGCTCAGCTCTCTCCCCGATTTCCTTTGCTTGACAGGGTCCAACGCCGTCCGTAGACTCGGCCCGCCTATGATTTCACAGAAGAAAAGTCGGCGCGGGAACGACGACGGACCCGCTCCATCTAGCTCCACATCCGGCTCGTTCGACCAACTCTATCGCGACCACATCGACATCATGTACCGGTTCGCCTATCGCCTCTGTGGGGAAGCCGAAGCGGCCAAAGATCTGGTCCAGGAAACCTTCCTCAACGCCTATCGCGGCTACGATCGCTTTCGCGGAGACGCACAGGTCTCGACCTGGCTGTATGCCATCGCGTCGCACGCCTGCCTGCGCATGCGTCGAAAGCGCAAGGGAGAACCGGATCGCGAATTATCCCTCGAAGAATTTGTCCCGACCTCGGAAGGTGAGTTCGCCCTGCAGATTCCGATGGAAGGCCTCAGCCCGCAGGAAGCCTTGGAGAATAAGGAACTGCGCCAGATCCTGGACCGCGCCATCGCGAAGCTGCCGCGCAAATACCGCATGGTGTTGGTGCTCCGCGATATGGAAGGGTTGAGTGCCAAAGAAGTGGGAAGCATTCTGGGATTGAACGAACGCGCCATCAAATCCCGACTCCATCGAGCCCGGCTCTTTGTCAGGAAAGAACTCAGCGGCAAAGGGCTTGCGGGTGAATTGAACCGAAGCGTTCACACCCGGCTCGAATAGTTTGGTATAGTCAAGAAGGACCGCCATGGCTGACCGAGTACGCACATATCCAGGCACCCGCAAGCCCACCCCTCACCAGGGTCACGGAAGACGGAATTGTGTCAAGGTTTTGGAGCGACTGTCGGCCTATTTAGACGACGAATTGTCCGGCGACATCTGCCGAGAAATCCGCACTCACCTTGGCGATTGCCCGAATTGTGAAGTGTTTCTCGATTCGCTGCGGCACACCGTGCAACTCTGTCAGCACCGACCGTCCCCCGCGCTTTCCGCCAAAGACCGTGCGGCGCTCCGGCGCGAGATTTTGAAAGGCGCGGCGTCGGTCTGACCGGTCACGATGCCTGGCCTGATGACGCCGACTGTGAAAAGCCCAGAGGCACCGGATGAGCGAGCGCTTCCGATTGGAGAGGCGAGGCCCTTGGCGAAGTGGCGAATCCTTCGGGTTCCCGATTTTCTGGTGGTGCTCCTTCTCTTCACCTGCAGCGGAGCCGGGTTGCTGGTGGCTCACACGACGGAAGGGCTTGAGCGCGGTCACAGTCTCTATCGCGAGCATTGCATGGACTGTCACGGTGCGACCGGGAAGGGTGACGGCGTCAAGGCGCCGTTTCTGTCGCCTCGACCAGGCAATCTTATCTCCGCCGCCACTTCCGCCAAGACGGACAAAGAATTGCTACGCACCATCGCGCAGGGCAAGTCCCGCACGGCCATGCCGGCCTGGCAAGACGTGCTGCCGGCGGAGGACCAGCAGGCGGTGCTCCAATACATTCGCTCATTAATTCAATTTACCCGTCAGCCGTCACCAGCGGCGGCAATCCCCTAAATGCGCCCCTGCGCCGACACCTCTTTCGCCTGAAAAGAGCCACGTGCTAGAGTGGCATTCTTTTCTTGTTACCGGAGGTCGTTCGCATGATTCGCGGAAACCTGTTCCACCGACAACAGACGATTGCCATCATCACCCTCGCATGCTCACTCGCTATCTGGACCGGCTCCGCCGAACCGGCCCGGGCGGCCGGCGGAAAAACCCAATCCACGACTGCCGCACCGAAACATACCCCGGCCGCTCAGACCGCACTGCGGTATGCGGAGGCCATTGCTCACGGCGATCGCGTGACGGCCGGACAATTGGACTTTGCCTGCCAATACCGGTTCATTACGGGCTCACCGACGAAGGTGAAACAATTCGCTCCGGCCGGTGATCCCTCCTACGAGTCCTGTTGGCAAACGCTGACCGAGGCACATGCGCCGATGCTCAAGCGCACCGACACGGTCATGGATGTCATCTGGCCGAGCACCGGACCCTTAGTGTTCTTTGGCGATGATCTGCCGCGAGCGCCGGCCTCTGCCTTCGTGATGGACGTGCTGGGAACCTCACCCCCTGGGAGCGGCCTGCAGGCGACGGTGATCAACAGTCGCGCCATTCCAGCCGGTTCGTTTCGTCTCGCATCCAAAGGCAAGGTCCTGGGCGTTCCGACGACATTGGTTCAAATATCCGTGCAGTATCACGACCCCCTGACCTCACCGGTCACCTATGCAGCGGGTAACGTCAAATGGACCAACCCCATCAAACGTCCACGCAAGTCCTTGAAATCCGTTACGACCCAGTGGGTCGTCTTCACGGGGCTGAAACAATATGGATTCCCGGGAGATGCCGCGGTGTTCAACCTCCCTGTCGCATCACAACCCGAAGTACCTGGCATGGTTGCGGACAAAGTTCCGTTCGCCACAGAAACCAGCCGGGCATTGCCTGAATCCTTGAGCTGGTGGGGACCGGACGATCAACCGGGCACCTTGACCGCCGCTGCGGCACGCGCGGCCAGCTTCCCCGACCTACGCGACCGCGTGGCGTTGCTCAACCGGGTGTTGCTTATCGATCCCAAACAGCCCGACGCTCTCACTGTGTTAACGCGCCATCTCTACAGTGTGCTCCTGCATGAGGGACGGAATAGCCATCAGCTGAATGTGAAGAACCCCTCCCTGGGCATCGTCGTGGACGAGTTTTATTGGAATATCTATGCGCAAGGGGCTCGCATGGACCTCTCCAATGCCATGGAAATGGGCGGCCTCTCACAACCAACACCGGCGGACTTCCTCTATCGATTGATACCAGCGCTGCAAACCTTGGTCACCATCAGACCGGAACAGCTCGACAACCGCTTTCGCCTTGGAGTCGCGTACCGCTGGAACAACGATCAGATTCCGATGGTGGAGACCTTTGAAGCGCTGGTCAAAGACATCCCTGATAACCGGAAGACCCCCAAGGCCGAAGCCCTGCTTCAGTTGGCCTGGTCACGCATCAACAAAGTCTCCTGGAACCGAATTCTGCATGATCCCGAGACTCCTCGGGCCTATGCCGACGCCGAAGCCTCCTTGGCGTATGCTGAACTTCCTCTCGACAAATTTTTGGCCGAGTATACGCTGGCCTATAGCATGATCTTCTTGCCGAACTACGGAGACAAATCGAAAATGCTTGAGCATCTTACCGAGGCCAAGCGCTGGTTCGATGAAGTGCCGGGCAATACGGATGAGGTGTGGCGCTACTTCCTGAACGCGGAATTGCTCCATGCCGTGCTCGACGCCGATCCGATGTTCAAACCCATCTTGGCCACCATGTCTTAGCTCGGAACAATCGATGACCATGGAGACCCGACGAAGTACCGCATGCCGACGCCGTCCCACCACTTCGTCGCTTGTCCCACCGGAGGGGGACCACGCACTGTCGAGAGCATCCCGTGGTCGCCGAGCGCGTGAGCGAGTCCTCATCGGGCTTATCATTGCTTGCCATATGAATCTAGCCGGATGCTCGATCTTCGGCGGGAGCTCTCAGCCTCTGCTGGTGAACTCTGATCCGCCGGGCGCGAATGTCCTCATCAACGGAACCTCCGCCGGAACGACCCCCCTGCAGTATCAAGTATCTCGGCGGGGAGATCTCTCCCTGGAGGTACAGAAACCCGGCTATACCACTCAGATTCGATCGACATCCCGCAAACTCAGCAGCCTTGGGATCGTGGATGTCTTCGGTGGGGCGATGTTTTTACTGCCTCTCCTCGGTCTATTTGCCCCGGGAGCCTGGGAGCAGGACCCTTCGGCCTTCAACCTGACGCTCGAGCCAGCGACGAATCAGCCTGCCCAGGCTCAGTGACAGGGCAGCAGTTGTCGCATCATCTTTCACCGCTCCCAAGGTAGACTATTATGATCGATGTCCAAGCTTACGCCGCGATGAACGCCACAACTCCACTTGCACCGTTCACATGTTCTCGTCGCGAGGTGGGCCGGCATGATGTACTCATCGATATCCAGTATTGCGGCGTCTGTCATTCGGATGTGCACCAGGCACGGGATGAATGGGGCGGTTCGCTCTTCCCCATGGTGCCCGGGCATGAAATCGTGGGCACGGTCGAGAAGGTCGGCGCCTCGGCCAAACAATTTAAAGTCGGCCAAATGGTAGGGGTCGGCTGCTTCGTCGATTCCTGCCGAACGTGCCCCGCCTGCAAGAAAGGCTTGGAGCAATATTGCGAGGGGCATCTGAGCTTCACGTACAATGGCACAGAGCGAGATGGTGTCACGCCCACCTACGGCGGATATTCCACCAAAGTCGTCGTCGACCAGCGATATATTGTGAGGATCCCTAAACGGCTGCGGCCCGAGGAGGCTGCGCCGCTCATGTGCGCCGGAATTACCACCTATTCACCCTTGCGGCATTGGCGAGTGGGAAAGAAACATCGATTGGCGGTGGTCGGGCTGGGAGGCTTAGGCCATATGGCCGTGAAAATCGGTAGGGCACTCGGCGCCGACGTCACGGTCTTGAGCCACTCCGACAAGAAACAGGCCGATGCCAAGCGGCTCGGAGCGCGGGAGTTTTACGCCACCTCGAAACCGGACACGTTCACGACCCTCGCCAAGCGATTCGATTTCATACTGGACACCGTCTCGGCGCCGCATGATTTGAATGCCTATCTGGAATTGCTGAAAACCGACGGCACGATGATTCTCGTCGGCGCCCCGGACAAACCCGCTCAGCTGGGCGCGTTTCCGTTGATCCTGAAACGGCGACGTTTGGTAGGCTCGCTGATCGGAGGCATCAAGGAGACCCAGGAGATGCTCGACTTCTGCGCGAAGCACAAATTTGGGGCGGATGTCGAAGTCATTCCCATCCAACAGATCAACGCCGCCTATGATCGCCTCATCCGCGGCGATGTGCGCTACCGATTCGTGATCGACAAGCAATCGCTCAAACAGAACACATAGCGCCTATCGACGAACAACTTCACTTCACTCAGAGCGGTGCCCGATTGGCCTCAGTCCGCCCTATCTCTTCCCCATCTTTGCGAGTTCCCCCAAATAATGCACAAAGGCTTTCATGCCGCCGGAGGCTTGCCCCCAGTCGAAGTACTCGTTGGGCGCGTGGTAGCCATGTTCGGGAAGACTGAGCCCCATGAACAAGATCGGCACCTTCCAAGCTTTCTGCATCGTCACGACGGCGCCAATCGATCCGCCCTCTCGGATAAATGCCGGTTCCTTCCCGAAGCCTGCTTTCACCGACCGCTTCACCGCTTCGACATAGGGCCCGTCGAAGACACCGCGGAACGGCTGCAGCATGCCCTCACGCTCGACCTTCACGTCGGGATTCAGCTTAGCGACATGTTTCTTCAACAGCGCGAAGGCATTCTCCGGGGTTTGGTTCGGCACCAGCCGCATACTCACTTTGAGTTCACCATGTCCCGGCACCACCGTCTTCACCCCTGGCCCATGATAGCCGCCGACGAGACCATGCACTTCGAAGGTCGGCGCGGCCCAAATGCGGCGCATGACTTCTGCCGGATCGTGCGTGCGGAGCGTCCTAAATCCATAGGCTTGCTTAAAACGACTGACCTGGAAGCCTGACTTGAGAAAGCTCTTGATCTCCGCCTTCGTGGGCTCGACCACATCCTCATAAAACCCCGGAATTTTCACGTTGCCGGTCTTTGCATCCACACAGGCGTGAACGATGTCCATCAACTCCGTCAGCGGATTGCGCGCCGCGCCGCCCGTCACACCGGAATGGGCATCCTTAGACCCAGTCCGCAGGACGAGTCGCGCGCCGAGCAAACCACGCAATCCGCATGGCATCGCCGGCTGCATTTTCGACAACCAGATGGTGTCCGAAATCACCACCGAATCCGGACGAGGAATCGCCGCGCGGTTTTTGATGGCTGCCGCAAAGCTGGGGCTGCCGTTCTCTTCTTCCAGCTCCCATAAAAATCGCACGTTGATCGGCACACTCTGTTCAATGGCATACCGCGCTCCGAACAAGGCGGCGAAAGCCGGACCCTTGTCATCGGTCGCTCCACGCCCGCGGTAGATGCCATTGTCATTCTGAAATGCAAAGGGGGCCTGTTTCCACTCCGGCTCTTGCGCCGGCTGCACGTCCATATGGTTATAAATGGTCACGGTCGGGTAGGCCGGGTTGATCATCCAGCCGCCCGATACCACTGGATAGCCCGGTGTCTCGACCACCTGTGCCTCCGCGCCGGCATCTCGCAGGTATTGCCTCGCGAGCTCGGCCATACGACGCACATCCGGAGCATGGGTGGGGTCCATACTGATCGACGGAATCTCGACCGCCTGCCCCAGCATGTCTTCATAACGTGGACGAACGTCTTTGATATAGGTATCTAGTTGCCGGTCGACGTCTCGCATCGTGCTGCCTCCTCATGATCGGCGGCGATTATATCGATTCGACGACAGAAAGCACAGGACGACGGCGATGATCGGAGCAAAGAATGGTAGAATGTGATCATGAGCGATGGTTCCTCTCAGCTCGCCCAGGGTCTACGTACATGGTCCATCTGCGGCCTCGTCGGCATGGCACTCGGCATGGCCATGAATTACTCCCCCGTCTCGGCTGACGAAGCGGTCACCGTGCAAGAAATTCTCGCCGACCCTGCACTCTTTCACTTGCGGCAAATCACGCTGCGCGGAACCGTACGCAACGTCCAGCCACTTGATCCTTATGACATCCCCGCTGGCTCCACCTGTTACGGCGGCTACCTGTTCAGCTTGGAGGACGACACGGCCACGCTACCCGTGGCCGTGCCGGGGCTCTGCGGAGTGCCAATGATCAAGGACCCCGACGTGGAGGATGGCGCGCGCGTGGCGGTGGAGGCCACCGTTCAAGCTCCCAGTCATGGAGGGTATGCCTTGAGCTTTAAAGGCGGAAAGATTGCCATGGATCAGGAGGGGGTCGTACAGGCGATTGCCAACCGCATTACGCCGTTGATTGAATAGGTCATGACGTATCCTCCTTGTGAATCTACTCCCGCACTGTCAGCCCCTTCCGAAACGCGCATCGGCTGGATCGGCACCGGCGTCATGGGGGCGCCGATGTGCCACCATCTCCAGCAAGCGCATTACCGAGTCACCATCTATACAAGAAATAGAAGCAAAGCCTCTCTGGTGCTAGCCAAGGGAGCGACGTGGGCCGATTCCCCCGCGGCCGTGGCCGAACAGACCGACGTCGTCATCACGATGGTCGGATTTCCCGCCGATGTCCGCGAGGTCTATTTCGGCGAGCACGGACTGTTATCTGCCACGCGACCAGGGATGGTGCTGGTCGATATGACCACCACTGAGCCGTCACTGGCACAAGAACTCTCTCTCGCTGCGCAAACACGGGGAGCGTTTGCCGTCGATGCCCCCGTCTCCGGGGGTGATGTCGGGGCGCGGAATGCCACCCTCTCCATCATGGTCGGGGGAGCCACCAAAGCGGTTCAGGCCGTCATGCCATTGCTCGAATGCCTAGGCAAAAAGATTGTCCATCAAGGCGACTCCGGGATGGGGCAGCATGCCAAGCTCTGCAATCAAATCGTCATCGCCGGCACCATGATCGGCGTGTGCGAGAGTCTGTTGTACGGCTACAAGGCTGGGCTGCAGTTAGATCGTATGCTGGATTCTATCCGCGGCGGCGCCGCGGCTTGCTGGACGCTGGAGAATCTCGCGCCCCGAATACTCGCGCGCAATTTCGATCCCGGTTTCTTCGTGGAACATTTCATCAAAGATATGGGCATTGCGCTGGAGGAAGCGCGACGGCGAGAACTCACCTTGCCGGGTCTGACCCTCGCCCATCGGCTCTACGAACGCGTGCAGGCACTCGGCCACGGTCGAGCCGGCACCCACGCCCTCATGCTGGGGCTTGAAGATCTGTCGCACGTCGACTTGCCCAATCCTCCTGCCTCGCCATGACCAGAGGAGTTCTATGAAAATACTGACGCTGCCCATCTTTCTGGCACTCATTGTGCTGCTGAATATGTCCGGTTGTAGCAGCAGTCGCGGACTCAACCGCCAGGCTCTACAGGAATCCTTTCATGAGCATCCTGACGTCGTCACCGACCAGGACATCGCATCAACGCTGGCGCTGCAGGGGCACCTGCCTGCGCCCTATCGTCTCGCCATTTTCTATAAACACAAAGATTTTCCCGGCAGCCCCACGTTGCGCAAAGTGGATTGGGTCAGTGCGGACGCTGAGCGCATACAGCGGGCGCTTGAACCGGTCAAAGAGGAGGGCATTCTCCAGCAGAGCTTTCTGCTCGCCAATTCGACCGTGCAAGGCACAACCTTTCGCGACATTCGTCTGGCCGCAGCTCGGTACAATGCCGATGCGATCCTTGTGATCGACGGCGCGGCCGCGGTGGATCGGTACAACAACGGTCGTGCCTGGTGGTATGCGACCGGCCTCGGCGCCTACATTGCCCATGGAACCGAAAGCCACGCGCTGTTCATGATGGAGGGGACCTTGTGGGATGTGCGGTCCGGTTATCTGTATGGGACGCAAACGGCAGAGGGCGAGACAACACTCATGGGTCCGGCGTCTTCGCTTGAAGACAAGGACGCCATCGCCGAAGCCAAGGACGTGGCGTTAGAACGATTCGGCAAAGAACTCGCCGATATGTTGCGGGTGCTGAGTGAGAAACAGAAGGCGATACAGTGAGCACCTTCCTCAGATCCTCCTTCCAGTTGTGACTGAGATGCTGCCTGCGCATCGTCGCGAGGCAGTTGAGGCCGAAGCCCGCCGCGGAACCTTGGTCTCTCGGGCGCTCAAAATGGCTGTCGGGCGAGGCCGCAGCGAGCGAGAGGCTGAGGCGTACTCCCGGCAGTACGTCGAAGGCTTGAGCGAAGCGAGAACGAAGCCCGAGGCCATTTTCAGTGCCCGGTTACGGACTGTCGAAAGTCCAGAGAATGCCCAACAACACCAGATGTTGGTTCGGGGTCAAGCTGATCACACCCGGCTGGAGTTCTCCTCGACTGAAGAATCCACCCCCTGTCCCCGTCGATTCATCCCACCGGTGTTCGAGCCGCAAGATCGTGTTGGTCCACTGGTAGGGAAACCGGTACTCCACGGTGGACGTGACGGCCTTAACAAATTGTTCCGAGCCGGTCCAGCGACCGTTTCGATCCCAGTAGAACTCAGGCCTGACCGCCAGGGTCCAGGGACCCGCCACATGCCACCGGGCCACAACGTTCCCGCCCGTGACGAATGCTCTTGGGCTCCCCTGACGATTGGCAATATTTTCGGTTCCGATATCATAGGACGCCACGAGCGTCAGATCCTCGCCTTTCCATTCGACAATATGGTTGGCATAAAAGCGCCAAAACTCAAAAGCCGTGTTGGTCTGGTCCGGCCCTCCATACAACGTTTGCGTCAACGTGAGCCGCGGGGTGGCTTTGTACGCCCACTGCCCACCGTAACTCGGTTGATCGTTGGGGTTAGACAAGTGGTAATAGCTGTTGACGATGAAGGCCGTCACGGTGAGATTGTCGCTGACAGGATATTTGGCATTCACCCCGAACATCATGTAGGGCGTGTTATCCGCAATCCACGAGCGGGTATAGTTTGCGTTGTCTTTGGCATACAGCGACTCGTAGCCGATGAGGCTGTTGAATAAACCGGCGGTGATCGTCAGCCCCTTTCCAACCGGGGCAAGATACGAGACGTTCGCGCGATGGATGTGTCGAAGGGTGTCAGCCCCGCTGACCTCCCGCTCGCCTTGCAGGAACGCGAAACGTTCGGAGTCGTATCCTCCTTGTACCCCAAGCTCCATGCCCCAGGGAGACGATTCGCTCACATCCTTGCGGACATAGGCCAGCGCCATGTTGGGTGCGAACTCATTATGCCGGGCCGCAGTCGCACGATTGCGCCACAGATGGTTTTCTGGAAAATTGAAGTTGAGGACATAACCGACATCGAGATAGGCACCGTAATGCCAGAGATCGGTCTCGGTTGTCGGGGTTGGATCGAGAACGGAGCCACTCTCTGCCGCATGCGCCGGGGCGATCAACAGCCAGAAGAAAACCACGCAGCAGATTCGACTCAACCCGCCCCAGGGGACAGGCTCCAGGGCCACACCGCCATCGCTGCGCAACGGTAGAATAAGCGTCATCTCAGACTCATCGTCCAACCGGGTTTGCGTCCCTCACGAAATCGACTCTACGTCATGTCGTATCAAAACAGGATTAGATCCGATCATGAAGATATAAGAGATGCGTAAAAGTCAGCAGGAGCGCTCATTCCGTCCGAAGACGATAGCCGACACCCAGCTCCGTCACGAGATGACGAGGCTGAGCGGGATCGGCTTCGACCTTATTCCTCAATTGACGCATATACACACGCACATAGTGTCCCTCCTCGATATAGAGGGGACCCCACACTTTGAGCAACTGGCAATGCGTCACCACCTTCCCGGCATACCGCACGAGCGTCGTCAGCAACTTGTATTCAATCGGCGTGAGGTGGACCTCCGTTCCTGAGACGAAGACCTGCCTTCGCCCCAAATCCACGCCCAGATCGCTGAACGTGCACACCGTCTCGATCGCGTCACCCGCCGGCCGATTGGCATGTCGCAAGGCCGCGCGCATGCGGGCTAGTAACTCCTCCACGCCGAAGGGCTTCGTGACATAATCGTCCGCGCCAAGATCGAAGGCTTCCACTTTGACCTGCTCTTGGTCTCTCGCGGAGAGGACGATGATCGGCATGGTTGACCAGGCACGAATTTTCTCGATCACCGCGGTGCCGTTCATGTCGGGAAGACCGAGATCGAGCAGGATGATGTCGGGATTACGAGCGGAGGCTTGCGCCAGTCCTTCCGCACCGCTGGTGGCTTCATACAACCGATAGCCATAGGGCGGGAGTGTGGCACGAAGAAATCGTCGAATTTCTGCTTCATCCTCTATGAGCAGCACGGTCACATCGTAGGTCTTCGTCGAAGACATGTGCAAAGAGATCCTATGTGGCCGCACGATCGCGCTCGTTCGCTTCCGGTTCGACCGTCGGCTGATTTTTTTCTGTCGGGAGCGTGAAGCGGAAAATCGATCCGCCACCGGAACGCGCTTCCACCCAAATACGCCCGCCATGGGATTCGATAATCCCTCGACAGATCGTCAATCCCAGTCCGACGCCACCCTCCCGATCGGGATAAAGCTGATAGAACTTTTCGAAGATCCGCCGCTCTTCTCCTTGCGGAATACCAGGCCCTCGATCCGCGACTTCTATCACGATCACCCCATCCTCCACCGACGCCGTCACATCGATGGCTGAGGCCGGAGGAGAATATTTGGCGGCATTTTCCAACAAATTAATCAGCACCTGTTCGATCAAGACACCATCGACGAGCACAAGGGGGAGATTGTCCGGAAATGTGGTCGAAACCGGATGCGTAGCGATGCGCGATTTCACTCGGGCCAACGCCGTGCCGATCACCTCCTCCAGCGCATGCCATTCCTTGCGCAGCTGCATGGCTCCCGCTTCCAATCTGGTCATATCGAGGAGATTCTTCAGCAACCGATCCAGTCGACCAGCTTCATCGCTGATGGACCGGACCAGTTCCTGCTGATTCTCGGTCGACAAGGGGTGGGGCCTGTTCAGTAATGCGCTGCTCGCTCCCACGATCGTCGCAAGCGGCGTTCGCAGGTCATGGGAGACTGAGCTCAGGACGGCATTGCGCATCCGTTCCGTTTCGGTCTGCAGGTGAGCTTCTTGTGTTTCCTCCGCCAATCGCGCGCGTTCCAACGCCAGCGCCATCTGATTCGCGAAGGTCTCGAGGAGATGCAACTGCTCCGGAGCGAGCAATTCGGCAGGGCGCGACGATCGCACCGCCAGGACACCGACCGCACCATGAGACCCTACTAACGGGAGATACAGGGAGTCCGAGCCGGAGAGTGTATTGGTGCCGTGACCGGCGGATTCTTTATGGTCGAAGACCCATTGGGAGATGCCGGCCTCCTTCGGGTCCAGGTCGAAATGCAGCGCGTCACCCCTATGGAGATGCACCCGCCGGTCCCGATCAGGAAGAAACACCGCCACCTGGCAATGAAATACGTCGTGGATATGGCGGGACGCCACAGAAGTCAGTTTGTCCATTCCACGTTGAGTGATCAATTCCCTGCTCATGGCATAGAGCGCGGCGGTTCGTTTCTCACGAATCAAGGCCGCCTCGGCCTGCTGGCTCTTGTGAGACGCGAGTCGACTGATCAGCAGCGCGACGAGGAGCATGACCGCAAACGTCAGCAGGTACTGCACATCGGACACGGCGAAGGAATAGTAGGGGGGAATGAAAAAGAAATCGAAGGCCGCGACGCTCATCAAGGAGGCCAGCGCCGAGGGGCCACGCCCCCATCTGGTGGCAATGACCACTACTCCGAACAGGTACACCATAATGAGGTTGGCCTGACCGAAGTATGGAGACATGCCGCAACTCAATGCCGTGCAGCCCATGACCACGGCGGAGGCATAGCCGTAGTTCCGGCGCTCGCTGGTCCGTTGAAGCAATCCCGTCACGAGGAATTTGCCGGCACCGGCTTCACCGGTCATCACATAGATGTCGATGTCGCCGCTGCCGCGAACGAGATCGTCCACGACTGAACCGAACAGCCACTCTTTCCAACGAGACCGGAGCGGCTTCCCCACGATAATCTTGGTGGCATTGCGGCTCCTGGCATAGGCCAGCAACTGGGCGCTCACATCGTCCCCGGTCAAGGTCACCGTTTCTGCGCCCATTCGCTCGGCCAACCGCAGGGTGTCCACGCCTTGGCTCCGCTCAAGGTCGGGCAAGCGCAGATGCTTGGAAGTCTGCACATAGACGGCGACCCACCTGGCATGGAGTCCGGTGGCCATCTTTCTGGCCGCGCGAACCAACATAGGCCCGCGAGATTTCAGGTTCACACAGACCATGATGGTTTCCGTCGCAGGCCAGGTGGCGACCACCGCATGGTCCCGGCGATACACCTCCATTTGTTGATCGACTCGCTCAGCCGTCCGACGCAACGCCATCTCGCGCAGCGCGATCAAATTGCCCTTCCGAAAGAAGTGCTTGAGGGCATGTTGCGCCTGCTCCGGCATATAGACCTTGCCGTCTTTGAGTCGCTGCAACAGATCGTCCGGCGGAAGATCTACCAATTCGACATCGTCCGCCTGCTCGAGGATGGAATCCGGCACGGTCTCGCTCACGCGAATGCCGGTGATCTGAGCGACGGCATCGTTCAAACATTCCAGGTGTTGTACATTCACGGTCGTATAGACGTTGATACCTACCTGCAGTAGTTCCCTCACATCCTGCCACCGCTTGGGGTGGCGGGAGCCCGGAGCATTCGTATGCGCCAGTTCGTCCATTAAGAGGAGCTCCGGCCGACGCGACAGGGCGGCGTCTAGATCGAAATCACGGAGCCGGGATCCCCCGTGGACGACCTCCCGTGAGGGCAGAGCCGGCAAACCTTGGACCAGGGCTTCAGTTTCGGCCCGGCCGTGGGTCTCCACCCAACCGATCATCACGTCGATGCCGTCACGTTGCTGCTCATGTGCCGCTTGCAGCATGGCATAGGTTTTCCCGACCCCTGCAGTCGCGCCGAAAAACACCTTCAGCTTGCCGCGCGCCTGATCGGCCTCCTCAGCCTGCACGCGCCTCAGCAACGCATCGGGATCCGGGCGCTGGTTCTCCATGGCACTCCTCGAATAAAGAATCTGATGGCGGAAATGAGATGACGCAAAACTGGCCGAGTGGATTCTAGAAGACAGCCAGGAAGGCGTCAACGAGGCCCGACGGACGCGTCCAATGCGAGGTTCAACGCCAGCACATTGACCCGGCGTTCACCGAGCATCCCCAGCTGACGTCCTTCCGTATGCTGGATGACGAGTGTCCGCACGACTGCTTCCTCTTTCCCTCGCGTAGGAGCGACACGACGCACTTGGTACTCGGCCGCAGCGGGGCTCATATGCGGATCGAGACCGCTCCCTGAGGCGGTCACCAGATCGACCGGAACCGGTGCGTCATTGCCGGGATCCGCGGCTCGCAAGGCAGCATGTGGACGCAGGTGTGTGGTCTATTGAGCAGTCGCAAAGATTTGTTGAGTGAATAGAGGCGTGACTGCCTGTGGGCGCTACGGATCTGAATCCGGCCGATCTTTACGTAACTCCGCCAGCACGGCGAGGATTTCGGCCGGACGCGGGGGACAACCAGGTATACGCACATCGACGGGGATATGCCGATCCACCGGTCCTGTCACCGCATAACTCCCTTTGAACATCCCGCAGTGAATGGCGCAGTCTCCCAATGCGATGACGATCTTAGGATCAGCCGTCGCCTTGTACACATCCTTCAACGGCCGTTCCATATTGACCGTCACAGGGCCGGTCACGACCAGCGCATCAGCATGGCGCGGTGATGCGGCAATATGAACTCCGAACCGCTCCACGTCATAGACGGGATTGGCGAGCGCATTCATTTCCATCTCGCAGGCGTTGCAAGAGCCAGTATCGACTTCCCGGATTGTCAACGAGCGCCTGAACGGCTTGGCCTTTTCGATGGCCTCCTGACCGACCGGCTCGCGTGGCGCGCTCCCGTCCGGATGTCGTCCCGTCACGACGCCAGTCTTGAGACTTTTTTTGATGATTCGAAACATGATTCCTCCGTCGAAGGTGACCGGCGAGTGAGTGCCGCGTCAGTGGGTCAGAGGTCGTTCCCCGCATAAGACAGATTAAAGCTCTTATTGATCAGAGGAAAATCAGGTACGATGTTGCCAAGGGCCGCCCATTGAATCGCCGGCCAATTGACGAAGGATGGGTCGCGAACTTTGCAGCGGTGAATCCGCCCCTCTTCCCCTGCCATGACCATATAGAGAATCTCGCCACGCCAAGCTTCGACAGCCGAAATCGTCCACTCGCCTGGGGCCGGCTGATGCACTGGCCGCGCGGTAAGCGGCCCCTCTGGCAGGCGCCGGTGGATCTCGCGAATCAGTCGGATCGACTCATGCACCTCATCCAATCGCACCCGCATCCTGGCGCGCACATCACCATAGCGATAGAGGATCACCTTCGGCTGGAGTTCATCATAGGCCGCGAAGGGTCGATCGCGGCGAATATCTCTGTCTATCCCCGAGGCGCGGCCGACGACGCCGATCACGGCATGGTCCCAGGCAATACGCTCCGTGAGGATGCCCGTATTCTCCAGTCGTTCCGTGAGGGAGGCGTTCGCGAACAGAATCTTCTCGATGGCGGTGAAGTCTCGCTCCAGCACATCCAGTTCCGTTACCACCTGCGTGAGTTGCAGGGCGGTCACGTCGAGCGCCACCCCACCCACGCAATTGACACCCCGAAGGAAGCGCGATCCGGTCAGACGGTCATTGAGCTGCATGAGCTGCTCTTTCATCCGCCCGCAGTGGGCATGAGCGAGGGCATAGGCGGTGTCGTTGCAAATGGCCCCGACGTCACCGATGTGATTGTGCAGCCGCTCGAGTTCCAGAACGAGACTCCGTAGATAACGAGCGCGAGTCGGCACCTCCATGCCCAGCAACGTCTCGACGGCCTGGCAATAGGCCAGACTATGGCCGATGCTCGTATCGCCGGACACGCGCTCGGACAAGGGCACTGCATCGGTCAGCTGCTGTTGCTCGAACAGTTTTTCCACGCCACGATGTTTCCAAAAATGGCGCACTTCAAGCTGCATGATCGGCTCACCGGCGACCGAGAATCGGAAGTGGCCCGGCTCGATGATGCCCGCATGAATCGGTCCGACGGGAACTTCAAAGACACCCTCGCCCTGAATTTTTCGAAAGGCATACTGCCCTTGAACCCGCCCCAAAACCCTATCCCAAGGAAAGTCTTTTTTGAGCGGGTGGGAGCCTTTCGGCCAATGTTCATGGCGAACAAGCCGACGCATATCCGGATGGCCGACCGGAATCAGCCCGAACAGATCCCGAATCTCCCGTTCGTACCATTTTGCCGCATGGAGATGCGGAGTGATCGACGGAAACTCTCGCTCAGCTCCATGGAGATCCGTCGCGAGCAGCAGCCAGTCTTTGTGTTCTGCCAACGTGAAGAGATAGCAGAGTTCGAAGCGCGCCTCGCGAGGTCGATGGTCGATGGCCCAGAGCAGCGACAGCGACCCTCGTAGACTCGGGTGCGTGTGCAGAAAATGGGCGACCGTCGGCAGATCCTGCTTCTTCAGCCGGAGCATCGGGATGCCGTGAACGGCGCACACCTCCGTAATGGCCTGCGTAAACGCCGCTTGCACCTGCTCGACCGCCGGACGTGCGTCGATCATACGATCACCTCACCACAATCACGTTGACGGCCCTGGTCAGCAACGTCTGAATCGGTTCAGGAAGAACAAATCCAAGCCCCAACAACGCGACGATGATGATCATCAGTGGCACATGGCCGACGGTCCACGACTCTCCCTGCGCAATACCGGCCGGGGGAGTGCCCCAGACCATCGCCCCCACGCGAAACATAAACCCACCGAACAAGACGACGCCGAAGAACAGAAACACCGTGACGATGCCAAGGCTGCGCATCTCATCCGAGATCGTCATCGTCATAAACCGCCCGACATGCACCGTATCGGACGCAAAGTCCTGCGCAGCCACTGCCGACACCACCAGGAGCTCGCTGACGAACGGCGAGAATGGCGGCAATCCGACCAGCGCGCAACCGGCCACGAGAATCGCCACAGCGGTAATTGGCTGCGCACGGGCGAGCCCTCGCACTCCGTCGATCTCCAGCGTCTCAAATCTCCGGTGAATATTGCCGGCCACAAAAAACGCCAGCGCCTTGGCCAGGGCGTGATTGAGGAGGTGGAAAAGGCCACCGAAGGTGCCGACAAGCCCGCCAACCCCGAAGCCGATCATGGCCAATCCCATATGTTCGATACTTGAATAGGCAAACAGCCGCTTGTAGTTGTGCTGAACGAGGATGAACAGGGACGCCACGATGAATGAGAGCAGTCCAAACGTGAGGAGCAAATTGCCGCTGAATTCAGGAGGCAGTGCCTGGTCCACCAGGGACTTGCTGCGCAACAGCGTGTAGACCGCGACCGTCTCCAGCACCCCGGCCAACATCGCCGCAATCGGCGCCGGCGCCTCGCTGTAGGCATCGGGCAACCAAGTGTGCATGGGAACCAGTCCGACTTTCGTGCCATATCCAACCAGAATGAAAATAAATGCCAGCTTGAGGACGTTGGGATCCAATTGATTCGCCACGCCGATCAGCTCCGTCATATTCAGGGCTGAACTCGCATCGCCGAGCACTCGTACGGATGAGTAATAGGTGAGCACCACCCCAAAGAGCGCGAGGGCAATGCCTACCGAACAGAGGATCAAGTATTTCCAGCCTGCTTCGAGCGATTCTCGTTTTCTAAAGAACGCGATCAAAAACGTCGTCGCCAGCGTCGTCCCCTCCAACGCCACCCACTGCACCCCCAAACTATTCGCCAGCGTCGCCGCCACCATCGCGAAGAGGAACATATGGAAGAGAAAAAAGAACAGGCTTAAGCGCTTCGGCGCGATGACCCCTCGAGCGACCTGATCATCCATATACGACCACATGTAGAGCGAGCAGGACAATCCGATGGCCGTGATAATGACCAGGATGAAATCCGACAGCGCATCCACATAGACGAACGCTCCCAATGTCGTGACCGATCCTTCTGCCAATACCTGCCTGGTTAAGGCCGTCTCCGCAACGGCCAGCGCCAACATGGTCACAAAATTCACGACGTGCAGGACGCAAGCACGGTGGATCACCAGGCTGAGCAGACCCGCGACCACCGGCCCTGTCAGCAAGACGATTACCGCCCACATGCGTGACCTACTCGCGGCATGTTCGTCATAACAGGTCTCATTCCTTCAGCACCGTCAGCGTGCTGGTATCCACGCTATCGAACGCATCCTGAAGCCGATGCGTGTAAATCCCGACGATCAACCCCGCCACCAGCACATCGAAAAACACGCCTAATTCGACGATCAACGGCATGCCGTACGCTGCCGCGGTGGCCCCTAAGAACACGCCGTTCTCCATGACCAGGAACCCGACCATTTGCGTGATCGCTTTTTGACGAGCGATCATGGTGAAAAATCCGATCAAGATGATCGCGAGGGCGATAGCCAGAGAATCCCGCGTGAGGAGATATCCGAGCGGAATGATGGGCTGCGTGATGAAAAAGGCGATGATCACCAACGCCCCGCAGATCAACAGGCCAGCCGGAATGTTGACATTCATCCCGAGCTCTCGGGACACATTGAGCCGCTCGATGACCTTGCGCAGAATGCGGGGCAGCACGATCACTTTGATCACGACGGTCAGGGCCGCCGCGAAGTAGATGTGCCGGTGTCCGGTGAGAAACGCCACGAGCGCAGCCGTCGCCGCAAGAAAGGCGGACTGCAGCGCAAACAGATCCACACAGGCAGAAAGCCGACGCTGCGCCACGATGGCAAAACAACAGAGCAGCAGCAGGACCGAGCAGAGGTCCACAAGTTGCGAACCGAGATGCGTCGAAACCGGCACCACATTACCCCTTCAACGTATAGAAGAATACCAGCGCGAGCAGCGACAGGATGAAGGCCGCGCCTAACAATTCCGGCACTCGAAACAACCGCAACTTGGCGAACATCGATTCGATGACGCCGATGATGACGGCGAGCCCTGCCACCTTCGCCAGATACACCAGGAGGCCGACTGCAATGGCTGCAGGAGTCAGGCTTGTGGCAATCCCCCAAGGCGCGAACACGTTCACGAGCAACGTCAGAAACACCAGCAATTTAATCCCCGCGGCCCATTCCATTAACGCCAGGTACCGGCCTGAGTACTCGAGCAGCATGGCTTCGTGGATCATCGTCAGCTCAAGGTGCGTCGCAGGGTTATCCACCGGCACACGGCCGGT
Organism: uncultured Nitrospira sp.; assembly: GCA_964493335.1. GTDB lineage: Bacteria > Nitrospirota > Nitrospiria > Nitrospirales > Nitrospiraceae > Nitrospira_A. The sequence continues at coordinate 129,795 of CAZBNV010000003.1, forward strand.
CTCCGCAAGCGTCACGATGAATAAGGCGGCGAAGGCCATTAAATGTGCCGGCGGAGCCATGACGACCCCTTCCATCAACGCGGTCTGGTGAACGATGGTGCTCAAGTTCGTGGAACCGGCCGTCAGCGCAATGGCGAGGATGGACAACATCATGGCTGGTTCAGCCAGCGTCGCGATGATCGCTTCGCGGCTACTGCCCATACCACCGAAAGCCGATCCCGCGTCGAGCCCAGCCAGGATCAGGAAAAAGGTTCCCAACGCCAGGAGATAGACGAGTGCGATGATGTTCCCGGCAAAATTGAGCGGCGTGTGAGAGACAAACACCGGCATCAGCAATCCGGCTGCCACCGTCGAGGCGAAGACAATGTAGGGAGCCGCCGTAAAGATCCAGGAGGTCGTCGAAGAGATCACCGGCTGTTTCCGGAATAATTTGGCCAGGTCGGCATAGGGCTGAAAGAGGCTTGCCCCTTGCCGGCATTGCAGACGTGCCTTGACCTTTCGAATCAGGCCGACGACGAACGGAGAGAGGGCCAGCAACAGACCGAGCTGAACGGCGACCAACAATACTTGCATGACCGACTGCATGTTCCTCATGATTCAGCGATCGAACAACTCGGCACAGCCCGTACCCAATTCGTCGCTTGTCTCTACCCGGCCCATAACAACAACAGCACCAGCGTCACAAAAATATACGTGAGATACAGATGGAGACTGCCGGCCTGAATGATGCGCAGCCGGTCGGCCGTCGCCAGCAGAAATGTCACGACCGGCCTATACAGATATTTCTCGAAGAGCGGCTCGATGTGGAACTCGAACCGCTGGTGTTTGATGAAATACTTCGACTGCTCCAGAAACTCCGTCTCCAACTTAACCGTCGGCTGATAGATGGTCTCGAACACCTGCTTAATCGGTTGCGCGAAGCCGGTCGCGGTGTATTCCATCCGAGGCGTGAGATTCAGCCCGCAACCCCACGTCTTGTAGTAGCGCGCGCGCAGGCCCGTTCCGCACAGTCTGGCAATCAGCAGCCCCAAGGCCCCCGCCCCAACCAGGAGCATGGCCAGCACCGGCGTCGAGATGCTTGAAAATTCCACCGTCACCGGCGCCACGACCCAGCCGTCGAGAGCCAACACTTGCGAGCTGATCGCCACGCCCGTCAGTGGAGCCGTGATCCGGTCTAACAACGGAACCACCAGCATAGGCCCCAGCCCAAGGACGATACAGACCCCGGCCAAGAGGCCCATTCCAATCCGCATCGACAACGGCACTTCCGTCGCGTGGCGGGCATGCGTGCTACGCGGCAGGGCCAGAAACGACATGCCGAAGGCCTTCGCGAAACAAGCCAGCGCCAGTGCGCCAGTCAGGGCCAACATCGCGGCAGCAATCGGCAACATCAGCTTGAGAAACAAAGTTGGCAGCTGAAAGCTGAGAAACAGACTTTGAAAGACCAGCCACTCGCTCACGAATCCGTTGGTGGGCGGCAGCGCGGCGATGGACACCGCCCCGATCAGAAAAAAGGCTCCAGTCCAGGGCATGCGCCGGAGCAAGCCGCCATACTCCTCAATGTTTCTCGTATGCGTGGCGAACTGCAACGCCCCGGCGCCCAGGAAGAGCAGCGCCTTAAACGCCGCGTGATTGATGGTGTGGTAGAGACCGGCCAGCAAGCCGAGCGCCGCCAGTTCGTGCAAACCATAGGTATGGAAGATCATCCCCGCGCCAATACCCAGGAGGATGATGCCGATGTTTTCCACACTGTGATAGGCAAGCAGGCTCTTCAAGTCGTGCTCCATCAGCGCATACATGACACCCAGGAGCGCGGACACCGCCCCGATTACGAGCACCGTGAACCCCCACCACCAGGGAAATTCTCCACCCAGGAAATCGAAGTACACTCGGATCAACCCATAGATGGCCGTCTTGATCATGACCCCTGACATCAATGCCGACACGTGAGACGGGGCAGCCGGATGCGCATAAGGCAGCCACACGTGCAGCGGGACAATGCCGGCCTTCGCGCCGAATCCGATCAACGCCGTGAAGAAGGCGATCGACCGCAGGCCTTCGGGGAGTTGTTGGTCGGGATGGCGAAACGCTGCGAATGCAAATGAGCCCGTGTCTTGGAAAAAGATCAAGAACGTGAGGATGATGAACGCGGTCCCGACATGCGTCATGATCAGATAGAACAACCCTGCCTCGCGCACACCAGGCTTCTCGTGCTCGGTCACAACCAGCACATAGGAAAGGAGGGACATCACTTCCCACAGGATCAGGAAGAAGAAGCCGTTGTCGGCCAGAACCACGAGGGTCATGGAGAGCAAAAACCCGTTCAGGAGGGAACCCAGCAACGTGAGGGAGATTTGATCGGAGAACTCGCCTACGTAGCCCAGCGCATAAATCGACGCGGCCAGGCCGACCAGCGAGATGGTCAGGACGAAGAAGGCCGCCAGGGGATCCAGGCGAAACGCAAAGGTGAGGTGCGGAATGTTGGACGCCAATGAAACGGTCAAAGGCTCGGCGGCGACGAGACCTGCAAACCCCAAGACGATTCCCACGACGCCGGCGCCGCTGGCGCAGCCGTGGGCCAGAAGGTTTTGCAGGCGGGGACGCCCCGGTACGCAGAGGGGTAACAGCCCCCCGAGGAGGTAACAGGCTACGAGAACAGTCAGAAGGGTGGTCATCACGACGCTACCCTATGCTCGCGCGCAGCATCGCAATGCTCACCGATGACTCAAGAGACACGTCAGCTCTTGCATTTGTCAAAGTACGTTTGGAATGAGTCGTCTCACCTTTCCATGTAACATCTTCTTTCGATCTGCGCAACTTGAGGACATGGATCGATCACCAAAGCACAGCACAGGCGTCTCACGGACACCCGGTGAATTCGTCGGATCACGCGGCGCGTAGGAGATGAGCGACAGTTGAGGATCGTGAAGGCTTACTGATTCGGATCCCCCAACACGCACCACATACGACGCATGCCGGATTTTTGATCGGTCACTGGCTGGCCCGACAAGAAGCTCAGCTGCCAGGCCACGATGTCATCGGTAGGATGAGCGGTGGAGGTCCAGTAGATGCCGGATTTGATATTGCGAAAGGGATGCCCCGCCGGCAGCGAAGGGTCCTGTTGATCGAGATCGACTAACGTTTTGATTTCATCGATGCTCGGGGCGCGCCAACCTTGCCGGCCGCCGACGTTTTTCGTGGCGCATCGTCTGATCGAACGGTCCCACACATCGAAGATGTAATCCGGTTCCCGCTCCCAGACTAGGCCGCTCACGGCATCTTTCACCGCCTCACCATTCAAGAGCTGCACGAAACGCGACGCGCCCTCATCAGCATGGGTCTGACCCAGCACGATGACGGCACAGAGAAAGACTGAGCCGGCAACGAATCGAAGGGGGTTGGACAAAGCGTTCATCGCCCAGCAGTGTAAGAGGTGTGTCGGGTCTTTTCAAGGATGGGCCCGGTGAAGCGAGAGAGGCTACCAGTCCAGCCGTCGATATTGTCGATGCAGGAGCATCCCGCCCCAGAACAGCGCGAGCAGCATCAACCCCGTCCCGATGCCATACGACAGGTGCGCCAGACGATGGTCATGCGGCAGCCAGCCGAGCATGGTGAGGAGATTGTTCCAGTCGTGCGCATCAACCTCCTGTCCGGTGAACCCGCCGAGCAGTATCAGTTCCATCGCGCGGGCATCGTTGATATACGGCGCCACGTCCATGAAGTTTTCGGCCATCCACCAAAGCGCAACCGACCCGCCGAATGGATCGCGAGTCTTCAACACAAATGTGACCAGACAGACGAGCGGCATGAGGATCTGCCCGAGACTGCCGCCCAGGATGGTCATGAACCGCCCGAACGGCATGAACAGCAGATGACCTGCTTCATGGAACGGCAGGTTGACCAGATGCAAAAACGATTCGCCTGTGTAGTTCGTATCGAGGGGGGTCGTGATGAACTTCCAGGCCCACAGAACCAACGCGGCAAAGAGCAACAGTCGCCCCGCGAAATAGAAGGGATTGACCGCTTCTTCCACCGTGAGAAGCCAGTCCTTAGTCAGGGGCAGCCAGAGGGATTCGCGGGCCGGTGGGTGGCGAATCCTCGCGGCCGCACGTTCTGCCCTGGCCATATATTTCGAGAAGATAATGCCGCAACGGTCACACTCAACGCGACCACCGCTCTGCTCCCATCCGCATTTTGGACAATGCATCGGTCAGCGGAGCACAAATGGTTCCCAGGAGAACGTCATGGCGAAGATGGCCAACGCAATCCATCCAACCAGAAGGCGAGCGCCACCCAATTCGCGGTCGGGATTCAGCACCGGCGGATGCGCCAATCCCATGATCCCGACCAACCCCACCCACAAGAACCAGCCCTTCCACCCCAGCCAGCCAAATACCATGAGGACCGGCATGAGAGCGACCGCCACACTCCGTTGCCTCGCGCCCCACAACGCGTACGCGACGTGGCCGCCGTCGAGTTGGCCGATCGGCAGCAGGTTGAGCGAGGTGATGAAGAGCCCGAACCAGGCGGCAAAACCGATCGGGTGAAGCACCACATCCGCCGTGGGGGAAAGCGGACCAATGACCAGCCATGAGACAAACTGCAACAGCAACGGTTCTCCCAGATGAAGACCGTAGCTGGTTTGAATCGGAACAACCGTCGAGAGCCGGAGGCCGATCACCAGCGCGATTACCGCGACCACGAATCCGGCAATCGGGCCGGCCACTCCGATATCGAACAATGCTCGACGGTCCGTCAGGGGCGCCCGCATACGGATGATGGCGCCGAACGTGCCGACGAAATGCGGCAGGCCCGGCACGAACAACGGGAGCGAAGTCGGCACACCATGGACGCGCGAAAGTACGTAGTGACCGAGTTCGTGCGTCACCAGAATGCCGAGGAGGGTTGCGGCAAACGGAACCCCGCGCCATATGGCGAGCGGATCCTCGACAAGAAAGTTCCAGGGACCGACCAGGGGATTCGTATTGGTTTGGTAGGCGCCGGCCCAGAGCACGGTACACACCGTCAGTAAAAACAGGAGCCCAGGCAGGATCACACTGGAGAAAAACGGCCGTTCTTCATCGACTCACTCGTCCTCTCCGCTGTCATCGGACGAAGCAGGAATAAGGTCCCCTGAAGACCGATTCAGCCCTGACTCGTCACGGTGCATGGAGCCCCTCCCATGTTACGCGGCGAACGGATTGTGGAGCAGTTCTTCTCGAACCGTAGTAGCAGGCCCATGGCCAGGAAAGAGCAGTGTATCAGCGGGCAGTGTCAGCACGCGCCCACGGACGGATTCGAGATGGGTCTGGTAGAGCCCGGCAGGATTCGAACGGCCGATCGAACCGGCAAACAGCGTGTCGCCCACGAAACAGATCGGTGCGTCCGCCTGTTCCACCCGGTAACAGACTCCGCCGGGCGTATGACCAGGGGTCGTCATGAACCGTACCGTCAGCCCGCCGACCTGTAGCGTCCCGCCGTCCCTTGGCGCGGTCTGTATATCCTGCGCAGGACACCAACTGAGGAGGTCGAGATCGTCAGGACCAAGATACACCGGCACAGCACCGGCTTTCAGAATGCGTTCGATGCCCTCGGCATGGTCAGAGTGGCCGTGAGTCAGGCAAATCGCACGCAGCCGGAGATTGCGCCGCGCCAGAAGGTCCAGCATCGCGGCGGGGTTGTAGGCCGTATCGATCAGGATGGCCTCGCCTCGATCATGGACAACATACCCTTTGACCTCATACCCGCCGATCGAGCCCAGGACGGTTTCCACATGTGCCATCGACAGGGGCAGAGCATGAGGAACCCAGCCCTGAGCGACTTGTGCGAGAGGCTCCTCTTTCAGGCCAAGCGCGCGAGCCACCGCCTGCACCTGCTCCCGGCCATGCGGGGCCTGGCCGCGCTCCAGCTCAGTCAGTTCGACTTCCGGTAAGCTGCTCGCGCGGGCCACATCGGCGACCGACCGCTGCTGCCCCGTCCGGGCCTTCTTGATGATGTCGCTGAATTCGTCTTCAAGTGGCATACACACCAAAAGTTAACACCATAAAAAGCCTGCGTTGATAGCCGCACAAATACCGCGGACGGGTCTTCAGAGACCGCGCGTTGCGCGAGCAAAGAAACGCCCCGACCTGTCGGCTCTCCCTCCTCAACTCTCCGGCACCAGCGTAATTTCCTTCACGTCTCCAAAACCCGCGAGTACCTTCGACAGGGCCTCGCCGGACCCGACAGCCAAAATCCGCAATCGATCGGGATTGAAATGGGCCTTCGCCGCCCGCTGAATATCCTCTTTCGTCAGCTTCATCACCTTGTCGCGAATCTGCTGCAGCCAATCTTTCGGCAGCCCGTCATATTCGAGATCCATCAGGCGGCTCACGATGCTCGAGGCGCTAGTGAACGAAAAGACAAACGAGTTCACATAGGCTTCCTTGGCTTCCTCCAGCTCAAGATCGGTCACGGGCTCATTCCGCATCCGCTCCATGTTCGCTACGAAGCGATTCACAACCTCCTGAGTCGAGGAGAGTTTGGTTTCGGCGCGCATGAGCCATACGCCCTGATCGTACACGCTCGCGCGGAGGCCGCGTCCCACGGAGTAGGCCAGCCCGCGTTTCGTGCGCACATCATTGACGAGCCGGCTGCGGAACGAACTGCCGCC
>CAZBNV010000004.1:0-132478 GCA_964493335.1 uncultured Nitrospira sp.
GATCTGGTCATCGGTGCAAAGGTCCCCACCGCGGGCAGACAGGCCGCGGCCAATCCGATGGGCCACCGCTTCACCGTGGTGGCGAATGATATCGACTCAGCCATAACGACTATTCCTTCCGTCCTATGGAATCCTGCGCCTGCTGCAAATAATCGCGCGTCAATTGCCAGCGCTGTTGAAGCTGAGCATGCAACCGGTCCAGCTTCGCCTGCTGTTCCGGCGATAACTTCGTCTTGAGTTCGTCCATGCCCAGACCGAGAATCCGATCGATGTCGGGCTGATGCTGGACTCGCACACGCAAAATTTCTAGATGCGCCCGCTTGACGATCGGTTCAATCTCCGCTTGTTGAGACGAAGCCAACGACAGTTCCTGCGTCAGCCGTTTCATGATCCGCTCCTGCCGTCCCGCCGGTCCTCGATCCCACCGATGCTCGTCCTCATATTGATAATAGAGCGACGTCCCGACGACTCCCGTCAGGATTCCGGCCAGAAACAGTACCACGAGCCCAAACCAGAGGGTGGTGCGTGACATATCTAAAGGCTCCTACTCTGCGATCGGACTAGTCTGCGATAAGCGGCGGTCCTGCATCGAATTCTTCCAGCCAGACAGCCGTGACCGGCTCCGGTTGCCGGCTCGCATAGGCCACCACGGAACCGGCGAATACAACGGCCACCAAAGCCGCACCTGTCGCGGCCCGCCACACCAACGGCTCAGCCCAGGCGAGCATGGAGAAATAGGGATGTGCAGCGACGTCCTGCCGAACCACCCGCATCACTCCATGAACCCAGTCCTCTCCCACGGCAACCGCTTGCCGTGTACCGTGCGCCTGCGCGAGGAGGCGCTCCACTTGTTCTCTGGGGGGCTTACGACGTTCGGTCATGGTGCTGTCGCTCCCATTCTTGAAGAAACAACGTTCGAAGCTTCTGCCTGGCCCGATGACACCGCACCTTCACATTGACCATACTCCAGCCCAATAAGTCGGCCGCCTCACGAACGGAACGACTTTCGAGATACACCAGGGTCAAGACCAGACGGTTTTCTGGCGACAGCTGCGCAAGCGCCCAGTCCAGCACCTCTTGCGATTCTCGCTGATCGGTTTGTTCATGAAATCGGGCATCCGATTCTCCGGCCAGCGCCCGATCGAGCCATCCTGCCTGATCCGCCGTCAGCATACTTACGGGAATATCCGCCCGACGGCGCGCTCGCCAAAAATCGTAACAGGTTCGGACCGCGAGCCGAGACAACCAATGCTCGAAAGGAACCTGCTGCGAGAACCGCGGCAAACTACGATAGGCTCGGACGAAGACGTCATGCGCCACCTCGGCGGCTTGGTCCGCAGGGACGTGGCCGCTCACAATTTTGAGCACGTGCTGCCGGTGCCGGGCAATCAAGTCCGCAAACCGTTCGATTTCGCCACGCAAGACCCGTTCGATAATCTCCGTATCATCGGACACGAGTCCCTGCGCTCCTGTGATGCTGATTCCCGTTGCCGGCCCATTGTGCCCCTCCGCATCATACCCTATCTGTCTTCACGACCACAGGAGTTGAGGTTCCTATCACCCTTCAAGTCGCCGCAGGGAGGCCAAAGGTTACAGTCCTGAAAAAAAGACTGGGCAGCGGGAAGAAAATTACACACAGTGTCTGGTCATCATGGTGAGGTGCCGAGGAAGGTCGGACGCCTAACAAGGCAGCCTATGCAGGCAGCTACGTCTGAGAAGCGCAGCCCCGCTCATGAGTTCGTCAAGAAACTGGTATGTGCGTTTGACACAATCCCGCGGGGTACGACAACTGGCCGGGAACAGTCTTTACCGCCAGTACTCCTTCACGACGGTTTTCACCTGATCGGCCAGCGCACGCACGGCACCGCTTCGATAGCCTCCCTTTTTCCACAAGAGGCCGATACCCCGGCGCGGCGTCGGATTTTTCAGCGTAATGCCTCGGAGCGCGGGATGACGATCGAGCCCCAAGGACAACCGCGGGAGGATCGTTGCCAATTGGCTGGTTCGAACGGTGGCCAGAATACCTTCAATGGAGTTCATTTCCACGATAATCTTAGGCTGGATGCCGGCCTGCTCGAAACTCGCATTCAACAACCGGCGTGTACAGAAGATACTGGGCAGGAGAATCAAGGACTCGTCCGTTAATGACGAGAGGGACAGATGCCGACGCTGGGCAAAACGATGACCGGGCGAGGTAATGAGGACAAAGTCTTCCTCGAACAGCGGCTGACTCTCGATGCGATCGGAGCTCACCGGTAAGAACCCAATACCCACATCTAATAGACCGCCCCTCACGCCGGCTTCGATGTCGGGACCGGACAGTTCGTCAAGTTTCAGCCCGACCTGCGGGTGGAGGGTTGAGAAACGCGTCACGATCTCGGGGATCAGATAGGCGTTTACCGTTTGAACCACGCCGACCGTGAGAGTCCCACGCTGGAGGCCTTCCGCTTCGGCAATCGCCAGCTGAGCCAATTCCATCTCCCGTAGCGCCCGTCGGGCGTGCTCGCGAAAGATCGCTCCCGCCCGCGTCAATTGAACCGAGCGCCCCACACGGTCGAACAACGGCACTCCCACTTCCTGCTCCAATTGTTTGACTTGCGCGGACAAGGCCGGCTGGGACACCGGCAGCCCCTCAGCAGCCTTCGTAAAATGTAGCGCGTCGGCGACAGCGAGAAAATATCGAAGATGGCGGAATTCCATGGCGCCTACCTATCATAAATGGAAGTGATCAATCTAATCAGAACAAACGCTTGGACGCGTCCCCCGGCAAGACACTAGGTTGATTCGCAAGAAGCGCGGGCATGAGCTGCGGCACAAGTGTCGAGACGGGGTATCGAGTATGACGACCGGTCGTATACAGTCCATTCAAGCCGGCCTTCCTCAGTCAGAGAACCCCGTCACTGCCACCGATCCGACGCCGCCACCCTGGACGACTGCGATATTCAAACTACCGGTGAGTGGGCCCAGGTGGCTCGGACGGACCAATCTGCAAGGAGACGGCCAGGCAGATCTTGCCCACCATGGAGGTGTCGACAAAGCGGTCTGCGCCTATTCGGCTGAACATTGGCCCTATTGGCAAACGATCTTGCCGCCCGATCAGCTTCGGGGTGGCGCATTTGGAGAAAATTTTACGGTGGAACTGCTGACCGAAGCGGATGTCTGCATCGGTGATGTGTTTTCAGTCGGCACGGCGGTCGTACAAATTTCGCAGCCGCGGCAGCCTTGCTGGAAGCTGGCACGCCGTTGGCATATCCAGGATCTGGCAGTTCATGTGGAACGGACGGGCTTCACGGGCTGGTACTTTCGGGTCCTGCGGGAAGGACACGTCGAGGCTCCTCAATTGCTACAACTCATCGACCGTCCCTGCCCCGAATGGACGGTCGCAGCCGCCAATAGAATTATGCACCAGGAACGGAACGACCGAGCCGCCGCAGAACGCTTGAGCCTATGCCCATTCCTCTCCGCGACCTGGCAACAGACCATGCGACAACGGGCAAGGAAGCAGCCCGAACCGAATCCACAACAACGACAATTCGAGGATATCCATCCCGGGCATCATTCGTCATAGGAGGCTTCCATGACTCGTGTGTTTCTACCTCCTGCCTGTATCCTGATCATGGGTGCCACAATGGGCGTGAGTTCAGGACGTGCCATGGACGGCATGACCACCATCAGCATTCTCTCCCCTCACAATGGCGAAACGGTGACGGACACGTTCGACATCTCGTACGAAATCTTGAATGCACCCAAGGGCAATCATGCGCACGTCTATTTGGATGGCGCGTACCAAAAGGGGTTCAAGGGCACCTTTGCTCATGTGCCAAAGGGCGAGCACACCATCACGGTCAAGATCGCCGATCCAGACCACAAGGAGGCAGATACGGCCACGGATAGCGTCACGATCAAGATCACAGAATAGCCGCTTCGTACACTGGACAGGTAATCGCCCACTGCTAGGCCGCGACTATTGGCCACCCTGCGTCGACGCACGACTCGTGCTACCCTGCAGATCCATGTCAAATACGACCGGTCCGTCGGGATTTTTCGGATCGAGTCGAATCGGCATCCGGTCGGCCACCAGTTTGACCAGCGGCACCGCGACAATATGGGTCGCCTTGTCCGACGGGTTCGAATGGAGCGCCAGACGGATGTTTTTGGGGCGTTGGCTGGGCGTCACCTTGGGTATGAGATCGAGTGCCACAAATCCCACCAGCATCCCGCTCCCATCAGCGAGTTTATGAATCTCATAGGCGTTCGCCGCAGACGCGATGCGTTCTATGCCGATGTCCGGACTCTGTGTGACCAAGGCCAGACCTAACAACTTTGGCACGATGAACCCGTAGGCACCGGTCGGCGCTTGAGAGAACAATACTTTCGGGGTTGATGCGCCGAGTTCGACCACCGCATTTTTAGCCCGCAGTTGACGTCGTAAATCCGCCTCGGTGCCTGGAGTCTCAATAAACACCGTAGCCGGAGCGGCTTTTTGCACTGGCAGTACCTCCGTCTTGCCTCCCCCTCCCCGTGCCGCCTCAAGAGAAACTGGGAGCACGCCTGTCAGCAGCAGACCCAGCAAGATGGCGGCAACCAGGGGACGACACGACGCGATGTGAGTCAAGCGGGCAAGGATGTCGCACATAACTTCTGGTCCTCCTCAAGTGATCGGATGCTTGTCGGAGGATTCTAAGAAGCTGTCGATGGAAAATCAAACCGGAACACCAGGAGAACAACTGGCGACACGACCGCTCATGGCCAGTCGCAGTCTCTGCCTGGCACGTCTGCATCGCCGCCGTTATTGACACATCACGGGGGACGCATCAAGGATAGAAGCTGAACCGGCGTTGGGCGATGGCTCGTGCGACGGACGCGAGAATGCGTTCCCGCTCGGCCGGTTTCTCAATATGTTCCACGACGCCTTGTTTGAAAAGAGAGAAGGCCAGCTGCTCATCGTGATAACCGGTCAAGACGATCACCGGCAAGGACGGGTATTGGGCACGGAAATACGTAATCGCTTCCAGCCCGTTGATGCGGGGCATCCGAATATCACAAATAATGACATCCACCATCAGTGGATTGTCGCCGCTGTTCAAGATGTCGACCGCCTTCCCCCCGTCCTCGGCTTCCTCCACATCGTACCCTGCCTGTGCCAGCATGGTACGGAGTAGACTTCGAATCGGTGCCTCATCGTCCACCACCAGCACCCGCCCCAGACAAACCTTGTCGCCTGTACTCAATCCAAACGGCCAGACCATTCCCATGGGCCCCTCCCTCCTTGCGAGTGCACATGCTCCGCCCTCTCGGTAATGCAAAGACGACGCCTGGGGATGATGGCCCAGGGTAATGTTAAATCAGCGGGTTAGACTTCGATGAAGGTTGCGCGTGCAGGGGTGGTTGGTTTCCAGTGGTGGCAGCGCACCACCAGCGGTGCAAATGAATCATAGGGGTCGACGCATCTATGGCGAGGCCAAGAAAAATCTTCGGCATCGCGGGCCATGGCCGACCGGTGACAGGGTCGATGGGGTCGATGGGGTCGTAAGTGCAGCCGCTGCGGCCCGTCCCCGCAGCCAAGCGCACTACTATTGGGCATCGCAACAGACATGCGATGCCGTACTGTTTCCCAGAGCGCGGCTTAGGAGGTGAGCTTCCGCGCCACGACGACACCTGCGACCAGGAAGGTGAAACAGATGGCCAGGAAAATATAGAAGAGAATCTTTGCCACTTCCGTGGCTCCCTCCGCGATGCCCGTAAATCCAAACGCCGCTGCCACCATGGCAATCACAAAGAATATGGCGGCCCATTTAAGAAACATCGGAACCTCCGTTATAGTAGCTGTATAGGTCACGTCATTCCGGACGCTGCAATTCGCGCCAGAGTGCAACTCCTCCCGCCATGCCATTGAGATTGGAGACGATCGTGACGTTCGCAGGAATGTCAGGGATAGACACAGCCTTCGAATTTCCACCTCCGATATAGAGGCGATCATAATAAAACATGGCTTCCAGCTTCCGAATGAGTTTCTGAAGCCGCTTATTCCACTTCCTTTTACCCACTTTCTTCAATTCCGCATTGCTCAATTTGTCTTTCCCAACTTCGACGTTCGGGACTAAGTGGCCGTTGAGGAAAAGCGCTGATCCCACCCCGGTACCGAGCGTCAGGACCAGTTCCACACCCACTCCTGAAATGGCGCCGAAGCCTTGGACATCGGCATCATTGGCAACCCGAACAGGCTTGCGTAATCTGGCTGCCAGAATTTTCCCGATGTTGAAGTGTTTCCATTCGGGAGCCAAATTTGGCGCCGCTTGCACGACACCATTTTGAACAATGCCAGGGAACCCCACCGAGATACGATCGTACTCCGGTTGTGCGTCCGCCAGTTTCGCAATAATATCCATCACCGCGCCCGGCATACCCGAACGCGGGGTGTCGGTAAACACGCGCTTCGTGACAATTTCCCCCAGTTCATTCAGCGTCGAAGCCTTGATGCGGGTGGCCCCGATGTCGATGGCCAACGTCTTGACGGCTTTCTGCAAAAGAGCCGTTCGAGATCGTGGAATACCAGATCGTTCTTTCGTCGGCCGAATCTTCGCCATTGCCTGCTTCTCCATTCTGTTCTGTCTAAAAAGTCTCGGAGATACTGGGCCCTAACATCCTTACTCGAAGGGCTACACCCTCAGCACGGACCGCACCATATACATGTGTCATAGATGCAAGGCTGGACGACCTGGGAGTTTCCCTAGGAAATCTATAGCGAGACCCTACCTTGCCAATTTGTCTTTGGCCGACCAGAGGCTTCAAGCTTTCTGCCCATGAGGGCTATCCCCAGTATCGGACAGCCACCCGAGTCAGTATGCTGACTCGGGATGCAGAAAGAGAACTTGGTCACGCCCCACACATGGAGGACACTATGAAGACATCTATCGGCTTGCTCACAGTGATGATTGCATTCGGTTTAAGCGTCGGCCCGGTCCTTGCCGCGGATCCGATGAAGGATAAGGAAGCGAGTCCTTCGATCAAGGAAAGGCTCACGAAAGACGCTGTCACAGGAACTCTGCTAAAACTAGACGGCGAGTATTACACGATTAAGGACGATGACGGGAAGCAGCACAGGGTCCATGTCGACAAGAGCACGAAGCTCGATAAAGTCGTGGAGGGCGATCTTGTCAAGGCCTACGTAAACGATCAAGGCCACGTGACAACATTGCAGCGAAAAGAAAAATAATCTGGCGACCGATGTTTTTTTCACTTGCGGCGGCGGGGCATATTCCCGCCGCCGCAAGGCCAGTTATTGGGGAGTACAGATCCGTCGAATTTAGCCCAACGGCAGTATGGTGAGCCATCTGCGGCCGATCGCAAAGCTTGTAATGAGTCTGCCCGCCTTGCCGATTTACTTGCTCTCAACCGCTATGCCGTGCACCTGCGTGCAGGCCCGTGAGAAGAGAATGAAGTATTGATAATACCCGTCCACCGTGACGTCGACGAGCGCGTCGGCGAGAATCTTTGTGTGCAGCGCGTCGGCCACTGCATTTCGAGTCTCATTTCCACCCGTAATCGGGATGAGGCCGAGGAGATGATAAACGCAATCCTGCCCGCGCACCTGGCCCAGTTCCGTATACCCACCGGGCGCGAGCGGTTTCGTGGAAGGCGCGATTCCCCCCGGATGATGCATACAGCCAGCCGTGAATAGTGACGCCCACAACACGACCACTGTCCCTCCCCTCGTCCACCATGTATTCACGTGTGCTTGCGTCATGATATGTAAACTCCTTTCCTGTGCATAGCCACCACTGGCTACGCAGTGGCTCCCCCGTGGGGAGTACTCTTTCGAAGATGTTGCGGAAAATCGGTAAAACGATTTAACCGGCAGGTCGAACTCTGAAAGATCCTTCTTCCATCTTGCGCTTCTCAAGCCTCATCCTCAACCCTAAAAGCACGTGTCTCAGATGTGGACACAAGAACTGAGGGATCAGCGAGGGGACATGTTCTGCATCGCCCCACGGCGACCGGAAAGTCCGAACACAAGGCTCGCCGAGAATGAGTTCGAACGAGGCACTGCATTCCCATACTCAGGACATATCGCCATGAAACTGCGTACTGCGCACTGAAGGAACCCCGAGGTAACGAGCCCTCCTCGGCCATCGCATGCCCGGCAGGACGGCGAACGACTCACATGACGGCCAGGGTGGACTCGAAAAAGCCCACCCGTTGTCCTATAGATTGTCTTAAGAACCTTGGGTGGCGTAGGCTTCGCAAAATCTGTGGAAGTCAATTCCAGCAACGGCGTTTCAATCGCTTGCACGATCATTCAATTTCCGCTCTCAACCGGCAACGCCCCAACTATCTCCTCGGAATTGTAGTCCGGGTGCTCGGCCATGAGGATACGTCCAAGGCCCGCCAGCCAGCCAATGAGAATCACATACCGTTCCTCTGGCAACGGCTATCGTCGGCGGCATCAGCCCCCCGCCCGTCTGTGCAAGTTCTTTTGCAGAACGGTCTCACGCTTTGACCAATACGGCCCGCCGTACTCTTGGCACGCCAGCCTTGCGGGCTCGCCACAGGTCATACGCGGCCTGCTGCGCCACCCACACATCGGCACGGCCTCCGTTTTTCACGCCAAGCCATCCTTCTAATCGCAGGGCCATTTCCGGAGAGATCGCCGCGCGGCCATTCAACACGCGCGACAATGCGGCACGGGTCACACCCAGTTGCGCCGCGGCTTGCGTCACGTTCAAACCCAAGGCAGGCAAAATATCCTCTCTCAAGGTTTCGCCTGGGTGCGGCGGATTATGCATTCGGCTCATTTCGTCTTCCTCCTAGTGATAATCTTGGTAATCGATGTGTACGGCATCCCCGCCATCGAAGCCAAAGGTCAGCCGCCAATTCCCGCTCACGGAGACCGCATACCGGCCCGCAAGATTGCCGGCCAATGCATGCAACCCCCATCCCGGCACATTCATATCCGCTGCCGCTTTAGCCAAGTCAAGCCGGGCGAGTTGCCGTCCGAGCCGAGCCGCATGGTGTGGCTGAATGCCTGCCTTGCTGCCAGTTTCAAAAAGGCTTGCAGTCCCTTGTGCCGAAACGACTTGATCATCCAGCGAGACTGGATAGCGTAGCGTTCCGCATGTCAACACGATATCCCCTCAAACTTCTTAAGCATCCACCAGACCCTAAGAATAGGATCTGGACTCGTTAAGAGAACCGGGGCATGCCGGATGAGCCCCCGCGGAAGCCGACGCAGATGCTCCCCCCTGCCCCCTTGGCGTGTGAGATTGCAGGCACGCATGGCCCCTTTTGCGCCGCTGAAGGGTAACAGCCCAGTCGCTGATCGTTGTTCTCGGCACTGTTATCAAACCAGCCAGCCATCGGTTGAAAATTGCCCACAGTTCTTCGGCTATCGCCGAGTCCCAACTCGGCATCTGGACGCCATTCGTCACAACTGCACCAGCTAATCTCCCTGGCTCAGAGAGATCATGGTCTTTGCCCTCAATACGGCATGCGCCAAGGCGAGATCCTGAATCTGCAATGGCAGGACGTGGATTTTGCTCGCGGCACGCTGATCGTGATGAAAAGCAAAAACGGCACGCGCCGGACCATTCCATTGAACACCAAGGTGTTCGATCTCCTGGCGGCTAAACAGTCGACTTCAGGAGGTTCACGCGGGCCGGTCTTCAAGACACCGCTTGGAATGAGCTTCAGGTGCGGTACTCGGGGCGAGAGTTTTGTGAGGCTCGCAATCGAGCTGCCATTCCAGACTTTCGTTTCCACGATATGCGGCATACGTTCGCCACCAGGCTCGTCCAGCGGGGAGTCGATTGTAGCAACGGCTTCTCGGCCACAAGACGAGCGATGACGCAACGCTATGCGCACCATTCGCCGGAAAGGTTGAGAGAGGGTATGAACATGTTGGATGAGCGCCAACCAGAGCGGGTTAGCACAAATCTAGCACAAGGGGCTGTTTTTGAAGATTTTCGAGACTTGAATGTCCTGTAAGTCTTGATGTTAGGTGGTGAGTCGGCTGGGATTCGAACCCAGGACCCTCGCCTTAAAAGTTCGGCAAGTGGAATTTTACTAGCGGCTTGATTTTGCGAAGGTTTCCCCGTTTTTATCGTCGAATCAAGAAGTTAGGTTGCTTCCATTGATTCCACGGTTTTTAGTGAATGAAGTACTTTTTGAAAATTTTTAGTACAAATTTAGCACACGAATTTGGAGTGAAAACCTTCACTGAGACTAAATCCTTAATATTTATTAAGAGACTCTGAAACTTGTTGCTGGGGTCAATTCATGAGCCCCTAACTTGACATACAAAGCGTGAGATGTTCCTGACGTCATTTTCACGGAATTAGGCACTGCAATTGTAATTGCATCTCCCTGGATATCTGTTCCTTTTATTTTCACTTCGATGTCGTCAAGGTGGACCGTCCCGTTGGTCGCAAGTAATGTTGCGTCTTCAAGAGTTAACGTTCGATTGAGCGTAATGGTCACTTCGGCTAGCTTGGAAGCGATAGGCGCTTTTGCTGGCACCTCGGGATTATTGCCGTCGGCTGCCACAGCAGGGACTGCCGGCTGTTCAGCCACCGCTGGTTTGGTGAGTTCAACCTTTGCCACATGATATGTTCTAATGAAGACGAGTTGTTTATTTTCTACTTGCAAATCCACGGACTTCTTCTTGAGTTCCTCCAATGAAAGCCGCCCAGCTCTTATTTTTTGCGCCAAGTCCATTTCTATTTCGAAAATTTTTCGATTAAGATTAGACTGTGCTTTATTGTAAGCCTCTGGCGAACGCCCCGTGATGTTTGGAGGGAGAATTTCCGCTTCGGCTTCAGAACGAGCTCTTCCGACCTCATATCGTGCATCTTCATATGCATCAGCTTTTGCGTCATTGCTTAAGTAGGCAATAAGACTTCCTGCAAATGTTCCCGCGATGGGGATGATCTTCGCTGCATCGGAAGCAGCATGTCCGAATGCATATAGTCCCGTTAACGCTCCAATACTCCCCAATGCGATAGTCGTGCCCACAAATATGCTCCAACGGTTAACCCGCTCTAACGTCAAGTAAGCATTTTCTAAAGCCCGCGCTCTCCGCACTGTGGATTCGTACTCCACGCAGCCATTTTGGTCAGCTCTGGCATTGTGAATTTGTCGACAAAAAATAAGCCCTTCTTCTCGAAAGTCATTCGGGTCTGGTTTGATCCCATAAAAAGCTGCAGAGCAACCGCTTGTTCCAATACAAAGAAGGATGGTCATTGACCGCAACCACTTCCGGACTGAGCCTGTACGCTTTGGCAGGCAAGACATAATGACCTCCTGGTGGACCAGTTTTTATACATCCGATAAGAGCGATCATCAGTGTATTTTTACGTGTCTTGTAGTCTAAATAGCTACGTTTGACAAGAGTCCCGGTCGTCCGAAGTCATTTTTGCCTATGATGAAATATGCAAGAGATAATGGTTGTATTTTTGCTGTGTCGCTGCGGATCTAGATCGCAATCAGCTATGTGCATTGACATGTTCATTAAGAATGGTGTATCGACACGCTTGTTACGTAGTTAGACCCACGTTGACACGTCCAAAAACATATCAGCAATACAGCTATTAGCGCCATATAGGGAGATAAGGTGATCATGCATTTACAGGTATTACTACTCGTCCTTCTTTCATTGATTTCCTTCTCCAGCGGCTGTAAATCATTGAACGTTCCGTTGCAGCATGTAGTTATGTACGATGAAGAAGGTAAGGCGGTAGATCCCAGCGGTAATATGGGACACACGCATACACCGGTGGTGTCGTACCGACAGTATGACTCAGCTGAGTATCAGGCTCATCTTGAAGGGATGTTCCAGGAGATTAAGCGATCCTCCGGGGAGGGTAAACGAAGGGTAATGCTGTTCATCCATGGAGGATTGAACACACAGGTGGGCTCACTACAACGACTCGTTGATTCTTTTGAAGACTCAAAAACGCGGGTGGATTTAATAAAAGAGGCTGGCTATTACCCTATCTTCGTCAACTGGAGTTCATCATTGTGGTCCAGTTACTTTGAACATTTATTCAGGATTCGGCAGGGACAGCGATGGTCTTGGTATACTGGCATTCCCTCGTCTCTCGTTATGTTTCCGGTCGATCTTACGCGGAGTTTGGTTCGCGCTCCTTTGGCATGGGGCGTCCAAATTCATAACGATCTTCAGACTGTTGAAAATTTCAGAAATTATTTTGAACCAGACTTGAGCGATAAAGTCAGCGCCGAACTGCTCTGTCGGTATAACCTTGGACCGGATTTCAAGAGCTGCGTGGACACGATACAATTTCGAAAACCTCCATACTGCGTCCCATTCACAATAGAAGCCACTCCCAAACCTCATATGCCTCCCTTACGAAACCCCTCAAAGGACACCTTTCAAATTGCTCATGGCGAGGACGGCCGAGGATGTGGCGAAATGAATCTTCGAGGGCTCTCCTACTTTGTCACTTTACCCGCAAAGCTAGCCATAGCACCCATTCTTGACACGTTCGGTACAAGTGCGTGGATTAATATGAAACGGCGGATACATCTTCTTTTCCATTCCGAAGCAGAAATGATCTCATCAGCAATCACCGACCAAGCATCGGCAGAAAATCAACTGGCCAACATCCCTGCATCAGGTGGCCTGTCCATTTTTATGCAGCGGTTTATAAGTGAGGTTAAGAACGACGCTGACCACGAATGGGAAGTGGTGTTGGTTGGCCATAGCATGGGGACTATCGTTATAAACGAATTAATACGAAACTATGGCTCCAGAGTGGGATTCGATGGAGCAGGCCTAAACATCACGAATATCATCTTCTTAGCAGCAGCCTCAACCATCACGGATTACGAGGGCAGCATTCTCCCTTATTTGGAGACTCATCCCAATACTCAATTTTACAATTTCATGCTTCATCCGATCGCGGAGCGTGGGGAAATCCAGGATGGAATGCTGGACTTGCCTCCCCGGGGTTCGCTCCTTGTGTGGCTCGATCAATTCTTGACCACCCCAGAGACCGTGAGGCATTTGACGCTTGGTCGCTACGAAAATTTCCTACGAGCGATCCATGAGACACCCCAGATGGTTAGGCCTCGTATAAAACTTCGTACCTATAGCGCGGGCATCCAGGAATCTGACACCAATCCTCAGAGCCATTCTGAAATGGCAGAACGTTTTCGTTTTTGGAATCCTGAGTGCTGGCAGGTCAATGCACCTCTTGAGAAGTGTGTGCGCAAGTAGATTATCTAGACAAAGTTAATCTTCTCCATCTCGAGGGCTTAATTAGATAATTGACTTTTTGAAAGTCGATCTGGCGCTTTCGGATTGGCTCCTGAAATCTAGATTGTCTCTGAAAATGAGATACATGGTTAAATCATACCTATGAAAGTAAAGACCACGCGGAGCTTAGATCCTTGAATAATACCCGAGAGCCTGATCTTGGCAAACCAAACAAAGGAGACTAGGAGAATTTCAATGCTCAATGCTTGGATGTCGAAGCAGTTCATTAGCTATATGGCTATATTCTTAACTTTTGTTTCATGGGCAATACATTCTGAAGTATTGAGTGCGCCTATCGAAAGAACAAAGAGTGAGTTCCTGGCACTAGCTGCGGATGATATAAATTCGCAACAGAGGACTATCCAGACAGAAATGGATGTGATTAAAGAGAAAGCAGGAGTGGCTCCACTCTTTGTACAAATTCCCTCTTTAATGCCATTTATTGACTTCGATTTCTGGTATATAGATCGGGATCTCAGATGGGCTCCGCCTAAAAACTCCAAGCTCCCAGCCGTAAAAGTTCCCAAAGGATTCACCTGCGATTTAGCCAGTGTTCCCAATTTCCTTTGGGGAGCGCTTCCTCCAACTGGGAGGTATGCGTATGCAGCAATTGTCCATGACTACCTCTACTGGTCTCAAACAACTACGAGAGAAGTTGCTGATGAAATTCTTGCCGTCGCAATGCGCGATGCTGGAACCGACGAGGCCACTATTAAAGAATTTAAGCTTGCAGTTAGAGTTTTCGGCTCAGGACCATGGTCGGCTAATAAAGAAGCGAAAGCACGTGGCGAAAAAAGAATTCTAAGCGTTTTCCCACCTAACAAACTAATCAGTTGGAAGGACTGGAAAGCAAAAGCGGGTGTGTTTAAAGATTGAAATTATACAACTTGGAGGGAAAAACGATATTCCCTTGTGAGAGGGATGTCAGATCCGTTGAGATGCCATCGCTCAAATCACTTTGGTGAAGCTAGCGCCCAGAAGGGTTGCGGCGAGGACCTAAGAGAGCACCGCCGCCCTCCTTAATTCTATATTTCCATCGAAGATCAGCCGCATTCGCGGCCATTCTGAGGCTGTGCGCTGAAACACAAGCTTCACCTGACCCATAGACTTCACTCATGATATCTAGAAACATATTTTCTCCACCTACCTCGGCATGGGGTAGGCCAAACCAATGTCCGACCTCGTGCATTATTACCTGACGCATTTCCAAAATCTCTCCAGTATCATTTTGCCCAATAACAATCTCGGGCTGTCCTGGGCTTGTCGGAAGTGCGTATCGATACGCTGAAAAATTAATCTCCACTCGCTCGAGAGGCAGCCCACACGCGACAGCTAGCGCTCCACAGGCCGTTATCTCCTTCTTGAGCATAACAACAGGATGCAATGACTTCTTTTGATGTGATTGTCTATTAGAGCAAAGGTGTTCTTTTACATCCTGAATCCAGGGAGCAGCCTCATTATGGAGTTGACATAATCGCTGTATGGTTTCCTTATCTTTACTTATATCCAAATAGGTTCGAATTCTTGGCCCACTTCCTCCAAGCGGCGAACCTGGGGTGTCTGCGTTTTCACCCTCCTCTGGTTGGTCAAGCCCTAACCGAATTGCTGGATTTGCGGGTAGACTACCTAATCTCTGGACGATACGGGAGTCCAGCCAAAAGGTTCCCATAGATGTGACCATCACCATTGCATTGGGATCACATCGGAGACAACCACTGTTCCATGTGGCCACGGATTCGGCGAATAGTGACGCTAGGGCTGTCTCACAATCCTTTTTGCATTCGATGCCTTCGCTCAATTCAACACTTATAGGGATTACAGCTTGATGGACAAAGTCCGCTTCATTGGCATTGCGGGACGCATCGGATTCAGCAATGGTCATCCGACCATGATTAAACAATGCAAAGGGACCGATATAAGGAGGCTGCCCACCAGACCAACAGTATGCCGTCGATGCAGGGCGGAGAATTCCGCCGGGACCATTAACCGGCTCCTCTCCGGAATGCGGCAACATCGCCGTCTTTAGTCTTTCGATTCTTATTAGATAAGTTTGAACCTTATCTCCAACGGTAATTAGCAGTTCAACAGGGCCAGGCGCCATTAGGATTCTCGTTCCTGCAACCCCTAATGGCACATCCTCAACAGCATAACGTAAAGCTATAGAGCTTCCCTTAAACTTCTCTGGAACCTGCAGAAGTCCGGCATTGGGACTAACTTGAGGATCCCAACCGGTTGAAGCCATTCTTCCACCAGCAAGTCGGTCGGCTAAGGACCTGATCTTCCCTGATGGAAGGGCTACCATGTCTTTCAGATATTCGTCGACCACAGTGTCCAATGACGAATCGTCTGAGAATAGTCCGGCGCAGTTTTCCTTAGGATCAAGACAAAAATTTGCGACGTACAAAATCGAGTTTGCATAAATTTGCTCCGTTATTCTCGGGTCAATAAGAAGATCTTGTCTCTGAGCACTCTTGTGAACTGCACGGCTGGTGATGCGCCGAACCTCTTCAACACTGACTGTCGACCGATTTTGCTGAGCCTGGATTTCTCCTTGGAAAGGAAATAAAAAAAGAACCAGCCCCATGCTCATAACCTCGGTGAGGAGGATGTTCCTAAACATATAAAATAACGATGATGTCATGTCGTAATCCTAAGCTTGGCTTTCCAACTATTGCACTCTTGCAAAAGCAAACGACTTGACTAAATTTACTCATCGTCTGCAGTGCACCTACCACTAGAGCCAGATGTTTCCCGCAATCGCTCTTCTGCTCTGTTCGCCAGCCCTGTTTGCGAATATGGCTCATCCTTTTTGAAACTACGTCAAACGCGCCAAACAGCGGCAACATGGTCGAGGCGAGAGGAGATTGGCAGCCGTTACCGCAAGCGATGAGTAAGACGTTACAGGCCTGACTACTCTATTGTCCCTTGCCTATTTCCAACGCAACTAGTGCCGCAAGCACCCCTGTCCAGATGTTTCGACTAAGTTATTGGCCGTGCTTAAACTCATCAAGATGAATCTGCATGACGGGATACAGACAAAAGTATTCATACCAAAACCAGATCGAGGGAAATATAGCCCATCCAAACAAAACCAAGGTTCTATAGCCTGGGTTCGACAATGCTAGGTACAGAGACGAGGGAATGGCTATGACCGCAAGAGTACCCATGACATACTGAATAATTATTGCTTTGGGCTTGCTGGTTGGAGAAAGCCACTTTAGAAACTCCGTTATGGGGTTCATGTGTTCATCTCGACGGTCGACGATAATTAATTTGATGAGACAGAGAAAAGTCTTAGCAAAATGTGCTAGGCCGGATCACTACTTAGCCGAGAGGGTAGGGGGACGAAATCTTGGAGCGTTCATATACCATCTCAAACTGATCGTCAACATAATTACTACGCTTACAATCCCAAATAAAATACATGCATTTTCTTGCTCCTGCTTGCAGCTTGAGTCGGCAGATCTTACAGGTGTTAACCGAATGCTACCTACCCTACTCCCTTTTAAGCTTGGAGTGAGAATCTTCCTCCACGTTAGCCTCGACGCCCCTAATAACGCACTCCGAGTTGGATCGGAGCCGATGGCAACAATCTAGAAACCAGCAACTTTACTATCGCCCAGTTCAACCGATCTGGCGTAGGATAGTAGTTGACCTTCCCCCCGAAAATTACGCCATTGGCTTGGAAGTTCTTCTGTGCTGAGATGGGCCCCCGAGGAGGGGCCATGACACGCAAACGGCACACAGAGGAACAGATCATTGCTGTGCACAAAGACGCCCAGTCGGGCATCGGAGTCCACGAGCCCTGCCGCAAGCACGGCATCTCGGATGCCACGTTTTATAAGTGGCGGACAAAATATGCTGGGCTCGAAGTGAGCGATGTGAAGAAGCTTCGCCAGTTGGAAGACGAAAACCGAGGGCTGAAACAGATGGTGGCGGAGCAAGCGCTGGACATCCAAGCGCTGAAAGCCATCAACGCAAAAAACTGGTAGGGCCCAAGGCTCAGTGGAGCACCGAGCGCTTTGGGCTCAGTCAGCGGCGGGTGTGCCGCCTCCTGGCCCTTGATCGCAATACACTCCGGTATTGCAGTCAACGCCAGGACGATGCCGTGCTTCGAGCCCGGATCCGGGAGATTGCCGAGCAGAAGCGTCCGTATGGGTGCCCTCGGATCTATGTGCGCTTACGACGAGAGGGCTGGCGCGGGAATCATAAGAAGGTGGAACGGATGTACTATCAGGACGAGGGCTGGCGTTACGGCGACGCCGGCGGCAGAAATCGGCGGCTGTCCGCCGCATCGCCCATCCACGGCCGACAGAGCCGGGGCGCTGGTATGCCCTGGATTTTGTGCATGACCGGCTCGTGACTGGGCGAAGGTTCAAGTGTTTGACGATGACCGATCTCTGTTCCAAAGAGGTGCCGGTGATTGAAGTCGACATCTCCATTGGGGGTGCCCGAGTGTGCCGCATTCTTGATCGGTTGTTTCTCACACGCCCGCTGCCCGAAACGCTGATTCTGGATAACGGGCCTGAATTCGCGGGGACGGCGCTGGATGCATGGGCGGCTCAGCATGGCGTGCATCTGCACTTCATTCAGCCCGGGAAGCCGGCGCAGAACGCGTTTATCGAAAGCTTCAATGGCAAGTTCCGTGACGAGTGCTTAAACGAACACTGGTTTGTGACCTTGCAGGAAGCGCAATTGGTGATTGAAGTGTGGCGTCGGGAATACAATGAGGAGCGCACACACAGCGGGATTGGAAATATCACACCACGCGAGTTCATTCTTAACCATCAACAGAGGGTCCAACTGGCACAGGAGGTCACTTCCGCAGCGGTTGTGTAAGAAACGGGGGAAGGTCACACTTAAGAACGGAATTCTGTCCAAACAAGCGGGGCAACCTTAACCACGGTTCACCGCTTCTATGGCGACGTCACTAAATGCATGTATTTAGTGACGTTGTACCTCAGGACCAGCAAGTCTATAATAGCCTCCGCCTACGTATGTGGCCGACTCTAACTCACCGCAATTGCTCTAAGAGCCCTGGCGCCGGCATGCTAGCCACGATGGCATTCTGCGTGATCACGACATAATGCAGTGAATTACGAAGGGGCCAGAAGTCCGTAATCACGTGATATGCCAAAACGCAACCCGGCTGCTTTCTAGGGAGCCGCTCATGCTACTACCTCTGTTATTTTCTTTGTTCTTTTCTTTGGCTCCGCACTAGAAAGCGATTTACATGATTTCTGCACAATAGAGGGAAAGATCATGGACCGTGTCGCCATTCTGATCGGTGTCAATCAGGTCAACAGCAACAGCCTTCGCCAGTTGAGTGACGCAGTGAGTGGCGTAGAAGCCATGGTTGACTGGGCGGCGAAGCAAAAGATTAAGTGCTTTCCCTTCACCGACTGCAATAAGAAGAAGGTTCGCATTTCCGACATCACACAGGTAGTGGACGAGCTTTTGGATGTTAATAAAAATAGCGTGCCCGAGCAACTCATCATCTATTTCGCTGGCCATGGCGTTAATAGCAACTACAATGAATACTGGTTTTTGAGCGAAGCTCCCAAATGGGGTCATGAAGCCATAAATGTTGCAGGAAGTATCTTGAGAGCCCGCAGTTGCGGCATCAAGAATGTTGTATTCATTTCGGACGCATGTAGAACAGCGGCCGGCGGCATCATCCAAGGCGCCGTAGAAGGGACAAGTATTTTCCCTGCATTAAGTGGAAGACCACCGGGAACTGTGGACGTGTTTTACGCATGTTCCCTAGGCGACCCTGCACATGAAATAAAAGACCCGCAAATAACCGCGCACGAGTTTAAAGCTTTGTACACCAGTGAACTTGTCCCAGCATTAAAGGGTTATCGGCCCGAAGTGATAGATTGGGATAACGAACGTAGGACCGGATTTGTAAGGCACCATGCTCTTGATGATTGGATGCGCGTTGCCGTCAAGGCTAGGCTGAAAAACCTCAACCTCACGACCAGAGTTATTCAGCGACCGGAGGCGATTATCAGCTCTAGGGAATCTGCACTTCCCTGGCTATCCCGATTTGATCAAACTCCAGCAAGAGATGTCATCGATCGTCTCGCCTCAACACCCGTAACATTTAGAGGCTCCCGTGGGACGAGCAAGAACATAGAAAAAATCCAACAAGAACTACTGTCCTCGGAAACAGGCGCTGCCTTAAAGGAGGCAGGGTTCTCTACCCTCAAGCAAGTCAAAGACTTTGCAGAAACTACCGCCGCTCTTTCTCGGGCATTCCCCGGCAGCCCATACGAGAGGTCTGTGCGTTTCAGAGTAAGAGGAGGCCAGTTTCGATCAAGGCTTTTGTTACATGAGGAAGCTGAGATAGTAAGTGGTCTATCAGATACCATTCGATTTGATATGGATGCATGGTGCGCTCCCACATTGCTCACCTTTAAGGATGGAAGCGGGACCATACTGCCTGCGATGAAGGACTTTACTTGCCTTCTTACCTTAGTTGGCGACCGTTTAATCGAAGTTGCATATGAACCGTGTGCTGATACAAAGTCTGCACATGCTTACGAACGTAAGCAAGAACAAATGAGGTACTTACGTGGGGTATCTTCGGCGTCTATGCTGCATGGTTTGTTTAATGTGCCACCGGAAACCATCATGAAATTCATAAAAGGTATGCACTATGACGGCATATATGACCCTACGGCGGCTTTGTATTCAGCTTACGCGTTATACGAATTGCAGCAGTCGGAGCTACTAGTCTCACTTCAAGATATTTTATCTAGTTCTCTGACAGCCCCGTGGTTCGATATCGAACTTCTGTCAGGCTCTACGCTCGATGAGCCAATTCTACCAAGTCTTCCTTCACTGGCACGCGGTTGGGCACTGCTCTCAGCACGTGAACTGCGCCTCCCCGGCGACCTTAAGGCCCTTCATACCCAGCTTCAGCCTTCGCCTTGGACTTCATTTTCACGCGCAGGCATTGAGATGATCAGGCACGCTATTCATAGTAGGGGGATAGGAGGGACTCTTAATGGCTAAACAATTGGTCTTTGTACATGGCAGGGCACAAGAAGGGAAGGACTCCATCAAACTAAAACATGAATGGATTGATGCCTTCTCCAGGGGTTTGGCCAAGAGCAATTTGGAACTGCCAATCGATGAGAGCAACATCAGATTTCCTTATTACGGGGACACGCTTTTTCAACTTGCAGAAGGGACATCAATCGCTGAGGCGTCTGACATCATTGTCCGAGGCCTAGAGACGAACGAAAGCCTACGGGAATTCATTAGTAATGTGCTTACAGAAATAAGGAAGAAAGAGCACATCAGCCAGGAAGATGTGGATCTAATCAAAGAAATAAGGGTCATAGAACGCGGTTTTCAGAATTGGGGATGGGTCCAAGATATACTTCGTGCCATAGATTTGAACGTACCGGGGGCAAGTTCAGAATCGATTGCTATAGCGTTTCACGATGTCTATCAATATCTTTATAATGAACCGATCCAGGAAGTGATAGACGCTGGCGTATTACAGGCGCTCTCTTCCAGCTCAGATAACATAGTCGTAAGTCATTCTCTAGGGACTATCGTTACGTATAGGATCTTGCAAGATCAGGCGTTCTCGGTTCCTTTGCTTGTCACACTCGGTTCCCCGCTAGCACTCACCGCCGTCAAAGAGAAATTAGGCCGACTCCGCGTTCCTCAATGTACTAAAGAATGGTTCAACGCCATGGACCCACACGACGTAGTGTCACTTTATCCACTAGACACGGAGCACTTCCCAATAAGCGAGGGAACCATTCAAAACAAAACAGACGTGAGAAACATGACATCAAATAAGCATGGGATCGCCGGCTATCTCAGTGACAAGGATGTAGCGCAGCGTATCTACAATGCATTGAAATAAGCTATTCATGCCTTCTTATATTACATCAGTGCTTCGCCTCTCCCGCGCCACGGCCGGGTACGAAGTTGCCCTATCGAATGAGTTTGGCGACGCACATTCCTTGGTCCAATCTAATCCATTTGACGACAATCAAATAAGCGCTTGGCTAAATCAACAAGCCCTTATTCGAAGCCCACAGGCTTTCGGCGCGACATCGAATGTAAGGGCGAAGGATATAGGAAAGCGCCTTTTTTCTGAAGTATTTCAAAGAGAGGTGTTGACGCTTTGGCAATCGACTCTCGATCGGTGTCATCAACACGAGCAAACACGATTAAGACTGGTGCTTAAGGTGCCTCATAATGTGCCAGAAATTTACAGCTGGCCCTGGGAATTTCTCTGGGACAATGAGACATATGTTTTTTCAAGACGTGATCGGAGCATTATCCGTCACCCAGAGAAAGTCACGCCTTCCACTCCTATCAGTACCAAACTGCCGATAAGAATCCTCGTAGTCATTGCTGCCCCCGAAACAGAACGTGAAACTGGCTTCGATCGTGAAATTGACTTCGATAGAGAGCGACACAATATTGAAACAGCTCTAATGCCGCTTCGACATACCAATGATGTACATATAGATGTTGTTGAGCGAGCCACCTTCGCAGCAGTTCGAGAACGGTTAGATGGCCAAATCCCCTATCACATTCTCCACTTCATCGGACATGGAATATGTGAAGAAGATGAATGCTATCTTGTGTTCGAGGGAGAAAATCATGAATTCAGACCTGTAGAAGCTCACAAATTTGCAGCGGCGATCACCAATCATCCTTCTCTTTCTGTTGCGGTACTGAACTGTTGCGAAGGAGCGCGGGTGCCAATTGGCGATCCGAGTGCGGCGATAAGCACAGCGCTAATAAACAACCAGTTACCCGCTGTTGTGTCAATGCAGTTTCCCATTTCTGACAACGCTGCCATCTTATTCTCTCGGACCTTTTATGAAGCAATCGCAAGGTTTGAACCGATTGATACGGCTGTTGCACATGCCAGACATGCGCTGTATACAAATGAGGCAATTCGATTGCCGGAATGGGGAACGCCCGTCGTATTCACACGATCTTATGATGGGCTGCTTTTCCAGCCGGAGGCTGGCAGTCGTATGCTAGTTGCCAATCAAGAGGGGAAACACAATCGGCAAGTTAATCGGTCATCGCTAAACGATACAGGTGTCCCAGCGATCAAAAATGTGGACGGTACGGTCATACCAAACCGACGATCTATTATTATCGGCGATGCCAAGTGTGGCCTTCCAAAACTTAACGAACTATTCGAAGAGGTAAATAGTCTGCAATCCGTTCTTTATTTTGGAGTACAGGACTTCATAATAAAGAAAGAGGAGTTTAAAGTCGTTCGTAATGCGAGATACATCAATGCTGACGACCTTGATAAAAAGGCGAAGATTATAAGAAAGGACCGGCAGGCAGATTTTTTCTTACTCCTCACCGATATTGATATTTGGTCAGAGGGAGAAAGTTCTTTCGCCGCAAGCGAAAATACGCATGGCTACCTTTCAGTTAAGGGCATTCGAGGTGAGGCGCGTCGCGCAGGTCGCACCGTGCACTACAGCCTAGTTAACATAGTAATCGTCGAATATTTGACAGCGAAAAATATCGTAAAGCCTCATAGTCGCAAGGATCATGGATGTTACATCCAGCACCCTGCGGACCCTAGTGAATGGATTTCTCATGGCAGTATACCGAGTTGCTGCCGAAGGACGATAAAAGAGCAGCCCCTTGTCGAAGCTGTCGATGCGATTTTAGATCAGCGGTATATCGAGTATAGAGAACCGGACCCTCGTAAGGTCGAACGCAAATTTTAGCATTCAGGAACTTCTAGATGGTGAGCCGCGTGATTGAATTAAGCATTCTTCAAGACCTGAGGCAAAGGTTGCGTAGTGCCATACGGAATGCCAATAGCGGGACACGCCCTGAAGTTATTGAGAATGTGGACAAGATGGGGTTCCTCTCTATACTTACCCTACTCACGTCATCCATAAATCGAAGACCGTCAGGCTGCCCTTCTAAGGTTTTCGCCACTCGCACAAACGACCAATCCAAAAGTCACTCGTTCTCTGAAACGCACCAGCCACTAGAGCCCGTTGTTTCCCGCAGTGGCCTTTTTGGTCTCGTCGTGAGTCTTGCTTGCCGATATGGCTCCTCGTGTTTGAAAATTACATCGAATGCCTCAAACTTCGGTAAAATGTGGATAGGGATCTTACTCTCACCTGCCATCTTGACCACTCGATCCAATCCTAAGGTAACCTTATCTCCCATACGTAACATTGGAAGAAGAGGTTGGTTGAGTGGCCGAAAGAAGTCATCCCAGTGAATGGGAATGACAAGCTTTGGATGGGTAGCGTCGATTACTTCGTGCCAATATTTCTTAGCGAAATCGTCGGATTGTTCTCCCAGTTGAGCGATAGAAAGGAAGACTACATCAGCTTCAACTCCCCTAAACATACCAGAGACGAAATTGGCACTCGGATGAATGAGAACCGTGCCCCACTCATGTCGAATCAGAAATGAGTAGCTACCTCCCTCTTTATCCCCCTCTTTACCTCCCTCTTTATAATCGCGAACCGGCGCGGGACGAGTTAGTTTTTCCGTAATTTCCCCAGGAAAGTAATAACTTGGCGAATGGGGAGATTTGAATACATCCACCGTAAAGCGCTTGATAGTGAGCGTTTCATCGACTCGTGCAATATGAATTTGTTTTTCAGGTAACTCATGACCCTGCCCTATAAAAGCGGTCGACTCACTTCCTACTAGAATTGCATTTTGTTGACAAGCAACGACGGCGGAATCCAATGCATGATCATAGTGTGAATGTGAAACAAGCACTGCCGCCAATTTCCCTACTTTTCCTTCCTTCAGTGCGTCTGTTATTCGTTTTTTATCTGGTTCAATGGAAAATATAGCTGGGGCTACTTTGCTTAATCCGACTCGTCCAAAACCGGGGCGTGAAAGAAACCCATCAATCATAATGGCCGTCTCACCGTCATCTATTTGGATCGTCGTAGTTCCGAAAAAACGAATGTGAAGCGCATCTTTGGTAAGTGGCGATGGCTTCATTGTGATCGCCGTAAAGGGTTCAAGGGGAGGATGCATGATCCTTTCGCACGCCACAGCCTGAAGCACGACTATAATGAGAGCAAAAAATGCCAATATCTTGGATGGAAGACGACTAGCCATGATGCTTTGGACCATCTTTCCTCCTCGTCCGATAAAATCATGATTCTACAGATTCTTTTCGGAATGATATTTAACTGGCATTGTCGCGTCGTTCAGATGAACACCTACCATTTTCCTTTGCAATCGATCCGGGGTTTAACAAAAACCTACGTACGCGTTCTCGTTTCTGCTTAGACAACTCCCCGACTCGCCCAACTGTGTCTGTCTCTCCGATCAAGGTACTATGTGCTCTCACTGTGGTCCCTTTGGGCTGATAATCCCTCGCACAGATTTCATCCTCAATAAGCCGAGCTTTGAGTGCTTCTTCCCCTCGAAGGGTTTCGAATTTATTTGGGTGGGAGATCCAGTCGGTTTCGAACCGCAGCGCGAGAACTTTGGCATTACTTTGTCGAGCGACCTTCCAATCCTCTTCCGACAAGTTTAAAGATCCCTTATCTTTATCCGTGTACCACCACAAGAGCCTCATGGGCAGCGCAGGCTGAGCCACCACCACCGCATCAACATTCGTTCCAGCGATATTAAGAAGCGCAAGCGGAAGAGCACCTGTCATGCAGTTCCCAATAATTCTTATTGGAGAGGATTTGTGTTTATCTTGAATCTTCAACACTACCTCTCTGAGCCATTTCACTATGGGGGGCCGTCCTTCCTCAGGGTTCCCCCATTCGCCTTCAGGGAAAAACTTCCAAAAACCCTGGAACCAATACGCCTTCATTCCGCTATATACAGACTCCTCCCCTTTAGAACCGAACAGCATTGGAAGGTATACGGTGAAATCCTTCGAAAGCTCTGTAGCATAACGAAATGTGTCTGCGGTCAGTCCATTCATTTCATGAAGAAGGAGCACAGGCGGTTTGGACGGCTTGCCCGGAAGGCAGAAGACAGAATGTGAAACATTGGAAACGGACAATGGCCCACCAAAGCACTCATCCCACTTGCTCCAATTATCCATTTCATTCTCGACCCTATTATGCTTTTCATTGTCAGGCGTATACCACGCTAATTGAATAGCGCCGCATCCGGATTCCAATACTAGCAGGGCAATTACAAAACTACTTATAAAGCGTTGCATTTGACTCCTTCCTCTAGCCAAACGATTCAACTTGCAGTTGTGGGAGTTACATATGCCACTATTCCGCCCAATAACGACCATAGCAATAGACTCAGATTGCTTGGAGAGCGTCCATCAGTGAACACATTAGCCCTTTAATGACTTAGAACTTAATCCAGTGACCGCAGAGACAATACGCGTGCATGCAAACTGCCCTAGTGGGAAAATGTTCATGCTGCGTGTGCTTATGCATCGGGAGTGGAAATGACTACGAGAGCAGACGAACGTTGAGGACAATTTGCCTTTGGGCGTTTAAATCGTTCAGCATTGGCCAGCCCAACTAGTAAGAGGGCCAGTCCTGCCCAGATTGCCACTGAGATCTGCTGTCCAAACTTATAACTTTCAAATGCTCTAGGGTCCCCATATCTTCGATAAATTATGAAATATTCAATCCAGAACCAGATTGGAGGTCCTATTATCCACCCTGCACCGTAAAGGTAGATCGATTCTGGATCGCATGTTTGCCATGCTGCATATGCCTCGCGTAGCGAGACAATAAGCATGCCTCCCGCAAGAATGGCCGCAGCAGTGATCCACACACGACCAATGTTTGTTTGCCCGGAATACCCCGAACTGCTCATTTTACTGCGTGCGGGGAAAACAACACGATCCACGGCCATAGCAATGTTTCTCCCGGTTGATTCAGACGCTAGAGGGCCACTCCCCCCGGAGGCACTCTGTACACCGGACAAGCCTCGACGTCAATTGGACGAGTGGTTGAACAGCTGACTTACACCATTTATCTCAAATAAGAAATTATGTCGCGTTGGAGGATCGACAGCACATGTCACTCAGATGAGTGCGGCGAAGGTAGTGTTGCGCGCCAATCACAGATAAATTACCAGGGCTATTTGGCCCTATTGCGTAACGTAGCAACATTTACTACAAGTTATTTTACGGATTAGTGCGAGGAAAATTGTCATCACCACGTAGCCCTTTTAGCTGTTAAGCGAATAGAGGCAACCGGGCCTATCTAAACTTCAAGAATACGCGCCCTTGGAACTTACATCCAAAATCGACTGCGCCGGACGGATGATTATTAGGAGACTGGGAGACTCTATGAGGCTGTTCGAAGGGCTGGCAGTGGTGTGCTGTACATTGCTTTTGGGATGCACTGATAAGTTTACGGTTCCTGTGGAACACGTCGTCATGTACGAAAGTGATGGAGCCGCTGTGAATCCCATTGGTAACGATGGTGAAGGTCGACACAGTTTATTCAAATCCTATGATCGCTATACTGAGAGAGAATATCAAAGCCACATCGATAGAATTTTAGGAATTGAGCATGCAGAGCACCCGCGGAACAGCCGCATAATGATCTTTATTCATGGTGGGATGAATACGCAGGTCGGTTCACTTAAACGGCTATATGAAGAATTTTAAGTATCGCCAGAATCCAACGGGACAAATAATCGGGTAAAGCTCATTAAGGACAAAGGATACTATCCAATATTTGTGAACTGGAAATCCTCGTTGTGGTCTAGTTATGCAGAGCATCTTTTGCGCATTCGTCAGGGGCAGCGGTGGCCTCGTCTATGGGGATGGCCGTCCGCGTTAGTGATTCTCCCTATCGACATCACTCGTAGCCTTGTCAGAGCACCATTGGTCTGGGGCATGCAGATTTATAACGATATTTTGACGGTCGGGAGTTTAGTCAACGGGTTTCCTCCGAGTTTAAGTGATAGTGTGAGCAAGGAACTCCTTTGTCGATTCAATCTTAAAGAGCCTCTCGCAAACTGTGTAAACGACCTCCATTTTAAGAAGCCTCCATACTGTGTGCCATGGACAATTAACGCTGAACCACCACCATTTCGCCCCTCCAGAAGAGATGTCATCGACGACACATTTCGCAAACTGTCGATGCGATCATTGAAGCCGCCAAACGCGAGGTCTATACTCCGTGCCACGGGGAAACCAGACCGAAATCAGGCCTCATCAGTAAGGAGGAGTAGGATGGGGCTCACGAAGCGTAAAGATGTATGGTGGATGAGTTTCATGTATCAGGGCCGGCAAGTCCGGCGAAGCACGGGGACAAGCAAGAAGCAATTGGCCGAAGCCATTTATGCCAAGGTGAAGGTCCAGATTGCCGAAGGTCAGTTTTTCGAGCGGCGTGAGGAACAGGAGCACACGTTCAAGGAGATGATGGAACGGTACGTCGCGGAACGAGCCACCCTAAAAGCGGACAAAAGCCGCCTGCGCGATCACGCCGCGTTGGGACATCTCCTCCCTGTATTGGGAGACAGAGTCTTAGCACACATCACTCCGAAGGTGATGGCCCAGTACAAGGCTCAGCGTCGGATTGAACGAGCAGCTCCAGCGACGATCAACAAGGAGCTGCAACTTGTTCGGCATGCTTTCAACCTCGCCATGCGTGAATGGGAATGGTGCCGGGAAAACCCAATGCACCGGGTCTCCATGGAACAGGTGAGGAACGAAGTGGACCGTTGGCTGACGCCGGAGGAAGAAGACCGGCTCATGGCCGCGTCATCACCCTGGCTTCGAGAAATCATGATCTTTGCCCTCAATACCGGCATGCGCCAAGGTGAGATCCTGAACCTGCAATGGCAGGACGTAGATTTCTCGCGGGGAACCTTGATCGTGATGCAAAGCAAGAACGGCACACGGCGGACTATTCCTCTCAACACCAAGGTTTATGAACTCTTGGCCTCGAAACAGGCTGCAACTGGCCTGTCACATGGGCCAGTGTTCAAGACGCCGCTTGGCAATTTCTTGCAGGTGCGCTTTCTGGTGCGAGAGTTTTGTGAAGCACGCAATCGGGCCGGAATTCCAGACTTCCGGTTTCACGACATGCGACACACCTTCGCCACGCGGTTGGTTCAGCGCGGTGTGGATCTCTACAAGGTCCAACGGCTGCTCGGGCATAAGACGAATTTGATGACGCAACGCTATGCGCATCATTCGCCGGAAAGCCTGCGCGAGGGTGTGAAGGTGCTGGATGAGTGCCAACCGGAGCGGTTTAGCACAAATTTAGCACACGGGGCGGTTTCTGAAGATTTTCGAGGCTCGTGTGTCTCGTAAGTCTTTGATTTATGGTGGTGAGTCGGCTGGGATTCGAACCCAGGACCCTCGCCTTAAAAGGGCGATGCTCTACCAGCTGAGCTACCGACTCTCCTGAACACCTGTGTGGCACAACGTCACACTCTGAGTTGCGACGGAGGGGCATCATACCACTGACGCTTATTCGTTCGCTACGATGAGTACGCCATAAGAACCGCGCCGACACCTCATCGTGCACGCTGCGGACGCGCTCGGCGGCCGGCTTTGAGGGGATTGTTCAGTATGATCGTTTCGTCACGGCGCGACCCGGTGGAAATCATATCGATTCGGCACTCGGCCAATTCCTCGATCCTCGTGAGGTAGCGCTTGGCCTCAGCCGGCAGATTCTTATAACTCGTCACGCCGGTGGTGGGAGCATTCCAGCCGCGCACTCGCTCATACACCGGCTCGCACTTCGTCAACGCGAGCAGATCGGACGGCATCTCACGGTGAAGTTTGCCGTTCACCCGATAGCCGGTGCAAACCTTGAGTTCCTTGCAGCCATCCAACACATCCAACTTCGTGACGGCGAGCGATGTCAGCCCATTCACGCGCGTGGCATGACGGACCACCACACTGTCGAACCAGCCGCAGCGGCGCGCCCGGCCCGTGGTCGCTCCGAACTCTTTGCCGCGTTCCTGCAGCCATCCGCCTACTTCATCGGTCAATTCTGTCGGAAACGGCCCGCTGCCGACACGCGTGGTATAGGCCTTCGTAATGCCCATCACGGCGTCAATTTTCGTAGGCCCCACGCCGGTTCCGGTGCAGGCGCCTCCCGCTGACGAGCTCGATGAGGTCACATAGGGATAGGTCCCAAAATCCACATCCAAATGCGTGCCCTGGGCGCCCTCGAACAACACCGTCTTTCCCGCATCGACCGCTTTATTGACGACGAGGGTCGTATCGACAATGTAGCCTTTCAACCGGTCGGCATACCCCATGTATTGCTGATACACCTTTTCCAGTTCGAAACACTCTACCTTGTGGAGCTGTTCAAGCAACCAATTGATGTCGACCAGATTTTCTTCCAGCTTCTGTTTGAAGAGCGGAGGATTCAGCAAATCGCCCATGCGGATGCCAATCCGCGCCATTTTGTCACCGTAGGAAGGTCCGATCCCTCGCCCCGTCGTCCCAATGCGACGGACCCCCTTGGACTGTTCGGACGCCTTGTCGATGGCCTTGTGGTAGGGCAAGATCAGATGTGCGCGATCGCTGACGGCGAAATTCTTGCCAATCTTCACGCCCTGCCCTTGCAGGTGATCCATTTCCTCGATCAGGGCTCCCGGATCGACGACGACGCCGTTACCAATGAGGCAGCGTGTCCCGCGATACAGAATGCCGGATGGAATAAGATGGAAAATGAATGTGTCTCGCGCATTGATGACCGTATGGCCGGCATTCGATCCGCCCTGATACCGCACGACCATATCGGCATCCTTCGCGAGGATATCGACAATCTTCCCTTTTCCTTCGTCGCCCCATTGGCTACCGATGATGACGAGATTGGCCATTGTTCCCTGCCGACGCTCCTTCTCTCCCTGCCGAACCCGAAAAAAAAGCCCTGACCTCGTACTGTCAGAGCCGGACGGGCATCATGGTAGGATCCGCCTCACGGTTTGTCAAGCAAGGTTTTGCCAATCCTTCTCTTATGACGATGGCAGCGCATCAACTCACACTCCCCCTGCGCGCGCCTCACATCTGACGAGGAGGATCACCCATGCTCCCCTAGGTGTGGCCTTCTGTCCTTCACTGCGCGTGTCCAACGAGCACTGCTTTTTCGTGCGCGTTGCACGAGCAAGAAGGACGGAGGGGGCACACCTTCCACTACCTTTTCTTGACTGATAAAAACCGGCCATGCTAGATTGCAGAGTTACATCTGCAGCAGTTTTCCTTTTTCCCGTGCCTGTGCACATGTAAATGCAAGCTTGCGTGGGGCTGTGGCGCAGTTGGGAGCGCGCGTGAATGGCATTCACGAGGTCGCCGGTTCAATCCCGGCCAGCTCCACCAAACAACGCTTGTTCGATGAACACTTCGAATATGTGCGGGGATGCCCACTAACAAGAGTCTTGGCCGGTCGCCTGCGCGAATACAGGCGCTGACAGGTCATTGCGGACACCTCACCGAACGCTTCACTCCTTACACCAAACAGTAGTGGTCTATGCTTCAGCTTGAATCCGTACATAAACAATTTGCCACGAAGGTCCTGCTCGATGGAGCCACGGCACATCTCCGTCCCGGCGCCCGCGTAGGACTGGTCGGGCCGAACGGAGTGGGCAAAACGACGCTCTTCCGAATGATTCTGGGCGAGGAATCTCCGGACGAAGGCTCCATCCGTAAGCGCCCACGACTGCGCATCGGCTATCTCCCGCAGGAATTGGAAACGATCGTCGGGAAGACGGTGCTGGATGCTGCGCACCGCGACCTGTACCCGGAACATGAGGCCGAACGTATTCTCTCTGGTTTAGGTTTTTCCGAAGCCGATTTCGCGAGACCGATCGAGAACCTCTCCGGTGGATACCGCATGCGGGTTGCGCTGGCGCACTTGCTCCTGTCGAATCCCGACGTCCTCATGCTGGACGAACCGACAAACCACTTGGACAAGCCGACGCAACGCTGGTTCGAGCGGTTTCTCCTCGATTCGAATCTGACGCTCCTGGTCATCAGTCACGACACAAAATTCTTGGACGGTATCGCGACGCATATTTGGGAACTTCGCGATCGAACCATTCAGGAATTCCGAGGCAACTATACCAAGTTTCAGGAATTGCGCGCCGCCCGAGATGCTCAAATCGAGTCCGCTGCTAACCGGCAGACCAAAGAAGTGGCCCGCGTCCAGAATTTCATCGATCGATTTCGCTATCAGGCGAACAAAGCCAAGCAGGTACAGTCGCGCATCAAGCAGCTGGACAAGGTGAAACTGATCGAACGGCAACGCGATAACAAACGCGTGCGCTTTAAGTTTCCCCTTCCGGCGGCGAGCGGCCGACATGTTCTGGAACTCAAGGGTGTCGCAAAGAGCTACGGCGAAAAAATCATTTACCGCTCGTTGGATTTCACGGCAGAACGCGGCCAACGGGTGGCGTTGGTCGGTGAAAACGGAGCCGGCAAGAGCACGCTGCTTAAAATCCTCGCCGGCGTGTTGCCCTTTGAAAAAGGATCACGCCACGTGGGGCACGGAGCCACGCTGCACTACTTTGCCCAGCATCAGGCGGAATCACTGAATCCGGAAGATACCATCTTGGAATCGTTAGCCGAGGTGTCGGCGCGGGCTGAAATGAATTTTCTGCGCGGCATTGCCGGGGCATTTTTATTCTCCGGCGACGACCAGAAAAAACCGATCAAGGCGTTGAGCGGCGGCGAGCGCAACCGCGTGGCATTGGCCCGCATGCTCGTGGAACCGGCAAACACCCTCTTGCTTGATGAGCCCACCAATCACCTCGATCCTGCGTCGGTTGATATGCTGACCGACGCCCTGACTGATTTCCCTGGGACCATCGTCTTCATTTCTCATGATCCGACCTTTCTCACCCGCGTCGCCACCCTGGTGGTCGAAGTCGATGAC
The DNA here is from genome assembly GCA_964493335.1 of uncultured Nitrospira sp. GTDB lineage: Bacteria > Nitrospirota > Nitrospiria > Nitrospirales > Nitrospiraceae > Nitrospira_A. The sequence goes on from CAZBNV010000004.1 coordinate 32,113, forward strand.
GGCCAAGCGAAGAATTATTTCGGGGATTACGAGTACTTTCTCTGGAAGAAAGCGCAGGAATTCGAATCGATCAAGGAATCAAGCGCAGAACTCAGCGCCGCGCAAGCCGCTAAGTCCGCAGGCCCGACGAAAGCCATGGCCTCACAGGTTCAACCGAAGGTTGACGGGGGGGAGCGGCGAGACCTGACCAAAACTCAGGCCCGCCTTGAGAAGCAAGTGTCCCGTGCGGAAGCCGAGATCGCGACGATGGAAACGAAAGTCAAAGCCCGCGAACAGGAACTGACCGACCCGGCCCTGTACCAAGAGTTCAGTCGATGGGGCGATTTGCAGCGAGAGCAGGAAAGTTGGAAGAAAGAGCTGGAGCGGCTCACGGCGCGCTGGGAATCATTATCGGAAGAACTGCAAGGGGTGCGGGAGAAACTGACTGCGGCTGGTTAGTCCGTCGACTTGAGGGTCTCTTCGAGATAGTAGTACAACCACCGGTTCTTCTCTTTCGTCACCAGGTCATCCCACACCACTCCGATCAACATCCCCTTCTCCCAGGGCTTTATCCACGCGACTGTGGCGCTCAATTTCTCTTGTTGCTCGACGCAATCAGGGTCCAGAAACGCCAGCGACACGGTAATCTTGGCGCCGATCGGCAGCGTCTCCTTCGAATGGAGTCCGGCTCCAATCTTGTTGACGTTGTTTAACACAGCGGTGAATCCCTTCGCTCCGCTCTGGGGCGACACTAAGGCTGAGCCAACCAGCGTGGCCCGGACATACTTCCGCCGTTCATTGACACTCTCCGGTGAATCAGATCGACGCGCCATAGCTACCTCGGTCCTAAGTATAACGGTATCACCATGTTTGTCCAGCCCCTTTCTTCATCCATCTAAGAGGTTCGAGGACGATAGTACCGCTTGCCCTGGAGAGGAGCGGGGAGATGGCCCTGATCGGTCTTGGCCGCCGGATCATCATGCACATAGCGATATCCTTTGCCGTAGCCGATCTCTTTCATCATCGACGTGACCGCATTGCGCAAGTGCAATGGCACTCCAAGATTGCCGTGCCGGCGGGCATCCTGAACAGCTTCTTGCAGTCCGACGTACGACGCATTGTCCTTGGGCCGAGAGGCTAAATAGGTCGTGCCGTGGGCCAGATTGATCTGTGCTTCAGGAAGCCCCACGAATTCCACCGCCTGCGCAACGGCATTGGCGACGACCAGGGCCAGCGGATCGGCATTGCCGATATCCTCCGACGCGAAAATGACCATACGTCGTGCAATGAAGCGCGGGGTTTCTCCGCCCTCCAGCATACGCGCCAGCCAATAGAGCGCCCCGTCCGGATCGGAATCGCGCAGGCTCTTGATATAAGCCGATACCAGGTTGTAATGCTCTTCGCCGGACTTATCGTAGCGAAGCGCCTTCCTCAGCAACGCGGCTTCGATCACCTGTTCATCGATTATCCTTGTCCCATCCTGGCCGATGGGCGCCTGCCCGGCGACGAAGTCCAACGCCATCAAGAGACTCCTGGCATCACCGTTTCCAAATGCGATCAGCCTTTCGCGCGCCGCTGGACTCAATACGATTCGGAGGGCTCCAAGACCTCGTTCTACATCGGCAACCGCGCGATCGATGATCAAGCCGAGGGCCTCCTCTGTCAGAGGCTGCAAGATCACCACGAGGGATCGAGACAGCAAGGGGGCGATCAATTCAAACGAGGGGTTTTCCGTCGTCGCCCCAATGAGCACCACCGTTCCTCGCTCGACATGCGGGAGAAACGCATCCTGCTGCGCTTTGTTAAACCGATGAATTTCGTCGACGAAAAGCGTGGTCGCTCGTCCCATCGCACGCCGCTGTTCAGCAGCCTTGATAATCTCCCGCAGCTCGGGGATGCCCCCGGTCACGGCAGAAAACGGGACGAACTGGGACTCGGTATATTGCGCAACCAACCCAGCCAACGTGGTTTTCCCACAGCCGGGCGGTCCCCAGAAAATGACGGATGAGAGCTCATCGCGCTCGATCGCGTTTCTCAACGGACGGCCGGTTCCCACCACCTCGTCCTGTCCGACGAGATCATCAAAGCCTCGTGGACGCATTCGCTCCGCGAGGGGAACCTTCCCGGGACGAGTGGCAACCTGGGGTGGCGCAAACAGATCTCCTGTCGGATCATGGGATGACATCGTACCGTTCTCTCTGAAAGATGTCCCGCATTCTATCCGTCGCGTGCGAACACCGCAAACGGCTCTTGACTCACCGACCGTCCTCTTGATTCTCTAACCCGGCAATGGTACCACCGCTGTGTCATTTACTCGCGCAGGACTCATCCATGTTTTTTCACGCACACGACCTCCGATTGGCCTATGACGACCAGGGCGCAGGGCTGCCCCTCGTGTTTCTCCACGCCTTCCCACTGAATCGCTGGATGTGGGCGCCGCAAGTGGCCGGGTTGTCCCGGCAATTCCGCACAATTACAATCGACCTGCGCGGGCATGGCGAGTCCGATGCGCCACTCTGGGACTTTTCACTCGACCACTATGCCGACGATGTGTGCGCCTTGCTCGATCATCTAGCCGTTCCACAGGCAGTCCTGGTAGGGCTATCGATGGGAGGCTATGTGAGCTTTGCCTTTTCTCGAAAATATGGAGACCGAGTGAAGGCGCTCGTGCTGGCTGATACCCGGGCACAGGCTGATAGCCAGGCCGGCCGAACAGGGCGATTTCACCTGGCGCAAACGGCCTTCAGTCAGGGGAGCGAGGCGGTCGCTGACATCATGCTCCCTAAACTGCTTGGGCCCACATCACTGCAGACCAAACAGGATCTCGTCAGGCATGTCCGCCAGATCATCTACGCGGCGCCGGTCAGTGGTATCGTCGTCGACTTAATGGCGATGGCTGATCGCCCCGATGCAGTCTCTCGCCTCCGCACCATCAGCTGCCCCACTCTCGTCCTGGTCGGCCAGGAAGACAATACTACGCCAATCGTGGATTCCCAATTGATGGCGGAAGAAATCCCCGGTGCCCGGCTGGCGATCATCCCTTCCGCCGGACACTTGAGTAGTCTAGAGCAGCCCGATGTGTTTAATGATCTGGTGAAAGGCTTCGTCGAAGGGTTGCGGTAGAGAACCGGAGCAGAGAAGTCGCTAATTCCCGTCTCTCACGCTACTGCCACGGATCAGTTTCAAAAACTCTTCACGAGTCTGCTGTTGCGTGCGAAAGACGCCTAACATCGAGCTGCTGACGGCCACCGTATTTTGCTTTTCGACGCCCCGCATCATCATGCACAAATGTCGGGCCTCCATGACAACCGCCACACCATGCGCATTCAGCTTCCTCTTCAGCGTCTCGGCGATCTGCACGGTCAATCGTTCCTGTACCTGCAGGCGACGACTGAATGCATCCACGACCCGCGGGATCTTGCTGAGCCCGACGACTTTCTTGTTCGGCAGATAGCCCACATGACACTTGCCGAAAAACGGCAACAGATGGTGCTCGCACATGCTGAAGAAGTCGATGTCCTTGACGATCACCATTTCATCGTACTCGATCGGAAACAATGCACCATTGAGCAAGTGATCGATATCCTGGCGATACCCCTGCGTCATAAATCGCATGGCCTTCGCGACCCGCTTCGGCGTGTTCACCAACCCGTTGCGTTCCGGCGCCTCTCCCACATGCAGAAGCAGTTTCGTCACCAATGCTTCGATCGGGTCGTGATCGGTGGAAGGTTCCTCCCGCGAGGAAGTGGGTGTCCGTCTGGCGCGAGCCCCTGGAACCACTTTAGCCATGCGTGACCTCATGTGCCGTGCCCGCCCCCACGGCGGAGCCCGAATATTCGAAGTAATTGTCCCGTGTTTCGATCACCCCAACCTTGGCTAGCTGTCCCGCCGGAATCTCTTTCACGAGTAGAGCCCACATGAGGAGCACTAGATTTTCCCCAGTGGTGGTCTGGTTCGCAAATGCTCTGTCCTGATTCAAATCCCGATGATCAAAACGCTGCAGCACCGTACGCTCAACGATGGCATCGAGTCGCTGCCCCTCCAGCACCTGATGGGTCTTGGGATCAATGTCGCCCCTGACGGACACAAACACGACATAATTGTGTCCATGTCCGTTGGGATTGTTACATTTCCCGAAGATGGCCAAGTTCTCCCCAGGCGACAGTCGGTCGGTATGCAGACGGTGCGCCGCGCAGAAGCGATAGCGGCGAGTGATCGTGGCTTGAGACATCGAGATAGCTCTCCTGGAAGATGATCAGAACGAACAAGCCGGGAGAGCTCCCGTCCTGGATGAGAGCCACTCCCGGCTTACTGCTTCACTCAGCGAGAAATCGCCGCCCCGGTTGTGAGACAACCGGAAATACTTATGCACTGAAAGAACTGCCGCAACCGCATGTCGTCTTCGCTTGCGGATTCTTGATCGAGAACCCTGACCCCTGCAGGCTATCGACGTAATCAACTTCCGCGCCCTGGAGCAGCGGAGCGCTTTGCGAGTCCATGATAACTTTCACGTCACCCTTTTCGATAACCGTATCGTCGTCGGCCATCTTGGATTCAAAAGCCATCCCGTATTGATAGCCATGGCACCCGCCGCCACGAACATACACGCGAAGACCGACCACATCTTTTTCCTCAGCCATGAGTTCTTTTATCTTCTGCTCCGCCAACTGCGTAATCGTCACCATAATGGGTCCTCCTTGTGAACTACGTGTCTCGCACGTTGTCTGAGTTTACCATCTCTCGGGAGCTTACGGAAGTCCGACTCCCCTTTTCTCTACCTCAATTGAGGCCACCGAGGTGGGTTGCACCCACTTGGTTTCTGGAACCCGCACTATCACATCGCCCAAAACCTTCGCTTGGCAACCAAGCCGATGCCACGGCTCAGACAAGGCTTCACGATCCAACAAATCCTGTTCATCAAAATCAATCTCGGACAGATTGTCCTCACCCAGTTGCACTTCCACGCGGCACGTCGTGCAGGATGCATTGCCCCCGCAGTCATTGTTCAATTCGAACCCAAGGACCTTGGCAGCCTCTAGCAATGTGAGGTTTACATCAACCTCTCCGCTCTTCCCATCCGGATGGAGAAAACTCACGCGCGGCATGCGACGTCTCCTTTACACACTTGCGCCAGCTCCTGCCCTGGCCGGCTGGAATGGACAGCGCTGCAGGCGAATATGCTCTTCAAATTCGTGCCGGAACAACCGGAGGCTACTCTGCACCAACACAGCCGCTCCGGTAATAAGCGTACAATATCCCGTGCCCTTCACAAAACCACAGAGCTGCAGCAACGAGTCGAGGTCCTTTTGGGTTCCTTCTCCTCGCTCGATCTTGTCGACCAAGGTCGCCAGGTTAATGGTACCCATCCGGCACGGAGGGCACTGCCCGCAGCTTTCACCCTTAAAGAAGTTCGAGTATTTGAGAGTGGCCGCGACCATGCAGGTGGCATCGTCAATCACAATGGTCCCCGCGGAGCCCAGCCCAGTTCCGGCTTTCTTGAGCGAATCAAAATCCATCGGAAGATCTAACTGATCCGCAGTCACCATTGAAAACGCGGGCCCACCTGGGAATACGGCCTTGATCTTACGTCCGTTTGGAACACCACCGCCACACGTCTCGATGAGGTCCCTGATGGTGATTCCCATCGGCATTTCATAGACACCGGGCCTGTTCACCGCTCCGCTGAGCGAAAAAAGCATGGTACCAGGACACTTCTCCGTGCCCACCTCACCAAACCACGCGGCGCCGTTTCTCAAAATCTGCGGTATATTGCAGAGCGTCTCGACGTTGTTCACTAAGGTCGGTTTACCGTATAGCCCAAAATCAGTCGGATAGAACGGCGGCTTCTGACGTGGCATCGCCGGACGGCCTTGCATCGACTCCAACATCGCCGTCTCTTCACCTGCCACATAGCTGCCATGACCGGAAAACACTTCGAGCTCCAAGTCGACGCCGGTACCAAGAATATTCTTCCCCAATAACCCGCGTTCCCGCGCCTGGTCGATTGCCTTCCTCAGGTTGGCTTCTTCTTCCTCATACTCATGATTCACATAGATGTAGGATGCCTTGGCATTCACGGTTCGAGAAGCAATGAGGCAACCTTCGATGAGCTGATGCGGGATATGTTTGAGCAAATGGCGATCCTTGAAGGTGCCCGGTTCATGCTCCCCCGCGTTGCAGACAAAGTACCGTTCCTTCACTCGATGGTTGAGGACCTTGTCCCATTTCGTGCCGGTGGGGAAACCGGCTCCTCCACGGCCACGCAAACCGGCCTTCTTTATCTCTCCGACGATGTCGTCTGGCGTAAGCTCTCTCAGACACTTCCGCCAGGCTTCGTACCCACCGGTCTTGAGATAGGGATCAATTTCCCAGGGAGCGCCTTCAAGCTTCTGCAATACCCTTGGTTGAGGTAGGGTCACGTTGTTCCCTTTCGGGGGTAACACCCCCAGGTTAGCAGGCATGTACTATACGGCTGCCCCCCAGGGGTCGTCAAGCCAAGTCCGGCTGATTAGGCCTGAATCTCAATTAGTTATGGCTGATAGCCCTAGAGCGAACTAGTCCAAAGACTCGCAGGAGCACGACTCGGAATTCCAGTATGGATCCAGATAAGAAAAAGGGGACTGGCCATCCTATCGAATGACCAATCCCCATTGCGTTCTTGATGCGCGTTGTTACTTGAAATGGCTTCCCGCTCCCATGAAGAACAACATGGGAATGGACAGCAAGAAATTGATACGCGACGCGAGTAAGGCCGTTCGTCCCCACTGGGCCATCTCTGGCGGAGCAGGAGTACCCTGGGCAGCTGCAGCGACCGCCGCAATGACCTTTTTTTGATTCGGCCAAATCACTCCGTGGACATTGCCCATCATGATGATTCCCAGCAGACCGCCGATCCCCAACGCAATGGCCCCCGTTCCCCCCTTCGCATAGAGATAGCCGTACAGCACAATACCCGCAAGGACGGTCACGGTAGCACCATGGCGGAACCAATTCAGGGCAGCCGGCATCAGCTTCGGAATCACGATGTTTTTGGTCGGCCCATCCAGGCTCTTCAGAAAGCCGGCATTGATGAGGTTAAAGAAGTACAGGAGTCCGATCCAGGTAATGCCGGCCAGGAAATGGATCCAGCGCACGATCAGACCGAACCAGTCTGCGTCGCCCGCTCCCACCCCAGTCATCCCCAGATAGATAACTATTAATCCGACAGAGAGCGCAAAACCTGCGCCCAATGTCTGATACGGATCTTCAAGAAATTTCATAGTTCCCCCAAACTGAAACGGTTTAGTGCAAGCTACGTTCTCTACTGTAGGCTATGGAGCCTTGTCAAGCAGCCTGCTTGTTTCATCATGTGAAATGCGGCCGGTTTATGCGGTCAACAGATGGTCAACAACCAGGCACAATTCCCGCACCGCTTCGGCAGATGCTTGCAGCGCAGTCCGCTCCTCGACGGTGAGGTCATACTCGATAATGGATTCGCCCCCGCCACGACCCAATGTGACAGGCACGCCCACAATGACATCTTTCAGCCCATACTCGCCCTCGCAGAACATGGCACAAGGCACCACGCGCTTCTCGTCCTTGATAATCGCCTCGACCATATCCACCGCGGAAGCGGACGGCGCATAAAATGCACTGCCCGTCTTGAGCAAACCTACGATCTCCGCGCCACCGTCTTGCGTGCGCTTGATCAACGCCGCGAGTCGCTCGGGAGCCAGCCGCTCAGTGATGGGTTTTCCCCCTACCGTCGTGTGCCTTATCAGTGGCACCATGGTGTCCCCATGCCCGCCTAAAACCATCGCATGCACGTCTGTCCCTGGCACGTTCAATTCTTCCGCGACAAACGCCCGCAACCGTGCGGTATCGAGGACTCCCGCCATGCCAAGCACTCGCGATTTCGGCAGACCACTGACCTGCCGCGCCACATGCACCATGGCGTCCAACGGATTCGTCACCAGGAGGAGAATGATGTTCGGCGATCGGGCCACCAGCTCTCTCACCACCGTCTGCACAATTTTCGCATTCGTCACCAACAGCTCATCTCGGCTCATCCCCGGCTTTCTGGGCATGCCCGACGTGATGACAGCGATGGATGACCCTGCCGTCTCTTCATAGGCATTCGTGCCGACGACGCGCGTGCTGTAGCCACACACAGGCCCAGCCTGCGTGATATCCAATGCCTTCCCTTGCGGGATTCCCGGCACAATGTCTACCAGTACAACATCGTACGCATTTTTTTCCGCCAGCCGCTGCGCGACAGTCCCGCCGACATTGCCCGCGCCCACTACCGTAATTTTCGGTCGCCCCATCATCCACCTCGTGAAACGTGAAGCGTGAAGCGTGATGTGCAAAGGTTCCCTTACACCTCATCCCTGACCCTTCACGCGTGTTCGTGCCCCGTCCATCCGCCGACCTTGAAATTGATCGTGCAGACAAAATTATCACCGTCATAAAAATTCACTTTAATTTTCTTTTTCCCATAATTCGCCGCGAGAAAATCTTCGGGCGTCTCAACCAAGCCCTGGTAGCCCCCTGCTGGATAGTCACCCAGTTCGTGGAATACCACGATCATGCCGGCTTTGACTTCCTCCAGGATTTTGGCGGTACAACGCGGGTAGATCTCCCAGAACTTGGCATCGATCTCATCCCGCGTGGGTTCCGGGCGCTCCTCGCCCGGCTTGAAGTTTCGATTCGCAAATTTCGCCTGCCGCCGAACATAGGGATATTGATGGCCGGTAAACAGTTTGTAGAGCCAGGGCGGCACGGTCGGTCGTGGTGGCTGCTCAATCATTGTTGGTATGCTCCAGTGCTGCAAAGGCCTCGCTCACGACCCTTCAGGCCGTCAGCCGATGGTAAATCCTCGGGAGCTTCTCCGGCAACCCCTCGACCCGATCAATCACCACATAACGCACATCTCCATACATTCGACGCAGATAGGGATCCGCCTGCTTGTCGATCGTGATACAGACCGGCTCAATGCCGCGTGCACGAGCCTCCCGCAAGGCCATGCGTGTATCTTCCAAGGAATAGTCCTCTTTATAGCCGTCATCCAAGGGTCGGCCGTCGCTGAGGATGACCAAAATTCGCGTCTTTGCCTGGCGGGCAAGGAGTTTGCTCGTGGCATGGCGGATGGCCGCGCCGTCGCGATTCTGTTGTAACGGCACAATCCCCCCCAGCTTGGCCCCTGCGCGGCCGGTCACGGGTTCGTCGAACCCCTTGACCACCACGAAATCCACCTGATGCCGTCCCTGTCCTGAATAGCCGTACACGGCAAATTGGTCCCCGATCGCCGTGAGCGCTTCGCACAGGAGTACCAAGCCCTGCTTCTCGACATCGATGATCCGCCGGCCTTGGTCGACCTGCCGGCTCGTAGACCCGCTGAGGTCCACCAAAAAGGCCGCGGCCACGTCTCGTTCCCGCTTTTCACGTCGCACATAGATCCGTTCCGATGGTTCAATGCCTGCCGCGAGGTCGGCCAACCGACCGATGACCGCATCCATATCCAGATCTTCCCCATCGAGCTGACCAGCGAGGCGCCGCAGCCCCGGAGGACGCAGGCTTTCAAAATAGCGCCGCAGCAGCCTGACGGTTCCGCCCTGCGCCGCCAAGGTGGCTTCCACAAAATCAGACGATCCCTCTAGCGCCTCGCGCTCGACCACGCGGCACCAGTTCATCCGATAATCCTGGATGGCGGCATCCCATTCATGGTAACGAACGGCCTTCACGGCTCCGAGTTTGTGGTCTTCAGACCGCTGTCCCTCGCCTTCCACTGCCAGGACCTCTTCCACCAGCGACGGCTGACGACGACCCGGAACCAGCATCTCTTCCGAAGTCTGTTGCGAGCGAGCCGTTCCCGCTCCTGACGACCCTCCGGAATCACCGGCCAAACCTGCACCCCCCTCGCTATCGCCTTGTCCGGAAGCGCTCGTCTGTTCAGGAGAGGATTGGTTTCGCTCCCTTACCAAATTGGGATCCATCGCTCCGCGATAGTCCCAGTTGTCCATCGGACGGTAGGTGTCTGAGAGATCTTCTGAAGATTTTGGCGCAGGGATCGATTGCTCCGGTGCCGCCGATTCATTCTCAGGCGGGACGGATTCCCGCCTGATGGCAAGTAGTTCGTCCATACGCAGATACAGGCGGTCGGCCAATCGCACGGCTTCCTCGGCAGTTGACGAGGGGCGGAAGATCGTCTGACAGAGCGTCCAGAGCTGATCGACTTCATCCTTTACGACAGCAGGAACCGTGATAGATCCGGCTTCGGCAGTGGAGAGCAGCAGGAGCTGGTCGACGACCAATTCGCGCACGGTCATGCCATGTGCCAGACTTCGAATAGTGACGGCGTCTTTAGCCATGGCTGCCAAGTCACGGCTCAGGCCGGGATATTCGGTCCGCAGCAACGACTCGACTCGGGCATCTTCGAGGAGGGCCCAGAGATCTCGAATCAAACCGGGCTGGGGATATCGCGCAAACACATCGCCTAATGTCCGCGCTTCCTTCGCAGCGGCCCGCCCATATCGCTGCCCGAGATCCTCGACCAAGTCCTGTAATTGGGCAATTGGCCACTCGAACGTGCCGAATTCCAGATGTCCGGCCTCATGCGCAACCATCACCATATATAAACGCACATTTTCGTCGAACGTCGGATAACGTCGAACAATCGCGGGTAATCCGATACTTCGCCCGTCCTCACTCACCGTCGCACGGGCCAGCGGCTGGCCAGACTCGAGCGAATCCGGGAGATCGTAAATACGCAGATCGCGACCGCAGAGCGCCTGCGCAAACAGCTTGATGCGCCTGGCAATCTGCCGCAAGGGCACACCGCTGAGAGCTTGCGATACTGCGCTCAACGCCTTCTCAGTCTCCATGGCAAAGTAGGCCCTGCCCCCATCCAAGCTATACTCCAGTGTCTCCATGCCGGAGGCGAACCAGGCCTGGAACTTCTGCTGGGCGCCTTCACCGTCACCGATCCATGCAACCAATTCAGGGCATCGCCGGATATAGGCCAGTGCCGTTTCGGCATCGCGTTCTGCGACCAACAAACCATACTGCAGCACCTGCGTCTGCCAATCCTCGGTGGGAAGCCGCCGCAAAATCGCGGAGGCCTCTGACAGGACCGCGATGCCGCTGTCCGGCGATCGCGCCGCCATCTGCGCGCCTAAGCGAATCACCTGGTTGCGTTGGCCTTGCGCAGGGATATCCTCCAAGATGGCCGGGCTCGTGCGAAAGAACTCCAGCGCGCCCAGGTAATCCGGCTTACCGAGACTGTTCTCGACAATCAATTTCGTGCCGAACTGCACCCAGGAACGAACACCATCGAGGGGCAGCAGGGGCGCAATCGAGGGAATCTGTCGGATATATTCAACCGCCAGGGCAAAATCGGTTTCCGCCAGCTCACAGGCCAACTCCATCCATGTGGACCAGTCGGCCGAGGGCAAGACTCCCACTGCCTCCGGTGCAATCCTAATAAATTCCACCGCCACATTGGCGTTGCGATCAGCCAATTCCAACCCGGTGTCCAGCACCACCTTCCGCTTCGAGGGATCCAGGAGACCGAGCAACAGCGGGCTCTCCTTAAAAAACCTGAGTGCCAACGCGCCGGAATCCCCCGCAATGGCCACTCCAAGATCGAGCCATGGAAGGACATTCGCCAGCACCTCACGACGTTGCATCTCCGCCAACGCGTCAACAGCGCTCTTGGCGGCTTTGGGAGCCTGCTCCGTCAGTTCGTCCAGCAACACCAGCACACCGTCCACAGCATCGCGCCTGGTCACCTGCTGCATAATGGCGTCGACCACAGCCACAGCAGAATTCTGTCCGAGCTGGACGGCCAACTGATCGCATAGTTGTTGCTGAGCACGCCCCGAAGCCATACACCAATAGTCCCTTTTTGGCGGAAGTTGTGGATTGTAAAGGACACAATTTCGCTTGTAAACTGTGCCCTCGCGAGCAGACAGTCTTCGCAAATGCGATTCATTACTGTGCAGTTGGAATGCGGGGGACGGAATGGGTGAGCCGAGCAAACAAAGCCTCGACAAAATGTGGAAGTATGTGAAGGGCTTCGCCGAGAAAAGCGGCACAGCCATGCACCCGAATCAGGCCGTCACCAATGCGGTCGTGCTAGGCCTCGCCGCTCACGTGGACGAACTGGGCAAACCCTTGTGCCCGTGCAATTTTTATCCAGATAAGCCGGCGGAAGCCAAGTTACGACGCTGGATGTGCGCCTGCGACGAAATGCAAATCTATAAATATTGCCATTGCCTGCTCTTCGTCCGCGAGGACGGCATGCCGATCACCGAGTACCTGCCCGAAGATCATGAAGGTCGTCAATGTTACGGCCTCATCACCGATCCGACTCCTGAAAAAGGCCGGGCGCTCCGGCACAAGGCGCTCCCGATGGCGCCAAAAGAATCGAACCTTCCCAAAGCCCCGGATCCTGCCTCACAACCGTGAACGCCCTTACACGGCCTCCTCGAACCAGTCGGTTTGGTCTGGCTCTCTCAACCCTGTCCGTTCTGGTCTGCCTCAACGCGACCGGCTGCCTTCACACGATGGAGGCCATCGACCCACGGATATTACCGGTCGACACGGTTTCCGCCCAGCGACTACACAGTCATGTGGCATTCCTAGCAGGCCCCGAGCAAACCGGCCGTCAGCCTGGCTCGCCGGGCAACCGCCAAGCCGCCCAGTACCTTGAGGACCAGTTTCGAGCGGTCGGACTCCGACCACTGCCGTCCCTTGGCGGCTATCGACAAGCGATTGCAACCCATATCGGCGACAACCTCATCGGCTTCATCCCGCCGACTGCCGGCACTGGCCCCGCGCGATGGCTTGTGATCGGCGCGCATTATGACCATCTTGGCTACCCCTTTCTCGGTGCGGACGACAACGCATCTTCCATTGCCATCCTCCTCGAAACCGCGCGGCACATGGCGAACCCCTCGCACCATGGAATCATCTTTGTAGCCTTCAACAGCGAGGAATCCCCTTACTTCGGAACTGCTGAAATGGGATCGCAGTTTTTATTTCATCACCTCCCGGTTGAAATCGGCCACGCGGGCAATATTCAGGCGGTGATCATCATGGACCTCATGGGCGGCGTACAGTGGACGCCGCTGAAGGATGCGATTTTTGCCACCGGCGCTGAGAAAAGTCCCGAGCTGTATCAACGACTCAAAGACACTATCGCCTCGCCCCTCACGGTCATTCCTGTTGGCATTCACCTCGTCGAAGAAATTCCTGATCACGGCCATAAAGCCTTCAGCGACTATGACGTCTTTCGCAATCATGGCCTGCCGTTTCTTTTTCTCTCCGCCGGGCGCACCCCCCGCTACCACACCGCAGGGGATGTCACCAGCACCTTGCACTACGAACGCATGGCCGCCACGGTCGAATGGCTTCGGCGCCTCATTGCCCTCATCGATCGGGACGAGACACCCTACACATTCAACGCCCAGCGCGTGGAGTTTGCCGATGAAGTAGCTTCGTTTCGCAGGATTGTCGACCAGGCGTCGCACGACGATACCCTCATCCCAGGCACCTCGCGATGGTCGCTCTACAAATTGAGGAAGGACGCCGAATGGCTGCGGACGGTCGACAGCTCAGTGCCAACGCCGCAACAACTGGACCGGTTGGAGCGCATCTCGATCCGCGTTCAATGTCTGCTGGCCAACTACTCGGGCTGTTTTACGTTTTAAGCAGTTCAGCCCACCCCCTGAGTCACGCACAGGCTTCGTCATTGCCAGCCGGCGGTTTCGTACCCCTTCTCCTTCAGGCAACGTTCCACGAAGGCCGCATATTCCTGCTGCGGCTCCAGTGGCTTATAGGTGCCGGCAAGCAGACCTAGCACCGCACCCACTGCTCCTCCCGCCGCCGCCCCGATGGCGATCCCTGTCGGGCCACCGATTAGTCCGGTGGAGGCCCCCACCGCCGCCCCACCGATCACACCCAACGCAATGCCGGCGCCGGCATTCCCGCTTCGATTGGTACCATGGTGCAAGCCTGCACGTTCTGCTTTCAGCCCACACACCGCCGCTTCACGCTCAGCCGTATCCTTGCCATACAGTTGCAGTTGGAGATTGGACGTAAAAACTGGTTCAGGTCCTGCGCAAGCCATAAGGCTGCTCGCCGTAAGAAGAACTATGAGGAGATAGGCCGAAGAAGACTTTACGCCTACGCTTCTTTGCCGGGCCTCGAGTAGAAGAGATGCTGAAACGCCTAATTCTCCCCATGCGCCGATGGTCATGCGACCACCTCGCGCTCCGCCCTCTGGCCTCGGTGAGTCGTTCAAGGATGACCTCCTCATCGAGGGCCGTCTGCTTCGAGCTGAAATCGCTCACGCACCTGCTCGACAGACCGCCCCTTCACCAACACGCGTTTTTGCCTCGCACCCGCCCCACTGAGAATCTCTACCGCGCTGAGCGGGACATCGCAATGGCGGGCGATGAATCGGCATAATTCATCATTCGCCGCGCCGTCGGCCGGCGGCGCCGCCACGCGGATCTTCAGGGCATCCCCATGGATGCCCGCGGATTCGGTACGAGAGGCACGAGGTTGGACATGCACCGAAATCGTGACTCCCCCGGGCATGGCGCGAATGATTTGGCTGTCTGTCGCCACCTGCCCTCTCGCCTAGAATTGGAGCCTGTCATGAACCGGAGGGGTGCTAGAAGATCGCTTTGACTACTTCGATGATGCTGCGCAGCATATCCGGGTCGTCGGTAATAGGACGGGCAATGGCGACTTCACAGGCTCGATCGGCCGGCACACCCTGTTTGATCAATGTGGCCGCATAGATCAACAATCTGGTGCTCACGCCTTCTTCCAGCCCGTGGTTTTTAAGATTTCTGACTTTCTCTGCAACCTTCACAAGCCGCTGGGCGATCTCCGCGCTCACCCCGGCTTCATGGGCCACAACCCGGCTCTCGATATCCGGAAGCGGGTAGTCGAACTCAATCGCCATAAACCGTTGCTTCGTGCTCTGTTTGAGATCCTTGAGAATACTTTGGTAGCCAGGGTTGTATGAAATGACCAGCATGAAGTCATCGACTGCTTCAATCACCTGGCCTTTCTTTTCAATCGGCAAAAGCCGCCGGTCATCGCTCAGCGGATGAATAATAACCGTGGTGTCCTTTCGCGCCTCCACGATTTCATCCAAATAGACGATGGCCCCATGTTTGACCCCAAGCGTGAGTGGCCCGTCCATCCACAGTGTCTCTTGTCCTTTCAGCAAATAACGTCCCACGAGATCGGATGCCGTGAGATCTTCATGGCACGCCACCGTGATGAGCGGACGACCCAAGCGATGGGCCATGTGCTGCACGAACCGCGTTTTGCCGCAGCCCGTCGGCCCTTTGAGCATCACCGGCATACGGCTCTGCGCCGCAATCGTGAAAAGTCCCACCTCGCCGCGGACCTCGGCGTAAAACGGCTCGCGCGCGATGCGGTAGCGATCGATGTCGAGCTCCTGCCCTTTCGGAGCCGAAGCCCCATGCCCCTCGTTCATTCCAATACTCCTGCGTTGCATGACATGCCCTGCACGGTCGCCACGATAAACGGAAATCAGAGGGAAGTTCAAGCCGCTTACCGGCGGCAGGAGGGCCCCGGCGTTTCTGCCGACAGCATCCGTCACACGACGGCCGATCCGTCGAGCACTTCTCGAACTTTTTGAGCGAGGGTACTGGGCGTGAAAGGTTTCTGCAGGAACGAGTGCTCAGTATCGATGCCTCCTTTGGAAAAGGCAGGATGGTCCGGGTACCCGGACATATACAGCACTTTGACATCCGGCCGGACCGTGGCCAGCTTTTCCGCGACTTCAGGGCCGCTCATCTGCGGCATCACCACATCGGTGAGCAGCAAGTGGATAGGGCCCGCGTGTTTGGCGCCGGTCAGCAACGCTTCGATCCCATGCCGCGCTTCCAGCACCGTATAGCCGTGTAACCTGAGCGTTTCATTCACCAGCCGCCGAACGCCCGGTTCATCTTCCACCAATAAAACGGTCTCACGCCCTTTGACCGATTCGGCGCCGACGGTAGGCGCTTCGGCACTTTGGCTCACCCCCTCGACTCGTGGGAAGAAAATTTTGAACGTGGCGCCACGTCCCGGTTTACTCTCGACCTCAATACAGCCGCCGCTCTGCTTGACGATCCCATAGACCGTTGAAAGCCCGAGCCCCGTGCCCTTGCCTTTTTCCTTGGTCGTAAAGAACGGCTCAAAGACATGCGACTGCGTGTCTTCGTCCATGCCGTGGCCTGTATCACGCACGATCAGGGCAATGTAGGAACCGGGCTCGGCCCCCATCGGTGGGCGGTTTCGACGCTGTCCAAACTGCACATTGCTGGTCTCCACCGTCAGACGCCCCCCGCTCGGCATGGCATCACGGGCGTTCACAGCCAGATTCATAATCACCTGCTCGACCTGACCAGGATCAGCCTTCAGCTGTCCCAAATTCGGATCCAAGACCGTACAGAGCTCGACAATATCTTCCCCGAGGAGACGCCGAAGCATGCCCTCCATATTGTGGATGACGGCATTCAGATCCAGCACCTTGGGCGCGATGAACTGCCGGCGGCTGAAGGCCAGTAATTGCCCGGTGAGGCCGGACGCGCGATCCGCCGCCTTCTTTACTTCTTCCAGTTCCTTCCGAAACCCATCGGTCGGACTCAAACGGCTCAACACGAGTTCGCTATACCCACGAATGACGGTCAGCATATTGTTGAAATCATGGGCCACTCCGCCGGCCAATCGTCCGACGGCTTCCATCTTCTGCGACTGTTGCAACTGCGCTTCGGTTCGCCGAAGGGCATCCTCCGCCCGCGCCCGCTCGCCGAATTGTCCGATCTTGAGTCCAACATCGGCGACCATTTTGAGCAACTGCTCATCCGGCTCTTTAATCTCACGCCGGAACAATTCAATCACGCCCTCGACTTCAGTGCCGACTCGAATGGGGAACCCGAACGCCCCGTGCAATCCCACCTTCGCAGCGGCACCGCCACGCGGAAAGTTCGCCTCCTGTACTACGTCGATAATCCAGGTCGGTTGGCCGGCCTGCCAAATCCGTCCGGGAAGGCCCTTGCCGATCGCGAACATATGCTGCCAGGTGGAGAGGACAAATTCTTCGGCATTTAAGCCCGGTGATTGCCACACATCGAGGCAACGCAAGACACTGCCTTGCCGGTCAAGCCGCCAGAACACCCCCAACTCCCATTCCAAACTTTCACAGATGGCCTGAAGGATCTTCGGCCCGGCCTCTTCCAACGTGCGCGACTCCGCCAATACCCGCGTCACGGCATACTGCGAGGCCAACTGGCGTTCAGTACGTTTCCGCGCGGTGATATCCCGGATGAATGCGCTGAAAATATAGGCGTCGCCGAGTCTGGCCGGAGAAATGGTGATTTCCACGGGGAATTCGTGGCCGTCTCGATGACCGCCCAACATTTCGATCCGCCGGTTGAGAATGGCCCCTTCGCCTGTGTCCAAGAAATGCTGCAGCCCTCGTTCATGCGCCTCACGCGCGCGAGGTGGGACCACGGTCTCCGAGACGCGTCGACCGAGCGCTTCTTCCCGCTGCCATCCAAAAATGTTGACCGCCTGCGCATTCCAATCCGTGATGATTCCGGCCGCATCCATGGAAATCACGGCGTCCAACGCCGTATCGACGATGACGCGGTTGCGTTCCTGGCTCTGCAAAAGCGCCGCCTCCGCCGCACGTGCCCATTCGCTCTCTTGCTGGGCCTGCCGATGCTGATCGCGCAATCGTCCAGTCGCCCACAGCAGCAATCCCACCATGGGAAGCCAGACAACCACGCCGGCAATCCCTAACTTCCACATCATCGCCCGGATCGGCAGCAAGATCACGTCACGATCCATCCGCAACAGAATCGTCCACTGCAAGCCGGAATATTCGCCATACCCGTGGGTCTGAGCATACCCCGTCACGACCGGCACGTGGCGTCGTGCATGCTCTTCTTCAACATACCCCGCCTTGCCCGACCCGCTGAGCACTGCCGACGGTAAGCCGACTTCCTTCAAATTAACCCGATCGACGACGGAACCGGCTGAATCCACAAAGATCACGCCTTCTTTGGTCAGAAACTGGTACTCAAACGACCCGACGGCACCATCGGTGCGTTGAATCTCGCGCACTGTTTCCAGGAGCACGTCTTCGAGCATGGGTAAACCCACGCGGGTCGTGACGGCACCGAGAAATTCACCCTTCGCGCCCACGATGGGAGCCGTAAAGGCGACCGACTCGATCTTGTGGTTCGATTCATGGATTTCGACCTCATCAACCCTCACAGTCCCGGTCTGCCGTACCGCTCCAAACCACCCGCTTCGCGCAACGTCCTGGCCGATCATGGCCGGGTCCGTAGCCGCGATCATGTGGCCCTGGGCATCCGCCACACCCAGCCAGAGATAGACCGGCGCATAGGTGTCTTTCATCCATTGCAAGTATTCATTGAGATATTTCTTATCGAAGGGGCGCCCCACAAATGACTGGGCAATCATGCGGACGTCACCATGCCGCTCAAACAACAATCGATCGAGCTTGTCCGCGATTTCAGCCGATGCGAGGGTGAGGTTTTCCCCCGTTGCCTCGACCATGCGCACTTCGATCGATCGCAGCATGACCACGCCGATGACAAAGGCGACGATCGTCATCCCGACGATCAACACTGGCAACCAGGGATATGAACGTCGGGAGGCAGCAGCAGAGGACGAGACGGACATAGTCAGGACTCCATCACAATATAATTCGGCAATAATCGCGCAGGATGATACCAGTGCTTTGATCGCGCGAGACCCGGCAGACCTGAATCATCCATCGTGTTGATCCAACATGCCCCGTTGGCGCGAGCTTGGCGACAGAATTCGCGAAAAATAAACGGGGCCAGTCCTGAGATATTCCGGTCAGCCACTTCCAACAACACGCAAAACACGGTGGGGTTTAACCACATCCCCATCGTATAGGCCCGAATGCAGCCGTCGACTCGAACCACGGCACCGGTGAGTCCTAGCTCATGCGAAGAGGACAAGGCCGTCTCATGCGCACCGGCAGCATCCTGTAAGAGCGCGCTTCCCCAGTCATCCGCACCAGCCGTCTGTTTCTGCTCGCTCCATTCGTGAAACAGACTCAGACAGGCTGTTCGATCGCCTGGGTCATAGGGCTCAAATACTCCACTCTGTTCCCGCAGGAATCGATTGCAGGCCGCGCGGGGCGATTTGTAGGAGTCACCTATGAGTGCAGTGAGATCCTCTGCGTCATACAGATAGTCGGAATCCTTGGTGATGACTCTATAGCCCAGGCTGCGGACCTCGGTCAGATAGGCCTCCGACACGTTTTCCACTCGCGTCACCGATGAGTCGCCGTTACGTTCACGCATGAAACGAAAAGCGGCGCCGAGTGACTGTGCGATCGCGCCGGTCCCCAACGGCGGCAGGGCCATGAACACACCATCTGGCGATTCCGCGAACAGACACGTATGGTCGTGCAGCTCGACCCAGGCGTAACTCAACACATGCCGCCAGATGTAATGGTAGGCGAACGATGCCGCAGCCAGAGGCATGGCACCATAGTCGGCACCGAGAGTGAGCGCCGCTTCAAAGCACCCGCGGTCTTGAAGGGTCAGAGGCCGCGTGGTCACCTCGGCGTTGCCCTGCCTCACCCGATCCGTCACTCGTTCGAGAGGACACAGCACGATCACATCGTCCTGAAACTTCCCAATCAGCCGAGGATAGCGCGCGAGGGTCGCGAGCGTGGCGTCCTCCTCGATCCATTGTGCCACCTCATGTGCCGCCTGATGAATGATCGGCGAGGAGAGGTCACGCATAAAGGGGCACTTGGTATCCCACCCGAGCACGACCTGCGCGTGCAGGGCGTCCCACATCAACGCAAACGGATACAGTCGGCAGTCCAACGGACGCGCGGCATAGATTCGACATTGTGAGGTCGCCGGGTCGAACGCAGGGCAGACGTACCCTTCATCCACCGGATTCGGCACGAGATCAATTTGTGTCCCAGCGGGATTTGGGAAATGCTCAGGTGCAAGACCCGCCGTAGTCGCAGCCTCAATTTCCTCCGCCGTGAAGAACGGCCGCAAGAAGCTGTCCCGCTCAGGAAACCGACAACAGACCTCGCAGTGCAGACAGGTCGCACTGGGAACGATTTGTAGGGGAGAGCCAGTCATGGGTCGCGAGCAACTCGTCAGGGAGACTGGAGCGAATAGGCTCGTCATGAGATGTGGCGGCATTGTAGCACTAACCCTCACCAGGTCCTACTGTCGAATCTTTTCTCTTTCTCCCCTGAGCACCGCGCCCGACGGAGGCGGCAAGTCGAAGCTCTGGCCGTCGCGCTGACTTGTACCGATGCAAGAGCCCATGGTACGATTTGCTCCACCTCGAATCCACATCCGCATGTGCGATGCAGGCGACTGCGCTACCAGCATCGAGGACATTGCATTGGCACTGGCACAACATTCACGTGAGCCGTTGAACTCAGACGAAGCCCGCCGACGTTGTCTCGCAATCCGTGATGACCTGGTTCATGCCGGAGTTTACGGCTACGCCGAGACGGGAGACACAACGGATCTGACCGGTTCCTCGATTCCGGCACCCCGGTTTCGTGTGGCCCCAACACCCGTGTGGCTGTCCCCCTCCGACGTGGCATTCTTTCAACACTTGGGACAAGATCTCCTCGCCTTCTATCGAGCCCTGAACCGCCTTTATCAGGAGAGTGCGCGCGGGGTTCAGCCTGCATGGGTCTCCACCTACCTCGACCAGGGCAAGCCGGAGTCGTTGGTCACATACAGCCGAATGAATCGCTTCCGGAACCTCATTCCCGGCATTATTCGACCGGATGTCATTCCTACCGCCGACGGCATGGTCATTACAGAACTCGATTCGGTTCCGGGCGGAATCGGCCTCACGGGGTGCTTGACCCGCGCCTATGACAACCAGATCACCAGAGATCATTCAACACCTGACACACCCCCAGAGCGGTCGCCCCTGATCGCCGGTCGTGACGGCATGCTACAGGGGTTCGCCGCCATGGTGAGGGCTCAGCAGGGTGACCAAGAAGGCTGCCTCGCGATCGTCGTCTCGGACGAAGCCAAAGAATACCGGCCGGAAATGGAGTGGATGGCCCAGCGGCTGCGAGAGATCGGATGTCAGGCCTTCTGCGTCGAACCGCGAGCGATCCATTTTTCAGAAGAGGGCCTCTTTCTTCAAGAGCCAGACGGGCCACGGCGCATCGGCTTGCTGTATCGTTTCTTTGAACTGTTCGATTTGAAGAACATCCCGAAAGCCGAACTGGTGATGTATGCGGCCAAAAAAGGGCAGGTTGCCGTCACACCGCCCTACAAGCCCGCGCTTGAGGAAAAACTGGCCTTTGCGCTGTTTCATCATCCGGAGCTCACGCCCTTCTGGGAACAGACGCTGGCTCCGGAGGCCCGTGAGAATTTACGACGGTTGCTGCCCCGAACGTGGATCCTCGATCCACAACCGGTGCCTCCCACAGCCATCATCCCAGGTCTGACGGTCGGTGGACGGGCCTTGTCGGATTTTCGCCGCCTGGCACAATCCAGTCAAAAAGAGCGCCAACTGGTGCTCAAACCGTCTGGATTCTCAGAGCTGGCTTGGGGCAGCCGAGGTGTGTCGATTGGACATGATCTGCCCCAGGTCGAGTGGGCTGCGGCGCTGGAGCACGCGCTCCAAGCTTTTTCGACAACCCCCTATGTGCTGCAGGAATTTCACAAAGGCCGCCTCTTTGAGTCCGCCTATCTCGATGAGCGAACCGATACGGTGGTGCCGATGTCCGGCCGTGCCCGCTTGTCTCCCTATTATTTTGTCGTGGGCGACAAGGCAGAACTCGGCGGAATCCTCGCCACCCTCTGTCCTGCCAACAAAAAAATCATTCACGGCATGGTCGACGCGATCATGGCGCCCTGCGCTATCGAGCCGAGTGTTCCTTCGAGGGTGATCTGATGGCCGCAGGTACACCGTCGACACCAGTACGCATGAACATTCAGCCAATTTCATCATAGGTATTCATGGCATTGACGCTCTATCATGTCCAATGGTGTCCGGACTGCGCGGTGGTTCGAGATCGTCTCAACGAACTGAACATCCCCTATGACGACATCGTGGTGCCGGACTTTCGTCCGATGCGCACACAGGTCTATGACGTGTCGGGCCAGTACTATGTACCGGTTTTGAAAGATGGGGACACCATCTTGACGGAAACCCACGAGATTCTCGCCCACCTC
The DNA here is from genome assembly GCA_964493335.1 of uncultured Nitrospira sp. Classification (GTDB taxonomy): domain Bacteria; phylum Nitrospirota; class Nitrospiria; order Nitrospirales; family Nitrospiraceae; genus Nitrospira_A. The sequence continues at coordinate 54,348 of CAZBNV010000004.1, forward strand.
GACCAGCGCTATGACAAGGCCGACCAGTGAGAACTTGGCCCAGACGTAACCACCGCGCGCCCGGAACTGCGGACCACGGGGGACGCCGCGGGGGCAGGAAACAGCAGCGCTCGACATGCCCGCTATTGGAGGCAAGAGGGTTTCGAACCAACTGTAGTGCGAGGCGGAGACGACGGGCAGAACGGCCGCGGAACATTCCAGCGGTCGTCCAGCGAAGCCGTGCGAGGGAAGAGGCGATGCTGCGGTTGATCTGTAGGCTGAGCTTCTGAACGCTGTGAGATAAAGCTGGCGAGGGGGTGTATCACCCTGCCAGATGAATATAAGCGAAAGGATAGACACGTGGAGGAATGGAGACGCATCCTGGCTCAAAGCGTGGTCAAGCCAAAAGACTTGGCCGATCGGCTTGGTGTCGATCCCAAAGAAATCGAAGACATCGTGGGGGAGTATCCCATGCGGATCACTCCAACGGTGCTGGCCACGATCAAAGAAAGGGGCGATGCAATTTGGAAACAAGTCGTCCCCGATCGCGCAGAGATGGCGGACGCGGACGCGGAGGACGATCCGCTCGAAGAAGACCTGATGAGTCCCGTACCCCATCTGGTTCATCGGTACCCCGACCGCGTTCTCTTGATGGTCACAAACCAATGCCCGATTTATTGCCGATTCTGTACACGCAAGCGACTGGTCGGTAAACCAGGATTTCTCAAAAAGGGCGAACTGGACCGAGCGATCGCCTATCTGCGTGAGCACCACGAAGTGCGAGACGTCATCCTCTCGGGGGGGGACCCATTATTGTTGCCGGACAACTTGTTGGAGCGGGTGCTCAAATCGCTGCGGACCATCCCGCACCTGGAACTGATCCGGATCGGCACACGCGTACCGGGCAGCCTACCCGAGCGCATCACGCCAAAACTCTGCGAGCTCGTCAAAAAGTATCACCCGCTCTATATGAACCTTCATTTCAACCACCCGGACGAACTGACACCGGCGGTCAAGCGAGCCTGCGGGATGTTGGCCGACGCCGGAGTTCCTCTCGGCGCACAGACCGTCCTACTCAAGGGCGTCAACGACGACCCCGAGATCATGAAACGCCTGATGCATCAACTATTGCTGGCTCGTGTGAAGCCGTATTATTTATACCAGGCTGACTTGACAAAGGGGACCAACCATTTCCGGACGTCCGTGGAAACAGGGCTTAGGATCATCAAGTCTTTGCAAGGCCACACGAGCGGGATGGGAGTTCCGCATTTTGTCATCGATGCTCCTGGAGGCGGCGGCAAAATTCCGCTACTTCCCGCGGAGTATCTCGTCAATCTTGATGAAGATGGTGCCGTCTTGAGAAATTACGAAAATAAAACGTACCACTACCCGCAGGCTGGATCAGGTCAGGGCCGCGAACTGCCGATGGTCGGCGCCCATCCTTCGTGGGGTGCGACCAGCAACGGGTGCGACGGTAGGGGGGAACCGCTGTGAGACGTGCCGGCTCCTCGAGGGGCATTCTGCCCTATCAGCAGATCGCCGACCTCATCACTCGGGGTGTGATCACGTCAGACCGTCCGATTGAAGACCGGCAAATTCAACCGGCCAGTCTCGATTTGCGGCTTGGCAAGAAAGCCTACCGGCTGATCAGCAGTTTCCTGCCCGAGTTGTCCCCTATCAGCAATCGCCTCAATGTCCTCGACTTCTATCAGTCCGACCTCGTGATGTATGAGATGGATCTCACGCAGGGCGCCATTCTCGAAAAGGGTCATGTGTATTTGGTGCCCCTCTTGGAACATCTGCAGTTGCCCGCCAGCGTCCGCGCGCGTGCCAATCCCAAAAGCACGACTGGACGGCTGGATGTGTTCACCCGGATCGTCACAGACTTGAATGCCGGCTTCGATGAAATCCGCGCCGGCTATCGCGGGCCGCTCTATCTCGAAGTCGTGCCGCGCTCCTTCGCCATCAAAGTGCGAACCGGGGATTCGTTGAATCAGATCCGCTTCGTACGCAAGGATGCGACTGTGTCGGATGCTGCGCTGCAGAAGATTCATGCCGCAGAGCCCCTGCTGTTCCACAACTCGCCGACTCCGAAACCGCTCCGTTCCAATGAGTTCCGAACCGAGCGAGGACTCTTCTTGCGAATCGACCTGACCGGCAGCGACCGCGAGGACCAGGTGATCGGTTATCGGGCCAAGAAAAATAGTCATGTGATCGACCTGTCGAAAATCGGGCACTATGCCGCGCTGGATTTCTGGGAGCCCCTGAAGCGACACCGGCAGGACAGCCTGCTCTTGGAACCAGAAGAGTTTTATATCCTGGCGTCCAAAGAACGCATCCGAGTACCGCCGGGCTATGCCGCCGAGATGGTGGCCTACGAAGCCGCCTGTGGCGAGCTACGCACCCACTATGCGGGATTCTTCGACCCGGGTTTCGGGTACGGGGACGGGCGAATGCGGGGCACACAGGTCGTTCTGGAGGTCCGTCCGCATGATGTCCCGTTCCTCATTCACGACGGGCAAACCTTCTTTAAAGTAGTGTATGATCACATGTTAGCGGTGCCGACCCAGATGTACGGCACCACGCTCGGCTCGTCATACCAACGGCAAGCCCTCACCCTTAGCAAACATTTTAAGGCCTAATTATGGCACCCAGCGACCTCCCGGATCCCTCGACTCGTCCGCTCACACCCACACACCGGCCTGACGATGAGAGTAATTCCGACCGCCAAGCCCATGTCATTGGGATGATGATCGGCACAGCCTTGATGTTCATCGGATTCCTCGATGTGTTTCTCTCGATCAGCGGCGGATTTGAAATCAACGTCGTTCCCCTGTTGATCTACTTTAGCGGCATCGCCGTGTGGGCTAACGCCGTGGTTGAGAACCCGACCGTCCGTTATTCCTTGATGGCCGGCTCCGTCCTGATCAGCTTGGCGTTTTTCCACTACGGCGAGGTGTTGTTCTGGCACAAGCAGGTGGTCTTCTGGTCTACCATCGTCGTCGTCATGTACTTCATGTTCAACGAACCCAAACGAGCGGCTTGAAATACGAGGCGCGGTGCCATCCTATGAGCGTGCTGCGCTGAACAAGCCGGTCATCATCTTGCTGCGATGACGATCACCGTCATCATCCCGGTCCTGAATGAAGCCCGCCTTATCGGCCGAACACTTTCCCACACCGTCGCGCTCGGATTCGACGACGTCATCGTCGTGGACGGCGGGAGCTCCGATCCGACCTGCGCCCTTGTGGAATCACTCGCGACACAACTGCACTCGGTACCCCCTATTGGCCAGGCCTCAGCCCACCACTCCATTCGCCTTCTGTCGGCACCGCCGGGCCGCGCTCGTCAGCTCAATGCCGGTGCGGCCGCCAGTCACGGTGAGGTCTTGCTGTTCCTCCATGCCGATACCCTGCTCCCACCCGATGCCACACAGGCCATTTCCGAGGCACTGCTGGACCCTACCGCCATCGGCGGGCGGTTCAACGTTCGCTTCGACTCTGATCGCGCCGTGGCACAAATTGTCGCAGGCATGATGAACCTGCGATCCAGATGGAGTGGCATCGCCACCGGCGACCAGGCCCTCTTCATCCGACGCGAGGTCTTCGAGCGGATCGGCGGCTTCACGGATATTCCGCTCATGGAAGATATCGACTTCACGCGCCGCCTCAAACGAGCCGGCCGCCTCGTTCCGCTCACCACATACGTGGTCACCGCCTTCCGTCGATGGGAACACAACGGCCCCCTCCGCACAATTGTGTTGATGTGGACCCTGCGCTTCCTGTACTGGATCGGAGTGAGCCCGCATCGACTGCAACATTTTTACAGCATCGTGAGATGAATGCATGAGTGGTAGGGCATCAGAGCGACAGGGGAAGATATCGGCAGCCTTGGTGATTTTCGCCAAGGCCCCAATTCCTGGACAGGTGAAGACGCGGCTCAGTCCTACCCTGACCGAGGACGAGGCGGCGACTCTCCACGGGAGCTTCGTGCTCGATACGCTGGAACGCACCAAGGCCGCCGTCGGCAAGTTTAAACTTCCCGTTGATCGCTTCCTCGCCTGCGCCCCATCGAGCAGTCATGTCTTTTTCCGGATCATGGAAGCGCGCCACGGCGTCACCCTGCTCGACCAGCAGGGCGACGATCTCGGAACACGGATGCATCACGCCTTCGAGAGCCTCTTTGCTCGGGGCTACCAGCGGGTCTGCCTCGTGGGTACCGATGTTCCATCGCTGCCGCTCGCACATTATCGGGATGCCATGGAGTCGCTCACGCGTCACGATGTGGTGATTGGTCCGGCCAGCGACGGAGGGTACTATCTGATCGGCCTGACCAAATCGCGCCCCGACCTATTCACAAACATTCCCTGGTCGACGGGTAGCGTGATGGCCCTCACGCAGCAAAAGGCCGTTGCGGCAGGATTGAAGACCGCCCTCCTCCCGACCTGGAGCGATGTGGACACCATCGACAATCTCCACGCGTTAATCGACGAGAGCGCCGCGGATAAGAAGCGGCCTCAGCAAGAACGGATATTCTCGATGCGAACGGCGGGCACGCTGGAGTTGCTCGCCAAACGCCTCCGAACACGCCAAGTCTAAGGGGCCGCTGGAAAGTCATCCCAGCGACCTCGAACATCGGACTACAGTGCGTGACCGACAGAATCGAACGCATCCACAGGATCTTCAAAAGGCTGTCCAGCACGGCCGCAGCGAAGTCCACGGCACGCAGAATCATGAGCGCCAGGTTTGTGAACCCCGGCGAGATGTCGATCCGGCATTGTCTATGCGGCATACGGACTCTGTGCCGTACCTTGGAGCCCTGAATGACAGGGGAATAAGTCTGGCGGACTTTTTCGAAATTCAGATAGCGAGGAATACATGCCGAACAAAGTCGCGCTCATAACCGGGGGCGCAAAAGGGATCGGGCGCGCGATTGCGCTGGATCTGGCCTCTCAACAGTGGTCCATTGCCATTTGTTATCGCACGAGCGCAGAGGCGGCTCAGGAGACCAGCAAGGGAATTGTCGCGCGGGGTGGCCAGGCCCTCGCCGTGCAATGCGACGTGTCCGACCCCGAATCCGCCAAACAATTGGCCGCACAAGTCGAGCGGGAATGGGGCACCATCGATGCGCTGATCAATGGGGCAGGTCCCTACCATCGCGTGAACCTGTTCGACGAAACGACAGCAGGCTGGCGTGAAATGTTCGACGGGAACCTGCATCCTATCTTTTACCTGGGGCAAGCGGTGGCTCCGGGGATGAAGGCGAGGAAACACGGACGGATCATTAACTTCAGTATGGCCAATGCGGACCAGATGGTGGCCCAGCCGGATGTGACGGGCCACTACATCGCCAAGGCCGGGGTGCTGATCCTGACTCGCACGCTGGCGAAACTGCTGGCTCCTTATGGCATTACAGTCAATGCCATCTCTCCCGGCTTCATCGACTCAGGCAGCGCACCACCTGAGGAACTGGCTGGAGTGGTCAAACGAATTCCAGCGGGGTATATCGGAAGTGTGGCGGACACCGTGGCCGCCGTGCGATTCTTGTTGAGCGAGGATGCGCGCTACGTCAACGGCGCGAACCTGCACCTCAGCGGCGGGTGGGGAATCTAACGGGGCTCGCGCTTATTTCGCCAGGAACAGAATGGCGCCAATCATCGCCGCCATCACATAACTCTTGGGGTCCCGAACGGCGAAGACGACCGGATCGTCATCCATCCGGTTTCGGTAGGCCAGCATCCACACTCGGCTGATCCAATACAACATCACGGGGCAGACCAGCCACAGCACCTCTGAATGGGAGTACAGCAGGAGCACCTCCTTGCTGCTGATGTAGAGCGCCAACACCAGCACCGCCAGCAGACCGCTCGCCGAACCGATACTTGAGATATGCTCCAGATCAGACACCCAATAGCCCCGCCCATGCAAGGCCGTGCCTTCGGCCTGGCTCATGAGCCGGAGCTCGGTGAACCGTTTGACGAGCGCGAGGCTGAGAAACAAAAACAATGAAAAGGTGAGCAGCCAATGGGACGGGACCACCCCCGTCGCAGCACCACCACCATAGACTCGCACGGTATAGAGTTGAGCCAACACAATCACATCCAGCAGTACAAACTGCTTCAAGTAAAACGAGTAGCCTGTCGTCAGGATCAGATATCCGGCCAACACGAGCAGGAACAGCGGTGGAAGCAGGACGGCCAGGAGGACGCCGACGAGCAGACACCCTAGCGCCAGCAGGATCCCGAACGGGATCGAAAGACGGCCGGAAGCAAAGGGGCGATTCTTTTTCCGCGGATGCCGACGATCGGAAGCCAGGTCAAGACAATCATTGAGGATGTACACGGAAGAAGCCGAGAAGCTAAAGGACAAGAAGGCCAACCCTGCCTGCATCAGAAGCATCTTGTCGGCGATTTGATGTGAGGCGACGACTGGAATGAATACCAGCACATTCTTGGCCCACTGATGCACACGCAACGCCTTGGCCACCAGTCTCAGCCAGCTCACCGGCTCGCTGAAAACCCGGCTGACCGTAGTCAGCGCTTGCGCGCGGTTCACCAATCCGGCGGACGCATTCACGACGATGGCTTCGCTCGCCTCGGCCCATACCGGCAAGTCGGCCGTTGAGTTTCCCGCATAGGCAAACCGGCGCGAACCATACCGTTCGATCAATAGGGCGACCTTTCGCGCGCCCTTGAGGTTGATCGTGGCATCACTGCCATAAACCCGCTCGCCAAACAACCCAAGGTGAGCCGCCACCGCCTGCGCAAAGGTCACATGACTGGCAGTGGCCAGCACGAGTTCTCGTCCAGACTCACGTTCACTGGACAGAAATTCCACCAGGTCCTGTTGATAGGGAAGCGTCGTGACGTCCAGCGTCACTCGGCGGGCAATCTCGTGCTTGAAATGGGCACGTCCTCTGAGCAACCAGAATGGAAGCTGAAAGATCGAGAGCGGGCTCTGCTTGAAAAGCGCCAGCAGGGATTCCCACAGAAGATCGGTCTTGATGAGCGTGCCATCAAGATCGACACAGAGCGGAATTTTGCCTTGGATCTCCTCACCCATACGTAGCATGGGGGGATTCTATCGGCAAGGGAGAAGCCGCGCAAGAACTTACGCAGAACTTCGTCTCATCGGACACCTCGCTCTCGAGGTGCAGAGAGCGCTGGACCGATGACATGAGCTCGTCGGGAAGGCAAGGAGGGACGCGCCCGCTACTCGGCGCCGAAGGCTTTCTTCAATAGAGGCACCACTTCGCCTTTGGCTTCCATCGGATCCAGGATATCCGTATCTCCATAAAACTGCCCGTCGATAAACACCTTAGGAAGAGTCGGCCAGTTCGTCAGCTTGGTCAACGCATCGCGTTTGGCCGGCTGAGACAACACGTCGACGAGTTCGTAGGGATAGCCGTACTTATCGAAAAAATGCATGGTTTCCTTCGTGAAACCACACATCGGCATCGTCTTCGTACCCTTGCCATAGATGAGAATCTTATTCGCCTTGATCTCTTGTTGAATTTCTTCGTTGATCGGGTCAGCCATATATCTCTCCCTATTGCCCGGCTTCAGTCTTGGTTTTGGCCGAAATCTCCAAAGCGTGAATCCGTCCGTCTTTCATTGGAACTGCTAATGCCTGGTACACCATGCGATGTCGGTCCAGGAGATTTTTATCGAGGAAGCCGTCCGAAATCACCCTGACGATCAAATGGTCCTGGGTGCCGGTCTTATCGATTACCGTCACGACGGCGTCAGGAAACATCTGGCGAATGAATGTGGTCACAGATTCGGCGCTAATCATCTTGCTGGAGCATAACGCATCTGTGAAGCCGAAGGCAATTCTGAACCGCTTGGAGTGGTGATAGACTCACGCAGAGGATGACAATGTGTCCGGCAGGCCGCCAGACGCCCCCCTTGGGAACTACATGTATTCATCACATGCATGCAGATTGAAAAGAGACTCGTCATGGTTCATCGAGATTCTTTTCGTCCCGGTCCCTCGCACGCACCACACTGCTCGTACGTGTGTCGTCCTCGGATGCCAGGCAACTTTGTCGGTACGAACAGTTTCCGCCGCTAAGTCTGACGGAAGCTATTCAAGTCTTGGGAGGCTATTTCCCTACCTTGCCTGTGGTGGCATCGAGGTGGCCGTGGCAGTGCTGAGCGCGCAGTAGTCGGAGGGCTCGGATTCGCCTTTGCGTGCGGTGACAAGGAGACAGCGAACAAAATCCGGGGTCCATCGCTTCGGGGTGAATACGTTATCCCCTGAACATATTCGAGGAGAGAAGATTTGGTTGAGACATGCCGGTGGTGTATTTCACCCGCCCTGGTGGATACCAACCACCACACGCTGCACTTCTCCGCCGTATTTTTCAAAATACCATGAAATCCCAGCGCTTTGCGGAATCCCTCTGGTTGGCATGTCTGTTGCTGTTACCTACGGGCAAGCATGGATATGCAACCAAAATCCAGACAACCATCAAGGAGGGGATCATGGGAGAATTCAAATCTGGTTTCTTTATGAGTGAGTCTGCCTGCAACGGTCGTGTGCTCGTCGTCGATGACGAACCGGATATCCGCAAAGTCGTCCGCATGACCTTGCAAAAGGCCGGCTATGAAGTCATTGAAGCGGAGAACGGTGAGAAGGCCATTGAGGCCATTAATACGGGTGAAAACCGGCTCTTGCTGGACGTGCTCGTATGCGATATCCGCATGCCCAAGATCAATGGAGTCGAAGCCATTGCCTACTTCCAGCAAGAATGGCCGCGCGTGCCGATCATTGTGTTGACCGGTTTCCCCGACACTGACATGGCGACCTCATTTTTGCGCAGTGGTGTCGTCGACTATTTGGTGAAACCGGTGGAAGGGGAAAAACTACGCACGGCTGTGGCCAGAGCCATGGAACAGAGGGAATTGGCACGACTCTAGCCGCGCATGATGCCGGCGCTGTTCCACCATCGACTCCGGGGAGGTCGTACTGACCTCCCCGGAATATATCAGTGCGAGCGCGGTGGAGACGCAATCGCATCGACCAATGAAGCCGGTCTCTCACATCACCCAGGACCATGACAATGAGCATTGCTCCGAGTAAAGTGGCGATTGTCGGCGCCGGGAAGGGCGGTATCGCTCTCCTGGAGCTGCTCCACCAAATCCCAGATGTCGAAATCGTCGGGATTGCGGATAAAGATCCGACCGCTCCGGGGCTCAAGCGCGCGCGTGATCTGAACGTGGAGGTGGCCGAACGGGTGCAGGATCTGATCCAGAATCACGGCGTCAATCTCATTATGGATGTCACCGGCGACCCATCCATGGGACCGCTCATTCATGCAACGAAACGTCCTGGTTCGGAGGTCCTAAGCGGAGCCACCACACGATTGTTATGGAACCTCGTCCAACACCAGGCAAAACTTGAAGCCGAACTGTTTCAAGCCGACAAAATGGCCGGGCTGGGCTCCTTCGCCGCCGGCATTGCCCACGACATCAATAATCCGCTGCAACTGATCCTTGGACTCGCAGAAAACCTCACGGAGGAGCAGGACCTGGAGGTCATTCACGAGCAGGCCCGCGACATCACAGAAGCCGTCAAACGCACCAGCGCCATCTGCCGCGACCTCACCAGCTATGCGAGGCGCAACGGCGCCGGCGAAGACGTGCCCGTCAACCTCAACATGAAAATGGATGAGGCGCTGAGAATCGCTCGGTATGCCGTCACGCTCCAGGATATTACGGTCGTTAAACACTACGACGCGGCCGCCACAGTGATCGGAAACCCGGATGAGCTGCTTCACGTCTTTGTCAATTTGATCACGAACGCCGTTCAGGCCATCACAAAACACGGCACCTTGACGCTCCAAACCGCCGTCGGGGCGGACGGAGGAATCACCGCCTCGGTCAGCGATACGGGGTGCGGGATCCCCAAGGAAGCGTTCTCGAAGATTTTTGAACCGCTGTACACGACGAAACCCCCAGGGAAAGGCACCGGGCTGGGATTGTACAATGTGATGTCGGTGATCTCGAAGATGGAAGGTCACATTTGCGTCGAAAGCGATGTCGGCGTTGGCACGACCTTCCGTATCGAATTTCCGCAGGCTCAGCTGACGATGCCAGGCGCGCCCCTATGACGATCACCTCGCATCCGTTCTCAAACGCCCTCGGATGGGGGCTGAAACGCAAGCTCATCGTGTCCATGCTGTTGGTCGGCGTGGTCCCCCTTCTGCTCGGACTCGGCATGGCTTTTCTGCAGGGCTCGAAGGAAATCCAGGTGGTCAGCGGCGAGAGTTTCCAGGCTCTGGCTACGGAGGCCGCCCGTAAGTTGGATTTGCTCGTGGCCGAAGAAGTAGCCAGAACCTCGCGCATCGCTGTCCATCCAGACATTGTTCGTGAGTTGGAGCGGCGGCGCGATGCACTCCACGCATCAGACACACATCCTGCGCATACCCTACTCGCTCAACAGAAGGCCCGTTGGGAAGCACGCGATCCCTCTGCGGTAAAAGCCCTGACCGAGAATCCCACCGCGCTCCTCCTACAAGGGTTCTACGCGGGCTCACAAAACGAGTCCGACCTGCTTCTGCCCCAAGTCGTCCGCGCCGCCACGAAGAAGCTGTTCATCACGGATGTGCAGGGGAATCTCTTTGCAGCCCTGACGACCACACCGAGCTTCGCCCATGCGGACCGCCCCTGGTGGAAAAGCACCTTCAACAAAGGCGTCGGCCAACTCTACATCGAAGATCTTCACTTCGATGACCAGGCCAACGCCTATGTGGTCAGTATCTCCCTTCCGATCATGGACAGCCTGCGTTATGAGGTGGTCGGCGTCCTCCATCGCGTGATCGATGCCAAGGAATTTTTCTCGCCCGCCACCCATCCCATTCGATTCGGCAAGACCGGCCATGTGATGTTGATCGACAGCCGTGGGATCGTCCTCAGTTGTCCCATTCTTCCCACCGGTATGCGCCTGTCAGATCCGGCGCTGATCCCACAGGTCACGGCCCTCCAGCCCGGCTGGGTGACGGCCGACAGCGACGGACATGGCGGCAGCGGAACCGCCATCATTGGATTTGCCCCCCTTCCGGAGACCAGCCGCGCCACGAATGGCACCCTGGAAAAAGGCGCATGGCATACCTTCGTGTGGCAATCCTCCGACGAGCTCTTCGCGCCGATCCGGCATCTCATGCTGTGGATGGGCATCCTTGCACTGGTCGCGCTCGGGTTGCTCGCCACCTTGGGGTATTTCGCTGCCAGCCGCATCGTGACTCCAGTCCGCCGACTGCAGGAAGCGGCGCGACTCATCGGGCGTGGAGAGTTGCGCGAGCCGATACAGATTCACACGGGGGATGAATTGGAGGAACTTGCGGTGGAGTTCAACCGCATGCACACCCAACTGGAAGCCGCCTTTGCCGGGCTTACGACGCAGGTCGAAGAAAAGACGCAGGAAGTGCAGTATCTGCAGAAATCGACCGATCAAGTCCTCGACGCCGTGCCGACTCCGATCATCATGATCGACCAACAGGACCGCATACAATATATGAATAGGGCATCGCGGGAGGCGCTCAACACCAGCGAGGACGGCTGGTCCGGGCGCCCGCTCTTCGACCTGCTGCCTCTCGATCAGGAACACCTCCAGGCCCTTCGGCAAAACCTCCGCGCAGTAGCGCGTGGCGCACCCACAGCGGCGGCTCCATCCGATCAAGAATACTCACCCAAAGAAGCCCGCGATCCGCTCAATCCCAGGCTGCACCAAATCTCATCTTCGAGGCGGCAGGAACTGTCGCTCGACTCGCATCTGTACCACTATGAGTGGTTCCCATTGGAAAGTCGCAGCGGTGCGGGAAAACGATTCGGGCTCGTGCTGCGCGATACGACCGACGAGAGCCGCTTGCAAGATCAGCTGATACAAGCTGAAAAATCCGGCAGCCTCGATGTGTTGACCGCCGGCATTGGGCATGAACTCAACAATCCGCTGTTCGGGATTCTCGGTCTCGGGGAGGCTATTCAGGAAGAAGGCGATTTGGCGCGCGCCAAGGGGTATGCGCAGGACATCGTCGGCCATGGGCGAAAGATGGCGGCTATTATTCGAGACTTCACCGGAGTGGCCTCCCGCGAATCCAAGAGCCAACGGGTACCGGTAGATGTCACCGCTCAATTGGAACAAGCGCTCGCGATCGTGCAGACATCACACGATTGCCTGGGGTTGAACGTCCAGAAACACTACGTGACGCTCCACCCCGTGACGGCCCTTCCCGACCAGGTCCGGCTGGCCTTTATCAACATTCTCACCAACGCCATTCAAGCCATTGGCGGACGGGGTGATTTGTGGTTGAGCACGGAGGAGCAGGGCGGGTTGATCACCATCAAGATCCGGGACAATGGGCCAGGCATTCCCAAGCAACACTTGGGTAAAGTCTTCGACCCATTTTTTACGACCAAAGGGCAAGGAGAGGGATCCGGCCTCGGCTTGACCGTGGCGCAACGGTTGATCAAAAAATTCGGCGGCGAGATTCGGCTTGAGAGTTCGGAAGGACAGGGCACCACCTGTGTGATCATCCTGCCGGCGGACAAGGCCGGCGTGCGGAAGGAGGAGCCATGCGTCCCATCCTAACAATCGTCCAAGCAAGGCCGCTCTGGTGCGCCCTGATTCTGGCCTGCGCTTCGTCCTATTCGCTCCAGGCGAAGGATGTCCCGCCGCCCACGGGGATTGCCCCGGAAAAAGTCGCAGACTATGTGCATGCCGTGTTGGACGCGGATCGCACAATCTATACGAATCAGGTCGTCAACCGGATGCAGGCCAAATCTATTGTGTCTGCCGCCGAACATTGGGAGCAAGAAAATGCCTTGCCGCTCCCCGCGCAGTTTCTCCAACATTCGGGAAAACTCGTCGCTGAATCGGGGCGAGGCATTCGATACCGCCTCATCAGCCTCTGGCCGGTGTACCAGCGCAATGCCCCCGCCACCGACCTGGAACGCCGGGCCCTGGAGAGTTTTGCGCAGACGCCCGACCGCCCCTTTACGGGGATCGTCTCGAGCGGCCGAAAACAGTATTTCCAGGCGGTGTATTCAGACCGCGCAATTTCAGACGCCTGCGTCAAATGCCACAACAACCACCCCCTGAGCCCCAAACGAGACTTCAGACTCAATGATGTCATGGGTGGCATGACGATCACGATTCCGTTGGATTGACCAAGACCGCTGAGCAGCATCTGTATGCGCTCATCCCGCACGGACCGGAAGCCCCTGTTGGGGAATTGCGGGCGATGGTAAAGGGAGAGGGCGCGCCCGGTGCACGGCACGCCGGCGGAACATGTCCTGACAGCGAAGGACGTGGGGAAGAAGGACGAAAGAAACCCGACCCAATGGTGTCCGGCTTGGACCGTCGATACGATCAGGCGTTTTCGCCGAGCGCCACGAGCGACTTGGGGCGCTGAGCGGAAATATCCCGCACGTTGCCGGGAAGTTTCTGCGCGTCATCGCTCCAGGATGCGACGCCCATGTCCGACAGGCCTTGAAACTTCGCGCCATCCTCCATGGAAAATGCCGGGGCATGGACTTCACCGACGAGGATGCCGGTTTTCAGTAACTGCAGGCGCTCTGTCGCCGTCACAGTCGCCTTGATTTTCCCGCTGCTGATGATAGTCCCGGCATGGATCGTCCCCTGAACGACTCCGTCTTCACCGATCACGACGGTGCCGGTGGTGTGAAGATCTCCCTCCAGCCGCCCATCGATGCGGACCGTTCCCTCAACCCGCATCTCGCCTCTGAGCAGCACACCTTTGGCCAACAACGTAATATTATCGCTTTCCACAAAACCAGACTTCTTCATCATCACGAGCTCCTTGTCGTCGACCGTGGCGGATGAACTGGAGGACCATCCCAACATGAATCGAGCCTACACCAGCTTTTCAATCGGTTCTAGAAAAAATCAAAACCGCGCTTCAACCGCTCCCAGAATCCGTTGCCGTGCACTTCACAGTACACCGTGGGCTCCGTACCTTCGATAAACAGCTCCGGCAAACGCTGCAGACATTTTGAGGTGGCCAATTGCGCCGTCGTGGGATCGATGTCGCGCGTGACCACAGCCGAGGGCCTCGCAACCACCTGCGGCGCGGACGGAAGGATCTGGCGCATGAATTCCACCCACATCGGCAGCGCAGCTTGCGCCCCCGTCAGGTGCAGCGCCTCTTCGTCATCAAATCCCACCCACACGCCGACGACCACATTGGAGGTATAGCCGACGAACCAGGCGTCGCGATAACCATCCGTCGTGCCGGTTTTCCCCGCCACCGCGCTGCGCAAGCCCATCGCCTTGGCTTTCGCCGCCGTGCCGCGCTCGACCACCCCTGTGAGTAACGACGTCATGACGTACGTCGCTTGCGGAGACACCGCTTGATGCCGCACCGGTGTATGACGCCAGGACGGATCTCCTTCAGGCGTCATCACGGCCTGTGCCGCCGTCGGGGCGACGAAGACGCCCTCATACGCCAAGGCGCCGAACGCCGCAGTGATTTCCAGCAGCGAGACGCCGGAGGTCCCCAGAGCGAGGGAAAGATTGTCCGCCAATGGGCTACGGATTCCCAAACTTTGTGCCAGCTGCACGATACGTTTCGTTCCCACCATCTTCGCGATCTTCACAGCCGGCACATTCAGTGATTGTTCCAAGGCCGTCCGGAGGGAGACGGTGCCATGAAATCGATGGTCGTAGTTCTGCGGCGCCCACACTCCGGCACCGGACTCGAACGTCACCGGCTCATCGACAATCAACGTCGCAGCCGTGATGGGCTGCCCGCCGGCCAGTTCGCTGCGGGCATCCAGCGCCGCGAGATACACCAGTGGCTTAAACAGCGAGCCGGGCTGGCGCTTTGCCTGTACGGCCCGATTGAACTGACTGGTTCGATAATCGCGACTGCCCACCATCGCGAGAATGGCTCCGGTCGTCGGATCCAGCGCAACCAGCGCACATTGCACCGCATCGGTATGGCTCGTCAGCGCAGGATAGGCCGTCTCTAGTTTGGTGAGTCCGTCTCCCACTGCTCGTGTGGCCAACCGCTGCAGGATCGGATCGAGCGTCGTATACACTCTGACGCCGTCCGGCAGCGGCGCGCCCGTCGTCTCTTCCATCTGTCGCAGAAGATAATCGACAAAGAAGGGCGCATCGGCCAGCGTTTCTTGAGGCAGTAAGACCTGGACCGGAGTCATTACCGCCTGTCTCCAGTCCTCGTCGTTCAGATGTCCCTGGCCGTGCAGCCGTCCTAACACGACATCCCGACGGTGCTTGGCCATAACCGGATTCCTGAGCGGCGAATAGGTATTGGGGCCCTTGATCATTCCCACCAGCAAAGCGGTTTCCTCTAGGCTGAGCGCATTCATGCGTTTCCCGAAATACCGATGGGCCGCCTCCCCCACTCCGTAGATCGAGACGGAGCCGACCTGGCCGAGGTAAATCTCGTTCACATAACTTTCGAGAATCGCTTTCTTGGCGTACTTCACCTCTAACACCAACGCAGCGATGGACTCCTTGAGCTTTCTTCCGAAGGTGCGCTGCGGAGAATAGAAGAGATTCTTGGCCAACTGTTGCGTGATCGTGCTGCCGCCCTGGATGACCGTCCCGCGAACCACGTTCGTCCAGACCGCTCGGGCGACGGCTACAGGATCGATACCCGGATGGCTGAAAAACCGCCGGTCTTCGATCGCCAGTAACACGTCAAGGAACCGGGCAGGCATGTCGTCGTAGGACACCCATTCCCGAACCTGTCTCGAGGCGCCGCGCAGTCCGCTGATCAGCTGTGGCTCCAGATAGGCGGGGAATAGCTCGTCCCCCTGCTGAATCGACAGGACTTTCGCCACCCTCCCCTGCTCCAGGACCAAACGAGCCGGGACCGGTCTGAGATGAAAATCGGCAAACTCATGCAGATAAATATCGATCTCGGCAGGCGTGACACGATAGTCACCGGGTTCTCGCACCGCCCTGTCGACCACACGATACCCGAGCTGATTGAGACGTTCGAGGAGATGCGACGACGCGATGTCCAGATCCGGCTTGAGAAGAAACGGGGCGCCGTAAATGAGGCGGGGAGGATGTTCGTCGCCCGCGGGCAAGGCCAGGCTGGCTGATAAGTACAAGCCATAGCTCAGTGCCAGCCCTGCGGTCAGCGCGGCGACACCGACCACGATCAGGAATCCTCGCACGAGCCAGCGCCTGACGAACGTCACTCCCGCATCCCCATGTCCAGGAGCATACGCGATCCCGTGCACGAAATCACATCCGGCAGACCGATCGGAATAGACGGAGTCATATGGCGAGCTTGACAAACAACGGCTCATCATCTTAGATGGCGCCATGTTGCATACCGTCTACGCTCTTGTACCTATATTTACTCGCACGAGGCATGTGCCGATGATCATGATACATCCGTGTGGTTCCAGTGATGCATACAATTCCCGCCTGCCTCACGCGCGCTATTCATGCATTGCCAAAGAGCATCCGTTTCCCTCCTGGATCGGGTGCATGTACCGGCTCATGGTCTGGAACGTGCTTGTTACCAGCATGGTTACGTTGAACCCCTCGGCAGTCTGGGCAGGCAGCTTTCGCATTTACGATCACAGCGCCTCGGCCACCGGTCAGGCGTCTGCGTTCACGGCTCAAGCCGATGACGCCTCAGCGGGATACTATAATCCGGCAGGTATGACCCAACTCCGGGGGGTCCAGTTCTCGGCCGGCACGACGCTCATCGGCGGAGGTTTCTCGTTTCAGAACGCGGCGGGTACTCAGGCGAACGGTGATCTTCGCGGCAGCGTGGCGCTTCCCCCTCCCTCGAACCTGTATCTGACCGCCAACCTGAAAGATCTCGGAATCGGTTCCTCCGACAGCACCGCCATCGGCCTGGCCGTCTTTACTCCATTCGGCACGTTGACCCGCTGGTCCGACAGCGGTCCGTTCGCCACGGCCACGACCAAAGCGGCATTCGAACTGATCGACATTCGCCCCTCCATCGCCTTCAGACCGCTTCCGGATCTGGCCATTGGGTTGGGCGCGGACATCTATACCTTTTCAGGCGCGTTCGGCGAAGGGCAGGTTGAACGACAATTTCGCTGGCCCGGCGGACTCGGCATCCCGGCGGGGACCGGGATGGAATTGAACGGCCGTGACACCGCGGCGGGCTTCAACGCCAGCCTGCTCTATACACCGCTGCGAAATGAGGACGGGCTTCCGCTCGTCAACATCGGCCTCATCTATCGTAGCCAGGCCACCCTTCATCTCGACGGGCAGTTGCTCGCCGGCGGCACACGTGTCGCCGATGCCCGTACGACCTTCGTGGTCCCGCAGGTCTTCACCGGCGGCGTCGCCCTGTGGCCGGTCCGTAATAAAGATCGTGAATGGAAACTGGAATTGGATGTCGACTACACCGGCTGGAAATCAGTGCGCAACTTGGATACGACTCTCTCGAATGGTCTCACCATCGCCACCCCCGCCAATTGGATCAGCGGCTATACCGTCATGATCGGCACGGAATACAAGTGGCTCAAACCGGAACCACTCCCGGATTGGGACATCGCCTTGCGCGCCGGCTATTGGCACTCCCAAAAGGCGATCCCCGACCAGACATTCAATCCCGCTATTCCCGACGGCGATCAGCATGCGGTCTCCACCGGAGTGGGATTCATGTGCCGGGAGAAGGGCCGGTTTCTGGGCATCATTCCCTGCGGTGGATCAGGCAAGGCCCTCAGCCCGAAGGGCTTCGGCATCGATCTGGCGTACCAAGCGATCCTATACGAAGCGAGAACCATCGCCGGCAATGTGAATCCGACCGTCAACGGCACCTACCGAAGTACCTTGCACGTGGGCTCCGTGAATCTACGTGTAAATTTTTAGGTCGAGCTTTCCGTGGATCATGCTACAGTACTTACTATCACGAGGCGTTCCCATGCCTGACCATGCCGTTCTAGCCCGGCGGACCCTACGTTTGTAATCGAGCGAGACCTGCTCATGGAACGCCCACTCCATACCAATCTCCCCTCGGCACTGCAAGCCGAACAAGTGCAAGTCCTGTATCGCAACATGCCCACGGGCGTGGTCGCCAGTGCCCTCAATGCCGCCATCCTCGCCGCGGTGGAATGGCCGGTCGTTCCTCATCCGTCCCTGCTCGTCTGGGTGATTGCCATATGGGGAATCGCAGGCCTGCGGGCGCTGCTGATCTTTAACTATCGCCGTGCGATCCCCTCGTCCTGGCGCGCCGACGACTGGCAACGTTGGATGTTCGTGACCACCGCACTGTCCGGCATGGGATGGGGGAGCAGCGTGTATTTTTTCGCTCCGGAGATTCCGCTCCCTTACGAGTTGGTGCAGATTTTCGTGCTGGGAGGCATGACGGCTGGAGCGGTTTCTGTCCTCTCGGTCTCCTTTCCCCTGTTCATCACTTATGCCTTACTAGTGGCCCTTCCTCTCCTCGGCCACCTCTTTCTGAGCGGGCATGAGTTCCATCTGATCATGGGAATCATGGGCACCCTGTTTCTCTTCGCCACGGTCCACTCCGCCTGGAACTTCAATCGCGTGATGCTCTCATCGATGAGCTTGCGACTGGACAAACTTTCGTTGGTCCAGTCGCTGACGACGCGCACAGAGGCCGTGGAACAGCTGAATCAGGAGATCACCAGAGAAATCCATGATCGACGCGTCATCGAAGAGCAATTACGCACCGCGCAGGGCGATCTCGAGCATCGCATCGCCGAACGCACGGCCGATCTGGCGCGGGCCAATACCAGCCTACAGGACGAGGTGCGGGAACATCGACGTACGGAAGGCGCCCTCCTTGCCAGCGAAAAGCGGTTCAATTATCTGACAGACAATCTCAACCAGGGCGTCTGGTTCGCGCAGGCGCAGCCGCCGCAGGTCCTCTACGTAAATCCGGCATTCGAGCGAATCTGGGGCATGCCGGCCGCGCGGTTTTACGACAATCCAAAACTCTGGCGGGACTGTATCCATCCGGATGACCGACAACCCGTCACCGAAGCGTACGATGCGGAGATCGCCAATCCGACCGGGCACGATCTGCAGCGGCTGTATCGGATTGTGCGTCCCGATGGACAAGTCCGCTGGATTCACGACCGCATGGTCATCCACCACACCCTCACCGGAGAAGTCGATAGCCTGAGCGGCATCACCGAAGACATCACGGAAGCCCACGAACTGGAAGATCAGTTACGACAAGCGCAAAAGATGGAAGCCGTCGGACGATTGGCCGGAGGGGTCGCGCACGACTTCAACAATGTCATGACGGTCATCCTGGGCTACAGCGCCGTCCTCCTTCAAGAGCTGAGTCAGAACTCCTCGGCGCGACACTTCGTCCAGGAAATTCAGCGCGCCGGCGAACGTTGCGCGGCGCTTACCAATCAGTTATTGGCCTTCAGCCGCAAGCAGATGCTCCACCCAGTCTCACTGGATCTCCATCGGGTCATCCGGGACCTCATGGCACTGTTGAAAAGCCTGATCGGTGAACACATCACGATCGTCCTGCAGCTCGACGCCGCGCCGCGCTGGGTCAAGGTCGACGCGGTGCAGCTCGAACAGGTCCTGCTCAATTTGGCGGTCAATGCCCGTGACGCGATGCCGCATGGAGGCACCCTCACCATCGATACAGACCAGGTTTTCCCGGACCAGGTCTGGGGACCGGGACATGGCCCACGCAGCGCCCGCACCTATGTGCGCCTGCGCGTGCACGACACCGGAGCCGGCATCGATGCCGCCGCCAAGCCCAAAATCTTTGAACCTTTCTTCACGACCAAACCCCTGGGGCAGGGAACCGGCCTTGGCCTGTCGACGGTCTATGGCATCGTCCATCAGAGCGGAGGAACGATTGCAGTCGAGAGCGCCGTGGGGCAGGGCACCACCATGACGGTGTTTCTGCCGGAAGTCACGCCCCCGCGCACCGCCCTTCCGCCCACTTCTCCCGCACTCGACAACCAGCCGGGAACCGAAGTCATCCTCCTGGTGGAGGACGAGCCCTCAGTGCGGCTGTTGACCCAGCATATTCTCCGGACGCATGGCTATACGGTGCATGAAGCGGAGGATGGGTTCCAGGCGCTCGATCTGATTCGTCGTCAGGATTTGCGCATTGATCTGGTCGTGACCGATTTGGTAATGCCGGGCATGAACGGAAAGGAATTGGCTGTGCGGCTCCGAGGCCATTTCGAGGGGTTGAAGGTGCTCTACATGTCCGGCTATAGCGACAACACATCCGTCACCGGCGACGAAGCGCAGGGCCAGGCTACCTTTCTGCAGAAACCCTTTTCGCCGGACGACTTGATCCGCACGGTGCACGAAATCCTCCACGCGACCTCTCCGGCCTGAGTCACTCCAACGGCGTCGTGAGGGAGGGACGGCCTGCAGGGTGCTCCCGTTTAACCGGGAGACCGATCCATTGAGGAATCAACGACCCCATCACCATAGCGGCCAACGCCACGAGAAGCCCGACTAACTGCGGCGGCCAGACCCGGTCCGGCGCGCCGAGCAGTTCCAATACGATCCACGTTCCAAGCCCCGTCCCAATCGCCAGCAAGGCGCCTTGCGTAGTGGCTCGAGCCCAGTACAATCCGGCACACAATGGCACGAAAGCGGCTACCAGTGTAACTTTGTAGGCGCTTTCGACCATACGAAAAATACTGGCCTCCGAGTGGAGCGCAAACAGCAATACAATGGCGGCAAACCCGATCAACACCGTCCGCATCACGAAGAGCAAGCCGCGATCGCTGATCGTGGGCGCGAACCCCTTGACGATATTTTCACTGAATGCGACCGAGGGCGCGAGCAAGGTGGCAGAGGAACAACTCATGATGGCGGAGAGTAATGCGCCGAAGAACACAATCTGCGCCGCAATGGGAGTATGCTGCACAATCAAGGTGGGCAACACGAGCTGTGAATCTCGCTCCAGCAAGCCCGCCACCTGGGCCGGATCAATCAGCGTCGCTGCATAGGCCAAAAACATCGGCACGAAGGCAAAGAAGAAATAGAGCGACCCCCCCAGCACCGATCCCCGCACCGCCGTCCGTTCGTCCCGCGCAGATGTGATTCGCTGAAACACATCCTGCTGAGGGATCGAGCCGAACATCATCGTGACCCACGCTCCGAGAAAGGGAACCCAGGCATCAAGTCTCGCCGGCGGAAAGAAATCCAACTTTCCCGCTGCCGCCGCATGGGTCACCACAGCTTCCACTCCACCGGCCAATCCGCTGACCACAGACCCAATATAGAGCATCCCACCCATGATGATGGTGATTTGGACGAAGTCAAGAATCGCCACGGAAAACATGCCGCCGAAGGTGGTGTACGCCAGCACGATCAGCGCCCCCAATACCATACCGGTCGCCTGGCTCATCGCGCCGTCCGTCACGATATTGAAGACCAGCCCGAGGGCTTTGATCTGCGCCGACACCCACCCGAGGTACGAGGCCACGATGCACAAGGTACAGAGGATCTCGACGGCACGATTGTACCGCAAGCGGTAATAGTCACCGATCGTGAGGAGGTTCAACCGATACAAGCGACGGGCGAACACCAGTCCCGCGAGAATCAGACAGAAACTCGACCCAAACGGATCGGCCACCACTGCCCGCAGGCCATCTTTAACGAAAGTGGCGGAAATGCCCAGCACGGTTTCGGCACCGAACCAGGTGGCGAAGACCGTGGCCGTGACCACAGGCAGGGGGAGACAACGTCCGGCTACAGCAAAGTCTTTGGCATTGTGGACACGGGTCGCCGCATAGAGTCCGATCCCAATCGAGAAGGCAAGATAGAGAATCACGAACGACAACAGCATGGGACCATTCGCGTGGTGCCGGAGCCAGCGCCAACAACCGATGACGTGCGAGGGGGATTGTACCGATAGCGTATGAGGCGTGCAATGCGCGAGACGAGCAGGCCCGTGGCTCGCAGCGCCTCATCCTAGACGACGTGAGGAACGGCGCGGCTGAGAACGACCGTTTCGTTGACTTCTCCTCACTCTATGGTAGGAATAGGCCATGCGGTACTCGATCTACTTCGCATGGTTCGTGGCAGTCCTCTCGATCTGCGTGCTGACGACGCTCGCCTCCTTCCCAGGATTCGTAAGCGGCGAGCGAACGTCCGAATCGAAAATCGTTGTGGGCGCGTACGGCTCTCGCTCGATCAAGATCCAGCGCGTGCGATGCAACCCCCTCAAGCTGTCCTGCCATGCAAACAAACAGAAGCTACAACAAAAAGTTCCGTCCTAGCAGGTGGCTGAAAAAGGCCGCCAGCTTTGTTCTCGGATCGTTCAACCCCTCATCGTACCCCCGTTGGGAAAAGAGCCTGTCCTGACAGGCTCGGGGCGGGCGGGTAAGAAGGTGACGCCTCGGCGCAGGACACGACCGGCTCACCATCTCGCCGGAGTCCACAAACGTGGCGCTCATGATCCTTCTCGCCGTGGACCTCGCTGCGGCCTCGCTGGACCACCATTATGAGCCCCTGCAAGAATTCGCATCTTGAGCGCACGCGCGGAACATGCGTGCCGAATAATAGGTTCACCACCAGCTATGGTAGACTCCCGCCTGTCATCCATGGACTCCAATCGCCTCCTCCGCTATGAGAGGGGGATCTGTGCCTTGTTCGCCTCCAGCCATTGCGCAAATGTCTGCAACCCGGGATTGAGGGTCCGGGCAAACGCCGGATCGCGAGCGTTGCAGAACGCCGCGACAAAGTCGCGCTTGAATTGAAACATGTTGCCCAAATCATCGGCGCCGGGAAACCCAAACGTCCGATACACCTCCGGGGTTACCGAGTTGTACCGCACCGCTTGACCGAGCGCCTTCGTGAGCGCAGCGGCCATTTGAGTTCCGGTGAGATGCTCACCCGCCACACCGACGGTCTTGCCAAGATACGTGTCCCGCTTTTTGAACAACCCCAGCGCACACTTCCCGATGTCTTCCGCCGCGATACCCGGCAGCTTCGCCTCACCCATCGGCAGGGTGAACTCGAGCGTGCCGTCCGATCCTTTCTTCGGGCCCATGCCGAAATGGATGAGATTGTCCCAATAGAAGGAGGTCAGCAAACATGTCGTCGGCACGCCGAGCTGCTTAAACAGCTGATCCGCTTCACCCTTCACATCAAAATGCGGCACTTTATACTTCCCCATCAGCGTCGGCATGCGATTATCAGTGAGAGGCACCCATCGACGAGTATCTTCCAGCGTCGACCAAATGACATGCTGCACCCCTGCCGCCTTGGCCGCAGTGGCCATAGCCTGGGCCTCGGCGAATTCCTTCTCGGGGGACATGTGCGCCCAGAAAAAAGTGACACAAAAAGCTCCATAAGCTCCGGCAAAGGCACGCTTGAGACTGTCGACATCATGGACGTCGGCCGCCACCACTTCCGCCCCCAGTCGTGCAAGTTCCTTCGCTTTGTTCGAGGTCACATCCCGCGTCAACGCACGAACCGTCAGGCCGCTCGCGTGATCGGCCAGCATGGCCCGCACCAATCCCCCCCCCTGCATCCCTGTCGCCCCAACGACTGCGATCACCTGCTTATCCGCCATTCTCAGTCTCCTTTCCACCTGTCTTCCAGACGGCAGGGAACCATTCCCCTCCACCTGATGTCAACCCATGGCAAGGTGGTGCGTTCCATTTCACTGATAGCCTGATATGGTCTTCGCCGACGTGGGCATGATAGGCTGATCTTAGATAGCCCGGGAGGAAGTCTATGGCACCTCTAATGATCAGACGAATGGACTTTACGCATCGATGGTGCTGCTCCTTGATGGTGGGGCTCTGCCTGATCCTCCCCATCGCTCCTATCCACGCCGCCGACACCTCCGGCCCTTGGGAATGTTCCAACTACACCGGCGACGCGCATACTCGATGCCTCCAAGCCTTTATCGAAATCCAGCGTGAAAAAATTTCAAAGCTCGAAGCGGAGGTGCATCTCCAGCAGAGCACCGTGGGTCAGCTGAAAGATCAGGCCGATCGACAGAGCGCCATGACTGCTGATCTCCAGCGTCAGATGTCCGAACAATCGTCCTCAGTTTCCACGTACGGGTATGTTTCCCCAGGACTACTCTACGGGTATCCGTCCGTAGGCTTTGGCCTGTATCTAGGCCGTCCCTGGCTCTATGGGTCGCCCTACTACGGTCGCCCCTATGCGTGGGGTCCGCGCTACTATCGCCCTTACTTTGGACGATGGCATCGGCGCTGGTAAATCCTGGGCCCAACCTGCAACAGTACGATACCTGGGCTCCGAGATCACGCCTTCCTCCCTCAACCTGCTGACCCCAATCTCCTTTCCGCGTAGAGCACCCCCACAGGCTGAACCGCGTGCGCCTCTAGCGTCACGGAGAAGCCTCCGGTTTCAGAAAATACCTCCTCAATTTCCAAGCCCATCCCAGTTCGCTCTCCTTGATGCCTAGTGACGCCGACTCTAACTGTATGGCACACCATACACCGCCGCTTGGCCTCTTCAGGTTTTTATAGGGCACTCATGTTTCACATGCAGGGCAGCACCGGCGTGACGTGCGCTATTGTTCTTTCCGTCTGTGAAGTTCTATTCGTTAGCGAAGCTCGACCAGGCCCACCACCCGCCAAGGCAAGTGGACCTGCCGCCACCTCAGAACGATCAATCCATCGAGCACTCACTGAAGGACCGCCAACCCGCACCAAGCTGCTACTCGATCGAGGAGCGAACCTCTCTCGGCTCCCCATCGACTCGCGCAGACCGAGCACAAATAATCTCGTCTTCCGTCTAGGGCTGCGAGGCCTACAGCCAGGATGATTGACGACAGGAATCGGTTCTGGCTAAGGTGGCACGTGCCTCAGGAGAACCATCCGATGCAAGGACAACCCCAATTTCCGAATGAACAGACAGAGGCGGGTGAGTTCAATCGGCAAGGCGATGCCTTCCGTGACTGGGTGACCGACGACGGCCGATCCGGGTACCCCGCCGCAGCTGGACGCTATCACTTGTACGTCTCCCTCGCCTGTCCCTGGGCGCACCGCACGATCATCGTCCGCGCACTAAAACGCTTGGAGTCGGTAATCGGCATGACGGTCGTCGATCCAATCCGCGACGAGCGCGGCTGGGCCTTTCACCATGGTCCAGGCCATTCGATCGACTCCCTTAACGGATTTCAGTTTCTCAGTGAAGCCTATCGCGCCACCGACCCCGAGTATCACGGCCGTGTGACAGTTCCTGTGTTGTGGGATACCGTCACCCATAAGATCGTGACCAATTCCGACGACGATCTCATGCGCATCTTCAATGGAGCATTCAATCGCTACACGGACAGCACCCTGGATTTATATCCGGCCGCGCTGCGGCATGAGATCGATGTGTTAAACACATTCCTCTACGAGACGATCAACGATGGCGTCTACCGTGCCGGGTTCGCCACCTCGCAACAGGCCTATGGGCGAGCCGCCCTCCGGCTGTTCGAGGCGCTGGACCACCTCGAGATCAGACTTCGTGACCGGCGTTATCTCTTCGGGCCACAGTTCGTCGAGTCCGATTGGCGACTGTTTGTCACGCTGCTTCGGTTCGATGCCGTCTACCATGGCCATTTCAAATGCAACCTCCGGCGCATCGTCGATTACCCGAACCTCTCCGGTTATCTCAAGGACCTGTACCAGGTGACAGGCGTCGCCGATACGGTCAATTTCGACCATATCAAACGGCACTATTACATCACGCATCACGACATCAACCCGACCCGCATCGTCCCCATCGGTCCGCTCCTGGATCTCGCCGGCCCGCATGGACGCGCTCGGCTCTCCTGACTGCGCATCCCAGCAGGCTGCTCAAAATGGTCGTCCAGCAAGGCCGCAAGAGGCGACGCGAGTGAGGCGTACCCTCGGGGGTACGTCGCAACGAGAGTCGCAACTGAGGACGAAGCGAGCGGCCATTTTCAGCAACCTGCGCAAAAATTTTCTTGAGCCGCAAGGGCAGTCTGGCATATGGTGGGCACAGGTTCGCTTTTTCAGCAGAAAGGATCCTCCATGCGTCATGTGACCGGTGCCGTCTCCGCAATTGTGCTCCTTATGTCTTCGCTCACTTGGGCCGCAGGCCCCGAACCGGCCAACGATGAACAGAAAACCCTGTACGCCCTCGGCGTGGCGCTCAGCCAATCGTTGGAGCCGTTCACCTTGAATGAGACTGAACTCGAATTTGTGAGGTCCGGCCTGACGGACGGAGTGATGAAGCGGCCGCAGAAGGTCGACATGCAGGTGTTCGGTCCGAAAATTCAACACATGCAGCAAGTGCGCTCCTCTGCGCTGGCCGATGTCGAGAAGAAAGCCGGGGCTGGATTCATCGCCAAAGCCGCCGCAGAACCGGGCGCGAAAAAAACGGAGTCGGGCGCCATTGTGACCACGATCAAGGAAGGCAAGGGGGCTACCCCGAAAGCTACCGATACCGTGAAGGTCCATTACCACGGCACGCTGACCGATGGAACCGTCTTCGACAGCTCCGTCAAACGCGGCGAGCCGGCCACCTTCCCGCTCAATCAGGTCATCAAATGTTGGACTGAGGCGGTGCAGTTGATCAAGGTCGGCGGCAAAAGCCGTTTGGTATGCCCATCCGGCATTGCCTATGGCGACCGGGGCTCACCTCCCGTCATTAAACCGGGCGCCACCCTGGTATTCGAAGTGGAGCTCTTGGACATCGTCAAGCAGTAATTGGATTTCTTAGCGGACTCCACCCGGATCACATGACCCGGTGGAGTCCTTGAGACGTGCATTCTCTTCCCTGCGCAAGTCCTCTCTCTGGCATTTCGATACAGGGTCATGGCATCGCCATGGCCAACCAGGTCAGCTTCGAGCAGATCGATAGCGCGGGAATGCGACTGAGCGCTCGCAGTGCTCCGGATTATTCCCGACGTCCAGATACGTGCTGCCTAGCGCGCGCCAGGCAGATTGCTTCGAACCCGACGCATTTTCTACGTACCTTGCAGGACTCAGCCCCTCACCAACACACATTACCGAATCCTTACGCTGGAGACCGGATACCATCGATCCGTCCGTTTCCCTTCGATCGCCAGCTCGACATGAGCGGAGCGACCATCCTCGGACAGAATCGCCACATCGATGGCATAGGAGCCCGCAGGAATGCCCTCTGGCACCACCAGCGTATCCTCGATCTGGGGAATGGGTCCCGGCAACCACTGCTTCACATCGGCATGACTGGTCCATTGCGCCACCACGTGATCTGAACTCGAGCGCAACCGGTAGGCCAGCGGCCAGGTGTGATAGATCGGCGCCACCCCGATATTATCCCAGCGTGACCGGAGGATGAGCGGCTCACCCGATCTCAGCTCCAAGGCATGGCTCATCTCACGCAATACAAACCGATAGCCGATCTTTTTCAAAAATTCATCGAAGCGTGGTCGCCACACCGCAGGCACCGGCTTCGACTTCGCGTTGAGCACCGAGAGGTGCCACTCCAACCCCTTCTCCAAGATACGATCGAGATCGAATCCGCGTTCGTACCACTCATGGATATACCCGCAGACTTCAAACTGAACCGGCCCGCGCTTCCAGGCCTCGCCCACAATGGGATTGCCAACAGCGGGGGCATACACATGCTCCATATGATTCCAGGTCGGACCGAAATAGCTGTAGTCTCCGTAACAATCCCCGCGCCAGCCTGCGCCTCGCGCGGTCGCATACTCCAACTGGCCACCGACCAACATCACGAGCGGGGTACCGGCAAAATACTTGAGATACCAATCCGTAATCGCGATCTGATTGGCCTCCGTCGGATAAAATGCTTTGCACTGTGCTTCGACACCTCCGCAACAGGCGGTGTTCCACTCGCCCCAACATCCCACCGATCCGATATCCACGTGATCGATATCGACCGATCGTCCATAACGCTCACCAAAAGCGCGGATGAGCCGTTCATGGTAGTCGAGAAAGATCGGATTGTTGTAATCGGGAAAGATGCCGTCTGACTCCTTCACACTGGCCACGCCCTTGTCGAGCAACCATTGCGGGGTGCCGGTCTTATATTCCGACACGATCCGAATGGCGAGTGTCTCGCCTTTGGCCTTGGCCTGCTCGATCACCCGGTCGACGAGCGCGAAGTTGTATTGGCCCTCGGCCGGTTCAAGCTCGGCCCAAGGCCAGCGAAAATAGGCCACGGTTGCATGAGGATACTGCTCGACCGGAGGCGGATGTCCGAAGCCGAAATGGAAGTCGGCAAACCCCATTCCAGGGTTGTACAGCAGATCGTCGATTTCGCGAGGATGCACCGTCACAGTTCTCTCTGACGGATGCGTGCTGGCGATTGAAGGACGAGTTCCGTCACTCACTGATTCAGCGACGAGCCCCGATGAATCAGGAGTCATCAGGGCGCAACCCCCCATGCCCAACAACCCTGTCAGCAGCAACACCTTCTGCCATCCTCGCCTTGTCATATCGCCTCCCTTCTTGCCTTAACCGTCACGATGAGTCATCCGATGCTGTCGAATGATCGGCCCCCCGACAACCACCGGCTCCTCGAAAGGGACTGTGGGGTCGCGCCGTGAATTATGTTAGGGTACGCGGCCAGACCAGAGGAGCCACAACCCGACATGCTGAATCTGTTTTCACAAACTCCGCGATCCGACGGTGTCGTGATCACGGGCGCCTCCACCGGCATCGGCGCCGCCTGTGCCCTCGCACTCGATGCACTCGGGTACCGCGTCTTCGCGGGCATCCGGAATCCTGTCGACGGCGAAACACTCCAACGCCAAGCCGGTCCGCGCCTGATGCCGATTCGCCTCGACGTCACCGACGCTGCCTCTATCGCGGCCGCAAATCACACCGTTACGGCCATGATGGGCGACCACGGCCTCGCGGGCCTGATCAACAATGCCGGGATCGGCGTCGCCGGCCCCATTGAAGCCCTGCCCCTCGCCGACTGGCGGCGTCAATTCGAAGTGAATCTGTTCGGTCTCATTGCCACCACCCAAACGTTTCTTCCGCTGATCCGCAAGGGTCGGGGACGCATCATCAACATGGGGTCGATCGCCGGCCGCGCAAGCATGCCCTTCATGGCCCCCTATGCGGCGTCGAAGCATGCATTGGTTGCGGTCACCGATGCCCTCCGCATCGAACTGCAACCGTGGGGAATCCGTGTGGCACTCATCGAGCCCGGCGCCATCGCCACGCCGATTTGGGGAAAGACCAGGAAGGAAGTGGATCGGTGGGATGCGTCCTGGAGCCACGACCTCAAGGCCATGTATCAAGAGGGCTTTACCCGTGTCAAAGAAGCGGCGACCGCCGCCGGTGAACAGGCCCAGCCGGCCAAAGTCGTTGCCGAGGCAGTGACCCATGCGCTACGGTCCCGCTGGCCAAAATCTCGTTACCTCCTGGGGTCGGACACGGCCATCCGCGCGTATCTGGCGTTACTCCTTCCGGGCCGCCTGAACGATTGGCTCATCACGAAGATCGTCAAACTTCCCCCCCGTCGCTGACGGACCTCAACGCCGCGTCACTCGATGCATATCAATCACCTGTCCCTGTGCATCGAGATAGACGGATACCCGCTCGTTAGGAGCCAGCTGCTCGATCGCCGGCTGAAGCAAGGGCCGCACGGGAAAGGTCTGAATATCATCGATCTTCATGCGAAGGCGCACTCGCCCATCCCCGATGGTCACAAACGCGCCTTCCACATGCCGCTGCGGGGCCTGTAGGGAAGAGCCGGCTGCGAGTTCGCGAGGCTTTCCTAAGGAAAAGACATCGACGATGAGGTAGGCTCGATCCACGGCAAAATCAGCCGTTTCACCGACCTCCAGGGCCGCAAGCTTTTCCATGGTGACGCTACGCGCGTAAAACCCGACATCCCGACCCGTGTCGAGGCGAATCGTCACGCGCTCTTTCTCGGGATTGAACGGCTTTCCCAGAGCACCTCGAAAGATTTTCGTCGGCGAGGTTTCGGCGGGACGCTGATAGGTCACAATCTCATCCCGATCGTTCACCATAATCTCGACCGCCCCACCGATCTGCAGCCCGCGAGCTTCGTCCCCCCCGGCTTCGATCGACAAGTACCGCGGGGTTCGTTCGCCGGTCTTGACCTCCACGCGATCGCCGGTAATGCTGCTGATCACACCCCGCACCAGCCTCGCGCTCGGCAAGATGCCCGGCATTGGTTTCAACTCCTCAATGCTGAGCCCATGCATGAGCTTCGCGGAGCTGGCGCACCCGGCGACCGAGCAGGCTATCATGATCATCGCGCCGGTCAGGATAACCAGCTCCATACGTTTCGTGCCCATCGTCCCCCTAGTTTCTTTCAGGGTCGATGATAAAACAAACCGGCACTCTGACGCGAGGGGCTCCTCAGTCGAAAATTCCCCAGCTATGTTTGAAGGAGTCGCCATACATTCGGAGAGGCACCCTCTCTAAGCCTCCGCAGTTTACACCGTTCCAATACTCGCTCACGTTTCACATTTCAGGCATGAAGGAGCACAAAAGGATGAATAAGTTTTCCGTTTCTTAACAACATTGAAATCGTAAATTTGCTTCACTGCACTACAGTACAAAACCTTCCGAAAAGGGAGGCCACGCTCAGCAGACCCTGTCATCGCTGGCCACCCGACGGCGTGTTCGATATCCACCGGTTTTGAGATTGAGAGGGTTCACAGATGCTGGTATTTGCGAATCGCATCTTGTTCGTCGGTTTTGGGGCCGTCGCACGTTGCACGCTGCCCATTTTGTTGAAGCACCTTAGCGTCAATCCCAAGCTCATTACTATCGTGGACTTTGAGCCAAACGAGCCGGCTTTGCGGCCCTGGATCGAGCAGGGTATGACCTTCGTGAGGGATCGCGTAACACCAGAAAACCTGGGCATGCTACTGGGCCAACACGTCTCGGTCGGAGACCTCCTCATCGACCTGGCGTGGAACATCGATTGCTGCGAAATCGTTCAGTGGTGTCATGACCGAGGCGTGCTGTATGTCAACACATCGGTGGAGCTCTGGGACCCCTACAGCGAGGCAGACGATAAGCATCCGACTGAGCGGACACTTTACTGGCGGCACATGAATCTGCGGAGGATGACTGCCGGGTGGAGCGAGCCGGGGCCAACGGCGGTGGTCGAACATGGGGCGAACCCGGGTCTGATCAGCCATTTCACCAAGCAGGCTCTTTTGGACATCGCCCGGCAGGCTCTAGCAGACAAGAAGTTCAGCCATACACAGGCGGAGAAGGTCGCGCACCATGCCCAGGCGCAGGAGTTCAACCACCTGGCCCACCAGCTCGGCGTCAAGGTCATTCATTGTAGCGAGCGCGACACGCAGATCACTGATCAGCCCAAACAGGTGAACGAGTTCGTCAATACGTGGAGCGTCGAGGGTTTTCGCGAAGAGGGGACGACCACGGCTGAGATGGGCTGGGGTACCCATGAAAAACAGATGCCTCCCTTCGCCTACGAGCACCCAGACGGGCCGAAGAGCCAGATCTGCCTAGCGCGGATGGGCATGAACACGTTCGTGGCGAGCTGGGTGCCGCCGGACCACAATATCATCGGTATGGTCGTCCGCCACGGCGAAGCGTTCAGTATTACCGAGAAGCTGACCGTTTGGGAAGGCGACAAGGCAATCTACCGACCCACGGTTCACTACGCGTACTGCCCGTGCGATTGCGCTATCGCTTCCCTGCACGAGCTACGGGGTTCCGACTACAGGCTGCAACCGCGTACCCGTATCATGACCGACGAAATTATCAGCGGGGCTGACATTCTGGGTGTTCTGGTGATGGGCCACCCGTACCAGTCGTGGTGGTGCGGCTCCCACCTCGACATCCAGGAGTCCCGTCGCCTGGTGCCGCACCAGAATGCCACCACTATGCAAGTGGCCATCTCCGTCGTTGCTGCCTGCCTGTGGATGCTGGAGAACCCATGCCGAGGGCTCTGCGTGCCCGATAACCTGCCCCACGACTATGTGCTCGACGTGAGCAAGCCTTACCTGGGGAAGTTCATCTCCGCTTCCTCAGACTGGACCCCGCTGAAGCACTACTCCAACTTCTTCCGCGGCTACAACAAGCCCCAACTCGATACGTCCGACTTGTGGCAGTTCAAAAATTTTCTGATTATGGAAGGAGACTAAATTGGCCCACACGAGATTGATACATCTGCGGCACGGTTGTGCAGCATATGTCAGAGGGCATCGCAACCGAAAGGAGAATCCATGGACCAAAAGACGCTGCTTGAACTGGCCCAGATGCATGGCACGCCGCTGGTCGTAGTGGACCATAAAGTGCTGCGAGAGAACTACGAGCAGTTCCGTGAGCATCTGCCGCGCGTGCAGGTCTACTATGCGGTCAAGGCGAACAGCGATCCGGCAATCGTGCAGACGTTCTACGACGTGGGGGCCAGCTTCGATGTCGCCAGCATGGCCGAGTTTTTGATCGTGCACGAGAAGATCAAGCACCTGCCGGCACAGCAGCGCCAGGACTTCATTTGGGATCGCATCATCTACGCCAATCCGATCAAGGCAGTCGAGACGCTCACGCAGTTGGATCAATACAAGCCATTGATCACCTACGACAACCACGAGGAGGTGCTCAAGATCGCCCGCTACGCCCCCCACTCGGGCCTCGTGCTGCGGTTGGGCGTGCCCAATACTGGGTCGATGGTAGAGCTATCGAGCAAGTTCGGCGCCTCGCCTGGCGAGGCCGTGGACCTAATCGCTTTCGCTCACCACAACAAGCTCGAGGTCGAGGGGCTGAGCTTCCACGTCGGCAGCCAATGCACGAACGTGCAAAACTACAGCCAGGCTCTGCACCTGGCCGCCGGCATATTCTCCGAGGCCAGAACGCGCGGCTTCGATCTTAAGCTGCTCGACATCGGTGGCGGCTTCCCCGCCCACTACGACGACTCCGTTCCTGCTTTCAAGAGCCTGGCCAAAACGATCAATGCCGAACTGGACCGCCTTTTTCCCGAGCCGATTGAGATTCTCGCCGAGCCTGGGCGGTTTCTGGTCGCCTCCGCCGCCACCGCCGTCGCACAGATCATCGGCAAGGCCGTCCGTGGCGGCAAGCTCTGCTACTATCTTGATGACGGCGTCTATCACACCTACAGCGGCATTATCTTCGACCACTGCCAGTACCACTTGAAAAGCTTCAGGAAAGACCCCACGCAACTCTGCGCCGTCTTTGGCCCAACTTGCGATGCCCTCGACACCATTAGCTTGGTCGAGCAACTCCCCGACATGGATCTGGGAGAATTGGTTTACTCCGAGAACATGGGCGCCTACTGCGCCGCCAGCAGCACGTACTTCAACGGCTTCCCGCCGGCC
Organism: uncultured Nitrospira sp.; assembly: GCA_964493335.1. Lineage (GTDB taxonomy): Bacteria > Nitrospirota > Nitrospiria > Nitrospirales > Nitrospiraceae > Nitrospira_A. The sequence goes on from CAZBNV010000004.1 coordinate 87,579, forward strand.
AAGGTCGTGCATGTGAACTATGATTCCACGTCGAACGAATAGGTAACCCAGTGCGACCAGGCCTCTGCGACAGGTTTATTGCCCTTCCCCCGTTTATTACACCACAGCCAACAAAGTGCCTCCTGTGCCAGATGGGCCCATGTTGATAGTTCCTGATGAAATTCTGGGGTGTCACATTCCCAACGGTCCTGGGCCTCCGGTCTTAATTATTTTCCTGTCGCCAGGCTTCAATCACGGGCTGCGCTTCCTGTAGCGTCAGAAATCAGCGCTCGTTGAGACATTCCTACACTTGCCATTGAAGCTTTCAATAAAGGCGTACTGCACCGGATTCCTCTGTTGGCTGAAAACAACCGCACCCCATGCCGACCGGCGGAGGTTCTTTTCGTTAGGCCGCTTCCTGGACCGTTTCAAGAACATCGGTATGGGTAGCAATTGGGCGCGCCTCCGGTTCCATTCCCAACCGCCGCCTCTCCGAATCGCTCTCTCGCGCCAGGCTATCAACGAGAACCCAAACTAATGCAGTCATCGTCACCAACCCGATCATCATTACCATCTCGCCCTCCGATCTATAATGCGACGGGCTCAGTGCCCGCCTGGCAGCAGCTTGTCAGTGCAATGGAAGTGCCATGGAGTCGTTTCAGTATACGTAACTCATCCTTCACGAGGACTTAATCCAACGGAAATATCGCGCTCAAATCGCCCAGCTGAGGGTGCTCGTAACGATATTTTGAGCGAACGCCTGTCAGCGGGGCTGCTCACTTTTTGACGGGAGGGTGTCAATATTGGCCATCAAGGATCCTGGAATGCGCCGCCGTCCTTTTCAACGATTTCAGGCCCGCTCTCTGCTTGCGCCGATCGGCTGATGGTCTCCTCTGACGGGGGCTACTCGTGCGGGGAGAGGAAGAAGACGACACGCAACACATAGATGAGGCACAGAAATAGAAACCCTCCAAAAGCGAGGTGGAGGAAAAAATCGATCAATTCATCCATGTGGTACTCCATGAAAGATCGTCTCGTTGAGAATATACTCACGTCGTGTTACGGAGGGGTCTCGTTGCGCTCAAAAAACCCTACCGAGATGGAGGCCCCGGGTGGAAAAAGGTGAGGTCGATGGCCTGCAACGGAAGACCGATGAGCGCTCAAGGGGAGGGAGACTCCGTACAAGTCCGATCAGGGCGTGGTCAATCACACTCCGACAGAAAGCATTCAGTTGCTTGCGGGTAGGGTTCCTGGCAGAATGTCGCCTTGGTGACGACTCCGACACCATCTCTCACGCAGTGCCCCGATGTGCTCGTACCGTTAATGGCCAATATTCTGGCCTCGAGGCCAATCATCGACCGCCTGCCAAGCGACACGCTAGCACGGAGAACCCAAGCTCAACCCTCCACCGTGCATTGTCTCCATCAACAGAGGGTGGCACTCACCCGCGCGGAGTATGACGAGCTGATGATGTTGTTTAACCGGACCATGGGGCAAGCCTTCACAGTTCCACTTGAGCCGTCTCAGAAAATCTGTACGGTGACTTTTGCCGCCCCGCCCCTCCTCGCCAAACCACTGGTGTACATCAGTCTTCGAAAACTGGCTTCGACGAGAATCAAGGTGGGACACCAAGTTCGCTGACATGACCGCCATGAGTCAACCACGATTCAACGAACGCGAGCAGGCAAGGCAAGCTCCTCGTTTCACCATCGTGTTGAAAATTGCACGAGCAGCGGAACGTACCAATCACAATGCATGGAGGGAATTGTATGAAAAAGAAAACCAAAGAACGGTTAGACCGAATGGAGAAGCGCCTTGAGCAACTGGCGGAAGATATTCAGAAACTCAAAGGGCCGATGCATGGCACGCAGAGCGTGAAAAAGAAAGACGTTGCCGCGAAAACCACGCGGGCGAAGAAAGTCGCGACGAGCAAAGTGGGGAATACAAGGAAAGCCGGGACGGCACAGAAAGTAGTGGTGGCGAAAAAAGCGGAGGTTGCGCCCGGAACGGGCACAGCAAGAAAGACCGTCAAGAAGCTGGCCCCGGAACCGGCCAAGAAAAAGGTGGCGGTGAAGGACCAGCGTCCCGCCAAGGCGAAACCGGCGGTCAAATCTGTACCGAATCTTGCCCAAAAATCTAAACCGAAGATGACCAAACCTGTGATCCCCAAGGCCAAGGCGTCGGTTGCACCGGCGGCGGTCGTTCCCGAGCCAAAACCGGTGCCGTCAGTAATATCGGAGGCGGGCAAAGACGGCAAATTTACAAATTGAACCGCCGCAACCGAAGTTGGATGACGAAGAAGAGTCGGTGGGAGACATCGGCGATGTCTCGGAGGAGATTGAGGAAGCGATAGGAGAAGAACTCGGCCTCGACAGTCAAGACGAAAGGAAAACCTAAAAAGCCGAATTCATCGAGTCATCGTCCTCGGCATGTTTCTTGGCTAAGTGTTTTGGCGTAAGCAACCAGCCCTCGATGCCTAGCCCTCCCTCCGGCCTCGATCGAGGGTACCCGATTTCGATTCCACACTGCGCCCTACTGCCTTATACGCCGATGGCGGTTCATTCAATTTTGGCTATGTCACGCTCGCCCTGCCAAGCTGACGGTCCGGCACATTTTCTCACGGCGGTGTATGACGAGAGCGGAACACTCCGTCCGGGTGCTACGCTCGATCTGAGACCGCAATAGCCGGCTTCGGTTGGGCTCCATGATTATGTGTCTCCGCCGAAAGGGTCCGCAACTATCGGAAAGGTGTGACGGAGCCACTGCTGTATGATTCGGTCCTCACGAGGCGCATTCGAATGAGACAAGTGAAGACAACCAAAAGCCGAAAAAACCCAGGCTTGGCATTCGGCCCTATGGTCGAAGTGCACCTCGATATCTAGACTGACCCCGCACCCTGTTCTTCACTCAATAATTGCAGTTTTACTACGCGCTCTGCCTCTATCCAATCCTCCACATCAGTCATAGCTCGACGAATTTCATAGAGCTCAAAGGCCTTTTGTGAGACTCGCGTCCTGAAGTCCTCTTGAGTCAGCACTCCTTGTGGAAGAGAAGATGTCGATTCCTCAGGAAGCGTGGGGCGCTGGTATGTTTTTGTCTTCGGCTTGCGCGCCGAACCCTGAGCCTCTTTCCCGGATGATTTCGCAACTCCGACTTTTCGTGCAGTGCGGTTGTGCTTATCGTTCTCCTGCGAATTCCTCATTTGCGCTCCTTTCTGCAGCTACAACATGGACGGTACTTGTAAACTCATTATGCGACTGAGAACCATACCCGTGTCAGGAACCTCAAGCTCTTTTCAAGGCATCACGAAAATTGTACAGATCCTCAGGTCGATGGGCGAGGGAGAGGCCGACCGCACTCGCATGTTTGACGACAAACGACAAGTTCATTCGGTCCCGCAAGGGCAATGACTTCGATCGAAAGGGATAGGAAGTTGGCTGGTAACTTCGAGCATAGACACACTATTGCAGAACGTGGGTACGCGGGAATTGGGGTTGTGTTAAGTTTTCGTTACAAGAGGATGGAATGCAGCCAAGCTGAATACAGCGAATGGTTGCAACCAAGACCACTGAGTGCGCCAAGGCAAGGCCCCTTTCATGTGGCACTCCATGAAAGGGGGTCGTGGAGAAAGTCTATTTGCGTCGTATTACGGCAGCGTTTCGCCGCACTCAGTCGCTTGCGGGTCGGGTTCATGCCAAAATGTCGCGCTGAATGGCGCCCCCGACATCTTCCCTCAGACAGTGTCCCGACCTGCTCGTACCGGTGATGGCCAATATCCTGGCCTCGCGGCCAATCGTCGACCGCCTGCACAGCGACCCGCGGGCACGGCGAACCCAACCCCCAAGCTCCACGATGCAGTGCCTCCATGGAGATGGTGGCGCTCACCCGCGAGGAGATATGACGAATTGATGATGTTGTTTAATCGGACCATGGAGCAGGCCTTCATCGTTCCACTTCGGCCGTCTCAAAAATTCTGTACCGTGACCTTTGCGGCCCCGCCCCTCATCGCCAAGCAACTGGTCCACATCAGCCTTCGAAAACTTGCTTCGACCAAAATCAAGCTAGGGCACCAATAACTGTCCAACCGCACACGAGATGGACCTGTAGGATTGGGCGATGTCGTCAGAGCGGGAAGATGCTCCCTCAGAGCCCGGGGGCTTGTCCCTTCGCCGGGCAGGAAGGGACAAGGCGCCCGGAGCCAGGTGCGTGAGAGATGCGCAGCTGGCTCCGAATGACGGGCACGCTGGAAACGCACATCGCATACATTAATTTTGCATGGTGTCTTTCTCGGCAAGGGAAAGGCAGGGAACGCACAACAGCGCATCGGGTTGAACCTGGAGCCGTTCGTAGGGAATGTCCTCGCGGCAGCGGCGGCACCGACCATAGTCGCTGGTACAAATCAATTGCAGTGCGCGTTCGATGCGGCGGAGTTTGGCAATCGTCCGGACCTTCGCCCGCATGACCAGACCTTTCTCCCGATCGACCGATGCTTGGTCGGTGGGATCGGGACAGGCCTCGAACTCTGCATCAGTCGTTAAAGAGGATTTCGAGCTGACTAAAAGGAGCGTCCGTTGACGTGTTAATTCAGTCCACAATTCTGTTTTCTGAAGGGACGATCGTGTCCGACCCGAAGGTGCGAGTCTCCCGGCCATCTGGAGTGACGGCTGTTGTCGCGATGGCCTGGTACGAGACATAGGGTCCTCCCTTTTTGTAGGAAGGAGAATACAGCAGCATGGTGCACTCCTTCGTAACGGTTCGATCAATTCTCTGTAACAGACAAGTCGAAACTATCTCTCACTCCCTTTGCAGCGGAATGAGGAGACGAGTAGCGTCGCCTTAATACGGACCCTGGAATGCCGTGAAGCTAATGGTCCGCTTACGTGTATCGCCTGCGGATCGATGCGATACTGACATGTCGGCTCGGAGTAATGGCTAGGTCAGAAGGTCGTGTCAAAGGGGGGCGTACCGATGCGCTCTCAGAAAGTCTTTCACCTGCTTAATGGCCAGGAGGAGCACAAAATCTTTGATGTGTGCCTCTTGTTCGAGCTGGTGCATTTCGGCGCACAGCATCTTTTCAATTTCGGACACTGGACAAGAGAACGCTTCGGCTAGGTCCTGGGCGACGCTGTGCCAGTGTAATTGCTGACGGTCGACCACGGCTCTGTCTTCCATTAGATTACTCATTGACGGGCTATAACACGCTCCATGTCCTGGTCGAATCCCTTCGGCCTCTTTAAGCCGCTCACTTTAGACTAACCGAACATAGTGACCGGATCACGTGTTCCAGACAAGCGACGGCGCTCTTAGCCCCTATGCCCATGCTTTTTGCCCTTGCTTCTTCAACTTGGTCCAAGCTTTTGGCAGCGCGGCCCGAACAATCCGGCGCCGCTCGCACTGACGCTCGATGAGCCGTCCCAAGGAGAATGCCGCCAATCTCCCTTGTGCCTGCCTGAGAAGCTTGCGTAATCGCTGCTCGGTCACCAGCGCATCCTGATGTTCTCCAAGCAGGTCTTGAAACTCTTTGGCGTGACGAAGGAAGCGGACGGCAGGTTTTCCAACGGAGGTCTGTGCCAATTCTGCCGCGTAGCGGGCCTTCTTGCCCTTGATGCGAATCTGATGGAGAGTCGTATCATTCGCATCCAGCCCATTGGCCTTTATAATTCGGCGAAGTTTTTTGAACGCAGCGCCGGCGATATCGGTGAGCGAGTCGTTCCCCTCACCCATTGCCGGCGATTGGATCCCGGTCTCCAGTCGTTCGAGCAACGCCAGATAGCGATCGCTCTCGAGCGCCTGCAACAGCGTCACGCGCGCCGCCAGTCGTTGTTGTCGAAGTCGATCGAGCAGGCCCTCAAAGGCGCGGCGCTCGGGCACTCGGAGAGTACTGCATTCTTTATCGAGGTGCCCCAACAGGACATCCAAATCACGGACTGGCCCCAATGTGCTGCCCAGCCAGGCCACTTCGGTCCGGATGTGCTCTACCCAGTTCGGAACGAGCATTGATTGCGCGGCTCGGAGGTACGCGCGAAGCCGTCGCGTGGCAACCCGCATCTTGTGGAGTTCCTCGGGATCGGTGCCGAGCCGGGTTCCCGGATCGTGCGCCAGGATCAGCTTCACTTGGGTTCGCAACGAGGCCTTGACATGTTCAATGGGCGAAGATGAGGGTGGCATCGGGTCAATCGGAACCGGTAGACCCAGCCCTAACACTTGAAAGACCTTGGGTCTCGGATCGCCATCCTGGGCCCCAGCCTCGCGCAAGGTCTTTTCGATCCGTCGAAGGTCCGTATCATTCCCGCCCATAAGCTCGACCTCGAGCTCATACAGGTGACAAGTCACCCGTCGCCCTTCCAGAGCGACCACCGAGTCGAGCACCACATCCGCCACGGGATTTTTGAGGCCGCCCACTCGAATCCCCGTCCGGCGCGTCCGAAGCCGAGCAATCGGCTTGACGGGCTGCTTCCGAAGATGCGCAAAGAGGAGATTAATGAGGGGCTCCGGCGGTTGCCTCCGGTCGCCGGAAAACTCTAATTCCAATCGGGCCATGTCCCGAGGCAGCTTGAGTTGCCACACCCCTTTGCGCGCTTTGGCTCGATACCGAAGCGTGATGCCTGCCTGTGCCAGTTGATAGTTTTCCGTATCAAAGTAGGTGGAGGTAAATACTTGGGGAGGCAACGGCTCTCCGGAGAGTTTGGGCAGCACGAAATTTCGCGGCACGGTGAGCTTGATCTCACGCTCAAGAGTCTGTTTGTCAGGCAGGGTCATGGACCTTCACCTCCCCGAAAGAGATGGGCACGGAGTAAGTGGCAACAGGGGGAACGCTCAAACACCATAGCATTAAATGGTGGCGGAAGGCCGCAGGAGATACCCGTCAAGAGCGTTGAACGAACGCTCCGCACAGCGGCGGGCCAATAAGCTGATGCATGGGGAATAAGAGAGTAACTGAAACGTATGGGCAAGGGCAAAAAGAGACGTGAGCTCCCAGTAGGCTGGATGCCGCTACTGCGGTGTCAGATCGAGTGTGGCTCCCGGGCGGAGTCCCCCGCGGTCGTCATACACCTGCGCGATCAGATGGGCAAAGCCGTCAGCTTGGCGGGCAATCCTGACATATCCAAAGTTGAAGAGTCCTCCTTCGGTATACAAGACAGTGGGATGTAATGTGGAATCGAAACCTGGCGATGGCGCCTGTCTACGCATGGCAGCCAGTGGCCCTGCGATCAGTTCATGAATGATCAGCGGGTTCCCATCTCCGTTGGGGTCGATGGAGTACCGAAGCTGCGCGGCGAAATGTACGTCGGCGGCCAGAAACACCACATTCTTCACCTGATGGTCGTCAAGAAACCGCATCAAGTCCAGCAGTTCGTACTCGAAGCCCGTCCGAGCGCCAGGCTCGATGCTGTCTCCGTTTGCCCAGGCATCGCGACCAAATTTAGAACCCGTGGGAACCGAAAGAGGGACATCGGCGCTGACGATTTTCCACGTGGCTTGTGAATGCGCGAGGGTGTCTTTGAGCCAGGCCAGCTGTCGGGAACCTAAAAGTGTTTTTCCCAATCCATCAGGGGCATCATTCCGGCTTCGATACGAACGGCCATCCAGCAAAATCAGGTCAAGGTCTTTCCCCCACTGGTACAGACGATAAATTTGTTGGGGATCCGCACTATTGCGACGGATAGGCAGGTGTTGAAAAAACGCTTCCCGCCCCGCTGCTACGAGATTCTCAAATCCGGCCCTGGTCCGGCTGTCGGAATTCCAGTAGTCCCAGCCCCAGCCTGCATCATTGATCACTTCATGATCATCCCACTGTGCATAGAGAGGGACGTGACGAAGAAATTCAGAAAGATGTCCATCTTCCAATTGGTATCGCCAATGGTCGCGATAGAGAGTCCTGACGGCGGTGCGGTCCATCCAATCCACGCCGCTCTCACTGATACCGGCAAAGGTGCCCGGCACGTTTGACCGGCCCGCCGGCCCTTGGGCCGGGCACGTGCCGTCGGCATAAATAAAATCGCCGTTTTCGACAAAGAAGTCGGGCGACCGTTCCAGCATCGCCGAAAAAATGCGGTACCCGTCCACGGAATGCCGACAAAATCCCTGTCCGCCCAGATCCCCGCTGAAGACAAAACTGACCGGGACCGGAACAGTGGACAGCGGTGCGGTCTGAAACGTGCCGGTCGCGCTCATCAGAGACCCATCCGCCGGTTGTCCGGCACGTTCCCGGAACAGAATCCGATAGAAATATCGGGTAGCCGGTGCGAGGTTCTGCAATTCGACCTGCCCGCTAAAGTCCGACGATTCATCAATCACCGGCCCCTGCACCCTCGTCGAATCGATGAAATGAGAATCACGACTATACTCGACCTCCATTTCACCTATCGTATCCATTTGTCCCCAGATCACCGCGCGCTCACTGGTGATATCGCCGCTCGCCATACGAGGGGACCGATACGTCTTGTCCTCCGCGGACCCTGTGACGGCTGTGGCCACCATGATGAGCAAGAGCGTCAAGAGTCGAGCCAACCTAAGGTTCCTCCATCAACGGCAGGTAGAGTAGGACGAGTTCTATTTCTGATATCCCTCATGGAACGCGAAGTCGTAAACATACCAGGCCTCAACTGGGTTGGCGGCGAAATCGATAAAACCGTTGGCCACAGTCCCAGCAGCGGTAGGGATATCGGCCCACCAGACGCTGGAGGAAGTCTTTAAGACCGCATCGAGAAGACCGGTGGACATTCGCTGTACATGGGCACTGACTTCGATCGAAGGGGATAGAGAGCTGGCTGGTGGCGTCAAGCATGGGAGGATCATCGCACACCCTGGGCACGCAGGAATTAGGCTCAGGTTAAACTTTCGTTACAAGATGAAGTTTCATGGGAGAGAGTCATTCGTCGCAAACGTTTCTCTATGACGACGAACGGTTCGGACAGTAGGGCTCACACGTATCAATAAGGCCCCGCGCTAGTCCAACCACCCCTTTTGTCTAAAATACAAATATGGGGCGCCACCGGCGAGGATCATCAATACGAGTGCCATTGGGTAGCCAAAAGCCCATTTCATCTCCGGCATATTCTCAAAATTCATGCCATAGATGCTTGCTACCAGAGTGGGTGGAAGAAAGACCACCGCCGCGATGGAGAAGATTTTGATGATCTTGTTCTGCTCCAAATTGATCATGCCCAATAGCGCATCCATCAAGAAGTTGATCTTGTCGAAAATAAACCCTGTATGCCCGTTCAATGAATCGATATCGCGCAGCACTCCTTTGACTCGCTGTGTTTGCTCAGGTGACAGAACACGACTTCGCAGCAGGAATGAGAGAGCCCTTCTGTTGTCGATCAAATCCAACCTGACCTTTGAGTTCAGGTCCTCTTGAACGGCAATGCGTTCAACGTTATCGCGCATGACACGAGAGGTGATTTGCCGTTTCCGGCTCAGAACCACGGCTCCAACTTCATCCAAGGCACCATAAATGTGTTCCAATACATCCGCGTCTCGCTCCACGCCGAGTTCATAACAGCCGAGCAATATGTCTCCCGCATCCCTGATCAACCCGCGCCCTGACCGAGCCTGCATGCGAAAGAGCCGTAAGATGCTCAAATCATCGTCGTGTACCGTTAACAAGCGTCCTTGATGCAGGCTAAAGGACATCGTGACGATTGACGCAACGTCATCGACCGTCTGGACGAAGGTCGATCGGATGTGTACGCCATGTTGATCCTGGTAATATCGTGCGCTGGCCTCCAGATCCTGTAGTTCCTCATCTTCAGGAAGTTCGAGTGGAAACACGGACTGGACGAGCTCGCGCTCCTCTTCGCTCGGGTACGCCAAATCCACCCAGATCAGATCCTTGCGAGTCAGATCTTCCTTGTCGTCGATCCGAGCCTGAATGACCCGCCCCTCGTCCAGGACAAATGCGGTAAGCATATCTAAGAGTCGCTCCGTGTATGGCACTCAATTCAGACGATGTGCCGAAAAATCAAAAAAAGACCGCCCGACAGGATGATCGAAAGCGGGCAACGTGAGAACCCAGGCCATCAAGAGATTACGCACGGTACTCCACTGAAGTCCAGATTTGTTGGCGGCCATGGTTCCGGCGACCCCTGAGGAGAGGGCATGAGTCGTGCTGACTGCTAAGTCCAGCACGACAGCGGCGCCGATGGTGCCCATGGCAACTATTTCGGCACAGGCTCCCTACCCATACGTGAGGTGCGATTTCCCGATTTTCTCACCAACTGTGACGACGATGCGTTTCCAGTCGATCATGGTCCCCAAACCCAGAGCCAGTGCGACCGCGGCTTTCACCCACGTCGGAATACACTTCGTCGCTCCGTCGAGACTTGACCGATACTCTTTTAAGATCGTGTAGTCGGCCGCCGGAAAAGGCTGGTGTGTACCAATCTCTGGATCTGATCCTAGGAAGACGGGAGCGTCTTGAACAATCGTTCTGCTTCCGGCCGAAAAGTACGCTTCCAGGCATAGGGATAATGTGGGTGCTCGACGTGCAGCACGACTTCAAGATGCGAGCGAGCTTCGTCTGCGCGGCCCTGCTTGATGAGGAGCCGAGCCAGGATGAGATGGGCATGGGTGTAGCGTCCATCTGCCTCGATGGCACGACGAAGGTACGATTCCGCCGCCTTCTCACTTCCCCCTAACAACCAGGGCAACTCGGCGTATAAGCCTCCCATCATTTGCAGCGCCTGGGCATGGGCCGGATCAAGTTCGATCGCCCGACGGACATGCTGCTTGATCTCGCCTAACGCCAGTCCGGCGTTGGCAATTCCTTTCAGACGTTCCGCGCTCCCGAGAGCCGCGGCGTAGAGGAAATGCCCCTGGGCATTCCGTTCCTCTGCCTGCAAAGCGCGTTTCGCCATTTCTGCTGCCGCCTCATAGGCCAGCCGTTTTTGCGTCTCATTGTCGAACAAATCGTCGGCGATGTTCAGATACAACTCGGCCCCTGCGATCAGCCGCTCAAGGTTGGCTCCTTGTCTGGCGATCTGAGAGAGCACAGTGGCCAGTTCACGCTCCAGCGAGTTCGGATAGTCCGACGGCAAGGACTCGTGCTCTGCATGAGCCGGAGAGACGATCAACAGGCAGGTGAGTCCGATGACGGAGATGGGTCCACCACCGAACCGTCCTCGGCTCATCAAATCCGGTCCTTCAACACGGTCATGGACACAGTCGACGCGGTGACTCGGCTCCGACCGGTGAAGAGAAACATTCCGATCCACAGCGCCTGCAGAGACAGGATGACTCCGGGATGCCAGAGCACGTGAATTCCCCACCTCACATCCGGGAGTCTGGCCGGAAGGTCGTTCAACCAGAACGTTACAATCACGGCATAGAACGCCCCGGCAAGGGCAAGGATTTGATACCAGGACAAAACTCCGACTCCACGATAATCAGCCCGGAGACATTCAGATCCGACACGCCATATCTGCGTGACGACCACCGTCGTCACGAAGCTGGCGAGCATGTGTCCGTGTAAGAACAACCAGAGACCGATCACGCCGGAACCGACAGAGACGGCGGCCGTCACCGCTTGAATGGGAACCAGCGGCACCGCTTCCAGATCACCCGCATACGCTGCCTTCTTGGTCCTGCCGATGAACGCGACGTGATGATGGCCGAACAACGTTGACAGCCACGGATAACTGTCCCGCAAGGGAACTCCATAACAACACCCGAAGCTGAGACAGGCCAGCCTGCCGGTGCCTTCGCCAAAGGCATAGGCGATGCTCAAGGTGGCGAGGACCGCCGCGAGCGGCAAGTCCGCCTTTCCCGTCATCCTCAGCGCAAGATTTATCCCAGCGACGATGAGGGGAGCGAGAAATAATCCCAGCATGGAGGCGCCGCCGACGGTAAACGTATTGGCTTTGCCCTCTATCAGACCGGCCAGGACTTTCGATGCCGGAACGCACAGCCCCAAGAACACGACCATCAACGTCACGATCGTCTCCAGCGAAACCGCGACGCTCGCCAACAGCACAATGGCGAATGCCACCGCCAGCACGACCGCACTGGCGGTGAACGCTCCATAGTACGTGAGATTAGTCCCGATCCACCGACCGTCGGACAGTTTCGCTCGCGGCACAGCGGCGATAAACTGCCAGCCTTCCTGTGGCAGAGCACGAAATGCCCACCAGAACAGCCCTACGTACAGGAGGACTAGCAGCGCGGCGATCGAGTCGCTATCGGCCATCGACGCCCCTTTCCGATCGCCTTCCAATCGTCGAGCGGACCTTGACGTCGGTCTCGACAAGCGGTCGCCCAAACCCTTGCGAAAATCGGCTCTGCACACCGGAACGAAACCGGTTTCGGACGAGATCCTCGCTGAAGCAGACACGCCCAGGCTCAAACAACAGCACATCGGTCGAGCTGCCAGGACGGTACAGACTCTTCGGACAGCCTTTTTCAATCATCATCCCGATCTGCATCAGCGTGGGGTTGTCATAGGCGACAGGGGAATAACACTGATCGATCTGACCGATCATGAGGGCCACCACTTCGATCATCGCCACATACCCGACCCGGGATCCGCCCGGCACCTCGGTGTCGATGATCGTCACCACACGTTTATTCTTCGAATAGGGGGTCGCTGCAACGACAACAGGACCGGGATTACAGGAATGGTACCGACCGGACAGCTCGTACCAATCCACCACACGCCCCGAGACGGGACAGTGGTTGTAGTGATACTTATCAGGCGTCAGACGAAAAATCGCCCAGTCGCCGCGGTGGAATAGACGCCGCCATTGTGGGCGGTCTTCGCCGAGCAACTCGTCATAGTCAAAGAATTTGCCTTTGAGAAAAATCGATGAATCATCCGCAAAGGAGCCGATCAACAGGCGGGCATCCGCCGGAGACACAACGGCACGGGGATCTTCGTCCATCGGCCGCACTTGCCAATAGCGCACACGACGCTGAAAGAGGCGCCGGGGGGTGTTGAGGCGATCCGCTGTGTCCATACATTCGGACAGATCGACGGCGAGCGCTCGCGCAAACTTAGCGACCGCAGCCTGGGTGGACGTGAATGGCCTGTCGTAATTGAAAAACCCGAGCGCTTGCGTGGTACGCCGCGACGTGAGGGCCTTCATCAACCAATCGGCATTTTCCCACCAGGCGCGATAGGCCCAGTTGAGCCATCGATCGCCACAGAAGCGTTCGGTCCTCACCGCGTCAGTTTCACGTTCGATATATTGGTGTGGCGCGATCATGAGGCGAGTGACTGATCCCCTGTATGCTGGGACGTGTCCCCGGCGCGAGCGATACTCACGATACAGAGGCCCAAACAGCGCTGAAGGGTCTCGGCATCGGCGGTCTCTTGCAACACATCCGGCTGAGCCTTCGCAAAGACCTCCGCGGCCGAACGGGAACCGATCACGGCCGTCGCGAGCCCGCGATACTGCCGGTCGTGATCGGACTCACCATGGTCGATGGCCTGCAGATCCTCCCGGACACAGTCCAGTGCTTCACGCACATACTGGGTACGCAATTGTCTGCGGTAATAGGCTTCTGCCGCTCGGGCAAACTCTTCGCCTGACAGCTCGAACGGACTGCCGGCGCCGACAGAGTTCAAGATGCCCTGGGTTAACTTCCCGGCGGTGCTGCGCCGCTCGGAATCGACCACACGCTCGCGCAAATGACGAAGACAATCCTGAAGGTGGAATGACTCGATTAAGTCCGCAGCATCCTCCTCCAGCGTCGCCAACAGCGCGAGGCGATAGTCATCGCAACGTACGCGCAAATGCCCCGCATAACGCCGGCTGGCTCTCGTCTTCTGTGTCTTGCTCAGGATGCGAGTCAGTAACCGATTCGGTCCCGCTTCACGCACATTCACGGTCCCGACACCGATCGCGGACGCGAAGAGACATTGCCGCCGCTCGCTTTCGGTCAGCGGATCGTCGGGAATATCTTTATGGCTTACCACCCCTGTCGCGATATAGTGAAGCGCAAGCCCGGTGACCAGGGCCTGCAAGCCTGCCGCATCCGCAAAGTCGTCCATATGGTTCCAGAATAGGCTATAGTGTCGCCCTTCAAACCCTGAGAACCCCATTACCGACTGCGCCCGCAGCTTGTACAGCAGGTAGAGGGACATGCGTTCGTCGAACACCCCCAGTTGGCCCAGGTCTCGCTTGAGCTTCAGGTCATTGCCTAGCATGCCGTTGAGTGCCGGGCTTTGATCCGTGGATAAGAGCGACACCAGGTAATCGATCAATCGGAAATCCGGCACGCAGTCACCACGAAGATTGAAGGCGAAGCTGATCATGCGATCCAGCCACAAGGGCCCCAGTGGTGTAATCGAACGGCCACACACCGACAAGCCGGCCTTCTTCTTCCATCGCCGCCACAACATACGCAGGTGCGTGAAGTCCAATTCGTGGGGCAGAAACCCCAGGGCTGTTTCGGGGTGAAAATCACGAAAGTTCATGCGATAGGGCGCCGCGCTGTAGGTTCCGACAAACAACGGCAGAAAATGTTCTACGATTTTGATCACGAGGTCGCCCACCACTTTCTCATGCGCGGCTGAAAACCGTTTATCGCCGGCCTGCAAGACCTGGGTGAGGCGGCGGCTGCCGAGACTGAGGTGGGTGCCGTTATTGGCCAGGCTGATGTTCGACGTGGAGGGTAATACGACGAGATTGCGCGTGATGATGCCGGCATCTTTCAATCGCACGACCGCATTGAGCTGACTCCGCGACAACACCTCGTGGCACAGCCCCATGTAGCGGGATTTGTCCTCGCCCCGATCCCATCCGGACAGACAGGGGTTCATGAAGAGTTCGCGATAGAAAGAATCGGAAATCAGGCCGTTGAGACGGCGCTGTCGCAATGGCGGATGCGGCGAGGCGTAGACCACGACATGCTGGCCTCCTTCATCCAGCCCGAATTGCCGATTCGCGTACTGCACCAACAATTGCGTCAACAGAAAACGGATCGCCGTTTCGTGCGCGATCCCCTTCCCCAGGCCCTTCGCCGGCTCCATCCGGGACACATAAAAGGACAAGGTTTCAGGCGAACTGTTGTCGTTCAGAAAGTGGTCCAGCAGACGGCGCCCTTTTCTCGCCACGATCGGCGCGTCCTCCGCGATCGCTCCAATCACCTGGGCCAGCGCGAGCCGCAGCAGATAACTGATGGGAACCCTGACCCATTCCTCTCCCCGCTCCGTGATCAGATACCGATCGACGTCCGCACGAAGCGGGCTCTTAGGATCGAGCTTGTTTGCAAGCAAATCGTCCGCCAATAGCCGATCGGCTGCCTGATTCAGCAACCTCCGAGGAAACCGCACCCACGAGTTTTCCCAGACCGTCGCGTCGGCATCGCTCAAGAACTCCTGTAGCTGGCGAATGACGATGCGCGGACTTTCGCCGGCTTCCGTGCGTTCCCGGATATTCTTCAGATAGTTTGAGGCGTGAATGGTACGCGCCAGGTCCACGTCTTCCGAGCGGCCGCAGACCGCAGCTTGCAATTCGCTCTCAGAGCCGGCGGTGATGTCATCCTGGGAAAAGGGTAAGGCGGGAAGGTCGGCGAGAAACTGCACCGCCTCGCGCTCAATCACATGACGAGACTCAACGGAGTGTAGGGGTGAATCCAAAGAGACGGCAGTCGTTCGACTCATCAAGACGATCCCAGTGATCAACCTCGCGAACCGGCACCTGATACACCGTGAGCCTACTGCCGGCTTGTTACGAACGGATCATGGCCACGGAAATCTTATGTAACAAGAAGGCGACCGATCGGGAGAGTGGGAAACTACTCCGGGAGCTGCGCCAGAAGAGTGTCAGCGCGCAAGGCCTGCAGGGAACAGATGACGAGATCGGCCTGTGCAAGGCGACTGGCAGGAAGGGTGGTGGCCACTCCCACGCACCGCATACCCGCCTTGTGAGCCGCTTCGATTCCGTGCGGCGTGTCTTCGATCACCAGACATTCTCCAGCTCGCAATGGCGATCGACGATTCAGCGCGTCGAGCGCATGGAGGTACAGCGCGGGATCCGGCTTGCCCTGTGAAACGTCCTGGGCTGCCGTGACATGCTCGAACATGGGCATCATGCCCGCAAGTTCCAAGCACAACACAATTTCCTGAAGCAGCGCGCCCGACCCGATGGCCAGGCGGTGACTCATCTGTGCGTCGCTGACGAACTCCATCACGCCGGGCAACCGCGGCAATCGCGCGCGCAGAGCGCGTTGCATCAGATCCGTCTTGCGCCGGACCAATCGATCAAGCGTCGCGGTCGAGACCGCTGTGTGCTTGTGGTCGACCAAAACGGCGCGGAAACAGGCTTCGTCGGTCAAGCCGACGTAGGCCTCATGGTACCGGTCCGAGGTGAGAATGATCCCTTCCGCCTGAAGAACCTCTTGAAACATGGAGCAATGGAGCGGTTCCGTGTCGAACAGTACGCCATCGAAATCGAAGATGATCGCTTTAATTATAACCATGCCTTCCACTCATACCCGTTCCAGCCGATCGACACAACCCGCCTGGACGCGTTTCATACGAACTTGATCCTCTCCTTACCTTGCTGTAATCCTGAGGGCATACGATGGTCATACTGATGGGTTTCATTGCCGCGCCTCGCACGCCGCCGTACTGCCGGCCTGGCAGCTCGCTTGCAGTTTTGGCACGAATCGCCTCATCATAGTGTTCACTCCCTAGGAGAGAGACTCCCATGGCACCCCTCAATGCTCCCCCGCTGTTGATCGAGCAGGGGACCTGTTATGCGCTGTTCGCCTATGACATCGGGTTGGCCATCAACCTCGATGAGGCCGAACGGCATGTCACCGCGATCAAGGAACGCGGGCGCATCCGCCACAAGGCGCGGGCGCCCCACTATTTCGAGTATCGTCCAGCGCCCCTGCGCCTGACACAGGAGACCGTCTCTCTAGCTTTCGGCGACTACCGATCGAGCGAGGCGGTGGAGGTCATGCTGTACGATTTCGGCGCGGTCACCGTCATCTATCGGATTCCGATCAATGGACCCTTTGAGGGCCTGCTGAGTTTGAGCGAATCGCTGTACGAGAATGAGACGCTGCTGGCGGAGTCTCGCCACCGCCTGGATCAGTTGGTGCGTGACATCCGTCCGGCGATCGAGCGGCCATCCACGTCGAATGAGGTCGAGGACTATCTCATTTTTTCCATTGAGCACATCGCGCCGTCGGACATCCAAACATTCGGAATCCCCTACGATCCGATATTTGCCCACGTCCTTCGCAGCGAACGCACGCGCCTCTCCGATCAAGAAATTCACGAAGCCACGTCCTGCCGGATCTCATTCAGCCGAGATGACACCGCCCTGATCGATTGGAATGCCGCGATCGTCTTCGGGCAAGACATGGATGACGTGCGGGCGGTCTTGGAGTTCGTCAACGTGGAGCTGCTCGAAATGCGTGCGCTGGACGAGCAACTGGATAAGGCCCTTGACCAGGGTTATGACGCCCTCACGCGGAAGACCGGCCTGAAATCATGGCTTCCCGGTTCGCACGAAGCCGCACTCAGCCACATCGGGCAATTGCAGGTCGACAGCGCCGTGCTCTTCGAACGCGTGGCCAACACCCTCAAGCTGCTCGGAGACCAGTACCTGGCCCGTGTCTATCGACTGGCCTCTCAGCGGTTTCACCTCGAAGCCTGGGACGCCAGCATCATCAGAAAACTGCAGACCTTGGAAAGCATCTACGGAAAAATGACCGACCGGGCCACGACTCAACGAATGGAAGTCCTCGAATGGATCATCATCGTGCTGATTACCATTTCAATCGCCGTCTCCTTTCTTCCGATAGCCAGTCACTGACCCTGCGGCGTCAACCAGACGACAGGGCACTCTAGGCATCCCCGGACAAGTATGCTAGAAACCTGCTGTCGACATAGAGTGTCTTCAAAAAGCCGATGCCTCACCCGTTCACCGACAGATTGCTCCCCTGCCTGATCGGCTTCCTCGCCGTCCTGAACCTCACAGGCTGCCTGTCTCCTCCGACCTTGAACCGCGCCGTCCTCGCCTATGACGAGGCGATTACCGATGCGCTGTCGAAGCAACTCCTGATCAATATCGCCCGGGCCCAGCATCACGAACCGATTCACTTTACGGGCGTCTCCAATGTGGCGGCCACGTTCGACTTTCGAATCAACGCCGGCGCGACCCCGGCCCTGACCGGTGAGCATGGTCGCACGCTGGTTCCCCTTTTCGGCGGATCCATTGCTGAGAATCCCACGATCAGCATCACTCCCATCGAGGGAGAAGAGTTCACCAAACGGCTCCTCACGCCGTTCCAAGAGAGCAAACTGACCCTGTTACTCCGGCAGGGGATCGATATCGACCTGTTGCTCCGGCTGATGGCCAAGGAACTCCGCCTCAAAGAGAAGGGCGAAGAGGTCGCCTATCGTAACCATCCCGTCGACAGAGACGGCTACGAGATGTTCCGAAAAGTTGTGCTGCATCTCTCGGCGATTCAAGATGCCAATCACCTCTACGCGGAAGCGTTGACCTTTGAACGGACCTGGACCATTCCAGCCGAGTCCGTGACGGCGGAAGGCTTCACTGCGCTGGAACAGCAGTATCTCATCACCTACGATTCCGCCCACCGCACCTATACCTTGCGAAAACCGATGTCCGGACGGATCCTGATTACGAATTACGATCCCGCCACGCTTCCCGAGATGGAACGGATCCGCCTGCACGAAACGGCGGACCAACGTCCGATCAACGATGTGTCCTTCGACATTCGAGCCGGACATTACGGGGGCGATTGGCCGTTGCACGGCGACTTCAGGTTGCGCAGCTTCAATGCCATGCTGAACTTTCTGGGTCGATCGGTCGAGGATGAAGCGGAGCATCACGTGGAGAAAGACCTTCGCACCCCGCCGGTCGCCGAGAATCCGGTCAAGACGATGGACTTGCTGGTCTTGGAGAGCGCGCCGGCCGGATCAGACCTGTCGGTCCGCTCTCACGGACACCACTACGCCGTCAACGCCACCGGGCCTCAAGGCCGCTGGAATCGCGAAGCGTTCAAATTGCTCTCCCAGCTTTTCCAGATGACCATCACCGACCTTCCACGTACGGGAGTTCCCAGCATTACAATCGCGAAGTAACGGACGGGTGACGAGACCTGTCCCATGTGATTTTATCTCGCTCCATCTCTTGCAACTCCGCGACGCTCTCTATTAGGGTGGGCTTGGTCGAACAGATTGCGGCACCACGCCTCACGGATGAGTTGCAGGCCCGTCTGTCGTTGGCCCCACACCCATGCACCGTTATCGCACTTACCGAGCCCTGCGTTGGCAGTGGCCCCTCCTCATTCTGTGCCTCTGGCTCGCCACGCCGACCTGGGCGGACGAGGTGTATCTCCTGAATGGTGATCGCCTCACCGGCACGATCGTCAAAATGGAAGAACACGTCCTGACCCTGCAGACGAATTACGGCGGTGAGATCAAGATCGAGTGGGGGAAGGTGCAGCGCCTGTCGTCCGACGGCCCACTGAAAATCCTGGTTCCCGGGGAGTATCGCGATCCGGTCCGAAGTTTTTTCTATGGCGCGCAGGCCCTCCAGGAAGTGAGAGAACTGGGCCCGGACGGCTCGGTACCATTGACGGACATCAAGGCCATCAATCTCGAACCCATCCGATTGACGGGTACGGTCACGATCGGTGGAAACAGTACCTCCGGCAACAGCAGCACAAAAGCCTTTAACGGCGCCACCCGCTTCATGCTGAGTGCGTACCGGCAGCGGCTGCTGGTCGAGGGCAAATACAATTACGGACAGGCCGGCGATCAAGTGACGGCCAGGAATTCTCTAGCGAGTCTCAAGCACAACTACTTCATCAGCAAGCAGGTCTTCATCGAATCCTTCGGGATGCTCGAAAAGGACACCCTGCAGAACTTGCAACTCCGCTCCACCATCGGTAGTGGTTTGGGCTATCAGTTCTATGAAACGGCGCGCACATCGCTTTCACTGTCCATCGGTCTCGCCCACGTGAGCGAGCACTTTACGAATAGTCCCAACAACCAGACACCATCCGGCCGCTGGAGTCTGCGATGGGAGCATGGCCTCTGGCCGGATCGCGTCAAGCTATTCCACCGGCATGAGGGATTTTATGACATCAATGCCGGCAACGCATTCCGGTTCAATGCGGACCAAGGCGTGCGAATCACCGTCTATAAAAACTTGTTCTTCAATGTGGAATACGACTTCCGGCTGAACACCCAACCTGCGCCAGGACGGAAAACCACCGACGAAGCCATCATTTTTGGGGTCGGGTACGAACTGAAATGAGCCGCGCAGATCCACTCACGTTCTTCCCTCTCCCAGTGCCGTCTGCGCTCCATGTTCGCTGCTCGCCGGCCCGGCAAGGCTCGCGGCCACCGCGCGACCGGCTACCCGTCCTGTCGCCCAGGCCCATTGAAAATTGAACCCGCCGATCCGGCCGTCGCAGTCGAGCACCTCTCCAATGAAATACAGACCCGGCACGAGCTTCGACTCCATCGTACGGTAGTTGACCTCCTCTAACGGAATCCCGCCTGCCGTAACTTCCGCAAAATTCCAGCCGCGGTCGCGCAGGACGGGAAACCGAAACCGAGTCAGCCCGGCAAGCAGACGATCCCGGATCGTTCGTGGGACTTGCGCGCTCGCCTGCTGGGGATCGCCCCCGGCTTGACGGCAGAGGGCCTCAGCCAAGCGGTCGGGCACCAGAGTAGAGAGCGTCTTCAGCAGTGACCGCCGCGGGTGCTGGGCGCTCTGAGCAAGAAACCACTCACGCGCATGCTCGAAGGTCCGTCCAGACAAAAAATTTCCATACACTTCCACAGCCTCACCTCGCTCGCGAGCCAGACACCAGAATCGACTCGCGTCCATGACGACCGGGCCACTGATGCCCACATGCGTCCAGAGCAGGCTGCCGGTCCGCCGGTCGACCGACCGGCCCTGGACCACCGTCTGGATCTCTACCTCGTGCGAGAGCCCAGAAAGGCCATGGTGAAAGCAGCTGTCATCGAGTATCAGCGCGACCAAGGCCGGTACCGTCGGCGTCACACGGTGTCCAAAGCGACGCGCGAGTTCGTATCCCGATCCGTCGCTTCCGGTGCGGGGCAAGGACCGTCCACCTGTCGCGAAGATGACACGACGAGCCGAGATTTCTCCATGCTGATGACGAATGAGAAAATGGGGAGGCTGGTTCTGCGTAGATTCTGCTGATCGGTCACGGCAGGCGATCTCCGAGACGCGGTGATCGGGACGCAGGACGACACCGAGTTCACGACAGCGGGCGATCAGCGCGTCGAGCACCGTACGCGCTTTATCGGTCACCGGGAAAAGTTTACCGGTCTCCTCGCGTTTGAGCTCGACTCCGAGCGACGCAAACCACTGGACGGTCTCCTGCACCGGCAAGGCCGCCAGCACGTTGCGCACGAGATGGCGCGTGCCGAAAAAATCGTCTGGGGTCACTATGTCATGTGTGACGTTACAGCGGCCTCCTCCGGACACCAGAATTTTGGCGCCGATGGTTTTGGCGCCATCCAGCAACTCGATGGTCAGACGGGGGTTCTGCTCTGCCGCAAAAATACCGGCTGCCAGTCCGGCCGCCCCTGCCCCGATCACACATAGATCAACCGATGCCTCTGTCATCACCTCCCCACGTCCACTCCCGGCAGATCGCCGACGCATGATGCCCATGGCAGACAGACTGTGCAATCAGAAACTCTTGCATGGCAAAGGGCCGCCTCACTATGCAAAGATCGACGCACACTTCCTCATTGATAAGCCGGACTGCGTAAACCCAATGCGTCGATTCCAAACACTGATCTGCCTGCTGCTCGCGTCGCACTTATCCGCCGGCTGCCTGTTGCCCGCCAATACCGGGCTATCTGACAGTCCGAGAGACAGCGTCATTTCCGCGAGCGTGGAAACACAGCTACGTGAGGATCCCCAAGGCGGATTGACCGGCATCATCGTGGCCACCGAGGCAGGAATGGTCACCTTGACCGGTACAGTTCAGAAGGCTGAGCGCAAGGCGAGAGCGGCAGAACTGGCTCGGCAGGTGAAGGGTGTGAAACGAGTGAAGAACGATCTGGAGATTCACGCCGACGTCTCTCACTAAGAGGCCGCGACTGCTGCCGCCTTAGAAATCCTCGTCATCCCCTCCTGTTATTCCCTCTTCGACCATCGAATAGGCCTTCTGAGGCAGCGTAATGGCATTGACTAGAATATCAAACGCCAATTGAGCCGTCCCCTTCACGCCGGTCATCAACGATTCCGTGGGCAGATATCGCAGATTCGGATTGTTTGCCGGACCTTTCAGCTCGAAGACCGCGGTGTCGAACCCTTGCCGATCCCCGGCCAGCAAATGCCCAAATAATGGGATACGTTTGAGCATGGCTGAATAAGAGCCGAGCGGACTCGTCGCCAGCACCATGTCGAAGTCATCCGCCTGGATATCGTACCGGCCGGTCCCGCTGATCTTGAGTATGGGGCTGTCGAGCAAGAACTCTTTCGCAGTGATCACGCCATTGTTGATGGAAAAGATCAATTTGAGCCGATTGAGCGGCAAGCCGTCCTTCTCAAGGTCGACCTGTCCTTGCAGCAGAGCCGGCACATTCATGACCGATAGCAAGGTGGAAATGACCGGCACCTTATAGATTCTTCCGTCCTCGATGACGATCTGAATCGGTCGACGGCTGGCCACGGCGCCCACCGAGAAACCTGCGCGCTCCACCTCGGCCTCCAATTTCCCGGAGGCCGTGAGCCACCCCGACAGAACGGGTTTTTCCTGGACGAGGGACAGTACCTGCTCAACAGGAATGCCGCTCGCGCGGAATGTACTTCGAGCCTGTTCAATCCGCCGGCCAGCCGCACGGATTTTGACCTGACCCGCTACGTGTCCGTCGTTGGTGTCGCCGCTGATCCGCTCGACCGTGAGCAGCCCCTGGTTCCACGCCACCCGTGCCGAAAGGTCGGTCATTAAAAACTTCTTATAGTACACATGATCGGCAAACACAAACGCCTCCAACGCGCCCTGCGTCCACCAGGCCGGACTAGCCGGCCGGTTTCGCATCGAGCGACGTTGAGTCCGGCTGGACGGGCTGAAGGCCGCGACGTCGATTTGCGACGACTCTACGACCAGGCGAGCCTTCGGTGTGTCCGCCCAGCGCGCAATGGAGCCCGAAATTCGCAAGTCGCTCGCGCCCACATGAAACGCCATGCGTGGAATCTGAATCCTGTCTTGATCGAAACGCAGCGTGATGAACGCCTCCTGAATGGGCTCTTGCAAGGCTTCCACGACGATCGTGCCCCGATCGAAGCGTACTTCTCCGGACGCTTGCCAGGAGGCGCGATCTTTCGCGCGGCCTTCCATGTGCATCTCCGCGTCAAGTGTTCCCGCGCGGATCGGTCCCAACGTCACGCCTTTCGGAAGTTTTTTGACGGAGATCGCTCCGGAGGAAACGTGGGCCGCGAATTCCATGTCTTCTGAAAAATCGATGGTCCCGTCACCGACGATCTTGATCGGGGGAAAATGTACCGCCAGCCGTGGAACGATCAGGCGGTGGCCCTCGGACAACCGGCTATCAAACTCGATGGCGGCCGGAGCATGCAGCGGCTTGGTCAGGATCTCGGGAATGTGCAGACCGGCCGACTTGAGTTCAATCCTCCCTGCGAGGTGCGGTTCTTCCACGGTACCGGTGACGGCGGCGCGCATGTGGATCTGCCCATCCGCTTCAGGGCTCAAACCGATATCGGCATCCTCCGCCAGCCATGACAAGACTTTGGAGGCCTCAGCGGTCATATTCAGTGTCACATCAGAATAGACTTCGGTGCCTGTCCAGGTCATGTCCCCTCGGGCGTCTAGTGTGGCAGGACCGACCCGCCCTTCCAGATGCTCGATCCTTACCAGACTCGGCGAGGCATGGATACGCGCCTCTACCTGCTCGACAACGAGCCGAAGCACAGCGCTACGAAAACCAGCGCGGTGGAGACTGAAATCGGCCTCGACGAGCCCCAGTCGCGTCCCCTTGACCGGCTGTCCCGCCAGATGGACGACCATCTCAACATCCCCTGTCGTTTCCTGCATCCTGGCAAACACATCCCGCAGCAGCGACACCTCCTCTATTCGTCGTGCGGCCTCGACCAATCCCGCCAGAGAACCCGCACCGAAAATCTTGACGTCTATGTGCGGATCGTCTAACCATTGCGTGATGACCGTCTCCTGTCCAGTCAGATGCAACGGGCCACACTGGGCGCGAAGATCCGTAAGCCGAATCTGCTCAGCATCGAATGAGACATTGGCGGAAATGGCTTCAAGAGATGGATAGTGGGAACCGACCGTGACGTGCCCATTTCGTAGTCCGATGATCCCGCTCAGGTTCGGAGGCGCGTCGGAACCGATCTTGCCGGACAGCGACAAGGACTGCAGGGTCACCAGCCCATCGACGGCATGCTCGTCCAGCTTCGCTCGAACGTCGGTTGGAACCCAGGCATAGGGCACCTGGCTGAGCAGACGCCGAAGCCTCACGGGGGCGGCGGACATCGTTGAAGAAAATTGTGGATGCTCCGTTCCAAGACCGGTGACCGCCGCAGTCCCCTGCATGGAAATATCCGCCAGCTCGGCGCGCCACTCATCGGCGATCAGATCAGAGCCGTTGGTTCCGGATGCCCCTCGAAGATGCGCCGTGAGTTGCGCCGATCCGGCCAAACCGTCAGACACCTGATCCAGGTTTCCCCAGGATGAAACAAGGTGTCGCAAATTGAGGCGGTGGAGTCGGAGATCTCCCTCGGCTTGTAATCGGTCTCCCTCCTGATTCTGCGTCAGCGAGCCGGTCCAGGTGAAGGCCGCCCGATCACCGTCCTGCGGAATCTCTCCCGAAATCTGGAGTGTGGCGTGACGCCCCATCATCTCGCTTGCCGCTGTGGCCTGGGTCACCATGATGTGCGTGGGAACGCGTGGGGAGAGGCCTGAATCATCGATGATGGTAATCGACCCATCGACCACCAGCACATTCCGCATCGCCTGTAACCATGCGAAGGGTGGAGCCGAATCATCGGGGGTGGACTCCCGCCGACCTGCGCCTAGTGACCAGGTTCCGTCGGTTGCCCGGCGAACGGTCAGACGCGGCCGATCGATGACCAGATCCTTGCCGACGACTCGTCCGTCCAACAGCGGTAACCACTGCAAGGCGATCTCCAGACGGTCGGCCACGAACAGCGCGGTCGGGGAGCCGGGCTCGTGAGCCTGAGCCTGCAACAATTCCAGCCCGATGGAGGGAAAGATCCGGACATGCCACGCCTCAACCGATACACTGAGGCCCGTGCGTTGTTCGATCTCTGTAGTCAGAATCTCAACAACCACCGGACGATTGAGTATCCATGGCAATGCCAGCAACCCACCGACACACAATATCGCCAGTACAAAAAGGATGAGCGTGAGGCGACCCCTCGGCTTCCTCATCGATGGAGCGGATGTTGATTGGTCCATGGCTCTGTCGTCCTCAGGTTCACTCTACGCAGCAGCAGCGGCGGACACAAGTCATGGAATTTCCCTCGACCTGACAAGAATGCCACGATCTGTCGAGCCGACCATGCCTGATCGACCTCAGACCCCGGCTATGGTACAGTGCCGCCTCTCTCAACGAATCAGGCAACGTTCCATTCGCATTGCCACTGATGGCCGTATCCACGCTACGAATCGCGTTCTTGCACCTCGCGCCCATCCCTGGGGCTCTCGCACAGAACCGTCACCTCGTCACCGTTGCCATCCTTAAAGCCGCGGATCTTGGCGCCACATGGATCTTGACTCCCGAACTCGCGGTCAGCGGCTACACCTTTGCCGACAGTCTCGGGACCGAATGGATCGAGCCGCAACCGGACCACTGGGTGGCCAAAATCCATCGTCTTGCCGCCCGGCGGAGGCTCACGATTTTTTTATCCCATCCCGAACGGGATCCTCAGACAGACCTGCTGTATAACACGGTGTTTGCTATTGGCCCCGATGGGGGGTTGGCAGGCAGTCATCGCAAAATCAATGCATTGCGCGTCGGATCCGAAGCCTGGTCCACACCCGGCACCCAGGCCACCGCAGTTCGACTGGCACAGTTTGGAACCGTCGGCCTCCTGATCTGCGCCGATGCCTACAGTCCCGGCATCGCCAACAGCCTGAAGGCACAGGGAGCGAAGATGCTGGTCTCCTCGGCCGCCTGGGCCCCGGGAATCCACGGGCCGAATGGTGAGTGGGAACGGTGCACGAAAGATACGGGCCTGCCAATGTTCGTCTGCAACCGAACAGGGCCAGACCGTACGCTGGATTTCAGGAAGGCCGAGAGCGTGATTGCCCAGAACGGACAACGGATCCTGTCCCTGTCCTCTGAACGATCCGCCATCTTCGTCATCGACTGGGATCTGAAGGCTGGGACAGTGGCTAGCTCAGCCTATCAGCGCATCCTGCTTTAGAAGGATGCGGAAAAAGTCCGCCGGCTGCGTGCTTATCTGAGCGTCACAACGACTTCAGCAAGCCTTCGAATAGCGCCATACCGGCGGGCCAATCACCAAGTCCGCTGTCGGCATTGATATGGCCGGCGGCACCGATCTCAGCAAATGCACTACCCCAACCGGCTGCGCATCGTTTCGCATAAGCGACGGACCCGAAGGGATCATCGCTGCTGGCGACCACGAGGCTCGGAAAGCGAAACGTCCCCACAGGAACGGACTGAAAACCTTGTGCAGTGGGGGGGAACAGGGGTCCGTCGGGATCGGGAACTGCCACCAGAAAGGCCGCACGGACAGGCGCGCACGAACGATGTGCCCAGTGAGCCACCAATAGGCAGCCCATGCTGTGGGCAATCAACAGCGGGGGCACAGACAAGCGACCTATCGCGTCATCGAGACCGCGTAACCACTCCTCACAGACGGGACGATCCCAATCCCGCTGCCGCACACGCTGCCAATCCGGCTGTTGTCGCTCCCACAATGTTTGCCAGTGCTGAGGCCCTGAGTTGCCGATTCCCGGCACGATCAAGGCCACCACCGCGTCACTCCCTGCTGCCTTACCCGGCACGCCCTGCACGCTCCGTGAGCCACGCGACCGCCCCCACCCCGGCGGCGCGACCGCTGGCGAAACAGGCCGTGAGCAGATAGCCACCGGTCGGCGCCTCCCAATCCAACATTTCTCCCGCGCAAAACACACCCGGCAGAGCACGGAGCATCAGGCTGCTATCCAGCGCGTCGAACTCCACCCCACCGGCCGTGCTGATCGCCTCGGCCAAAGGGCGCGGTGCCACCAGGGTAAGCGTGAGCGATTTGATTGCCGCTGCCAGACGGGTCGGATCCGTAAAATCCTCCTTCGGGACATATTCTCGGAGCAAGCCGGATTTCACCCCTTCGATATGCGCGCGCCGTTGCAAATGCGTCGCCATCGTCTTTTTCCCACGCGGTTGAGACAGGTCCTTGATGAGACGCGGGAGCTCGCGATCGGGCGCGAGGTCCAGCCGAAGCGTCCCTCGACCCGTCGCCTGAATCTCCTCGCGAAGGTAGGGGGCGACCGCATAGATCACGCCGCCCTCGACGCCGGTTTCCGTAATCACAAATTCTCCCATGCGACGCATGACCGAACCGGACGGAGACTTTGCAACCAGACCCACGGTTTTGACCGGATGTCCGGCGAATTTGGCGCGAAAATGTTCGCTCCATCCCACGTCGAAACCGCAATTGGCCGGTTGAAGAGGCGCGATCGGAACGGCACGCTCTGCGAAGAGAGGCACCCACGCGCCATCGGACCCGAGCTTGGGCCAGCTGCCTCCGCCCATGGCGAAGATGACGGCATCGGCCTGCACGGTCAGCGGTCCGGCAGCGGTCTCGAACCGTAGCGCGCCCGCCTCGTCCCATCCGCACCAACGATGCCGCACATGGACAGTGAGGCCCGCTTGACGCAGCCGCCGCAACCAGGCGCGCAGAAGCGGAGCGGCCTTCATATCGGTAGGAAACACACGGCCTGAGGAACCAACACAGGTCTCCACGCCGAGCCCCCGTGCCCATGCGCGAAGCGCCTCGGGACCAAACTCGGCCAGCCAGGGCGCCACCTGCTGCCGACGCTCGCCATACCGTGTGAGAAAGAGCTCGGTGGGATCGGAGTGGGTGAGGTTCAGGCCACCCTTTCCGGCTAACAAAAACTTCCTGCCGATGGACGCCATGGAGTCGTACAGATCCACCCGCGCCCCGCCGGCCAACGCCGCCTCTGCGGCCATGAGTCCGGCCGGTCCGCCACCGATAATCGCAATGTTCATGTGTGTGCTGATCCC
The DNA here is from genome assembly GCA_964493335.1 of uncultured Nitrospira sp. Classification (GTDB taxonomy): domain Bacteria; phylum Nitrospirota; class Nitrospiria; order Nitrospirales; family Nitrospiraceae; genus Nitrospira_A. The sequence goes on from CAZBNV010000004.1 coordinate 115,810, forward strand.
TCTCTACGCTCCCGGCGCGAGGCCATTGGCGAGCCACACGGTCCCGCGCCAAGGTGTCGACACCTTCCTGCAGCATGGATTTCTAACAGGAGGCGAACGATATCCTAACCCAGGACGAAGCTCAAGAGAACCCGCGTACCCGATAGCTTCGGGCAACAGACTGAGGGGATCCGGCTCGCTCAGGGATGGATGGATTGCTTGAATCCCGGCACGATCGCCTTGAGAAAGGCGTTTTTTACCAGGTTGAGGAGGATGTCCCATGTGCTGGCTCGCGGATCATCCAATGGACCCTTCACCTCTGTTTCCGTGGCCACTTCTTCGCGCGGCTCATTTTTGAACATGGTCACGATGCCATCGACCAGCCCTTCATACACCTGCTTGAAAAATCCTTTATCTTTGTCCTGCTCCGGGTCGTAGACGTCCACGTTTTTGAAAAATGGCTTCACGTACCCGTTGACCGTCCCTCGCTGCACGGTCATTTCGCTGAAAAAGGCAAACGTGCCGGCCTGAACATCCGCTCCGGCATGGGCCCGCAAAACATTGTTCATGGATTTCAATGGTGTATTGACTATTTTCACTTTAAGGTCGAAATCGGGCAGCGGCTTTTGCGGCCGAAAGACGGCGTTGGCCGTCAGCTTGCCGTTACCCATGAACCGTCCCGCAAGATCGACCTTGGCTGTTCCCTTGTCGAACCGATTTGAAAAGTCCTGAACGGTCATCTCCATCTGCGTGAGGAATACGCGATAACCAGGCTCTGTGTCTTTGTTGACGAACCCAATTTCACCATTTGTAATTTTCCCCCGCTCCACGCGAACCGTCAGTCGAGGCTGCCGTTGATCGGGCGCCACACGGGGTTTGACCGCTTGTGTGGCCTGTTGTATTTTTTCCGCTGATCTGCCCAATTGCACGTAATCTGCACGCAATCCATCCACCAGCAGTTCTGTCAATTCCACTTGCTGGACAGTGGGTGAATATTCGACGTGCCCCTTGGCATCGAGCGTGCCCTCCCGAACCTGCAGATTTATCCGGCCCGTCAGCGGCAGCAAATCTTTCAGGATCACATGTGCCAGCGTGACATTCGCATCCACCCCGAGATGCGGCTCTGCCATGAAATCGGCCTTTCCTTCCACGGTGAGCCGACCGGAATCAAACACCTGGGCATCCAGTTTGATTTTGGAAGGATACACCTTGTCCGGGGACTCGATGTTTCGAATATTTTCAGCATGAAATTGAACGGCCTGCAAGCGCATAGGCTTGCTGTTGGGCGAATCCACATATGTCACATCGCCATCAGAAATCTCCAGCGCATTGATTTCCAACGGATACAGTTCTAATAGCGCTTTCTGCCACCCCCGCTCTTTCAAATCTCGATCGTCATGGGCTTCCTCGGCGGCTTGTGTTCGTGTGAAGTGGACAACTGGTCGCTCCATCCGATGGTCGCTCACCACATTCCCCGTCAATATTTCTCGCCAATGAATACTGGCAGTCCACCGGGCGATTTTCGCGAGAGGCTGCTCGGGATGTATCTCTTGTGCAAGCACCACATTTTCAAGATCAACGGACAGGCCTAAAGGATGGAAGTCGAGTGAACCGATGGTGAGGTGGTATCCGTCCAAGGCTTGGTTCGCCCGCCGTTCGGCGTAGGCGCGCAACGGTTCATCGATAAAGGCAAACGCCAATATTAAGAACACGAAGATGACGGCCAGAACGAGACCCGTCATTTTCAGGCGCGGATGTGAAGAGAGGGACCAATCCATAGTTAACTTTCTCTTGTGTGTGCAGAACGTCTGGAGACACAGGCGCACGACGACGGTTATCCATCGCATCTTACGGGTAGTCTGCTGCCATCGAATACTGGCAAAAGCCCGAGGGCAGAACAGGGAGGCAAGAGCAGAAAAAACAGTCGTGTCCTAGCGGGGAAGAGTGACAGTCAGAAACCACCGCGGCTTCATACGTCCAAAATCAGTCCGCACGGGAGCCTTCAACGTCGCCTTGGAATCCAAGACGTATTGCTGATCTCTCCCGCGCACGAACACCACCCAATGCCAGCATGGCCGCCCCTCTTTCAGATGCCATTTGATGGCGAGCAGCGCGCAATCCGGCAGATTCGACCAGGCACGAAACGGCCTCGTCGCCGGTGAGACTTCGACCCTGAACGATGCCAACACACGTCTGACATGGGCTGTCTCCGACCACAATCTTCGATCCTGCGCGGAGATACCCAAGGAGGCAGCAACCCTCTTTGCCTGCGCGTACGACACCCCGGCGATCACCGCCACTGCGGCAATGCCACAGCCTGTTCGTTCTTCTTGCACAACAGGCTTCACGGCAGTTCTACCTTCATCTTTCGCCCACCGGAGATGCTGAATCCCTGCCGCTCGTAGAACGCGAGGGTCCGATCGAACTGCGGCAAGGGCGGCGTGGTGACCTCCAGCCTACTCCAACCCCTCGATCGAGCCACCTGTTTCGCCTCCGCCAGGAGCATCGCACCGACTGTGCGAGAACGAAAGGCCGGACGTACATACAATTCCGGGATGATCCCGAAGACACCCTCGGCATACAGTGCGTGGTTTTCAGTTAAGGTCAGACAGCCCACGACGCTGTCAGGATCGTGGGCCAACAGAACGGTATACGTATGATCCGACATCCACCTTCTCGCCCGTTCTTCGGTGTCAGACTGAGAAAATTCAAACGCCTGCGTACCGATGACCGCCATGATCTCACGCAGTAACTCGCCGATCAACTCAGCAATGACCGGCGCATCGGACGGCTGTGCCCTGGTGATACGAATCGACATGACAGACCTCTCCCGGCGGCAGACCTGCAATGAAATATGAGAGCCCGCCATGACAGCGTGATCGGACTGATGGCATATAACGAGACTATTCCCCGCACAACGCGTCCCCCTTGGGACGCATCTCGTACTCGGCCACCCCGCCGCGGCGATCCAATTGAATCAGACAGCATGCTTCCAACATCTGCCTCAGTTGTTTCCGGCCGCGCTGGACGCGAGACTTCATCCCGGACAGGGACAGACCGAGTCGTTCTGCCGCGGCCTGTTGCGTCAACCCCTCCAATTCAACCAGCATGATCGCATCCCGATAGTCTGGTGACAATCGATTGAGCATCGGGCGAAGACAACCGGCCAGCTCCCTTCGGACCTGGCCGGAACCTTCGCCGCCGTCAAGAGAGACCGCGGTGGTTGCCAGGCCGGTCGTCTCCATGTCAGCAGCCAATCCGGCCGGCACTTCTTGTCGACGCCCCGGCTTGCGGTAGTGATCGATGACGGCATGGCGCGTGAGCTGGTAGATCCACGAGATGACCCGGCGCGGATCCTTGAGACCATCGATCCGCTGATGTATCCGAAGAAACACCTCCTGCAGAATATCCTCGACTTCTGCGGGGTCTGCGACACGTTTCGCGATGAATCCGCGGAGGCCGTCATGAACCTGCTGCCACACCTCTGTCACGGTTGTCGTCATGACGGCCCCTCCTCCGTTTCCCCGCTACCGTTCAGGTTTATCCTGCGCACGTCACTGGCTCCGAAGAACCATTCCCCTTCGGCACGCAGCAGCCGGTAGAGGCAAGCGGCCCGGTCACCTCCAATTGCTCATGCACGGTAAAAATCTCCCATGCATTGCCGTCCGGATCGGTGAACCAGAGCTTATCCTGTCGCGCGAAGCAACAGGCGACGTTCTCCTCAACCTTCTCCAGAATACCGCGTTCTTGCAGCCGCTGCTTCCAGGCCGTGATCTCGTCGATCGATTCGACCTCGATTCCTAGGTGATCGACCGAGCTGATTTTCCCGGTGGCGGACACCAACGAAAAATTCAGCGCCGGCACGGCCAGATCGAATTTGGCATAATCCGCCGTCTGCTTTTGCGGCGGTACCCCAAATACCTTTTCGTAGAACGCGACCGACTGAGGGACATGGTGCACATCGAGGGAAAGATGGGGTCTCATGGGAGGGCTCCTTTCTCATGCAACGGCGGGTGATTCCGCCGCTCACTTCTATAGACGGAGCATCTTCGAAAAGGACGCAGGGGACACCTGCAGGACATGAAAGGCTCGTGAAGCAGGCATCATGACGACGAGCTCTGCCTTCTGCCCGCGCGTCGTTCCCCAACTCCCAAATGCAGGGCAGCCACATCGAGTTCCTGCTCCAGGTGGTGCAGGACTTCGTCGCTGATCGTGCCGTCATTGCGAAGGCCGATGAGAGCCATCCGCTCAGCCGTCAATGTCTCATGCTGCAGACGCTGAACGACCTCGGTGACCCCATCGGTAGCCGGTTCCTCCATAAGACTGGAGCGGGCGAACCGCTCCAACCGCCGGCTATACCGAAGTCGCACTCGCTCCACCTGCTCTGACGTGGCCCAGTTCTCTCCCACCACTTGATCCAACCGGTTCATCGCTGCCGTCGTCGCATGTTCTCGCGCCATGGTTTCTTCCTGTTCCAGGCCGTGGTCTTCCTCCAGCCGAAGCAGCCGGATGATCGGCGGCAGCGAGAGCCCTTGCAGAACCAGGGTGACGAGAATGACCGTAAAGCTGATCAAAATAATCTCAGATCGGAACGGAAACGGTACGCCGGTGCTTGTCGTCATCGGGAGGGCCAATGCCGCGGCCAGTGTGACGATCCCGCGCATGCCGGTCCAGGAAATGAGAAACAGACCCGACCAGGGAGGCATCGGATCGCGCGCCCGCAGGGTCGCGCTCAGCCACCGGGGAATGAGAGCCGCCAGGGGCACCCACATGAACCGGACCACGATAGCGGTGGCGCTGACCCACACTCCCGCCAACAGGATTGGGCCAAACTGTCCGGCGGGCACCGCATCACGCAACGCGCCCAGCTGAAAACCGATCAGAATGAATATCACTCCGTTCAGGATAAAGATCAAAAGATCCCACACCGCGCGGGCCTGTAATCTGGTTGTCGGCGCCACGGCGCCGCTGAAATACTGACGGAGATACAACCCACCCGCCACACAAGCCAGCACGGCTGACGCATGCACCGACTCAGCAATCACCCACCCGATATAGGGCGCCAGCAGCGTGATGCCGATCTGAGTGAACACATCTTCCGTTGCGCAGAGCGCCCAACGCGTGAGCCAGGCCACCCCGATGCCGATGGCGACGCCGCCCAGCGCGGCAAACAAAAAATCGAGGAGAGTCCCGCCGAGCGCAAACGAGCCGCTCACGACCGCGCCCACCGCGGCCCGATATAACACCAGCGCCGTCGCATCGTTGACCAGGCTTTCGCCCTCAAGGATCGTCACCACCCGACGCGGCATTCCCAGCCGTTTGCCGATCGCCGTCGCGGACACGGCATCGGGCGGCGAGACAATGGCTCCCAGCGCAATGGCCTCCGCCCATCCGATGCCAGGCAACACGGCATGCGCCACCGCCGCCACCCCGGCCGAAGTCGCCAGCACCAGCCCGACTGCCAGCAGTGAGATCGGCCGAAGGTTCTGACGAAATTCACGCAATGACGTGAAATAGGCCGCCGCCCATAAGATCGGCGGCAGAAAGATGAGGAACACCAGGTCCGGATGGAGTGTCACCGGTGGCAGACCGGGTACTACGCCCAGCACCAGGCCGCCCAGCACAAGAAAAATGGGGTATGGGATGCCGATCTTCTGCGCGATTGTCGTCAGCGCGAGCACCACCGCCAGTAACAGGATGACGACTTCGAGTTGGTGCAGACTTTCCATTGATCAGACTAGCGCCGATTCCACAGATCCACGTCGTCCACCGACTATCGATGCAGGCCGTCGGTTACATTCCTATCGTCTCCAGCCGCCGAAGGTCTTCGGGAGCGATCGTAAACCGGTCGGACTGCAGATCCTCTGTCATATGTTGTGGATTAGTCGTGCCCGTCAGCGGCAGCATGCCGATCTGCATCGCGAACCGAAAGACCAGCTGCGCCAATCCCATGCCGTACTTGGCGGCCATCGCCCGCACCTCCGGCTCGGCGAACACCTCACGATTGGCGGTCAACAGCGAGAAGCCTTGATAAATGATTCCGTGCGTACGGCAAATCTCCCGCACTTCTTGATCCCAGCCCAGCGCGGCATAACAGCGATTCTGCACCACCATGGGTTTGTGCGTGGCCCGTTGACACAGCAGCGTGAGTTGCTCCGCAGTCACGTTGCTGATACCGATCATCTTGGTCTTTCCCGATTCATACAGACGCTCAATCGCGGCCCACACTTCCCAATCTTCCGCTGCGAGGCCTCGCCGAGAGTAGGGGCCGTGCAGGACATAGGAATCGACATGGTCGGTGTGGAGATGGGCCAACGAGCTGTCGAAGGATTGTTTCACCTGAGTCGTGAGATCGGCCTGCGCGTCGTAGGGAGTCCGGTGGTCTTGACCGGTGACCGACGTAAACTTCGTTTGAAGAAAGAGGCGGTCTCGCGGTGTGCCCTGCTTCGCCAGCTCCAACAGCGCCTCGCCCACCAACGCTTCCTGGTAGTGGATCAACTGATTGGCCGTATCAATGGCTATGAACCCGGCGGCAACAGCCTGTTGCACCAACTGTGTCGTGGCCTCTTTTTTCCAAGCCGTGCCGTACATGAACGAAGGAATCGGGACCTGATTATATGCCGTCAACATTGCGTGAAGCCCTCCATCTCGTACCATACACAGATCTTCGCGCCAGTCTCAATATTCCAAATGGCCCGCGAAGTTGTTAGAGTGCGTCGTCACCTTCAGCGAGGAGCACCGAACACATGAATCCCGAGCAGGCTAATCAATCCGTAGAAATCCGGCTCACCTACCGATACATCAAGGCAAATCCCTGGACGGTGCAGGCGATCAACGGGTTCCTGTCAGCCTACTTCATGGAGAAACCCGGCTTTACCGTCCAACGGCATTTTGACGACCTAGCATCCGGCATGCACGTGTGGGTCTGCGAGATTCCGGCCAATATGAAGATGGCCGTGCTCCTACGACGCCTACAGGCGGACATTCCGCCTTGCCGACATCTCCCGCCTCCGGACCAAGCCGCCACCCCGCAATATGTGATCGACAGTCCGGAGTGACCGACCGCTGCGCTCTTGCGCGAGGCGAGAGCGCCTGCCTACACAGATGCCACATGTGAATAAGGGAGAACATCATGCGAGTAATCGTCATCGGAGGAACCGGCACCATCGGAGCTGCTGTCGTCAAAGCGCTGTCGGCCCGGCATGAGGTCGTGACGGTCGGACATCAGAAGGGCGTCTTTCAGGTGGATCTGGCGTCGTCGGACTCCATTACGCGATTGTTCACAGCAATCGGCACCTGCGATGCGGTCGTGAGCACGGCGGGCATCGCCAAATTCGCGAGCTTGGATGACCTGACGTATGAGGATTATTTCGTGGGGCTCAACAATAAGTTGATGGGGCAAGCGAATGTGGTGCGGATCGGCAAATCGTTCGTGACCAACCAAGGGTCGTTCACCCTCACCAGCGGCGTGCTCAGCCAGGAACCGATCAAGGGCAGCGCCTCCATCAGCATGGTGAATGCCGGACTGGAAGGCTTCGTCCGCGCCGCCTCGATCGACCTGCCGCGAGGTCTCCGCGTGAATGTCGTCAGCCCGCCCTGGGTGACGGAAACGCTGATCGCGCGAGGCATGGATCCATCGATCGGACTCCCGGCCGATCTGGTCGCGCGAGCCTATCTCGCCAGCGTGGAGGGCACGATGACCGGACAGGTGATTGATCCAAGGAAAATCGCCGCCTAAGGCCGAGCCCTACGGCTTTCCCTGCAAGAGCTCAAAAGTGCCCAGGGGATAGGCTCGGCCATTCACCATGAGTTCCATGTGATGCGTTCCCGGATAGTGCTTGCGAGTGGTCAATTGCATCAGCGAGAGCGTCTTGTTGAGCGGCACCGCTTCTCGGGGGGCCAGCTCGACCGTCTTGAGCTTGAATACCTTCGGCCGATGCGTGCCATTGGCTTTGATGTAGCGTACACGCAAATCCACCAATAATCGTTGGACCCTCGATGCCGTATTGACAAGCTCGCAGGCAAGCGTGACGGAGGATCCAATCGCCACACGTCGTGGAGCGAGACGCACGTGGCGCACTGCAATATGCGCCGAATGCCCGAAACCCAGCAGCTCCAGCGCCCCCGATTCGGCGCGTTTGACCGCCGATCGCAACGCATGCCGAATGATCCAGCGCCGCTCCTCTGTCGCCTCTACCATCCATTGTCTGGCTGTGGTGATGAGCACAGCCGGGTGATCTTTCCCGATGTCATTGAGATTGTTTGCCACACTGCGCCGCACATACAAATCCGGGTCGTCTTTGAGCAGCTCAAGCAAGGCGAGGACCGGACGCGGATCGGCCTGAAACGCGCGTAACCTTGTCGCCCAGGGCAAACGAGGACGCGTGCCTTCGGAGACCAGGCGGCGCACATCGGCGCTAGGATCAGTGGCCCACTCCTTAAGCCGGGCCAGCGTCGCCTCTTGATGCCGCTCCAGATAACGACGAATGCTGAACTCCGCCGTGAACAGTTTCGTGAGCACATACTGGGCGCGCATGGACACGTCGAAATGTTCCAACCCATATTCGGCCACGAACAACACGTGGGGGAGAAACAAAAAGGAGGCCATGCTCTGGCCGGCGGTATTCTGCGGTCTCTGATCGAGCGACGCGATGAGCATGTTCGCCGCCCGTGGATAATCAGCGGGAAGGTGCTGCCTGAGCGCCTCGGCGATTTTCCGGCCACGCGGCATCAACTCGAGTGCGTCATAGTCCTTCAGCGCACATCTGACGAACGCTTTTTCGTCGAATGCAGGAAAGACGGCGGCAATCATCCGCCCGATCGTGCGGGGAATCGCAGCGCCGAGATGATTCTTGAGCGGTTCAGCCACGTTCGGTCACTCGACGAGTGGGTTGCGAAGAGAATCGGCCATCCGCCGTCTATTAGCCACCGGCAAACACAGGGCGGAACCCCGCCTCGGCCAGGATGCGGGCGATGTCGGCGCGCCTGTCGCCCTGAATTTCGATCCGTCCCTCTTTCACCGTGCCGCCGGTGCCGCAGGCTTTCTGCATGGCCTTGGCCAGCTGCTCTTTCTCCGCCTGACTGATGCCGACAAATCCCGTGACCACGGTCACCGTCTTGCCGCCGCGATGCGCCGTCTGCCGAAGAATATCCACCCGCCCGCGATGCTTCTGCTTTCGTGCTGGATTCGCAGCAGCAGCGGGCCGCGCGTCGGGGGCTGCGAGGTCTGATTGAACAGCAGGCGACAGCTCCACATGCTGGAGCGCAGCAAACGGACTCTTCCACGCGACCGGTTCACCATCCGTGGGAATGCGCTTACGCTCCTTCATACCGTCACGCTCGGCATACGCTAAGACCTCTCAGGTACCATACCCACGATCTACCGTTGAAGCCTCTTTCAACATCGTCAATTCAATGTGCAGGGCAGTCGTGCCATCGCCGATCAAGACCTGCCCCTCTTGAATGGTGCAGTGCAACTCCATCTGGCGTTGCGCGAGCTGCGTCAAGCCACGGCCCTGTTCCGGTGGCAGATTCAGAACCGTTACGTTATTACATCGCCCAAGCGCGGACTCATTCATTTTCCACCATTGGTCTGCCGCACGGCCTCCGTAGGTATAGATGCAGACCTGAGTGGCGCGGCCGCAAGCCTGGCGAATGGCCTTCTCGTCCGGGAGGCCCACTTCGATCCAGTGTTTGATGACGCCCGTCAAATCCTTGCGCCACAGCGCCGGCTCATCGTCGGTGCCCAAGCCGCGGCCGAACGACAAGGCCTCGTCCGCATGCCGTACAAAGGCCAGCAGCCGCACCATCATGCGTTCATCGGTCTCAGACGGATGGCGCGCCAGAGTAATGGCATGGTCCTGATAGTACTGGCGATCGACGTCGGCAATGTGAAGGAGCGCTTTGAATATGGTGGCATTCGGCGCCATGCTTCAGAATTCCTGATGGTGAATATTCAGAGAGCTGAATCGACGCTTCATGTCACTTCCTGACAATCTTCTCTTCGGCAAAAGTATTTTCGATCATAAAGCGCAGGTCGCTGGCGACATGAGCCGGATCGATACCTGGACCGATCTCGATCCAGTAGTGAAGGACGAACACCAACGCATGCTCGCTGAAGTCTTCAAAGAGGACGTATGGCTCGGGCTCCTTGAGAATTTGCCCGTGCTGACCCGCCAAGTCACAGAGCTTCTCCTTTACGCGTCGCGCATCCGAGCCGGTCGCCACGGCGATCCGCAGCGAGTATCGTTTTCGAAAGCTTGAGTACGTCCAGTTGGTCAGATTTCGCTCAAGCAGATTGCTATTGGGGATCAAGGTTTCGACGCCGTTGATATCCCGAATCGTCGACGAACGCAGCCCGATGGTGGTGACCATGCCCTTGATCCCATCGACTTCAATCACGTCGCCGACACGCAGCGGACGCTCCATCAGAAGCAACAACCCGCTGATGACGTTCTTCAAGAGGTTTTGAGTGCCGAACCCGACGCCGATCGCCAGCGCGCCTCCGAGAAAGGCAAAGGCGGTGATCGGAATCTTGACGAACGTCAGCGTAATGCTCACGAGCACCAGAAAGAGAAAGGCCAAGGCCCATTGGCGAATGATGTTGGCGACGTTGGGATCGACTTGGAATCGCGTGATGGCTTGTTTTTCCGCGAACCGCGCCAAGACGACCGCGCACCAATAACCGATGATCAGAATGGCCAACGCGGTCAGCACTTTCCCGACGGTGACGCTGCGGCGTCCCGTCACACTCTTCCCGTCCACTTCGATCGTATCCTCGGCGGTGAACAACTCGACATTCCAGATGTTCCCGAACACAGCCGACGACGAGGTTCCCCAGTCCTCCAGACGGGTGACGAGGGAGCGCGCCTGCTCCCGCTGCGCGAACTCGGTTTGTCGGTGCTCGATCAATCCCAACAAGGAATCCGTACGCTGAAGCATGCGCCGGTACAGATCTTCCCGGTGGCGATACCCGCGGAGCATGTCATTGAGATGTCCAGCGGTGGCAGAGGAGGAATTTTCTTCGAGTCGATTTTCCACATCGCTGATTTGGCTGCCCACCATGCCGAGCTGTTGCAATCCGTATTCCTTCCAACCCTGAATCTGCTTGGCGGCAGCAGCCAGCTTCTTTGAGGCGTCACGTTCTTCAACAACGGAGAGAGTCCCCTGCGCCGTGGCAAACCGAATGTCCCAGATCTGCCGTTCATGCTCCAATCCACTCACCATTTGGCGAAGGAGATCCACGTGCAAATTATCATTGTCGAATTGCAGGCGCGCCAGTTCGACGGCCTCGGTCAGATGCGTGCTTCTCTCTCCCTTCAGACGGCGAGAAGAGGTCTTGGGGGAAAGAGCGCCATCGGCCGCGGCCAACTTCGCTTCACTGGCCGCGACAGTCTGCCGTTGCGCGGCTTGCTCCAGCACGGCTCGATCCAGCTCTGACATCAGCGCCTGATGGTCCGCGTCTAACCGTTTTGTGATTTTGTCGTGATCCTGCTTGGTAAATACAGCCTGCTTAGCCGCCACCGTGCGTTGACGAGTCAGGAGCGCGATGCGTTGCTGCGCTTCGGTCAGCTCTTCCTGAATCTGCGTTTTATCGGCATTCAGCATGCCCGTGCGCGCCGACTCCACTCGCTCACGCAACAGAGACAGCTCACGATCCCAGGTCAGGGCCTCTCGCTTCACGGGATCCTCGACGCCTTCGAGACGTTCCGACGCTTGACGAGCCTGTTCTTGCGCGGCTTTCAGATTGCGCCGCGTGCTGTCCGCGAGACCCTCGGTCATGGTCAGTCTGGTTTGAATCCCCTGCGCCGTGAGGGCCATCGACCGCGCCGCATCACGCAATTCGTCGACCATCAGCACCGAATAGGGTGGAGGAGTGGAAAATCCGTCCCATTCTTTATTCTGGCGTTCGATCTCTCGCACACGCAGACGCATTTGATCGAGCTTCCTCAGGGCATCGAGATGTTGCTCATAGATCTGCACCAACTGTTGCAACAACGAGCGGCGCTCCATCAACCGCGCATCCGTCGTGCCGGGAGGCGCCCCTTTCCGCAGGGTCTGCGGCGAGCTGATCTCGCTGAGCTCTTTTTCGGCAGCCGTCCGTTTGCTTTGCAAATCGCTCAGTAGGGAGGCGGATTCCGATCCATTGGCCGAGCTCTGGGGTGAGGGACCATTGGAGGTGGATTGAGTCTCCTTCTCCGGGGAGGCGGCCGAGGCCGGCAGGAGGAGAGCTGGAGCCTGGGGCAGACCGATCAGGAACACGAGGATAAGAACAACCTTCATGCGCACAAGCCTACACCTCTTGGTCAAGTGGAACATCCTGCTTCATATCTACAGAGCTGGTGATGATTGTACAAGCCGGGTAGAGCTGAACCAAGAGGAGATCACCCTGATCCGCAGTCTGCGGATGGGGACAGCGGTCGTGCTTTGCAAAGGAATTCAGACAGACAAATTTGGCTTGCAGCACGGAGCGAACGGCGCGTGATAGGGGCTAGGCCGGTACCTGCGATGAGACCATCACTCAAGCTCCGCGATGTACATTCCCTCCACCCGCTCGCGCGCCCAAGGCGTTTTGCGGAGGAAGGTGAGGCTGGATTTGACGCTCGGATTATTGAGGAAACAGCGCACCGGCAACCGACGTCCCAACTCGGCCCACCCATGTCGTTCGACGAGCTTGGTCAAAATGGTCTCCAGCGTGACGCCGTGTAGTGGATCGCGGGGATGGGAGTTGAGTGGTGGTTGGGTCATGTGGCCAGTGTCCAGGGTTCATTCATAGCTGACTTTATGGAGCAGTCCGATAGAGAGCGAAATAATAGCCAGGTCCTCATTTAATGTACACAAGTAACGAGGCAATGTCAGAGTTCGCAGGAAGTGGTCGCGAGTCAATGGGCTAGACAAGGCAAGCGGGGTGACTTCTTGTTTTGACTCTTTGGAGCCGCAAGCGATAAATCGATTCTAACATTCCGCCTACTAGCTGAAAAAGGATGGCTTTAGGAGTTTCCGAATCATGGTTGAACTACAGATGCACGCGCCGCTGAGGTAAACCGTTGCCGGAGAGCAGCGACTACCGCGTGATCACCGGCTGCGGGAAGGACGGTTTCGGCAAAGGAATAGCCGGAGCGAGTCGCGATACGCCCGCACAGGAGCAGCAACAGGATGGCGGCGGCCCAATTCTGCCAGGCGTCCAGCTCCCAGCCATAGGGCGTGTGATAGAAGGTGTCGCTGAACGGCCAGAAATATTGGACCGGCCAATCACGCCCGCTCCCGAGCCAATCGCACAGGAGATGGAGATGGAAGGCGCCGAGGCTGAGGCACCACACGTGAAGACGATCCTTCGCCCAGCAAGAGGCGAGTAGCCCAATCAGGACCCCGGCAACCAGGCCATGGGTCAGTGCATGGTGCCAACGGCCATAGGAGTCCATCCCAGCTACGATCGACAGTCCGTCGAGGTCCGCCGCCACTCCCGCCCAGGCAACTGCTCGCCGATCAGACCGGTCTTGTAATCGATGACCGACCACCCAGGACAACATCAAATGAGTCGGAATATGCAAAGGCCTCCCCCTGTAGGAACTACCAGCAGGTAAAAGTATAGCAGCTCAGTCGGCGCTCACCGGTTGATCTACATCCAGGCCAGAACGCCACTTTCTGCCAAGGGCCACCTGTCCCTCCACAGCTGGTCCCATGCTGGCGTTCCAAGCCGAGCGCTGTACACACATCGGAACCCTACATCTGTCTCCCCTCTTTTATTCGGAGAGCAGACGTTGAAGTATGTTCCGTAACAGTCTCCACAGACTTCTGCAGTCCATTTCATACATAACCCTGCACCTCTCCCCAAACGTCTGATCACCTCGTGTGGATCAAGCAAACATTGGTAGAGCGCGGGCTGTTATAGTGACTGTACGAGATCGTGGCATTGGCCCTATGCAGTCGACCAAGATCAGATCGTTCCGATCCCACAGGCAGTGAGTGGCGTCCCGCTTGCTCGAGGAGGGTTGTCATGCAGATATCGTTGATCATTGCTCTTACGCTTGTCGTCGGCCTGGCGGCATTCGCGATCCCGGGATTTCTTTCGTTGCCCATGCGACAGGCGTGGTGTCGGCTGGCAACCAGGCCATACAGCGAACGGCGAGACCGTTACGGAAGCCATCGCCAGGTTTGGTCGTGACAGCGCTAAGACGTCGGAACATTCGAAACGACCAAGATGTAGCCATCCGCTTGGTGAGGATCCGTTGGGTTATGGCATGAGGTCGAGGCAAGTTGACATCGTCAAGATGATTCACCAGAACAGTCGGTAAGGAACGTCCCTATTACCCAAGGAGGGTTGTCATGCAGACATCGTCGATCGTTGCCATCGCAGTCGCCATCAGTCTCGGCGCAAGCTCGGTCCCGTCACTTCTGTCATCGGCCCATGCGGTGGGCATGGTCTCGGAAGGTAAAGAGGCCATGAAGGGCAGCGGCACGTCGCTGACCGACGCCACAGGGAAACTCAAAACCGATGCGACCAAAACGAAGGATGACGCCAAGGCGCTCGACCTCGAAAAGACCAAGAAGGGGGCCGGTGACGTCAAGGAAGACGTGAAGGGGCTCAGGGACAATGCCAAGGGCATGATGACGAATCCGATGGGTAAGTAGTCGTCCGGTTATCCGCTCACAGACACCAGTCGTCGGCTGACTTCTTGGTCAGCGGACGACTGGTGTCATCTAAGACGCGTCGCTCACCGTTACTCAGAACATCACGTTTGCCGATTCACCCTACGCTTTCTTCACGGGCACCGATAGCGGAAGGCGCTATGATGGAGACGGTGGCCCGGCGATACGACGTGCACCGGCGGACCGTTGGACGGTACAGTGGCATTCTTCCCGGAGGTGATGGACGATGACAACCCTGGCACGCGCGCAACAATTTCTCACGCAGGATCTCTGGACTATCGACCCCGCTGCCCTATCCTTGCCCAGCCGCACCGGCATACATGCGCTACGGCTGGCCATTGCGGTCGCAATGGAGTTTCGTCACCGTCTGCTCGATGCCCGCGCCGCCGGTCTCGTCTATACGACACTCCTCTCGCTGGTCCCATTTCTCGCCGTGATGTTTTCGGTGCTGAAGGCTTTCGGTGTGCACCAGCAGATCGAACCGGTCTTGGCCCAGGCGCTTGAACCTCTCGGCTCGAAGGGGCAGGAAATCACGGCCACGATCATCGGCTTTGTGGACAATCTCAAGATCGGAGTGCTGGGAGTCGTCGGCGTCGCTGGGCTTTTCTACACCACCTATTCCTTGATCGATAAAATCGAAGAGGCGTTGAACGCCATTTGGCTGGTGCGTGAAGGACGCCCGTGGGGACGGAAGTTCGCGGACTATTTGAGCGCCGTGTTGGTTGGTCCATTGCTGGTCGTGACGGCATTCGGATTGCTGGCCTCGGTACACAGCAACGCGTTGGTGCAGCGTGTGCTGGAGATTCAACCGTTCGGCTTCCTGATGCTGTGGGCCGGCCAATTGCTCCCGTTTGTCATCCTCACCGGGTTGTTCACATTTCTCTTCAAATTCATTCCTCACACGCACGTCCGATTCGATTCTGCCCTGGTCGGCGGGGTCACCGCGGCTGTCCTTTGGGGCATTGCGGGAGAAGCGTTTGCCACATTTGTGGCCGAGTCTGCCAACTACAGCGCAATTTATTCCGGCTTTGCCGTCTTGATCCTGTTTCTCTTGTGGCTCTATGCGGGTTGGCTGATTGTGCTGATCGGAGCGCAGCTCTCGTTTTTTTATCAACATCCCACCGCCTACCTGTCGCGTCTCCTTTGGCAACAGGGGACACATGCGTTTCGGGAACGACTGGCCTTGAGCCTGCTGCTGATTTTGGCGCGGCGGTATTTGAAGGGCGACGGTCCTTTGGGCATAGACGAACTGGCCATCCAACTTCACTTGCCCGTCTCGCTCGTGGAGGAACAGGTACAGCACCTGGTTGAAGCCGGACTGCTTGGCCTCATGGCTAAACCGGAAGGCATCAGCCTCGCCAAGCCAATCGAACTCATCTCCGTCATGGAGGTGCTCAATGCCCTGCGCAAAGGACGTGTCGCTGACGCGACAGTCCTGGCAGACGGCGACGATTCCGTCCGTCAGGTGCTTCGCCGCCGCGACGACGCGGTGGCAAATGCGCTCGCGGGAATTACCTTGCGGTCGCTCATCGATGGACCCGCATCTCGTGAAGCGTGAAACATCTCTCGCGTTCGATTCACAAGAAAAAAGACTGGGTGGTCCTTACTCTGCGGGGCCTCTTACCCGCCCACCCCGGGCGCTCCGAGACGCGCCCTTAACCCAGGCGAGCAGAGTTGTATCGTGCGCGTTCTGAAAAGCCTTCCGTTACACCTCTCCCCTGGGAGGGCAGCCTGATGGTCCCCACACCGTGCGCGTCCTCCGAGATCCCCCTCTATTCCATCTCCCCAGGGAGGGCAGCCTTGATGTGGTCCCCACACTGCGCGCGTCCAACGAGGGCTTTCCTAAGCCGCGCGTTGCGCGAGGTGCGCGACGCGAGGAGTAACGAGCGACACGTCTGCGCACGCCGGGGAGACGGTGAGCCGGCCGTGTCTTGGAAAGGCTCCCTGCCTTCTCCCGCCCTCCCTCCTTGCCGCGGCACCACTCCGACTGATAAAAGAGTGAGTTCCCCTGCAGCGACCCCGGGCGACATCCTAGTCCCCT